>NZ_JBMDIL010000001.1:0-635995 GCF_057808655.1 Rhizobium sp. FG96 | reverse complement strand
TGGCGCAGCGATTACAACGATCATCGACCACACTCTGGACTCGGCTGGATGACACCTGCCGAGTTCGCTCAGACAATCAACCCGCGACGTGATGCGGTGCTGCGCAGCCGGAATGGCTCCGCACCGCAACCCGCCGCTACCGCCCCGAATACAGCAACCCAAAACCGCTGGAGCGAACTCAAAACTGGATAAAACTTGGGGGCAAGGTCAGCTGACATGTCGATCGTCCACTTCGGCGCTTCTGATCTGGAACACCTTCGGCAGCTCGACGAGCTGTGTAAGCGGGAGACGGTTTGGCTCGTCATCGAGCTTGGTAGTAGCTTTTTGAGCCTGCCTGAGAGCGTCCAGTGCCTTGCCGAACGTCAGGGCCTTTAGATCATGGGGAAGGCCGCAGGCGGCGTCTTGGGTCGGTGAGGAGGGTGTCGTGCTGTTGGGTTCGTGCATCTTCGTTCTCGTCATAGGTTCTTTTTATGATCGCTCGTCACCAGCACAGCAGAAAAAGACCCCGGCAATCGATCTGATCACCGAGGCTAAGGCTGAGACGAACGTGAGCGGTTGAACCGACTCCCGGCTATCGGGTCGCGTGAGCGCGTGGTTCTACTTAAGTGCGTGGTAATCGACACGGACAAAGAAAGGCCAGAGACAGCAACCGAAGCGGCTCTGTGCTAAAGGCTGGGGTAATTGCCGCAGCCGTGTTCTTCCATATGTGAGGGGTAATTGATGCCGTCTGCCATAAGTGGGTGGTAATCAAGTCTCGCATTCGAGAATGATCGTTGGCTTGCCATCTCAAGCACTCACGGCAATGAAAATCTTTGGATGCTAGAGGTACATTCCATGGTACGTAATGAGGTACGCACGGCAGGATAAGTATTTGATTTTAAATGCTGAAAAAATGTTGGCTGGGGAACCTGGACTCGAACCAAGATTAACGGAGTCAGAGTCCGTCGTTCTACCATTGAACTATTCCCCAGCAGGAGCGGCGCTGTCGGCCGCTTCGCTGTCGTGCGGGGCTTATAACCAAAAGACGGCGGAATGCAAATACCTGTTTTGAAAAAAATCGAGAGAGCTGTGGAAGGGGCGTTTCAGGGCCTTCTAAAACTGATTTCAAAAAGAATTTGGTGATTTTCGCATGCGCTGGTATTCTTGCGGCAACGCAAAAATCTAATGAGCGCCAGCAGCATACCGGTCAGGCCTTGCGCGGCGCGTGGAAAAAGAACGTGGAAGACCCCGAAGGCGGCGCCAAGCCGCAATTTGACGGGGCGCCAGCGGCAGGACGCAAGGACGGTAAAAAGTCCCGGCGCCGCAAGGGGAAACGTGGCGGGCAATCCCGCAACGCGCCCCAGGCCGCTTCGCAGACCGCCTCCGGCACCCCCGGAGACGCTGCGCGCCCGACGGAAAACGCAGCAGGGAATCCGTCCCGCAAACGCAAGCGCCGTCGCCGTGGTGGTGGTCATGCCGCAGGACAGGCCGATTCCGGGTCTCCCGCACACAATCATCCGCAAAAGGCGCCCGAAGCAGCAGCGCTGAGCGCTGGTGATTCGGAGCATCCCTCGCGCCGCAACCGGCGCAAGCATCGCGGCAAGCGCGGCCTGCAGGGCCGTCCGCTGACGCCGGGCAAGGCGGCCGTCCAGCCCTCTGCAGTTGCTACACCCGCTTCGGCGCGCGCCAATGGTGCCGCCGAGCCGCGCGGCAACGAGCTGCAGCGTCCGCCGCGGCTTCCCGAGCGCGAACATCACGCCCACGAACATCCCTGGCCGGATGAGCTCTATGCCGCGCTCGATCTCGGCACCAACAATTGCCGCCTGCTGATCGCCCAGCCGACCCGTCCTGGCCAGTTCCGCGTCGTCGATGCCTTTTCGCGCATTGTCAGGCTTGGAGAGGGGCTGGCGGCGAGCGGCCGTCTCTCCGACGAGGCGATGGACCGCGCCGTCGATGCGCTGCGCGTCTGCGCCGGCAAGTTGAAGAACCGCGAGATCCGCCGCATGCGGCTGATCGCCACCGAAGCCTGCCGCCAGGCGTCGAACGGCGAAGACTTCCTGAAGCGCGTCGTTGCCGAAACCGGCCTTGAGCTCGAGATCATCGACCGCGAAACCGAAGCGCGCCTTGCCGTCTCCGGCTGCTCGTCGCTGGTCGGTCGCGAGACGCGCTCGGTCGTGCTCTTCGATATCGGCGGCGGCTCGTCGGAAATCGCCGTCATCCGCATCGGCGAAAACCGCTTCAGCCGGCTTGCCAATCACATCACCCACTGGACCTCGCTGCCCGTCGGCGTGGTCACGCTCTCGGAGCGGCATGGCGGGCGCGATGTGACGCCTGATGTTTTTGAGGGCATGGTCTCCGAAGTGGCCGGCATGCTGTCGAGTTTCATCTGCCCGGAGATCGAGGTGGTGGAATCGACCGATTTCCATCTGATCGGCACTTCGGGTACGGTCACGACGCTGGCCGGCGTGCATCTCGACCTGCCGCGTTACGATCGCCGCAAGGTGGATGGCATCTGGCTGTCGGATGACGAAGTTTCGGCCATGCAGGCAAAGCTGCTCTCATGGGATTTTGCAAGCCGCGCCGCCAATCCGTGCATCGGGCCTGATCGGGCCGATCTGGTTCTGGCGGGCTGCGCCATTCTGGAGGCGATCCGCCGCCGCTGGCCGAGCCCGCGCATGCGCGTTGCCGATCGCGGCTTGAGAGAAGGCCTGCTGACCGACATGATGGCGGATGACGGCGTCTGGCGCCGCCATCGCAATCGCCGCGGCCAGCGTGGAAGGTAGGGGAAGAATGACCAAGGCACCCATCGCGGGCAACCGCACCGGCCGCAAGCTCGGCCAGCGCGTCAAGAACAAGAAGATGAAGGCGTCCTCGCGCCAGTGGCTGAACCGCCATATCAACGATCCCTATGTGCAGCGCGCGCAGCTGGAAGGCTATCGCGCCCGCGCCGCCTTCAAGCTGCTGGAGATCGACGAGAAGCACGGCATCCTCAAGGGCGCGCGCCGCATCATCGATCTCGGCGCTGCCCCGGGCAGCTGGTCGCAGATCGCCGCCAAGGTGACCGATTCCACCGACGAGGATATCCGCGTCGCCGCGATCGACTTCCTGGAAATGGCGCCGCTCCCCGGCGTCAAGATCCTGCAGCTCGACTTCCTCGATCCGGAAGCGCCTGCCAGGCTGATCGAAGCCGTCGGCGGCACGCCCGATCTCGTCATTTCCGACATGGCGGCGCCGACGACCGGCCATCACCGCACCGATCACCTGCGCACCATGCATCTCTGCGAGGTCGCGGCGCATTTTGCGATCGAGGTGCTGGGCGAGGGCGGCCACTTCCTGGCCAAGACCTTCCAGGGCGGCACGGAACGCGAGCTCCTGACCATGCTGAAGCAGCATTTCAAGCAGGTCGTGCACGTCAAGCCGGCGTCCTCGCGGGCGGAATCCGTCGAGATGTTCCTGCTCGCCAAGAGCTTCAAGGGCCGCCAGGCGCAAACTGACGTTACGGAAGCTTGATCTTTCCAGGGATCTCGGGCGATTATGACAGTCCCAAGACAGGACTGCCATCGACCTATGCTTCTCTATGTGACCCTCGGAACCAATGACGTCGAGCGGGCCCGGCGTTTCTATGATGCCGTGCTGCCGCTGCTCGGCTATCGCTGCCAACGCTATTCGGAGGAAGAAATCGGCTATTCGGCGGATGGCGATAGCCGCTGCCGCCTGTGGATCGTCACGCCCTTCAACCGCCGCCGTGGCTCGGCAGGCAACGGCACCATGGTGGCGCTATCGGCGGCATCGAGGGCCGATGTCGATGCCTTCTATGCCGCGGCGATCGCCGCCGGCGGTGTCGACGAGGGCAAGCCGGGCCTTCGCCCGTTCCATGCCGATTTCTACGCCGCCTATGTCCGCGATCAGGACGGCAACAAGCTGAGCGCCGTCTGCGAACAGCCGGAGTGAGCTATTTCACCGCCGGCTGCTCGGCTTCCATGACGGCAGGCGCCACGCGCTTGCCGCGATGGCCGGAGACCAGCGCGCCCGCATTCTTGTCCATGCGGATGAACGGGATCATGGCGATGATCGTCAGCGCGGCGATCACGTAGAAGGCCATATGGAAATCCGCCACCTGCAGCGCCTCGCCGCGGAAATAGATGCAGGTCTCCAGGATCATGGCGGCGACGGAAACGCCGAGCGCCAGGCTGATCTGCTGCAGCACCGAGCTCATCGAGGTCGCCTGGCTGGCTTCCGAATCCTTGATGTCGGCGAAAGCCAGCGCATTGATGCCGGTGAAGATGAAGGAGCGCGAGAAGCCGCCGATCAGCAGGATCATGACGATCGCCAGATGCGGGGTCTCGGGCGTGAAGAAGCCGGTAGCGGCGGTGACGACGGTGGTCACGCAGGCAGCGGTCAGCAGCGTCGAGCGGAAGCCGACGGCGGCAAAGACGCGCCGCGCCATGAACTTGGTGGTGATCGCGCCGATCGCGCCCGAGAAGGTGATGAGACCGGACTGGAACGGCGTCAGGCCGAAGCCGAGCTGCAGCATCAGCGGCGTCAGGAACGGCATGGCGCCGACGCAGATGCGAAACAGCGTGCCACCCGTCGTCGAGGCGCGGAACGTCGCGTTCTTGAAGAGATCGAGATTGAGGATTGGCGCCGGATGGCTCTTGGCATGGCGGACGTAGAGCCAGCCGCAGATGAGGCCGATGACAGTGGCGGCAATACCGATGATCGGCGGCAATGCCGGCAGGCTGACGACCGACAGGCCGAAGACCACGCCGGCGGCCGAAACCGAAGTCAGGATGAAGCCTATGAAATCGAGTTTCGGTGGCCTCGTCGCCTCCACATGCGGCAGGAAGATCGTCGCCAGCCAAACGCCGACAACGCCGACCGGCACGTTGATCAGGAAGATCCAGTGCCAGCTGAAATAGGTGGTGATGAAGCCGCCGAGCGGCGGCCCGGCAAGAGGCCCCACCAGCGCCGGGATGGTCAGCAGCGCCATGGCCGAGACGAGATCGCTTCGCTGCGTCGTCCTGACGAGAACGAGGCGCCCGACAGGCGTCATCATCGAGCCGCCCATGCCCTGCAGGAAGCGGGCGAAGACGAATTCGACGAGGTTCGAAGAGAAGGCGCAGAAGATCGAGCCGACGACGAAAACGCAGATCGCCAGGCGGAAGATGTTCTTGGCGCCGAACCTGTCGGCCATCCAGCCGCTGATCGGAATAAAGACGGCGAGCGACACCATGTAGGATGTCAGCGCCAGCTTCAGGGTAATGGGGTTGACGTGGAGGTCATTGGCGATCGCTGGGAGGGCGGTGGCGATGACGGTCGAGTCCATCTGCTCCATGAACAGAGCGACGGCGAGGATCAGCGGAACAATGCGGTTCATAGGCGAAAGCCTTGAATGGTGGTCTTGGGGGCGGTGCTGTTTAGTCCTGGTCTAGGTCTCTGCCAATCCCGGAAACGCCGAAGTTTACACATCTGCTTCACGTCTGCGTGAGACGGCTTGTTCGGCAACTTCTCCTTTCAAGATTGACATATGCTTACGCCGCCGGGGCTAGAAATCCCGGCGAATTCACAAGGGATGGGTGCGAAAAGATCGCACATTGCCGGAGGATCCATATATGGCAGTTTCATTGGGGATGAAGCGGCGCACACTTTTTGCCGCAGGCATTGGCCTGCTGGCAGCGCCGGCCATTTTAAGAACGACGGCCCAGGCGGCCGCGACTGGAGATACAGGTAAGATGACGACGGCATTGCCAGAGATCAATCAATTCAAGCTCGGCTCGTTCAAGATCACCGCCATCCGCGACGGCAGCAACGTGCTGGAAAAACCCTTCGAGACCTTCGGCACCAATCAGGATCCGGAAACGGTCAAGAAGCTGCTGACCGACAATTTCCTGCCGGGCGACAAGTTCGTGAACAGCTATTCGCCCGCCATCATCGATACCGGATCGGATGTGATCCTCGTCGATACCGGCTTCGGCGCCGGCGCCCGCGAGCGCGGCATGGGCAAGCTGCAGGATGGCCTGAAGCCCGCCGGCTACTCGGCCGATGACGTCACCGTCGTGGCGCTCACGCATATGCACGGCGACCATATCGGCGGCATGATGGAGAACGGTGCTCCCGCCTTCAAGAATGCCCGCTATGTCGCAGGACGGGCGGAATACGATTTCTGGACGGACAAGGCCCGCGAAGGCACGCCGGCCGAAGGCGGCCACAAGGCGGTTCTCGCCAATGTCGTTCCCTTTGCCGAAAAGACTACCTTCATCAAGGAAGGCGATTCCGTCGTCAGCGGCATCACCGCCATGCTGGCGCCCGGTCACACGCCCGGCCACATGGTCTTCCACGCCCAGTCCGACAACAAGCAGATGGTCTTCACCGGCGATACCGCAAACCACTACATCCTGTCGCTGCTGCATCCCGAATGGGAGGTGCGCTTCGACATGAACAAGGCGGAAGCCGCAGCATCTCGTAAGAAGGTGTTCGACCTGATCGCCACCGACAAGATCGCCTTCCTCGGCTATCACATGCCGTTCCCGGCCGTCGGTTTCGTCGAGAAGCAGGGCGCGGGCTACCGCTTCGTGCCGAAGAGCTATCAGTTCGATATCTGATGACGAAAGCGGGAGCGGCTCTCACCGCTCCCGCCCGCCTCAATCCGCGTTGCGCTGCCAGAAGGCGAGGGGATTGCGCCGGGAGATGCGGTAGACCGCAGCCGGCGGAAAGTTCTGGATCGTTCGCCCGACGAGCACAGCCTTCAGGCCCAGCCGGTCGAGGATCGGCCGCGGCACCGGGCAGCGCGGCCCGTAGGTGAACTGGTAGAATTTGCCCTGATTGCCGAGATGCCTGAAAGCGCCGGCAAGAATGCTCATCACCTGGCGCGGCGGCATCGAGAGAAGCGGCAGCCCGCTGATGACGGCGCCTGCCGGACCGCCAAGCTCGAGTTGGCCGATCTTCGCCGCATCGCTTTCCACGATCGCTGCCTGCGGAAACCGCTCTGCCAGCATGCCGGTAAATTCCCGGCCTTTCTCGATCAGCACCAGATCGCTCTCGGCAACGCCGCGGCCGATGAGGGCGCGGGTGAAGACGCCGGTGCCGGGTCCGAGCTCGATCACCCGGCCGCATGCCGGATCGATCTCCTGGGTGATCAGCTGGCCGAGCGAGCGTCCCGAGGGAATGGCGGAGGCAACCCGCAGCGGATTGCGCAGCCAGGCGCGCAGGAAGACGAACGTATCTGACGATGTGCAGGTGCAGGTGGGGTTCACGGCGTGCAGGCTCCTTTGAAGGGTGGAAGTATGACGTCTTGAAGAAAATGCAGTCCAGCCCGTGGAGACATGGGAAAGCCGGGTGCGCCAAACAAGGCTGCAGGACGTCAGAATAGGCCGTTCCGTCCTATTCCCTGGACGCGCGGCTGGCATTCGCGTTTTGCTATTCCCATCCTGTCATAGACGTGTTACCAGCCCTCGCCAACTTCCAAAGCAACCCTTGCACACCGCCGGTGCGGACGATTCGTTCCGGGTGGGGTCGCATTTTTTCTTAATTGAAGGAAATTGGCCATGGCTCGCATCATTGAAACGCCAACCGGACTGGACGCACTCACCTTCGATGACGTGCTGCTGCAGCCCGGTCATTCCGAGGTTCTGCCGGGCCAGACCAGCGTTGCCACCCGCCTCGCTCCCGACTTCGAACTCAACATCCCGATCATCTCCGCCGCCATGGATACGGTCACCGAAGCCCGCCTGGCAATCGCCATGGCCCAGGCCGGCGGTCTCGGCGTCATCCACAAGAACCTGACCCCGGCCGAGCAGGCCGAGCAGGTCCGCCAGGTCAAGAAGTTCGAAAGCGGCATGGTCGTCAATCCGGTGACGATCGGCCCCGATGCGACGCTGGCCGATGCGCTGGCGTTGATGAAGATGTACTCGATCTCCGGCATCCCGGTTGTCGAAAAGTCCGGCCGCCTTGTTGGCATCCTCACCAACCGCGACGTCCGCTTCGCCTCCGACCCCTCACAGAAGATCTACGAACTGATGACCCGCGAGAACCTCGTGACGGTCAAGGAAAGCGTCGATCAGCAGGAAGCCAAGCGCCTGCTGCACGCACACCGCATCGAGAAGCTACTGGTCGTCGACGGCGAAGGCCGCTGCGTCGGTCTGATCACCGTCAAGGACATCGAAAAGGCACAGCTCAACCCGAACGCCGCCAAGGATGCACAGGGCCGTCTTCGTGCTGCCGCTGCCGTTGGCGTTGGTGAAGATGGTTTCGAGCGCGCCGAGCGCCTGATCGATGCCGGCGTCGACCTGCTGGTCGTCGATACCGCCCACGGCCACTCGGCCCGTGTTCTGGAAGCCGTCGGCCGCGTCAAGAAGCTCTCCAATTCCGTCCGCGTCATGGCGGGTAACGTCGCGACATCGGAAGGCACCAAGGCGCTGATCGATGCCGGTGCGGACGCCGTCAAGGTCGGTATCGGCCCGGGCTCGATCTGCACCACGCGCGTCGTTGCCGGCGTTGGCGTTCCGCAGCTCGCGGCGATCATGCTGGCCGTCGAAGCCGCGCAGGCGCAGAACATCCCGGTTATCGCCGATGGCGGCATCAAGTTCTCCGGCGACGTTGCCAAGGCGATTGCCTCCGGCGCCTCCGCCGTCATGATCGGCTCGCTGCTTGCAGGTACCGATGAAAGCCCGGGCGAAGTCTATCTCTACCAGGGCCGTTCGTTCAAAGCCTATCGCGGCATGGGTTCCGTCGGCGCCATGGCGCGCGGCTCGGCAGACCGTTACTTCCAGGCCGAAGTACGCGACACGCTGAAGCTCGTTCCTGAGGGTATCGAAGGACAGGTTCCCTACAAGGGTCCGGTTTCCGGCGTCGTCCACCAGCTCGCCGGTGGCCTGAAGGCTGCCATGGGCTATGTCGGCGGCAAGGACATCAAGGAGTTCCAGGAGCGCGCCACCTTCGTGCGCATCTCCGGCGCCGGTCTTCGCGAAAGCCATCCGCATGACGTGACGATCACCCGCGAAAGCCCGAATTATCCGGGTTCCGGCGTCTGATCATGGAAGCAGGCAGCCGGATACCCGCCTGGATCATCTGGCTGCTCGCCATCCTCAGCCTTGCCGCCTTCGGCTGGGCTGTCTTCGGTTTCGTGCTGCCGTTTGAGCACGAAACCGGCCGCGCCATGCTCGACACCTATGTCGCGGGTTATGACGAGGCGACCGTTGCCGCCATGCAGGTTCTGCTCAACGGCAATCCGGTGGCGCACGATATGCTCCGCGCCATGTATCTCGGCCCGGAACTGGTGCTTCCGGCGTTGCTCGCGATGCTGCTCCTCACCGTCATCCTCAAGCTCGACACCGGCAGCCGCTATTTCGGCCGTCCGGTTCATCCGGCCCTGGTCAAGGCTGTCTGCGCCTTGCCGATCCTCTATGCGCTTGCCGACTACGGCGAGAGTTTCGCAAGCCTGACGGCCTTCAGCGACAGCGCATCGGCCGCCATCGCCGCAGCAGCACTTCCCTGGCTCACCAAGCTCAAATTCGCGGCACTCGCCGTCACGCTGATCGCCATCGTCCGCTTCGTGCTGATCCGCATCGGCCCGAAGGCGGAGTAGTCAGCGCGGCCAGCGCCAGGGCGGGTTTGTCAGCCGCGCCGCACAAAATTCCGCCAGCACCTCGATCTTTGCCGGCCGCGACCGCGCCGAGGGCGTGACGAAATAGAGCGCGCCGCTCGGCAGCGTCCAGTCGGTCAGGATCGCCTTCAACCGCCCGTCCGCCAGATATTCGCTCACCATGAACTCGGGAAGCTCGCAGATGCCGAGACCGCGCAGCGCCATCGGAATGAGCGCTTCGGAATTCGTCGCCCGCAACGGCCCGTTCGGGGTGATGGAAATCTCTTCTCCCTCCCGGCTCTTCAGCCGCCAGATGTCCTGGCGCGGACGATAGGCATAGCCCATCAGATGATGCGCCTCGAGATCGCGCGGATGCTGCGGGCAGCCGTATCTCTCGAGATAGGAGGGTGCGGCGACGATGAAGGGCGCAACCGGCGCCAGCCGCCGCGCCACCAGCGAGGAATCCGGAAGCACGGCAATCCGCAGCGCCGCATCGAAGCCTTCGCCGACGAGATCCGTGCTCGCATCGCTCATATGCAGATCGATGCTGATATCGGGATATTGCTCGAAGAAATCCGGCAGGATCGGCGCCAGCCAGCGCACGCCGAAGGACATCGGCGCCGCCAGCCGGATCAGCCCGCGCGGGCGGCTCGAGAGCTCGCGCGCCGCATTCTCGATCTCCTCTGCCTCGGAGAAGATCCGCGACGCCCGGTCGGCAAGGCGCGAGCCGAATTCGGTCAGCGACAGCTGCCGCGATGTCCGGTTGAAGAGCCGCGCTCCCAGCCGCTCCTCCAGCCGGCTGACGCCGCGCGACACTGTCGCCGTGGAGACGCCGAGCGCCTTGGCGGCCCGCGCAAAGGAGCGCTCCTCGGCCACCTTGGCGAACATCGCAAAGCCTTCAAAGTCTGGCAGTTTCATCGTTTCATTTCTGCAATGATGGATTGCTTTTCTTTCTATTCCGAAACGATCTTGCCGTCCATATCTTCTGTTCAGTCGCACAAAGGAGACGACACACCATGACACAGAGACTGAATGGAAAGATCGCAGTCATCACCGGCGCCACCTCGGGCATCGGCCTTGCCACCGCCAAGCGGTTTGCCGCGGAAGGCGCGCGCCTCTTCATCACCGGCCGCCGCGCCGATGTTCTGGAGAAGGCCGTTGCCGAGATCGGCGGCGATGTCGCCGGCATCCAGGCCGATTCCTCGAAGCTCGCCGACCTCGACCGCCTCTATGCCGAGGTGAAGGAAAAGGCCGGCCGCATCGACGTACTCTTCGTCAATGCTGGTGGCGGTTCCTTCGCGCCAATCGGCGAGATCACCGAGGAGCAGTATGATGATACCTTCGGCCGCAACGTGAAGGGCGTGCTGTTTACCGTGCAGAAGGCGCTGCCGCTGCTCGCCAACGGATCCTCGGTCATCCTCACCGGCTCGACTGCAGGCTCGACAGGCACGGCGGCCTTCAGCGTCTATGCCGCCTCGAAGGCCGCAATCCGCAACTTCTCGCGCAACTGGATCCTCGATCTGAAGGGCCGCGGCATCCGCATCAACACGCTGAGCCCAGGCCCGACCGAAACCACCGGCCTCGTCGAGCTTGCCGGTCCCGGCAAGGCCGAACAGCAGGGCCTGCTCGACTACCTGAGCTCGCAGGTCCCGATGGGCCGCGTCGGTCATGCGGATGAGATCGCCGCCGCAGCACTCTTCCTCGCCTCCGACGATTCCAGCTTCGTCACCGGCGCGGAACTCTTCGCCGATGGCGGCATCGCCCAGGTCTGACGTCGTTTGCCCGCTGCGGCCTTTCGCGGCGGGCATTCGTCTGGCAACACCGGATGTTTTCCTTTACTGCTTTGAAAAATTTGGAAGAAGCGGAAAGGAAATGCCCACATGACCGGTTTCGAGATGTTCTGGCCCATCGTCGCCCATGTCGCGCTGGTCTTCATCCTCTACGGTTTGCTCGGCTATCGCCGCCGCCAGATGGTGAAGCAGGGCAAGGTCAGGATATCCGAATACCGCGAAAACCGGGTCGAGCCGCAGGAAAGCCTGTTCGTCAAGAACTGCATCGCCAACCAGTTCGAGCTGCCGATCCCCTTCTATGTCTGCTGCATCCTTCTCTATATCACCGAAGCCGACAACATCCCGGCGGATGTCGCCGCCTGGGTCTTCGTCGCGCTGCGCTATGCGCATGCCTATGTCCACGTCACCAGCAACCGCCTGCGCATCCGCAGCCCGCTGTTCGCTGCCGGCTTCGTCGTGCTGATCGGCATGTGGGGATGGCTGGTCGGCTGGATGGCCTTCAGCGGGTAACGCACATGTGTTCTCCGCGCGCTGTGCGGTGACCTATCTTCCTCAGCGGGCAAAGCCCCGGGTAGGGAAGAGGAGAACCACATGGACAAGCCGGAAATCACCCAGGCGATGATCAACGCCTATGACGAATACACGCATCTGACGCTGGATCGGCGCGGCTTCATGGACAAGCTGTCGAAGCTCGCAGGCTCGGCGGGGGCCGCAGCCGTGATCGCTCCGATGCTGGCCGCCAACAAGGCGGCCGCCGAAGTTATCTCCGCCGATGACGCCAGGCTGAAGGCCGCCGATGTCACCTATCCCGGCGGCGCCGGGGAAATGAAGGGCTATCTCGTCCAGCCCACAGCCGCCTCCGGCAAGCTCGGCAGCGTCATCGTCATTCACGAGAACCGTGGCCTCAATCCGCATATCCGCGACGTCGCCCGCCGCATGGCGCTGGAAGGCTTCATCGCGCTCGCCCCGGATTTCCTCTCGCCGCTCGGCGGCACGCCGGAAAATGAGGATCAGGCCCGCGAGATGTTCGGCAAGCTGGATGCAACCGCCACTGCGGCCAATGCCGAAGCCAGCCTCAAATATCTGCAGGGCCTGCCCGACGCCAACGGCAATGTCGGCGCCATCGGCTTCTGCTGGGGCGGCGGCACCGTCAACAACTTCGCTACCAAGTCACCGGAGCTCAAGGCCGGTGTCGCCTATTACGGCGCCCAGCCGAAAGCCGATCAGGTGCCCGCCATCAAGGCGGCACTGATGCTGCACTATGCCGGCCTCGACGATCGCATCAATGCCGGCATCGACGACTACAAGAAGGCGCTTGAGGCGAACGGCAAGAATTTCCAGATCTTCGTCTATGACGGCGTCAATCACGCGTTCAACAACGATACGTCCTCGGCGCGATATGACAAGAAGGCCGCTGATCTGGCCTGGAGTCGTACGGTCGAATTCCTGAAGAAGAACCTCGCCTAATCTTGCGATCGACTGGAAATCCACAGGGATAAACATGGAAAATCGGGGCCGCGCGCCCCGATTTTTGTGGAGTTTGACAGTTCGTTAAAATGCGATGCTTTCCATTTACGGCGCATGAAGGGCTGCATGCCATATCGCTCGCATGCGCCGGTTTGAAACAGACACCGCCGCTCATTCATAAAAATGCGGGGGTGAAATGAGCGTAGACAGTGTGGATCGCATCGGCCTTCGCCGAAAGCCCAAGCAGGAACGCAGCATTCAGCGTTTCGATCTCATCCTGTCAGCCGCTGCCGAGATCATCGCCGAAAAGGGCGTCAGCGCCATGCGCATGACCGAGCTTGCGGTCGCCGCCAAGGTGCCGATCGGCTCGGTCTACCAGTATTTCCCGGAAAAGGCGGCGATCGTCAAAGCGCTCTTCGATCGTCATGCGAGCGAGGTGCAGGCCAAAACCGCGAAGATGTTTGCCGGCGTCCAGTCGCTCGAGGAGTCGCTGACCCTGATCGAGGGAATGATCGACTGGTATTACCATGCCTATCGCAACAACCCGACCTATCTCGGTGTCTGGATGGGCACCGAAACCGACCAGGATCTGCTGCGCCTCAATATCGAACACAGCAACCGCGTCGCCGATATCTTTCTCGATGCCGTCAGGCGCGTCGCGCCCGAACTGGATGAGATCGACATGCAGGCGCGCACCTATCTCTTCAGCCACCTGATCGGCGCCTCGATCCGCCTCGCGGTCAAGAGCGAGGAAGCGCTCGCCGAGCGCATGCTGGGAGAATGGAAGCGCGTCATCCGCGCTTGCCTGTTCGTAGAGCTAAGCTGAGGCTTACCAGCTCGGCACCATGTTGGCGGCCTTCAGGCGCGGGAAGTTCCGCGCGTAAGCACTCTTCACATCGGCCTCGAGATTGTCGTCGACGACGGCAGGCGTGATGTTGTCGAGGCAGGCGGTGATATGCGCCGTGATCGCATTCATCAGCGAGATCGAAACGCCGGGACGCTTCATGATGCCGATCTGCACCGGGGGCAGGGCGGGGAAGCCGTCTGCCTGGCTCAGCACCTTCATGCCCGTGCGTAGCGCCGATTCCGGCATGACGGAGACGGCCATGCCGGCAAGCACGGCGGCCGCAACCACGGTGCAGGACCAGCTGGTGAACAGGATCTGATGCTCGCGGCCGACGGCATCGAGCGCCGAGCAGGCAAGCTGGCGCCACTGGCAATCACGGCGGCCGACAGCAAGCGGAACCGGCGCATCGTCGCGGATCGGATGGTTGGCAGAGCCCACCCAGCAGAGCGGCTCGGTTCTGACCACATCCGACATGCGCTCGCGCGGGTTATGCGTCACCAGCGCGATATCGAGCTCGCCCTTGTGCATCCGCTCGGCGAGATCCACCGAGGGTTCGCAGACGATGTAGAGCTCGACATTCGGATGCGTCTTGGCAAAGCGGCCGATGATCTCCGGCATGTAGCGGTCGGCATAGTCGTCGGGCGTGCCGATGCGCAGCGTGCCCTCGAGACGGTTGTCGTCGAAGGCCGCGATCGCTTCGTTGTTCAGGCGGATGATGCGGCGCGCGTAGTTCAGGAGCTTCTCGCCCTCGACCGTCAGGCGGTTGCCGCGACCGTCCTTGATGAAAAGCTGCTTGCCGATCCGCTCTTCCAGACGCCGCATCTGCATCGAGACGGCAGACTGCGTCTTGTAGACGCGATCGGCGGCCTTGGTGAAGCTGCCGGAGTCGACGATGGCGATGAAAGTCTGCAACTGGTCAATATCAAGAGGCGCAGACATGGGCTCACCTATAACGATCTCTGATAATAACCATTAGAAACATTCGTTGGACTGATCAATAGGGCTTTGGCATCTTCTGGCTGCAAATCAAGCAAAGTGAAGGACAGAGACCGCTCTGTCCGACTTGAGTTTCGATCCACACACCGTCCCGCTCGACCTCGCGGGACGGGTGGATCGTTGCGCCCGAAAGAAAGGAGAGTTCGATGCGCATGATTGACCAGACTTTAGAACTCGACTGTGCCAAGCAGCCGGCAACGTCCACACGTCTCGTGGGCATCATGGCTCCGCTGGCCGCTCTCTTTCGCGCCTACCGCAATCGCAGAGCGATCAACGGTCTCCATGAACTGGACGATTATCAGTTGAGGGATATCGGCCTCACCCGCGCCGATATCGCCGCCGCCCTTCTGACGTCGTCGTTCTTCGAGGATCCGTCGGCCCACCTGACGACCTCGGCCCGCCGCCGCTGGCGCCTGTCGATCTTCCGCTCCTACATAGACTAGGAGCGGACCGTTTCCCCGCAGGGTGATAGCCAATAGCCCTGCCTCTTAACCCGGTGACCGGCTTTCCCAGCCGTCTCCGGGTTTTTTTATGGCTTGGCGGAGGGCGGGCTCTTCGGACGATAGGCGTCGAAGATGGTTTCCAGGCTCTTCTGATAACTCTTCTGCACTTCGAGGCCGCTGTCGAACATGGTGTTGAGCATGTCCATGTAACTTTCGGACGGCTCTTTGACCTCTTCCTTAGGTGGCTCCGGGGCCTTGGCGGCCTGCTGCGGCTGGCTCATGCCGGCCATCATTTCCTGGAAGGCCTTGGCGAAGGGATTGTCGAGGAACGGGTTGGCCGCCGTCTTTTCCGGCTCGGGCTTCGGCACGCTGAACATCAGCTGCATGGCCTGCGTGAAGGGATTGTCGAAGATGCTGGGCTCGGGCGCGGCCTTCTGCTTCGGCGCAAAGCCGGTGCTTTCGAGCCAGGCCTGGATGGTTTCGCCCATCGCCGTGTTGACGAAGGGATTGACCGGCGACGACATCTGCCCGGTCGACTGCTTGAACAGCCCGCCCATCAGCGTGCCGGCCATGACGGGCAGCATCTGCTTGTAGATTTCCTGGCCGATGCCGGTCATCTGGGCGGCCTGCGCGGCAACGGCGCGGGAGACTTCCTTGGAGCCGAAGAGCTGGGACAGGATATTATTGCCGTCATTGATGCCCTGCGGCGTGAAGGCCTTGCTCATATCCTCGAAATACTTGCCGTAATTGCCGGATGCCACCGATTGCATCAGCCCCATGAAGTCATAGGGATTGGCGGTGCTGCGCTTCAGCCCGGCGGAGAAGGCGGGCATCAGCGCCGCCATCGCCTTGGTCGCCTGTTCCTGCGCGAGGTTGAACTGCTTGGCGATGGCATCCATCGCCGCGCCATTCTGCGCCTGCATCATCATGTCGAAGAGTGGCAGCATGGGCAGTCCTTCCGCTCTCTAGTGCGTTTGAATCGCTACTATAAACGGAAATGGGAATGCGCAAACGGCTTTTAGTACTGATATTCTTCGAAGACAGGTTCGACGGAGCCGTTCCAGCGACCGTTGAAGCGGGCAAGCAGATCTTCTGCAAGCGTCGCCTTCTTGGCCATGACTTCGTCGAGCGGCGACAGGAAGATCGTCTCGTCCTGGCCTTCCTTGTTCAGCCGGTTGCGCGACTTGAGACCCGCCTTGGAAATGGCGAGCACGTCCTTTGCCGTGTCGAACAGCTGATGACCGCGGAAATCGGCCTTCAGGCCCTCGGCCGGCACGGCATTGCGCAGCGCGACGACCTCGTCGAAGCTCCAGTCCTTGGTGAACTGGTCGGCAGCCTCGAGCGCGGCTTCATCATAGAGCAGGCCGACCCAGAAGGCGGGCAGGGCGCAGATGCGGCGCCACGGACCGCCATCGGCGCCGCGCATTTCGAGGAAGCGCTTCAGGCGAACGTCCGGGAAGAGCGTCGAGAGATGGTTGGTCCAGTCGCCCATCGTCGGTTCCCAGTCCTTGATCTCGCTCTTCAGCGCGCCGTTCATGAACTGGCGGAAGGTGACGTGGGTACAGTCCTTGTAGCGGCCGTCGCGCACGATGAAGTACATCGGCACGTCGAGCGCCCATTCGGCATAGTCCTTGAAGCCGAAATCGTCGCGGAAGCTGAAGTCGAGCGGTCCGGAGCGGCGGTTGTCGGTATCGGTCCAGATGTCGCCGCGCCAGGAGAGCAGGCCGTTCGGCTTGCCTTCGGTAAAGGGCGAGGAGGCAAAGAGCGCGGTCGCCAGCGACTGCAGCTTCATCGAGACGCGCATCTTCTTGCGCATGTCGGCTTCCGAGGAGAAGTCGAGGTTCACCTGGATCGTGCAGGTGCGGTACATCATGTCCAGCCCCTTGGAGCCGACCTTCGGCATGTAGCGGGTCATGATGTCGTAGCGGGATTTCGGCATGCGCGGCGTTTCCGCCAGCGTCCATTTCGGGCTGCCGCCGATGCCGAGGAAGCGGATGCCCATCGGCTCGGCGATCTCGCGCAGAACGGCGAGGTGCTGGTTGGATTCCTTGCAGGTCTCGTGGATCGTCTCGAGCGGCGCGCCCGACAGCTCGAACTGGCCGCCCGGCTCGATGGAGATCGCGCCCATGCCATGCTGCTCGCCAAGGCCGATGATATTCTCGCCGTCCATGATCGGCTCCCAGCCGGAACGCTCCTGCAGCCCCTTCAGGAGCGCGGAAATGCTGGCGTCGCCGGCATAGGGAACGGGGCTGTTGTCGGCGCGGAAGAAGGCGAACTTCTCATGCTCGGTGCCGATGCGGAATTTCTCGGCCGGCTTGTTCCCCGCAGCGAGATAATCGGTCAGCTCCTGAACCGAAGAGAGCGGGGTCTGGTCGGTGGTGTCGCGAGCCATGCAAATCTAACCTGTATTCTGGGGGAACGCCTTGTGGGGCGCGGCAATTGGAAGGGTGATTAGGACCGCTCTCAGGTATGTTGCAAGTGAAATTCTTTCAACGCCGGTTCAAAAAAATAGCATGCTGTTTCTTGAGTGGATATGGCGAAGGTTAATTCCAGTCGCCGATCGCCGCCTGGATTACGGCCATCGCAGCAACCGCAGCCGTATCTGCACGCAGGATTCTCGGGCCGAGCGGGATGGCGGTGACGAAATCGAGGCTGCGCAGCCGGGCGCGCTCTTCTTCCGAAAAGCCGCCTTCCGGGCCGACCAGAAGCGCGAGCTTTTTCTCGCCAATCGCGGAAAGCAGCGGCAGCGGGTTCTGCCCGGCATCGCCCTCGTCGCAATAGATGATCCGCCGATCGCTGGACCAGCCGTCCAGGAGATCGAAAAGCTTCACCGGTTCGGCAACATCGGGAATGCCGAGAATGCCGCACTGCTCGGCCGCCTCGATGACGTTCGCCTTCAGCTTGTCGAGATTGGTGATCTTGCCCTGTACATGCTGGGTCATGACCGGCTGCAGAAGACCGGCACCCATCTCCACCGCCTTCTGCACCAGATAATCGAGCCGCCCGACTTTCAGCGGCGCGAAGAGATAGTGAAGGTCCGAGGGGGCAGGCTGCGGCCGCGTCTGTTCGACCGGTGTCAGCAGAATGCGCTTACGGGTCGGAAAGGCGAGCGTGGCTTTCCATTCGCCATCCCGGCCGTTGAAAACCAGGATCTCCGCGCCGTCGCTCATGCGCAGCACGTTGGCCAGGTAATTATACTGGTCGGAATCGGCTTCGACGGCTGTATTGGCCGAAAGCTGTGCATCGATGAACAGCCGCTGCATGCGGAAATTGGCGCGCATTCGATCTTTCCCGGTCAAACGAAGAGGGCGAACATAACCCAATAGAGAAGCGCCGCAAGCGCGCCGGATGCCGGCACGGTGATCACCCAGGCGGCGATGATCGTCATGAAATGCGAGCGGCGCACCAGATAACGGCGGCGGGTTTCATGCACGTTCGGATCAACAGGTTCGTCGATCGCCCAGCTCTCGGCCTTGTGGCGCATATAGGCGATGCGGCGCTTCGAGTTGCGGGTGTACCATTCGCGGAAGAAGCCGACGCCGAAGACGGAGCCGACGGCGATATGCGTCGTGCTGACCGGCAGCCCGAACCATGAGGCGACGATGACGGTGAAGGCCGTCGACAGCGCCACGCAATAGGCGCGCATCGGATTGAGCTTGGTAATCTGCTCGCCGACGAGGCGGATCAGGCGCGGCCCGAAGAGCAGCAGACCGATCGAAATGCCGAAGGCACCGATCAGCATGACCCAGAGCGGCGGCGCGATGTCGCCATGCACGGGCAGAACCGTCGTCGAGCGGACGATCGCCGACAGCGGCCCGACGGCATTCGAGACATCGTTGGCGCCGTGGGCGAAGGAGAGCAGGGCGGCCGAGCCGATCAGCGGATATTTGAAGAGGATGCGCAGCGAACTGTTGCGGTTCTCGAGCCCCTCCGCCTGACGCCGGACGATCGGGCGGGCGATCAGCCAGGAGACCACCGTCGCCGCCAGGCCGTAAGCGAGGACCGTCATGGCCGGGAAGCGATCGGGTGTCGTCAGCTGCAGGATCATGTAGGCGGTAAAGCCACCAGTCATGATCGCGATCAGCACCGGGACCCAGCGCCTGGCGGCTGCAATCTTGTCATCGCGGTAGATGACGAATGTCTTGACGAGAAACAGCAGCCCGGCGGCGATTACCCCGCCGATCAGCGGCGACGTTACCCAACTCGACGAGATCTCCACCATCACCCGCCAGTTCACCGGCTCCGGCCCGACAGCAGCAATGCCCGCGCCGATCACGGCGCCGACGATCGCGTGCGTGGTGGAAACAGGCGCATTCAGCCATGTCGCGAGATTGATCCAGAGAGCGGCAGCCATCAGCGCCGCCATCATGATCCAGGCCAGCAGTCCCTCGGGAACGCTCACGGCATCGACGATGCTGGAGGAAATGGTCTTCACCACTTCGCCACCGGCGATCGTCGCCCCCAGCACTTCGAAGATCGCGGCGATCACCAGCGCCTGCGCCATCGTCATCGCACGCGCGCCGACGGCAGCGCCGACATTGTTGGTCACGTCGTTCGCGCCGATATTCATGGCCATATAGGCCGCAAATGCGGCAGCGGCGATGACGAGAACGGCGCCCGGCCGGTCGAAGACGTAGACGCCTGCAAACAGCATCGCGAGACCGAGGAACACCAGGCCGATGCCGGGTGCGATCAGTTTTCGCGCGACGAACTTCGAGGCATCCTCGACATGGCTATATTTGTCGAGGTCCTTGTCGAGCGTTCGTTTTGTAAGGACGGGTGTCTTCTCGGCCATTCTCTTTCCTGGAAAGAATCCCGCTTTAACGCTGTCATTCCTAACAGCGCAAGATGGCAGGAATCATTCAGCCGGAATCTGCTTGGCGCGGCTTGCCTGAAGATGTTCGTTGATACGGCGCTTGAACTGCAGGAAGAGATCGCGAAGCTCCGGCTCGCGAACCCGCTTGCAGGCCTCGTCGCAGGAAACCCACTCGATCGTGCGTTCGCCCTTTTCCTTGAAGTTCTTGGCGAGATCGGTGACCTCGAGAGCGTAGACCTGCACCTTGCAGGTCACCTTCAGCCCGTCTTTCAGGACCTTCGGATAGCTGTAGGCGCCGAGCGTCTCGTGCTCGACGGCGCCGCGCACGCCCGCTTCCTCGTAGGCCTCGCGGGCGGCGACCTCATAGGAACACTTGCCGTTCATCGGCCAGCCCTTGGGGATTACCCAGCGGCCGGTATCGCGGCTCGTCATCAGGAGAACCTCGACCTCGTTGCCCTTCTTCTTCACCCGGTAGCAGAGCGCTGCATACTGCTGTCGCGGCGGGCGCCGGAACATCAGCTGCACATCAGAGGCTAAACGGGCGAGAAGCGTCAACGGTCGGGTCACCTTTTGAGTCGTTCCAAGGAATCACTAATATTAGCATGTGCTGGAAAGCTTGCGCGATCCATGCGCCATTTAACGGTGCATAACGCGGCTTTGGTTTTTAATACGGAAATATCACGCCGCGGCGGGTCGCAATTCCGTCAAATCCTGTTCCGTTTCCGTCTTTGCACAGGTGTTCAATATGGGGCCTTCTTGCCTTTCGTTCAATGCCCATATCAATCTGGGGGTATCGTTTCCTGTTGATGACCGCCATGCGCCTTCCGCCACTCAATGCAATCAGAGCTTTCGAAGCCGTCTGCCGCCAGGGTAGTGTTCTGCGGGCTGCCCAGGAGCTCGGCGTCGTGCGCGGCGCGGTGCGCCTGCAGATCGCGGCACTGGAGAATTACTTCGGCGAGAAGCTCTTCACCCGTGAGGGCCGACGCCTCGTGCCGACTGACCGGGCCAAGGCCTTTGCGGAAGCGGCGACGGCCGCTTTCTCCTTGCTGCAGCATGCCGCCGGCGACCTCCAGAAAGACGACAGCCGCAAGCTGCGCCTCGGCGTTCCCTCTGCCTTCGGCATCTGGTGGCTGATGCCGCGCATCCGCAGCCTGCAGCGGGCGCTTGGCGATAGCGAGATCGATATCGTGCCGATGGCGGTGGCCGAGCCGCTGTTGCAGCACCCGGAACTCGATGCCGTCATCATGGGTGGCGAATACCGCCCCTCGGCCGGTGTCGACGCGATCCGCTTCATGGAAGACGAGTTCGGCCCGGTGGCCGCTCCTCAGCTTGCCGCCACTTTCGGCACCGATCCCGCCGGCATGTCCTCGGCGGCCATGCTTGTCAGCCGCAGTGTGCCGAAGCTCTGGGACGAGTGGTTCGCCGAAAGCGGCACGCCCCCCGTCAGCTTCGGCCGCCGTCAGGAGTTCGAAGACCTCTTGCTGGCGCTCGGCGCTGCCCGTTCCGGCCTCGGCGTCGCACTCGCGCCCCGCGCCTCGATCGAGGACGACCTGGCGCGCAATATCCTAACGGCTCCCTTCGGCTTCATCCGCCGCCCGGCAGGCTACAGCCTCTGCTGCCGCACCACCGATCTCCGCAAGCCGCATTTCACGGCGCTGCGCGACTGGCTGGTCAAGGCAGGCGAGGGGATCGAATAGGGCAGATTTTCTGCGGTATTGGCAGTGGAATATCCATGCCGCGCGGTCTTCATGGGCGTTATGACGGCCTATCGCGACAGGAGACCATCATGGAAAACACCGCCACCCGCATCGACTGGATCGGAAACAGCTGCCGCCTGCTGAAGGCAACCGCCGCCGAATTCGAGCGCACCCGTCCCTTTCAAGGACTGACGATCGGCACCGGTATCCACCTGGAGCCGAAGACGGTGGCGCTCCTGACGACGCTGCGTGCCGGCGGCGCAAAGCTCGTCTGCACCGGAAATCTGAACAGCACCCAGCCATCGACGGTCGACTATCTCCGCTCTCAGGGCATCACCGTCTTCGCAACGCAGACCACCGATCCCGCCGAGCATCACCGCAGCCTCGAAGCCGTTGTCGATGCCAAGCCCGACCTGCTGCTCGACAATGGCGGCGACCTCTTCGCCATCGCGGCCGAACGTCCCTATGCCAATCTCCTCGGCGGCACCGAGGAAACGACCTCGGGCCGCACCCGCCTGCTGCCGATGCGCGACAGACTGAACATGCCGATCCTTGTCATCAACGACAGTCCGATCAAGCAGTTCGCCGAAAACAAGCATGCCGTCGGCCAGAGCCTGTTCGAAAGCTACATGCGCTTCACCAACCGCTCCACCAATGGCAAGCGCGTCACCGTTTTCGGCTACGGCGCTTGCGGCAAGGGCACGGCAGCAAGCTTCCGCAACGCCTTCTCGACCGTCAGCGTCGTCGATATCGATCCGGTCACGGCGCTCGAAGCCCATCTCGACGGCTTCGTGACGCCGCTGCGCGCAGACGCGATCCGCGCCGCAGACGTCATCGTCACGGTCACCGGCTTCCCTGGGATTGTCACCGCCGCCGATCTGCCGCTGATCAAGGACGGCGCGATCCTCATGAATGGCGGCCACTTCCCGCTGGAGATCGACGTTGCAGGCTTCCGTGCGCATCCCGATGTCGTCTCGATCGATCGCTATGCCGCCGATGTCATGGAGACGCTGCATCTGAAGGATGGCCGCTCGATCCATATCCTCGGCGGCGGCCACATGGCGAACCTCGCCGGCCCGCGCCCGCTCGGCAATTCCGTCGAATCCATGGATCTCGGCTTCACCCTGCAGGCCCGCTGCCTGGAGCGCGTTGCCAAGCGCGGCGTCGGCGCCGAATCCTGCATCGTGCCGGTGCCCGCGGATATCGACGCCATGGTCGCAAGCGCCTATCTCGACCTGGCGCGGTAACCGGAAACTCAGCCCTGCCGGACGATCGTCCCGATCGCGTTGACGAGGAGACGAGCAGCCGTCAGGGCCGAGATGCCGTCGATATCGGCGGGCGGATAGAGCTCGACGAGATCGAAGCCGGCGATCCGGCCACGGCGGCCGGCGCCTGCAATCAGGTCGATCACCTGTGTGTAGCTGAGGCCGCCCGGCGTGCGGGCGGCGACGCCCGGCATGATGCCGGGATCGAGCCCGTCGCAATCGAGCGTGATCACCACTTGCGCGCCCTCCGGAATATGCCGTAGTGCTGCCTCGACGCCCTGGGCATGAACCTCGCGCGCCGTCACGAGATGGCTGCCATAGGAGCGCGCCGCCTCGATCTCCGAGATACGGGCGCTGCCGACGCCACGCATGCCGACCTGCACCATCCCGGCGATGTGGCTCATCTCGCTCGCCCGGCGCATCGGGTTGGAATAGCCGTAACGCTCTCCGTACAGTTCATCGCGCCAGTCGATATGCGCGTCGATCTGCAGGATCCAGACCGGCCCGCGATCGGCAAAACCGGCGAAAAACGGAATCGGCACGGAATCGTCGCCGCCGAGCAGGATCGGCACGGACCCGCCCGCCAGGATGTCGCGTGTCTTCGCCTCGATCAGTGCCCGGTTCCCGGCATTGTCATGCATCACCGTCGGCAGATCGCCGGCATCGATGCAGCAGACGGGGCCTTCGTTGAAGAGCGGTCCGCCGAGATCGAAATCCCAATGCTCGATAAGCGCAGCGTCCTCCTGGCTTGCGGCGCGGATGGCGTTTGCCGCACCGGCATAGCCGCTGCTGTCCTTCCCAGGATAGGTGGTGCCGTGACCGGCGCCAAAGATCACCATGCGCGGTGCGCGCCCGTCATCGAGCCGATCGGGAAGGCCGAGAAAGGAAGGCGAAGCAGTCATGTCGAGGCTCCAGAGAATGGTCTACGGGGTTCGGCGGAAGGGCTAAAGCTCCCAATAGGGAACCGGCCCATAAAGCTCCGCCAGATAATCGATGAACAGCCGCACCTTGGCCGGCAGGAACTGGCGGCTCGGATAGACTGCCGAGAGCGCGACGCTGCGTGAGCCCTCATATTCAGGCAGCACCTGCACCAGCTTGCCGCTCTTCAGCTCCTCGCCGATATCCCAGGTCGAGCGAAGCGCGATGCCGAGCCCTGATATCACCGTCTCGCGGATCACCTCGCTGGAATTGGTGATCAGCATCCCCTCCGGCCGCAGTGTCATCGCGCCGTCGGGGCCTTCTAGCCGCCAGACGTCATTGTTGTGCGCAGGCAGGCAGCGATGGTTCCGGAGGTCCTCGATGCCAGTGGGCATGCCATGGCTGTCGAGATAGGAAGGGGAGGCGCAGAGCAGACGCCGCACCGGCGCCAGCCGCCGGGCGACAAGGCTGGAATCGGTCAGTTCGGCAATGCGGATCGCCAGATCGAAACCGGCACCGACGATGTCGCTGAACTCGTCCGTCAGCACCAGATTGATCGCCAGCTCCGGATGCGCCTCCATGAAGCGCTTGAGATGCGGAGCGATATGCATGCGCCCGAAAGAGGTCGGCGCCGAGATTTTCAGCGTGCCATGCATCTGCGCCGAGCGCCCGGATATATAGTATTCCGCCTCCTCCAGCCCGGCGAGAATGCCGAGCACCCGGTCGTAGAAACCTTGGCCCGCCTCAGTCAGCGAAATCTGCCGCGTCGTGCGCTGCAGCAGGCGCGTGCCGAGCCGGTCTTCCAGCCGCTTGATGCGCTTGGAAACGACGGCGGGGGAAAAGCCGAGCGCCCGTCCGGCCAGCGACATGCTGCCGGTCGAAACCACCTTGGCAAAAATCTCGAGATCACCCAGATTGGTCATTGTGCGGCACTATTTCCCCTTTTGACATAAGTGCTTAGCATTTGCGCCGGTTTCGGGAAAGTGCTAAGCCGGGCTAAACCGGCTGCCATGGAGGACAGGCTGGTCCCGCCGCCATATCGGGAGGAAGCGCGCCATGTCCGACGCCATTTCGTTTCTTGCTCCGCGCGCCGACGTGCTCGCCCGCCGCAGTCAGATCGTCGGCGACCTGATCGATCTCTTGCCGCCGGAATGCCTGGTGCATGAGGCGCGCGAACTGGTGCCATTCGAGACCGACGCCTTCGTCTCCTACCGCCGCCTGCCGCTCGCAGTCGCCTTGCCGCGGTCGACCGCCGAGGTCGCCGCCGTAATGAAATACTGCCATCGCTACGGCATCCCCGTCGTGCCGCGCGGCGCCGGTACGTCGCTCTCGGGCGGCGCCATTCCGCAGGAAGATGCCGTCGTGATTGGCCTCTCGAAGATGAACAGCATCCTCGAGATCGACCTCGCCAATCGCGTCGCCGTCGTCCAGGCGGGTGTGACCAATCTCAATATCTCTGAATCCGTCTCTGCGGACGGTTTCTTCTATGCGCCTGATCCGAGCTCGCAGCTCGCCTGCACCATCGGCGGCAATATCGGCATGAATTCCGGCGGCGCCCACTGTCTGAAATATGGCGTGACGACCAACAACCTGCTCGGCGTCAGGATGGTGCTGACCGACGGAACGGTGATCGAGCTCGGCGGCAAGGCGCTGGATGCCGGCGGCTATGACCTGCTCGGCCTCGTCTGCGGTCACGAGGGCCAGCTCGGCATCGTCACCGAAGCGACCGTCCGCCTGATCGCCAAGCCGGAGGGCGCCCGCCCCGTGCTCTTCGGCTTCGATACGTCTGAGGATGCCGGTTCCTGCGTTGCCGATGTCATCGCATCCGGCATCATCCCCGTCGCCATCGAGTTCATGGACAAGCCGGCGATCGAGATTTGTGAAGCCTTCGCCCATGCCGGTTATCCGCTGGATGTCGGCGCCTTGCTGATCGTCGAAGTTGAGGGTTCGGAAGCCGAGATGGACGACATGCTGAAGAGCATCGTCGAGATCGCCCGCAAGCATCGGGTCAAGACGGTGCGCGAATGCCAGTCGGCAACGGAAGCTGCGCTCATCTGGAAAGGCCGCAAGTCGGCCTTCGGCGCCACCGGCCGCATCGCCGATTACATCTGCATGGATGGCACCGTGCCGCTCAGCCAGCTGTCTTACGTGCTGAAGAAGACCTCGGAGATCGTCGATCACTACGGCCTGCGCGTCGCCAACGTCTTCCATGCCGGCGATGGCAACATGCATCCGCTGATCCTCTTCAATGCCAACGACCCGGAAGATGCTGCCCGCGCCGAGGCGGCAGGCAACGACATCCTCAAGCTCTGCGTCGATGCTGGCGGCTGCCTGACCGGCGAGCACGGCGTCGGCATCGAGAAGCGAGACCTGATGCGCCATCAATATTCCGAGACCGATCTGGTACAGCAGATGTCCGCGCGCGCCGCCTTCGATCCCGGCTGGATCCTCAACCCGTCGAAAGTCTTCCCGCTCGATGGACGGCCGGCCGCATGAGCGCATTCTTTCCCGAAAGCGAAGATGAAGCCGCAGCGCTGATCCGCGAACACGACGCCGCAGGCCGGCCACTCGCCATATCGGGCGGCGGCACGCGCGCTGGTTTCGGCAACAGGGTCGAGGCCGAAGACACGCTCCGCTCCACACGCCTTTCCGGCATCGTCGCCTATAATCCCGGCGAGATGGTCATGACGGCGCGCGCCGGTACACCGGTTGCCGAAATCGAAGCCGCCCTTGCCGCCAATGGCCAGATGATGGCCTTCGAGCCGATGGACCACCGCGGCGTCATGGGCACCTCGGGCGAGCCGACGATCGGCGGCGTCTTTGCCGCCAATGTCTCTGGCCCCCGCCGTTTCATCTCGGGTGCGGCGCGCGACAGCCTGCTCGGCATTCGCTTCGTCAACGGCCGTGGCGAGATCGTCAGGAATGGCGGTCGCGTCATGAAGAATGTCACCGGCCTCGATCTGGTGAAGCTGCTGGCGGGTTCGCACGGCACGCTCGGCTTCCTCACCGAAGTCACTTTCCGCGTCCCCCCGCGCCCGAAGGCGGAGGAGACGATCGTCATCTCCGGCCTCAACGATGCCGAGGCGGCCAACGCCATGGCCGCCGCAATGGCACAGCCGGTCGAGGTCTCCGGCGCAGCGCACCTGCCGATGACGGTCACCTGGCGTTTCGCGGGCGGCAAGCTGCCGGAAGGCGAGGCGACGGTCCTCCGTCTCGAAGGCCTGCCGGGCTCCGTCGAGGCGCGCGCCGAAAAACTTGCCAAGGCCATGTCCGCCTTCGGCCCAGTCGCCCGGATCGGTGAGGAGATGAGCCGCACCCTCTGGCGCGAAATCCGCGATGTCTACCCCTATGCCGATGGCACCATGCGCCCCGTCTGGCGCGTCTCAGTCGCTCCCTCCGCCGGGCACCAGCTGGTTGCCGCACTCCGCCTCGAAGCCGGGGTCGATGCCTATTACGACTGGCAGGGCGGTCTCATCTGGATGCGCATGGAAGCCGATCCCGAAGCCAGCCTGCTGCGCCGCTTCATCAAGGCGCTCGGCGGCGGCCACGCGACGCTGATCCGTGCTTCGGAGGCGATGCGGGCCGATGTCGCCGCCTTTCAGCCGCAACCGGAAGCGGTTGCGATGTTGTCGGCGCGGGTGAAGGAAAAGTTCGATCCGGCCGGGATATTCAATCCGGGGAAGATGGGGTGGTGATGGCTGGCTTCGCGTCTGTGGGTTACCCCCCTCTGTCCTGCCGGACATCTCCCCCACAAGGGGGGAGATCGGCAAGTGGCATGCGCTCGCCCGATCAATCACCCGCCGCAGGGTGCGCCCAGCCAATCTCCCCCCTTGTGGGGGAGATGCCCGGCAGGGCAGAGGGGGGTAACCCCACCCACCAGGCCTCGACGGGACACGACTGATGCAAACCAATTTCACCGCCGAGCAACTGACCGATCCCCATGTCGCCGAATCCGAGAAGATCCTGCGCAAATGCGTGCATTGCGGCTTCTGCACTGCCACCTGTCCGACCTACGTGACGCTCGGCAACGAGCTCGACAGCCCGCGCGGGCGCATCTATCTGATCAAGGACATGCTGGAAAACGGCCGCCCGGCCGATGCGGAGGTGGTCACCCATATCGACCGCTGTCTCTCCTGCCTTGCCTGCGTCACCACCTGTCCCTCCGGCGTGGATTACATGCATCTGGTCGATCACGCCCGCGCCCATATCGAGAAGACCTACAAGCGCCCGTTCATGAACCGGCTGACGCGCGCCATTCTCGCCGCCGTGCTTCCCTATCCCGGCCGCTTCCGCATGGCGCTGCAGCTCGCCCGCCTCGGCCGCCCGTTCCGCGGCCTGATGAGTGCACCGGCGCTCAAGCCCTTCGCGGCGATGCTGGCGCTCGCTCCGCGCTCGGTCCCGGCACCCTCCGTCTACTCCCGCCCCGGCAACCATCCCGCTGAAGGCAAGAAACAGGCGCGTGTCGCGATCCTCACCGGCTGCGCCCAGCCCGTCCTCGACCCCGGCATCAACGAGGCGACGATCCGGCTGCTCACCCGCCTCGGCGTCGAGGTCGTGGCACCATCAGGCGAGGTCTGCTGCGGTTCACTGGTGCATCATATGGGCCGCGAGGAACAGGCGCTCGCCAGCGCCCGGGCCAATGTCGATGTCTGGATGCGCGAGATCGAAAAGGGCGGGCTCGATGCGATCATCATCACCGCCTCCGGCTGTGGCACGACGATCAAGGACTACGGCCACATGCTCCGCCTCGACCCCGCCTATGCCGAGAAGGCGGCAATCATCTCGGGCCTGGCGAAGGACGTCACCGAATATCTGGCGACCCTCGATCTCCCCTCGCATATGCCGAAGGGCATCACCGTCGCCTATCATTCAGCCTGCTCGATGCAGCATGGCCAGAAGATCACCATGGCGCCAAAGCAGCTCCTGAAGGCGGCGGGTTTCACGGTGCGCGACCCAGCGGAAGGCCACCTCTGCTGCGGTTCGGCCGGCACCTATAACATCATGCAGCCGGATATCTCGGCGGCGCTGAAGGCCCGTAAGGTGAAGAATATCGAGGCGACAAAGGCGGATGTGATCGCAACCGGCAATATCGGCTGCATCACCCAGATCGCCTCAGGCACGGCAATTCCAATTGTCCATACCGTAGAATTGCTCGATTGGGCTTACGGTGGTTCTGTACCTCAAAAATTAATAGATTTGCATATAGCCTGAATTCGGCCGGTTGTCGGCCGGTCACAGGATTGAGCGCTATGCGGCGTACACTTGTTTTGCTTTCTGTCTTTTTCGGTGCCGCAGGCACTGCGCATGCCGATAGCCGTTACTTCTGTTCCGCCGATGATGCCGCCGCCCGCTTCACCGTGGAGATCGGCTTCAAGGATGACGGCGGCCATGTGCTGAACCATTTCCGCGGCGGCCTGATGATCAAGGATGCCTCGGTTCCCGACCAGTTCAAGAAGCGCGTCTTCGATTCCAGCCGCCTGACCAACCGCTGGTCGAGCGGCGGCGAGCTGCGCATGGAAATCTACGACGACAACGGCGACGACACCTCGGGCCAGGCGCTCAACATGGTGGTCATGGCCGAAGCCAAGGGCAAGGCCTTCAGCGGCACCTACGGCATGACCGTGACGGGCGGGGCCAAGCCCTTCACCGCCAGCGGCAAGGTCAGCTGCGGCTCCAAGTGAGCCGCTTCCTACCAGTGAAATGAAACGCCGAGATTGACGGCATTGGTGAAGATATCGGTCTTCAGCCGGTCGCCGCTGTCGATCGGCACATCCACCTTCGAATAGGTGCCCTTGTATTCGACAAAGGTCGACCAGCGCTCGGTGATGCGGAAATCGACACCGGCCTGCGCCTGCAGCGTCACGCCGCCGAATTCGTAGCCGAAGGTCTTGCCGGATGGCCTGGTCACCTCGACATGCGGAATGTTGACGCCGACACCGGCGCCGAGATAGGGCGTCCAGCGCCCACCATCCTGCGGAAAGCGGTAGAGCGCATTGGCGGTCACGAGGTTCAGCCCGTCGGTGAACTCGAAATGCGACCAGCCCGAAGTCGCAAGCGTCTTGCTGTCGGCATAGACCTTGTCATGGGTATAGTCGATCGACAGGCCGAGATTGGGATGCCCGAGATCCTCCAGCCACCATGTCACGCGCGCGCCGTAGTAAGGCGGCCAAGCAAAGGACTTGCCCTCCCACCCCGCGGTAAAATGCGTCCCGTCGGAGACATCGACCCCGCTATGCGGCGCCGTCTGGTAACCGCCATAAACGGAAAACTGCAGGTCTTCGGCAAGGGCAGGCGAGGCGAGACAGGCAAGGGCGGCAAGCCCCAAGGCTGGCAGGAAGGCGCGATGCATGAGGGATCCCCGGATGGCAATGCCGCCCATCTATCCCGCGTTGTGTAACAGGCTTATTGCAGTTGTGGTGTGGTGTGAGATTTCTGGGGCGTCTGCGCAAGCGGCCCCCTCATCCGCCCTTCAGGCACCTTCTCCCCGCTGGGGAGAAGGGAACTCCGGCAACCTCTGGCGCAAACATCCCCTCTCCCCTCGGGGAGAGGGTAGGGTGAGGGGGCTCCACGCCGCAGCACCAACGAAACAAAAAGGGCGCCCCGAAAGCGCCCTCTTCAATTCCATCGACCTAACAAATCTCAACCGCCAAACAGCGTCCTGAGCACGTCGATGCCGCGGTCCTGGAAGGCGACGTTGCCCTGCTTGTTGCCGGGGCCGACGACGATGACCTTGGTGCCGACGGGCACGCGCTCGTAAAGATCCTGCACGTCGTTATTGACCATGCGGATGCAGCCGGAAGACAGGTTCAGGCCGATCGTCCAGGGCTGGTTGGTGCCGTGGATGCGGAAAGCCGTGTCGCGGCCGCCCTGGTAGAGATACATGGCGCGGGCGCCGAGCGGATTGTCCGGGCCGCCGGGCTGGAAGGCGGGCAGCTTGTGGCCGGCCTTGGCTTCGCGAGCGCGCATCTCCGGAGGCGGGGTCCAGCCCGGCCATTCAGCCTTGCGGCCGACCTTCACGACGCCGGACCAGCCGAAGCCTTCGCGGCCGACGCCGATGCCGTAGCGGGTGGCGCGGTTGTTGCCTTCGACGAGGTAAAGATACTTGTTCGTCGTATCGACGATGACGGTGCCGGGGGCTTCATCGGTGACGAGGCGTACGACGCGCTTCTTGAACTGCGGCTTGACCGTCTTAACCTGCTTGACGCCGCGCACGGCGTCGGTTGCGGTCAGCTGAGGCTCGGCATGGGCAAGGCTCAACGTGCTGGCGAATGCGATCGCACAGGCAGCCGCAAGCCGGACAATATGCTTCATTCTCTATTCCCCTCTATTCAGGATCACGGCCAAGCTAGCCAATTTGCCCTGGATTTCAAGCTTGAGAGGGGTTTGCGCCGGTTTTTTGTGCTGCGGCGCGCCGTTCTTGCAACGGCCCGCCGCAGCCTTGCGGGCTTCAGATCACAATGACGCGGGTGCCGACGTTGACGCGCTCGTAAAGGTCAGTCACGTCCTCGTTGCGCATCCGGATGCAGCCGGAGGAGACGGCGCTGCCGATCGTCCAGGGCGCATTGGTGCCGTGGATGCGGTAAAGCGTCGAGCCGAGATACATGGCGCGGGCGCCGAGCGGATTTTCCGGGCCGCCATCCATGCGGGCGGGCAGGTAATGGCCCTTGGCGGCTTCGCGGCTGACCATTTCGGAAGGCGGCGTCCAGTCCGGCCACTCGGCCTTGCGGGTGATCTTGTGCTCGCCGGCCCATTCGAAGCCGGGCTTGCCGACGCCCACGCCGTAGCGGCGCGCCTTGCCGTTTGCCATGACGAGGTAGAGGAAGCGGTTGTTGGTATCGATGACGATCGTACCCGGCCGTTCCTTGGTGTCGTAGTCGACCATCTGCGGCAGGAACTGCGGGTCGAACCGCTCGCGGATCACCGGAATTCCATCCGGGCGCACGACGGCAGCCTGCTGCACGGTGGCCGGAGCCTGGCGCATCACGCGCGGCTGATACTGGAACAGCCCGCGCGGCTGCTGGCGGATGACCGGGCGCTGATAGACGACCGGGCGCACGTTGGGGCCGCCGAGCTGGTTGATCCAGGGCGCCGTCAGGTCGGGGCTGAGAACGACGGGCGGGCGGCTCGCATAGCGGTCGTCGCCAAGCGCGGGCGAGGTCAGCAGGCCGATCAGGCCGGCTGTAATCAAAACGGATTTCATCATCGGACGGAACTCTCTACAAATGACCGAAAATGCTGGGGCGGGCATTTCCGCCTGCCGGGATGCTGCCACCGCTCAGGCCAGCGAATGGTAAAGATCGATTCATTAAACTGCGAAGCACCGGATAAACTTTTCGTCAGGGTTACTATCCGGTTTGGAAACGGGGTTTCTAAATGGTAAAGCCGCAATTGAAGCGTAAAATCAGTGGGGAAGCATGAGCGATACGGGCACGATTACCGGCGATGACGGAAAGAGCCGGTGCCACTGGCATGCCAACCTTCCCGACTACATGCGCTACCACGACGAGGAGTGGGGGCGGCCCGTCACCGATGATATCCGCCTCTTCGAAAAGATCTGCCTCGAAGGTTTCCAGTCCGGTCTGTCCTGGCTGACGATCCTGCGCAAGCGCGAGAATTTTCGCGCTGCCTTCGCCGGCTTCGATTTCGAAAAGGTCGCGCTGTTCGACGATGCGGATATCGAGCGCTGCGTCGCCGATGCCGGCATCATCCGCCATCGCGGCAAGATCGTCTCAACGATCAACAATGCGAAACGCGCCATCGAGCTCAAAAAGGAATTCGGCTCGCTCGCCCGCTATTTCTGGAGCTTCGAGCCGGGTGCTGCCGACCGCCCCGGCGCAGTCAACCGCGCCTATATCGCCGCCAATCCGACGACGCCGGTTTCGGTGCGTATCTCCAAGGATTTGAAGAAGCGCGGCTGGACCTTTGTCGGCCCGACGACAGTTTATGCCTTCATGCAGGCCATGGGTCTTGTTAATGATCACGTCGAGGGCTGCTTCTGCCGCTCCGAAGTTGAATCCATGCGGAAAGCACTGGTACGTCCATGAGGAAATTGCTTGCGACAGCCGTTCTGATCGCCTTTGCCGCAGCGCCTGCCCTGGCGCAGGCGCCGCAGCTCGATCCCGGCGAGAAGCTGGAAAAGCTTCAGTTCCCCGCCGTGACCATGCAGATCAAGGGCTGGACGAAGTTCGGCAACAGCCACGTCTTCACGCTGCCGGTCAAGGCCGGCCAGCACGTGAAGATCAGCTTCGAGACCCGCAGCCAATTCGCCTTTCTCGCCATCTTCGATCTGTCGAAAGCCGATGACGAGGCCTTCTTCGGCACGGATGAGGATGGATCGGCGCTCGATACCGTCGTCAAGGACGATACGACCTGGCTGCTCAGGCCCTATTATTCCAAGGTCTCGCCGCGCCGCGGTCTCGGCGCCCCCTATACGCTGATGATCGAGCCGCAGGCTCCGGGCACGGCGCCGCCCGCCGCAAAGCCGGAGACGCCGCAGCGTCCGACGCTGTTCCCGCCGAAATCCGACGCGGGCGAAGAAGAGTAAGGCTTAGCCGAGCCCATCCAGCAGGTCCCGCAACTCGCCGAGATGCGGGATCTTGCGGAAACGGGGTGCATCGGATGGCTCGTCAATATGCTCCAGCACCCAGGTGAGCTCGTGCGGCACGAAGACGCCGTAGCTGCCGGCGGCAATCGCCGGCACGATATCCGATTTCAGCGAATTGCCGACCATCATCGCCCGCTCCGGCCCATCGCCGACCTTGGAAAAGATCCGCCGGTAGGTGACCGCCGTTTTGTCGGAGACGATTTCCACGGCGTCGAAGAAATCCCCGAGCCCCGATTGCGCCAGCTTGCGCTCCTGGTCGAAGAGATCGCCCTTGGTGATCAGCACCAGCAGATAGTTGCCGGCCAGCATCTCCAGCGTTTCCTGCACATGCGGCATGGTCTCGACCGGATGCGAGAGCAGATCGCGGCCGGTATCGAGGATCTGCGCGATCACGCTCGCCGGCACCTTGCCCTCGGTGATCTCGATTGCCGTCTCGATCATCGACAGCGTGAAGCCTTTGATGCCGAAGCCGTAATGCGCAAGGTTGCGCTTCTCGGCCTCCAGCAGCCGCTCGGATATCTTCGGCCCCTCGGCGAAATCGGAGAGCAGCTCGGTGAACTGCGCTTCGGTCAGCCGGTAATATTGCTCGTTCTGCCAGAGCGTGTCATCAGCATCGAAGCCGATCGTCGTCAGCGCGTGCTTGCTCATCGGATGCTCCTGCAATTCCCTCAAGGCGAATCTATCGGCGCCGGCCGCCGAGACAAGGGCTTTGTTTTTTGCCGGTCAGGTTGCCGCATGCCGTTGAAAAGCCGAAACACGCACTTACGTACATCATGCCTCATCAGCAGCCAGCCCCGGCTGTGCCTGTTCCGCAGGCCAATAATCAAAAACATTGCATTCCGCAGCCCGCAGGCACCCCCGCCTGTGGCAGTCACAAGGAAATTTCCTCATGAAATACAATCAGCTTGGAAATACGGGCCTCTTCGTCTCGGAGATCTGCCTGGGCACGATGACCTTCGGCGAAGCGCATGATGGCAACTTCTGGGGCGCCATCGCCGATGTCGATCAGGCCGCCGCCGACAAGATCGTCGAGCGCTCGCTGGCAGCCGGTGTCAACTTCATCGACACGGCCGACGTCTATTCCTTCGGCGAATCCGAAAGGCTTCTCGGGCAGGCGTTGAAGAACCTCAACGTTCCCCGCAAGGACGTGGTCATCGCCACCAAGGTCTACAGCGTCATGGGCGACAAGCCGAATGATCGCGGCGCCTCGCGCGGTCACATCATGGATTCGGTCGAAGCCAGCCTGAAGCGTCTGCAGACCGATCATATCGATCTCTACCAGATCCATGCGACCGATACAGTGACGCCGATCGACGAAACGCTGCGCGCCTTCGACGATCTCGTTTCCCAGGGCAAGGTGCGCTACGTCGGCGTCTCCAACTGGCAGGCCTGGCGCGTCGCCAAGGCTCTCGGCGTCTCCGAACGCCGCGGCTTCGCCCGCTTCGAAACCATCCAGGCTTACTATTCGATCGCCGGGCGTGATCTCGAGCGCGAGATCGTGCCGCTGATGAACGAGGAAAAGCTCGGCCTGATGGTCTGGTCGCCTCTGGCCGGCGGTCTGCTCTCCGGCAAGTATGGCCCGGGCGCACCCGGCAATGGCGAGGGACGCCGCGCCAATTTCGACTTCCCGCCCGTCGACAAGGACAAGGCATGGGAATGCGTCGCGGTGATGCGCGAAGTCGCCGAAAAGCATGGATCGAGTGTCGCGACCGTGGCGCTCGCCTATGTGCTCGCCAAGCCCTTCGTCACGTCGGTCATCATCGGCGCCAAGCGCATCGAGCAACTCGACCAGAACCTCGCTGCCACGCAGCTGAAGCTCGATGCCGACGATATGAAGAAGCTGGATGACGTCAGCGCCTTGGCGCCGGAATATCCTGGCTGGATGCTTGCCCGCCAAGGTGCCGCGCGCCGCCCGGAACCCTTTGAACCGAAGGCCTGAGAACAGACAAGGCGCCGGCCCGCCCGGCGCCTCAGTTGAACGCGACCGCGCTGATGAAGCGCGGCCGCGTGAAGGCGCGCTCGGCGAATGTCATCTGGCCGAAGCCGAGGATGCTGGAGAGCATCGTGTAGGTCGTGGCGCCCTCGACATAGATGACGGAATCGCCATCGGTGATTTGCGGCAGCGTCGAACTGTCGAGCACCTGCGCCTTCAGCAGGCTGACCGTGCCGCTCTCCTTTTTCCAGTCGAGCTTGTAGATCCCACCAGTTTTCTTGATGCTCGAGATCCTGAGCGCGCTCGGCGCGGTGCTGTTTTGCTGCAGATTGGTGAAGACGCCGTAGATGTTGGAAACGAAGGTGGCGTCGATCGACGTCTGCCTGGAGATCACATCCGCCACCACACCATTGGCTTCGACGATGTTCTGGTAGGTGCGGAACATGTCGAAGACGGCGACGCTGGCGATGAAGAAGAAGATCATCACCGGCGCGACGAAGGAAAACTCGATCGCCGAGGCGCCCGAGCGGCTTTTCAGAAACTCTTTCAGAATGCGGATCATCAGCCTGGCTCGTTCACGAAGGCAAAGCGTGAGGTCAGGCGCACGCCGCCGGTACTGTCTTTGGGCAGCGCCAGCCCGTAACCCAGCCCCGGCACCAGCGGATCGACCACATAGCAGGCGCGGGCAAAGACGATCTGCGAGCGCTGGCCGCCGGTATAGGTCGTCACCGGATCGATATTGACGCTGCGATCGACACAGGAGGTTTCCGATGTCGGAAAGTCGGTCGACTTGCTGATCGGCGTGAATTCGATGCGGATCGACTTGATGCAGTTCGTCAGGATGATCGCCTCGTCGCAAACCTTCTTCTTGAAATCGTCATAGGTGAAGTTCGAGCCGGCCACCTGCAGCGCCCGCGATCCACGGCTGACGGCGCGATCGAGCATGATCGATTGCGTCATGATCCAGCCCGCCTCGAATGTGGAGAAGACGAGCGAGAAGACGATCGGTGCGAGGATGGCGAATTCAATACCCGCAGCCCCGGCGCGGTCCCGCCGGAGGCGGTTGAGAATGCCGGTCATTGCGTCAGCCTCAGCTTCTTGATCGATGTCGAGATCGACTTGAAGGCATCGCCGATGCCCGATCCCGAAGCCGGATAGTAATGACCGGGGCTGGTGGCGCAGTTGGTCATCTGTGTCGTTGCATTGCCGCTCACCTCGAAGCCGATGGTGAAGACGGTGATGCCGCTCGACTTCGCCGCCGTGCAGACCGAGGAGAGCATCTTGGCCGTGTCGGTGGAGTTGATGATCTGCTTGTTGTCAGGCGCCTGGGTGACCGGGCGGCTGTAATCCTTTGGCCGGTACTGTTCGGTGATCGCGCCGTCGGTCATCAGCACGATGACCTTCATCGTATCCGGATCGCCGAAGGCCGCCGGACGGTTCGCGAATTTCGCATCCATCAGCTTGGCATCGACTGCCGCGTTGACGATGGTCTTTGCCGCCGGGTTCAGCAGCATGTAGCCCCATTGCATCGCATTCTGCGTGCCGGTGCCGTCATGCAGTTCGAGCTGGGTGATGCGGTTTTTCAGATAGGTGGCATCGTTGGAGAAATAGGTGATCGCCGTCGATTCCACCGGGCACCACCAGGGCTTCAGGTCGGTGCGCCCATAGTTCCATTGCGTGAAATGCGGAACCTGCGCCGCATCCTTGAAACTCGGCACGCTGCCGCCGAAGCCCGACGTGCTGAGCTCGATGCAGGACGAATTGGAGTGATCGCGCTTGGCGCCGAGCCTGTCGAAGATCGCCGAGCCGACATTCACATGGCCGGCATAGGGCACGATGGTGATCGTCGTGTAATCCTTGGTCTCGTCGGTCAGAACCTGATCGATGAACTGCTGGGCGGCCTTCTTCAGGTTCTTGATGCGGTTGCCGTTCATCGAGCCCGACATGTCGAGCATCAGCGACATCTCGATATTCTGCTTGGCTTCCTCCGCCGTCGAGACGGCCGCGACGCTGAGCTGGCGCACGCCGACGAGATGGATGAAGGTCGTGTCCATCACATAGGCGGCGCTGGCGCTGATCTTCCTCGAATTCAGCCCCTTCGTCTCGGTGAAGTTGACGGTCACATCCTGCGCATAGGAGAGGTTCTTCATGAAACTGCGGAGCGTATCCTCGGGCTTCTCCTTCTGGGAAAGCGAGGCGGCGGCCAACACGCCGCGGTCGAGACCATCCTGCAGTTCGACACGGATCGCCTCATAGCGCGCCAGATCGATCCCCGCGCCGCCCGCTGCAATCAGCGGCACCAGCAGCAGCGCAAAAACCATGGCGACATTGCCCTTGGTTTCGCCGGCAAGCATTCGCGCTTTCGAAAGAAGATGTCTCATCGCTTTTCCTAAGTTGATGAGACCGTTTGTATTTTAGATAAATTAGAATTTCGTAATCAAAACATTACTAAGTCGTTGTAAATAAAACGCAAAAATAGAGTTCTAATTTATCAAGTATCGAAATACGAGCAATCCGAGATGAGGAAGCGCCAGCTTTTCACCGGCGCCTCCAGTCATGATTGATTAATTAGCGTTTTTACTCAACCATGCGTTCATCTCGGCAATTTCCGCTTCCTGAGCCTTGATCACGGCTTCGGCGAGTTTGCGAATCTCGGGATCCTTGCCGTATTTGAGCTCGATCTTCGCCATGTCGATCGCGCCCTGATGATGGGGGATCATGCCGCGAACGAAATCGATATCGGCATTGCCGGTCATCTTGACCATCATGTCCTTGTGCATCTTGGCATTGGCCTCAGCAAAGGCATGGCTGGATGGGCCGTGGTCGCCCATCGGTTTGCTCATATCCATCTGCATGTCCTCGGCAAGTGCCGGGGCAGCGAAAGCGAGGGTGGAAAGAAGAGCGATGATTTTCATAGACATGCGAGGTCCTTCCTCTGTCTGACAAAAGAAAATGCACGATCGGTGTCGTGCAGGCGTAATCGAGGTGTCAGACGAGGCGGGGAGGAGGGGCCTGCGGCGCCGGGCGCAGATCGGCAAGCACCCTGCCGGCAGCCGGTGCCGGATAGGCGAAGACGTGCTTTCCGCCATCGGCGATCACCACAGCAGCCGGTGTCACCAGACAATAGGAGCAGGTCGTCATATGGCCGGGATTGCCGGGCGAACACGGGTCCTTCGCCGCGTCCTGCCCATGATCCATCGCCATATGGTCGGATGCGCCCATTCCGGGCATGTCATGCATGACGGAAGCGGTCGGCTGGCTCATCGACGCGCACATCGGACAGCCCGCCCAGGCGGACGCGCTGAACGTCAGCCACCCCAATATCATCGCCATGATCGCAACGAGACGCATGAGCCGAAGATAGGTGAGGGCGCCTGGTTCGCCAAGAGGCGGATCAGAGCTTGGCGGCTTTTCTCAGGACTTCGTTGATCCGCCCCTGCCAGCCCTTGCCGGTCGCCTTGAAGGCATCGATTACGTCAGGATCGAGCCGCAGCGAAATCTGCCGCTTCGGCTTCTCGACTGCAGGCCTGCCTCGCGCCCGGCGAATGCTCTCGGCCAGCTCTGGGAAGACCTCGGCGAAGGGACGGGCATTCTTGAAGTCTTCCTCGGTCCATTCGGGATTGTCGCTCACGGCATCCCAATCGTCCTTGCTATATCCGCGTCCCTCCTTGAACTCGGTTTGCAATTCAGTTTTCTTGGCTGTCATTCAGGAGCCGCCTTCCGTTACTTTGGCTGGCCGCATCGAGATCACCGACAGGGCTTCCGCACCCAATCTCGCGAAGATCACCACGAGAGTACCATCCGCAAATCTGCCGATCGCCATGACGCGGCCGCTGCGGGCAGGCCGAAGGATCGCTGACAGGAAAAACGTCAGATCGAGATCTGCGAAGTCCAGCCCGTGCTTGTCGAGATTTGCGATTCTTTTCGGCTCATCCCAAACGATCCTCACCGCAATGATATCCGATATTAAAAGTGATACAATAAATTCTGGATTGCAACCAGAATAATATGCATCTCAGTAGTCGGCAATCACCTGATGGACGATCTGATAGTCGCGGCTTTCCTCGCCGAGCGGCGCCACCGGCCAGCTCCAGGATGCCTTTATGTTCTGCGGCACCGAGACGCCTTGCAGCAGGTCGGCCGTCTCGTGCGTCTTTCCCGTCCGGTCGATCACGGCATAGGAGATATCGGTGACGAGGCAGTTGGCGCAGGGCAGGGCCTGCATCCCCTCTATATGCGCGGCGATCAATCGCTGCACGGTATCATCAGGCATTGCGCTAACTTGCTCCGCCTCGAAACGCCGCTTCACTCCGCGGCCGATCTGCGACAGCAGGTTCGCCGAGATCACCAGATCGAGATAGGGGACGCCGCGCAGAAAGCCGAGCGGCTCCGCATTGCCCGTCTGTCGCAAATCGTCATAGCCGGAGAGATCACGCTCGATCAGCCGGACGTTCCGGTAGCCCTTCGCCCTCAGCCACAGCCGCACAGAGGCGAGATGCACGAGATCGACCAGCACGACCGTATCGAAGGTCTTCGCAAGCGCCTCGATCGGCACGTCACGCAGCAGTCCAGACCCGAGCACGACAACCGTCCGCTTCTGCCGAAGAGCGGCAGCCGCCGTTAGCATCGCCGCCCGGCTCTTCTCCTCATGCACCGCCCATGAACTGCTGCAGCGCCGGGCGCGCGACCAGAGATTGACGGAATAGCGGATATAGCCGCGGTGGGCCTTGGTCGTCACGGGAACTGTGGCGGCATACTGGAGGATTTCGGCGATCATGGAATTCTACTGGTACGTTCCCGGCAATATAGACTGCGTGCGTCGCGGAAAGCGACTAATCGGTCAGGCCGAGGCGCCGCCGCAAGAAATCGTCGATGGTATCGGCTGATTCCCCGCTTTCGATACTGTCCAGCTCGGCTTCAGCCTCCTCAAGGTCCTGCGCGTCCTCGACATATTGCTGGATGACCTGGAAGACATAATCCTCGACAGACATCTCCGCCTCGGCGGCGTGCTCGGCGATGATTGCGTGCATTTCATCGGGCATTTCGATGGTCATGATCTTGGTCATCGCCGGGCTCCTTTTCCCGGCAAATCTATAGCAGCGGGCGGCGCCGTTCGCCAGCCGTTGCCCTTGCCGCCCCCGGCTCGTTCCTCTAAGAGAACCCTTCATTCAGCAGTTTGGAAAATCTGGCCAGTAACCCTATGAACGACAAGCAGAAGAAACCGCAAAAGCTCAAGGCCCGCCTGCCGCGTGGCTTCGTTGACCGGTCGGCTGACGATATTCGCGCCGTCAACGAAATGACCGCGAAGATCCGCGAGGTCTATGAGCATTATGGTTTCGATCCTGTCGAAACGCCGCTCTTCGAATATACGGATGCGCTCGGCAAGTTCCTGCCGGACGCCGATCGTCCGAACGAAGGCGTTTTCTCGCTTCAGGACGATGACGAGCAGTGGATGAGCCTGCGCTACGACCTGACGGCGCCGCTCGCCCGTCATGTCGCCGAGAATTTCAACGATATCCAGCTGCCCTACCGCACCTATCGCGCCGGCTACGTGTTCCGCAACGAGAAGCCCGGCCCCGGCCGCTTCCGCCAGTTCATGCAGTTCGATGCCGATACGGTCGGCGCGCCGGGTGTCCAGGCCGATGCCGAAATGTGCATGATGATGGCCGATACGCTCGAAGCCCTCGGTATCAAGCGCGGCGATTACGTCATCCGCGTCAATAACCGCAAGGTTCTTGACGGCGTGCTCGAAGCGATCGGCCTCGGCGGTGACGACAAGGCCGCCCAGCGCCTCAACGTACTGCGCGCCATCGACAAGCTCGACAAGTTCGGCCCCGAGGGCGTCGCCCTGCTGCTCGGCCCCGGCCGTAAGGATGAGTCCGGCGACTTCACCAAGGGTGCCGGTCTCGACCAGAGCCAGATCGACAAGGTCCTCTTCTTCGTCGGCATCAAGGACTATGCCGAAAGCGCTGATAAGCTCGCCGAGCTGGTGGCCGGCACGTCCAAGGGCGGCGAAGGCGTCGAGGAACTGAACTTCATCGGCAGCCTTGTCACCAGCGGCGGTTACGACAGCACCCGCATCAAGATCGACCCCTCCGTCGTCCGTGGCCTCGAATATTACACCGGCCCGGTCTACGAAGCCGAGCTCCTCTTCGACGTCACCAACGAAAAGGGCGAAAAGGTCGTCTTCGGTTCGGTCGGCGGCGGTGGGCGTTATGATGGTCTCGTCTCCCGCTTCATGGGCCAGCCGGTTCCCGCAACCGGCTTCTCGATCGGCGTCTCGCGCCTGATGACGGCGCTGAAGAACCTCGGCAAGCTCGGCCAGAGCGAAGTCATCGAGCCGGTTCTCGTCACCGTCATGGACGGTGACGTCGAGGCGATGGGCCGGTACCAGCGCCTGACGCAGGAGCTGCGCGCCGCCGGTATCCGCGCCGAAATGTTCCAGGGCAACTGGAAGAAATTCGGCAGCCAGCTGAAATATGCCGACCGCCGCGGCTGCCCCGTCGCCATCATCCAGGGTGGTGACGAGCGGGCGCAGGGCGTCGTGCAGATCAAGGACCTGATCGAGGGCAAGCGCCTCTCCGGTGAGATCGAGGACAATGCCAGCTGGCGCGAAGCGCGCGTCGCGCAGGAAACCGTCCCGGAAGCCGACCTCGTCGCCAAGGTGAAGGAAATCCTGGCGGCTCAGGCGGAAGACCGGAAGCGAGCGGGCTGAGATGGCGGCGATAGACCCCCCTCTGCCCTGCCGGGCACCTCCCCCACAAGGGGGGAGATCGGCTGGGCTCTGGCCCACAATTTCCGATCTGACGTCTCCTTCGGCTCTGCGCATGCGAGGGACGCGTGCACTCGCATCCTTCGATCTCCCCCCTTGTGGGGGAGATGTCCGGCAGGACAGAGGGGGGTATTCCCCGGAGGCACCAGCGATATGCCCCTGACGAACCTACCCAACTTCGCCACCGATCTCCTCACCGAGTTCGCCACCCGCAAGACCGAGCGCATCGACACGCCCGTCATCCAGCCGGCCGAGCCCTTCCTGGATATCGCCGGCGAGGACCTCCGTCGCCGTATCTTCATGACGGAGAGCGAGACTGGCGCCAGCCTCTGCCTGCGCCCGGAATTCACCATTCCTGTCTGCCTGCGCCACATCGAGACCGCGACCGGCACGCCGAAGCGCTATTCCTATCTCGGTGAAGTCTTCCGTCAGCGCCGTGATGGCGGCAACGAGTTCTATCAGGCGGGGATTGAAGATCTCGGCGAGACCGATACGGCGAGCGCCGATGCGCGTGCCATCGGCGATGCCGTCGCCATCCTGCAGCGGTTGATCCCCGGCAAGACCTTCTCGACCGTTCTCGGCGACCAGGCGGTGTTCGAAGCCGTCGTCCAGGCGCTCGGCCTGCCGCTCGGCTGGCAGAAGCGGCTGATCCACGCCTTCGGCAACATGACGCAGATCGAGGCGCTGCTTGCCAGCCTCGTCAGCCCGCAATTCGTCACCGGTCTCGACGATGAGATCGCCAGGCTCGTGGCAGCCGGCGACGACCAGGCGCTGATCGCCCATATCGACCAGACGATGGAAGCGACCGGCTATTCCACCAATGCCAGCCGTTCGCCCGCCGATATCGCCCGCCGCCTCAAGGAGAAGCTGGTGCTCTCCGAAACCCGGCTCGATGACGACGCCTTCCGCGTGCTCGAGGAATTCCTGTCGCTGAACGTGCCGCTGGCCGATGCATCCTCGGCGCTGGCAGGCTTTGCCGATGCCGCCGGGCTGAAGATCGGCACCGCGCTCTCGCATTTCGACAGCCGCCTGGCTGCGCTCTCGAATGCCGGTCTCGATCTGTCATCGATGGATTACCGCGCCGCCTTCGGCCGCCCGCTGGATTACTATACCGGCCTCGTCTTCGAGGTCAGCGTCGAGGGCTCGTCGGCGGTTCTCGCCGGTGGCGGCCGCTTCGACAGGCTGTTGAACTTCCTCGGCGCCCGCGAACGCATCCCGGCCGTCGGCTTCTCGCTCTGGCTCGACCGCATCGAAACGGAAAGGGCAGCGGCATGACCGTTACCATCGCACTGCCATCCAAGGGCCGGATGAAGGACGATGCCTCGGCGATCTTCGAGCGCGCCGGCATGAAGATCACTGCCGTCGGCAACGACCGCTCCTATCGCGGCCGCGTCGAAGGCTGGGATGATGTCGAGGTCGCCTTCCTGTCGGCTTCGGAAATCTCCCGCGAACTCGGCAACGGCTCGATCGATTTCGGCGTCACCGGCGAGGATCTGGTGCGCGAGGGCCTGGCAGAGACCGACAAGCGCGTCGAATTCTGCGCCCGCCTCGGCTTCGGCCATGCCGATGTCGTCGTCGCCGTTCCGGAGATCTGGCTCGATGTCGATACGATGGCCGATCTCGGCGATGTCGCCGCCGATTTCCGCGCCCGCCATGGCCGCCGCCTGACCATCGCCACCAAATACTGGCGCCTGACGCAGCAGTTCTTTTCCAGCCAGCACGGCATCCAGCTCTATCGTATCGTCGAGAGCCTGGGCGCCACCGAGGGTGCGCCAGCCTCCGGCTCGGCCGATGTCATCGTCGATATCACCTCCACCGGCTCGACGCTACGGGCAAACCACCTGCGCGTCCTCAACGACGGCGTCATCCTGCGCTCGGAGGCCTGCCTCGTGCGTGCGCGCAAGGAAAGCCACGCGGCCGAGCCCGTCGTGGCGAAGATCGTTGCCGCCGTCCGCGGCGCACTCTGATCCTCTTCCGATACCGGAAACGAAAAAACCCGCCGTCGCGAGACGGCGGGTTTCTTTATGCTTGGGAGGGCTTCGGCTTAGGCAGTGAGAGCCGATACACCGCGGCGGGCGTCGATCGAGTAGGCACCGGCACCGACAGTTGCGAGCAGGATGTAGGCACCAGCCAGCGTGAAGTTCTTCATGACCATGATCTGGTTCAGGATGTTCACGAGTTCAGCACCGCTTGCATAGGGCAGGTGGAAGACGACGGCGGTGAACACACAGAAGGCAGCGAGCAGCCAGCCGACGATGCGAACCTGGAAGCCGACGAGAACGGCAAGGCCGGTCAGCAGTTCGAAGAGGCCTGCGAGATAGGTCAGAGCGGTTGCGGCCGGAAGGCCAGCACCGGCGATCATGCCGGCAGTGCCAGCCGGGTCGGTGATCTTGCCGAAGCCGGCGAGGATGAACATGAACGACAGCAGGATGCGGGCAAGCACGAGAAGAAGGCTAGAGGTATTCGACATGGACGTAATCTCCGTTTGAATGACTGTGAGATCCGCTGATCTCGTTGGCCACACTTGTCGCGCATTTTGTCGCAGCTGGAAAGATAAACGAACGGGGACGGTTCGTTCAGTATTTTGAAACGATCGTCTCTTGAAGGCGGCTTGTCTTCCCGGCGGTCGCTCTCTTATGGTCGGCCACCAACCCCCACGGAGATTTCAATGGCAGACCTTTCAAGCTTCCCGATCACCGAGCGCTGGCCGGCAAAGAACCCGGATGTCATCCAGCTCTATTCGCTGCAGACGCCGAATGGCGTGAAGATCTCGATCGCGCTGGAAGAGCTCGGTCTGCCCTATGAGCCGCATTATGTCGGCTTCGCTCAAAACGACCAGAAATCCGCGGAATTCGTCTCGCTCAATCCGAATGGCCGCATACCCTCGATCATCGATCCCAATGGTCCGGATGGCAAACCGATCGGCCTCTTCGAATCCGGCGCCATCCTGCTCTATCTCGCGGAGAAGACCGGCAAGCTGATCCCTGCCGATGCCGCCGGCCGTTACGAGACCATCCAGTGGGTCTTCTTCCAGATGGCCGGCATCGGCCCGATGTTTGGGCAGTTCGGCCATTTCTACAAGGCGGCAGCCGATAAGGTCGCCAACAACAGCTATCCGATGGAGCGCTACCGCGATGAGGCCAAGCGCCTGCTGAGCGTGCTGGAGAGCCGCCTGCAGGGCCGCCAGTGGATCATGGGCGATGAATACACCATCGCCGACATCACCACCTTCCCGTGGATCCGTGGCGCCGACATCTTCTATGGCGGCCGCGAGGTGCTGGAATACGCGAAATTCCCGGCCGTGATGGCCTGGCTGGAGCGCTGCATCGCCCGCCCGGCAAGTGCCAAGGGGCTGAACATCCCGGTCAAGCCGGTGTAAGCCAAACAGCAAAGGCCGGTCGCAGGACCGGCCTTTTTTCAATTCTGTGCCTGCGCAGTGACGATTACTGGCGGCTCGCCATCTGGTTGGCGCTGTCGAGCTTGAAGCGCGGGAAGATGAAGACGCCGACCATGCTGCCGCTGTACTTCTCTTCCAGCCCGGCAGACTCGCCCATGCAGAACAGCGGCTGGCGGAAGCCGTTCGGCATGACGATGGTCGTCGAGAAGCAGAAGGAGGAGGAAAGCGTCGCGGCCTGCTCGAAGAGCGCCAGGATATGGGCGCGATCCTTCACGTCGTAACAGCGCATCAGGCTGAGCAGCCCGCATTCCCGGCCGGCGAGACCATGGAGCATCGAGCTCCATTCGCCAAGCTGGATGACGCCGCTGGAGAAATCGCCGTTCCACGCTTCAGAGACGGAAAACTGCGCGAGCATTTCCTGGTTGTGATGGGTCAGATCAAAGGAGCCAGGCGTAAGAGGGGCTGCAACATTGGCTTTGGCGATCTTGAACAAATGGGGTTCCCCGTGTCGTGCGCAGTTCTATGCAGCGCTCGTGCGGTGTGACGAAAACATCTTCATGCGACACCGGTCATCATGTCCGGGCGTGAGCAAAATACGGCGCCGCCAATGCGGAACCCTTCTCATGCTCTTTTCAAAATTCTGGCGCGGAATGCTCTGCAGCCGGCGTCATTTGCAAAATACGGTCTTCCGCTGGCGGGCGGAAAAATATCGTCATGCACTGCAATTTGCAGCGCGGATTTATAGGCAGTTTTTGAAAGGCGGCAAATGCTTTTTCGGGGGTAATCCGCAACGCGAAGGATGCGATATATTGCATGCTTCTATAAAAGGTAGAAGAAATCAAAGTAAAAAGTTGCCCGTTTTGTGAGATGTAAACGGTTACGCTTCGCAAAAATTTCACATTGCAGCGGTGAAACCAATTTCACTGAGAGTATTTCACCTGATGACAAAAAACGCCGCTTGGTAAGTCTCGCGAAAGCTTCGGCGTCCGATTTTCGCACAAAATAGACGCTTAAACGTTTTACCAGTTCGATTCCTGTGGCCTCGAAAATTGGTAAGGCCGAATCGGTTCTCCGCAAACAAAAAGGGCGGCCCGAAGACCGCCCTTCCGTAACTGAACCGGTTGGCCCAGATGTTAGACCCGAAGGTCTTACATCATGTCCATACCGCCCATGCCGCCCATGCCGCCAGGCATGCCAGCCGGAGCGTCCTTCTTCGGCAGCTCGGCGATCATGGCTTCCGTGGTGATCAGCAGCGAAGCAACCGAAGCTGCGTTCTGCAGAGCCGTACGGACGACCTTGACCGGGTCGACGATGCCCATGGCGATCATGTCGCCATATTCGGACGTCTGGGCGTTGTAGCCGTAGTTGTCCTGATCCTTGTCGAGAACCTTGCCGACAACGATCGAAGCTTCGTCACCAGCGTTTTCTGCGATCTGGCGAACCAGAGCCTGCAGAGCGCGGCGGATGATGTTGATGCCAGCTTCCTGGTCGTCGTTCTCACCCTTGGACTTGATCTTCGTGGAAGAGCGCAGCAGAGCGATACCACCGCCCGGTACGATGCCTTCCTGAACAGCAGCGCGCGTCGCGTTCAGAGCGTCGTCGATGCGGTCCTTCTTTTCCTTGACTTCGACTTCCGTCGAACCGCCAACGCGGATAACGGCAACGCCGCCAGCGAGCTTGGCAAGACGTTCCTGCAGCTTTTCGCGGTCGTAGTCGGAAGAGGTTTCTTCGATCTGAGCCTTGATCTGGGCAACGCGGCCTTCGATGTCGGACTTGGCGCCAGCGCCGTCGACGATCGTGGTGTTTTCCTTCGAGATCGAAACCTTCTTGGTACGGCCGAGCATGTCGAGCGTAACGGATTCGAGCTTGATGCCGAGGTCTTCGGAGATGACAGTGCCGCCCGTCAGGATGGCGATGTCTTCCAGCATGGCCTTGCGGCGGTCGCCGAAGCCAGGAGCCTTGACAGCAGCGATCTTGAGGCCGCCGCGCAGCTTGTTGACGACGAGCGTAGCAAGAGCTTCGCCTTCGACGTCTTCAGCGATGATGAGGAGCGGTTTGCCGGTCTGAACGACAGCTTCGAGAACCGGGAGCATCGACTGCAGGTTCGAGAGCTTCTTCTCGTGGAGGAGAATGAAGGCGTCTTCGAGGTCAGCAACCATCTTTTCCGGGTTGGTGACGAAGTACGGGCTCAGGTAGCCGCGGTCGAACTGCATGCCTTCGACGACTTCGAGTTCGGTTTCAGCGGTCTTGGCTTCTTCGACGGTGATAACACCTTCGTTGCCGACCTTCTGCATGGCTTCAGCAATATCGAGACCGATCTGCTTTTCGCCGTTTGCGGAGATCGTGCCGACCTGGGCAACTTCTTCCGAAGTGTTGATCTTCTTGGCCTTGGCCTGGAGATCCTTGACGACTTCGGCAACAGCGAGGTCGATACCGCGCTTCAGGTCCATCGGGTTCATGCCGGCTGCAACAGCCTTGGCGCCTTCGCGAACGATAGCGCGGGCGAGAACCGTTGCCGTCGTCGTGCCGTCGCCGGCGATGTCGTTGGTCTTCGAAGCAACTTCGCGGACCATCTGGGCGCCCATGTTTTCGAACTTGTCTTCAAGTTCGATTTCCTTGGCGACCGAGACGCCGTCCTTGGTGATGCGCGGAGCGCCGAAGGACTTGTCGATAACGACGTTACGGCCCTTCGGACCGAGGGTGACCTGCACTGCGTCAGCGAGGATGTCGACGCCGCGCAGCATCTTTTCGCGCGCAGAGCGGCCGAATTTTACTTCTTTAGCTGCCATTTTGATAACTCCTGAAAAGGGGTGTCAGCGATAATCGGGACGGGATGACCGGCTGATTAGCCGATGATGCCCATGATGTCGGCTTCCTTCATGATGAGAAGGTCTTCGCCGTTGATCTTGACTTCGGTGCCCGACCACTTGCCGAACAGAACGCGGTCGCCAGCCTTGACGTCGAGAGCGACGACCTTGCCGGACTCGTCACGAGCGCCGGAACCGACAGCGACGATTTCGCCTTCCTGCGGCTTTTCCTTAGCGGTGTCCGGGATGATGATGCCACCCTTGGTCTTTTCTTCGGACTCAACGCGGCGAACGACGACGCGGTCGTGAAGGGGGCGGAAATTGGTGCTTGCCATTGTCTAATCCCTCGATCAAATGACATTCGCGGACCGGGGTGGCCCACATGGATGAGTGTTAGCACTCTCCAGTGAGGAGTGCTAGACGCCGTGCATTTAGGGATGGCTCCAGAAAGAGTCAAGGAAAGCCTTCGCGGATTTTTGCGACGAATTTGTGGAGAGGGCCGGAATTTCAGAGAGGGTAGGGGATTTGTCTGACGTGGTTGCCGAACCCATGCCGCGGCCCGCCTTTTCCGAGGCATTTGCCATCTGGGCCCGCATCGGCTGCCTCAGCTTCGGCGGCCCCGCCGGCCAGATCGCCCTGATGCACAAGACGGTTGTCGAGGAGAAGCGCTGGATCTCCGAAGACCGTTTCCTGCACGCCCTGAATTACTGCATGCTGCTGCCAGGCCCGGAGGCCCAGCAGCTCGCCACCTATATCGGCTGGCTGATGCATGGCGTGCGCGGCGGCATCGCTGCCGGCCTGCTCTTCATCATGCCGGGCTTCCTCGTCATCCTCGTCCTCTCCGGCCTTTACGCCTATTTCCAGAACGCCGAATGGCTGCTGGCGCTGTTCTTCGGCCTCAAGGCTGCCGTGCTCGCTGTTGTCATCGAGGCGCTGATGCGGGTTGCCGCCCGGGCGCTGAAATCGCGCTTTCATTATTATGTGGCGGCCGCCTCTTTCGTGGCACTCTTCCTGCTCAATCTGCCGTTCCCGCTCGTGGTCCTCGCCGCAGGCATCGCCGGCTTCGTCGTCGAGCGGCGCAGGCGAAAGGCGGAGGGTGTGGCGCCTGTCGAGGCTCCGGCGTCGGCGGCGGTGCTGTCGGGATTGACCAGCCGCCATATCGCCAGGCCGTTCCTGATCCTCGCCTTCTGGGTCCTCGTCTGGCAGTTCCCGCTGCTTATCGTTCGCGGATTGCATGCGCCATCCGATCTCATCGCCGAGGCGCTGAGCGGCGAGACCAACGTCTTTGCCGCCGTTTTCGTTTTCTTCTCGAAGATGGCCGTCGTCACCTTCGGCGGCGCCTATGCCGTTCTCTCCTATGTCGCGCAGATAGCGGTCGAGCATTATGCCTGGCTGCGCCCCGGCGAGATGCTGGACGGCCTTGCCCTTGCCGAAACGACGCCGGGGCCGCTGGTCCTCGTCCTCTGTTTCGTCGGCTTCATGGCCGGGTTCCGCAATGCGTTCGGCATCGATCCGCTGTTCGGCGGCGTGATCGGCGCCAGCCTCGCGGCATGGGCCACCTTCGTGCCGAGTTTCGTCTGGATCTTCGCCGGTGCACCCTTCGTCGAAAAGCTCCGCCAAAACAAGATCTTGTCGGCAGCACTCTCGGCGATCACCGCCGCCGTTGTCGGCGTCATCCTCAATCTGGCGCTCTGGTTCGGTCTTCACGTGCTCTTTGCCGATGTCGGCAATATCGCGCTGTTGTCGCGCGCCACCGGCCTTCCGCTCGTCAGCCTCGCCTGGCCGGTCTGGAGCACGCTGAACATCGCCGCTGCTCTGATTTTCGTTGCCGCCTGCGTCATGCTCTTCCGCTTCAAGCTCGGCATGGTCAGCATCCTCGGCTTTGCCGCCGTGGCCGGTCTCGCCGTGCGCGGCGTCGAGCTGCTTCTCTAGCGGCGCGCTCCTGTTTTTGCACCGCGAGACCGAAAAAACCTTGCCATCCCGCCGGGCCTTTGCAATGTCACGCCTGACTGAAAAGCAAACGGGATATCGGAATGGCCAAGCGCATCGGAAGTTTTGCGGAAATCACCAGCCAGTATGACGCGGTGTTCTGCGATGTCTGGGGCGTGCTCCACAACGGCGTCGATCCCTTTCCGAAGGCCGCCGCCGCATTGGAAGCCGCTCGCGGCGAGGGGCTGACGGTCGTCCTCATCACCAATTCCCCGCGCATCGCCCCGCTGGTCGTCGATCAGCTGCGCCATATCGGCATTCAGGACGGCGCCTATGATCGCATCATCACCTCCGGTGACGTCACCCGCGGCCTGATCGCCGAAGGCCCGAAGAAGGTCTTCCTGCTCGGCCCCGAGCGCGACATCGCCATCATCGAAGGCCTCGGCGTCGAGCGCGTCGATGCCAAGCAAGCAGAGTCCGTCGTCTGCACCGGCTTCTTCGATGACGAGAAGGAAGTGCCGGAAGATTATACGGAGATGCTCAAGGAATTTCAGTCGCGCGACGTGCCGATGATCTGCGCCAATCCGGATCTGGTAGTCGAGCGCGGCCACAAGATGATCCCCTGCGCCGGTGCCATGGCCGCCTATTACAACCAGCTCGGCGGCGCGACACGCATTGCCGGCAAGCCGCATACGCCGATCTATGACGCCGTGCTCGAGACCGCGAAGGAGCTGCGTGGCGATTTCCCGAAGAGCCGCATCCTCGCGATCGGCGACGGAATGCCGACTGATGTGCGCGGCGCTCTCGATTACGGCCTCGACCTTCTCTATATCAGCGGCGGTATCCACGCGAAGGAATACACGCTGAACGGCGAGACGGATGAAGCCATCCTGCACGCCTATCTCGAGCGTGAGAAGGCCGCGCCGAAGTGGTGGATGCCACGCCTCGCATAAGAAGAAGCCCTGCCGATGACCGTCTTTTACCGCAATGAAACCCGCGAACCGCTGCCATCCCATCTGAGAGGCGGCGTCATTGCCATCGGCAATTTCGACGGCGTCCATCGCGGCCATCAGTCGGTGCTGACGCGGGCGCTGGAGATCGCCAGGGCACGCGGCGTCCCGGCGCTGGTGCTCACCTTCGAGCCGCATCCGCGCACGGTCTTCCGGCCGGATACCCCGGTTTTCCGCATCACGCCGGCACCTTTGAAGGCCCGTATCCTCGAAGCCCTCGGCTTCGGCGCCGTCATCGAATATCCCTTTGACCGCGAATTCTCGCAGCGCTCGCCTGACGATTTCATCCACGGCATTCTCAAGGATTGGCTCGGCGCCTCCGAGGTTGTGACCGGTGTCGATTTCCATTTCGGCAAAGGCCGCGAAGGCGGACCTGCCTTCCTGATGGATGCCGGCCAGAAATACGGCTTCGGCGTCACCCTGATCGATGCCTTCCGTGACGAGAATGCCGATGTCGTCTCGTCGAGCCGCATCCGCGCGCTGCTGAAGGATGGCGATGTCAGCGAGGCTGCTGCCCTGCTCGGCTATCATTATACGGTCGAGGCCGAGATCATCGGCGGCGAAAAGCTCGGCCGCCAGCTCGGCTTCCCGACAGCCAACATGCAGCTGCCGCCCGAGGCCGAACTCGCCTCCGGCATCTATGCGGTCCGCTTCCGGCTGCAGAACGGCACGCTTCACGATGCGGTCGCCAGCTACGGCCGCCGCCCGACGGTCACCGAAAACGGTGCGCCGCTCTTGGAAACCTACGTCTTCGATTTCAGCGGCGATCTCTACGGCCAGATCTGTTCGGTCTCCTTCTTCGGATACCTCCGGCCGGAACTGAAATTCGACGGCCTCGACCCGCTCGTCGCCCAGATCAAGCGCGACGAGGAAGAGGCGAGGGCACTGCTCTCAGGCGTCCAGCCACTCGGCGAACTCGACCGGCTGATCTGCTTTATCTGAACCTTTGCCGTGTAGCCCCGTGCGCCGCACTTCCCTTCTCCCCTCGGGGAGAAGGTGCCCGAAGGGCGGATGAGGGGGCCTAGCCCTGTAGGTTGGCCTAGGCAGCACCCAACGCCGGCGCCTGCTTCCCACGCGGCAACGGCGGAAACGCGAGCGCGATAGCCGCCGCACCGAGCCCCACCAGCGCCGAGCCGATGAACAGCCACGAATAGTTCTGGTAGGTATCAAAGATCCAGCCGCCGATCAGCGGGCCGAAGGCCATGCCGATGCTCGACAGCATCGTCGCGGCCCCGAACACCGTGCCGATCACTTTCGGCCCGAAATATTCGCGCGCCAGCACCGCATAGAGCGGCATGACCCCGCCATAGGCGCTGCCGAAGATCACCGCGAGCGCGTAGAACTGTCCGAGCTCGCTCACCGCCAGATAGGTTGCCAGCGCCGCAGCCTGCACCAGAAGCCCCGCAACCAGCACCGGCTTGACGCCGAACTTGTCCGCCAGGCTGCCGTAGAGCAGACGCCCGCCGAGACCGGCAAGGCCCTCGACGCTATAGATGCTGACGGCCGCCATCGGCGCCACGCCGCAGATCGTCGCGTAGCTCACCATATGGAAGATCGGCCCGGAATGGGCAGCACAGCAGGCAAAGAACGTGCCGCCGAGCACGAGGAACTGCGGCGAGCGGAAGATCTTGCCGAGCGCCGGGCGTTCGCCGCCTGCTGCTTCCAGCGTGCCTGTGTCGCTCGCCGGAGAGGGCGCGCGGCGTACGAGCAAAGCGGCCGGGATCAGCAGGACCCAGGCGCCGATGCCGATGATCAGCATCGCCGTGCGCCAGTCGTATGCCGAGATCAGCGCCCGGGCGAGCGGCGAGATCGTCATCGGCGCAACGCCCATGCCCGCCGAAACCAGCGACACCGCCAGCCCGCGGTTCTCCTCGAACCACTCGGTCGTCGATGCGATCATCGGCGCGAAGAAGGCGCTCGCCGAAATCCCGACGAGAACACCGTAGGTCAATTGAAACTGCATCAGCGATCCCGCCCGGCTGGCGAGAACCAGCGCCAGCCCGAGAAGTAGCGCCCCGATCAGCACGACGGGGCGGGGCCCGAAGCGGTCGCTCAAAGCACCCCACATGAAGCCGCCGACGCCCATGACGATGAAGTTCAGCGTCATGGCGCTGGCAATGCCGGTATGCGACCAGCCGGTATCGGTGGCGATCGGCGTCTGAAAGATGGCGAGAGAGAACATTGCGCCGAGCGCAACGCATGTCATCAGGGCGCCGGCGGCGACGATGACCCAACGATAGGAACTGCTCATATCCACTTCACTCCCTGTGGATCGAATGGAATGCCAGCGCGGCAAAACCCGTGCTGCACTCCAAGGACGTGCGAGCCGTCGGCATTTCGACAGTGCCACGATAATTTTTGCTTGTCGCCGCCCTCCGCCAAAAATGGCGGTTTCATGGCAAATACGCTTGTCCCGATGCCTGAGGGGTATATGTCTGAACTGTCATATGACGCGGATTCGCTGCGCCCCCACAGCAATGAAAGGCAATCTCAACATGGATAAAAGGTTTGGAACAGCGGCCTGCTGGCTGCTTGTCATTCCCTATATCGGGCTCCTCTGGGTGCCCTTCTACAATTTCCGTGAGCCGGCTCTCTTCGGCTTTCCGTTCTTCTACTGGTACCAGCTCGCATGGGTGCCGATCACCGCTTTCCTGACCTGGATCGCCTATCGGAGCATGCGCAATGACGACTGAGATCAACGGTACGGCGCTCAGCGTCTTCATCTTCTTCTTCATCCTCGTCACCGTCATGGGCTTTGTCGCAGCCCGCTGGCGCAAGCCGGAAACCCTTGCCCATATCGACGAATGGGGTCTCGGCGGCCGCTCCTTCGGCACCTGGATCACCTGGTTCCTGGTCGGCGGCGATTTCTACACCGCCTATACGGTCATCGCCGTTCCGGCACTCGTCTACACGGTCGGCGCCTACGGCTTCTTCGCGCTGCCCTACACGATCGTCGTCTATCCCTTCGTCTTCATGGTGATGCCGGTTCTCTGGAAGCGCGCCAAGGACTTCGGTTATGTAACGGCGGGTGACGTCGTTCACGGCCAGTATGGCTCGCGCGGCCTCGAGCTCGCGGTCGCCGCAACCGGCGTCATCGCCACCATGCCCTATATCGCCCTGCAGCTCGTCGGCATGACCGCGGTCTTGAAGGCGCTCGGCCTGCACGGCGAACTGCCGCTCGCCATCGCCTTCATCGTGCTGGCGCTCTACACCTATTCGGCGGGTCTGCGCGCCCCGGCGCTCATCGCCTTTGTCAAGGACATCATGATCTATGTCGTGGTGATCGCGGCCGTGGCGTTGATCCCCTCGAAGCTCGGCGGCTATGCCAATGTCTTCGCCTCGGCGGATGCTGCCTTCCAGGCGAAGGGTTCCGGCAACCTGCTGCTCGGCGGCAACCAGTATGTCGCCTATGCGACGCTGGCGCTCGGTTCGGCGCTCGCGGCCTTCATGTATCCGCACACGCTGACCGGCATCTTCGCCTCCAACAGCGGCAACACCATCCGCAAGAACGCGGTGCTGCTGCCGGCCTATACGCTGCTGCTCGGCCTGCTGGCGCTGCTCGGCTATATGGGCCATGCCGCAAACCTGCAGCTGGAAAGCCCGAACGACGTCGTCCCGGCGCTGTTCGAGACGCTGTTCTCCAGCTGGTTCGCGGGCTTTGCCTTCGCGGCGATCGCCATCGGCGCACTCGTCCCGGCGGCCGTCATGAGCATCGGCGCCGCCAACCTCTTCACCCGCAATTTCTGGAAGGCCTACGTCAATCCAGAGGTCAGCGATGCGGGCGAGGCGAAGGTCGCCAAGATCACCTCGCTGGTCGTCAAGATCGGCGCGCTGCTCGTCATCCTCTTCCTGCCGACGCAGTTCGCCCTTGACCTGCAGCTCCTCGGCGGCATCTGGATCCTGCAGACGCTCCCGGCGCTGGTCTTCGGCCTCTACACCAACTGGTTCCGCGCCCCCGGCCTGCTCGCCGGCTGGTTCGTCGGCTTCTTCGGCGGCACGTTCCTCGTCTGGATCAACGGCCTGAAGCCACTCCAGCCGATCACGCTCGGAGAGACCTCCTTCACCATCTACATCGGCCTCCTGGCCCTGGTGGCGAATATCCTGGTCGCTGTCGTAGTGAACGTGGTGACGCCTGCGAAGGCGGCTGTGAGAGCTTGATAAAGTAAAGGGCCGCTCCGAGCGGCCCTTTTCATTTCTGGCTTAACGGAAAGCGTTCCGGATCATCGTTCCAGGGATCGAAGACCGCCGCTCCCGAAAGCGCGACATCTCTTATGTTTCGCGTCACCAGATAAAGCTCGTGCTCGATCGCCTTTGCGGCAAGCATTGTATCGATCAGGGGTGGAGCGTGCCCTGTCTGCCGCTTAACCCGCCCCGAGATGGCGCCCCACCGGCGGACGGCGGTGTCGCTCATCGAAAGCACACGATCGGAGAAACGAACCTCCAGGGCGTCACGCGCAACGATGTAGCGGTGGCGGTTCTCGTCATCGGGCGGAAGGTTCTCGATGCCCTTGTCGTATTCCGCCAGACTCAGGACGCTGACGAACATCCGCTGTTCGTCAGTCTGGGCAGCCCAGCTTTTCACCGAGGGTGCGCCGTTCCGGTTGATCAGCGCCGCGATGACGTTGATGTCCAGAAGCCATCCCCTCACAGCGGAATGTCCCGGCCGCGATCATCCTCCCGATCAAGCGGCAGACCGTCGAGGTCGAGGCTTTCCATGAAGTCGACAAAGGGCTGGGCAGGTGCACGTTTCGTCAGCCTGTCGAGCTCCTCGACTCTGATGATGGCGACACTCTCGCGGCCGCGCACCGTCACTCGCTGCGGTCCCTCGCTTTGGGCCAGCCGCACGACCTCGCTGAAACGGGCCTTGGCTTCCTCAAGTCTCCATGTCTGTCTGCGCGCCATCGGGCACTCCATCTAGTCAGATGGTCAGATCATACGATCTGTTGAGAGAAAATGCCACCGCTTTCCGATCGGTGCTTACGGGGCGGGTTCGTGAAATGCCTCTTCCTTTTCCCCGCAAAAGCGCCTATGAACCGGCCCGATGAGTAAATTCCGGCTGGCGATTGCGATACGAATTATCGGCCCGGCCTTCCGCGCGCGCTGAGCGGCCGGAAGGTCCGGGTTTTTGGCGCTTGTCGAGCAAGCGCTTCCGTCACCAACAATTCCACATCCGTTGCGCCCTTTGAGGCCGCCAGAAACGATTGCCAGACATGACCGACACAGCCGAAAAGATCGACTACTCGAAGACCCTCTATCTGCCCGAAACCGACTTCCCGATGCGCGCCGGTCTGCCGCAGAAGGAGCCGGAAATCGTTGCCAAGTGGCAGCAGATGAACCTCTACAAGAAGCTGCGCGCTTCGGCCGCCGGCCGCGAGAAGTTCGTGCTCCACGACGGCCCGCCCTATGCGAACGGCAACATCCATATCGGCCACGCGCTGAACAAGATCCTCAAGGACGTCATCACCCGCTCGTTCCAGATGCGCGGCTTCGACTCCAACTATGTTCCGGGCTGGGACTGCCACGGCCTGCCGATCGAGTGGAAGATCGAGGAAGAGAACTACCGCGCCAAGGGCAAGGCCAAGCCTGACCTGAGCGAGCCGGCCGCAATGATCGAGTTCCGCCGCGAATGCCGCGCCTATGCCGAAAAGTGGATCGGCATCCAGGGCAGCGAGTTCCAACGCCTCGGCATCATCGGCGATTTCGAAAACCCCTACCTGACGATGAACTTCCACGCGGAAAGCCGCATCGCCGGCGAACTGCTGAAGATCGCCAAGTCGGGTCAGCTCTACCGCGGCTCCAAGCCGATCATGTGGTCGGTGGTCGAACGCACCGCGCTGGCGGAAGCCGAGGTCGAATATCACGACTACGAAAGCGACACGATCTGGGTCAAATTCCCGGTCGTGAAGGGTCCGGCTGCGCTCGATAACGCCTTCGTCGTCATCTGGACGACCACGCCCTGGACGATCCCCGGCAACCGGGCGATCGCCTATTCGGCGCGCGTCTCCTACGGCCTCTACGAAGTCACCGCTGCCGAGAACGATTTCGGACCGCAGCCGGGCGAAAAGCTCGTCTTCGCCGACAAGCTCGCAGAGGAATCCTTCGCCAAGGCAAAGCTGCAGTACAAGCGCCTCTCGGATGTGACGGCTGCCGATCTCGCAGGCATCACCTGCGCCCATCCGCTGAAAGGCCAGGGCGGCGGCTACGAATTCGGTGTCCCGCTTCTCGATGGCGACCACGTCACCGACGATGCCGGTACCGGTTTCGTCCACACCGCGCCGTCCCACGGCCGCGAGGACTTTGACGTCTGGACCTCGTCGGTCCGCGAGCTCGATGCCCGCGGCATCGATACCCGGATCCCGTTCCCGGTCGATGATGGCGGCTTTTACACCGCCGATGCGCCCGGCTTCGAAGGCGCCCGCGTCATCGACGACAACGGTAAGAAGGGCGATGCCAACGACCGCGTCATCAAAGCGCTGATCGAACGCAGCGCGCTGTTTGCCCGCGGCCGCCTGAAGCACCAGTATCCGCATTCCTGGCGCTCCAAGAAGCCGGTCATCTTCCGCAATACGCCGCAGTGGTTCGTCTATATGGACAAGGACCTGAAGGACGGCACGACGCTGCGCACCCGCGCCTTGAAGGCGATCGACGACACCCGCTTCGTTCCGGCCGCCGGCCAGAACCGCCTGCGCGCGATGATCGAGCAGCGCCCGGATTGGGTCCTGTCGCGTCAGCGCGCCTGGGGCGTTCCGATCTGCGTCTTCGTCGACGAGCAGGGTGAAGTGCTGAAGGACGATGCCGTCAACCAGCGCATCCTCGATGCTTTCGATGCCGAAGGCGCCGATGCCTGGTTCGCCGAAGGCGCCAAGGAGCGTTTCCTCGGCAATGAGCATGATCCGGCCCAGTGGAAGCAGGTCATGGATATCCTCGACGTCTGGTTCGACTCGGGCTCGACCCACACCTTCACGCTGGAAGACCGTCCGGACCTGAAGTGGCCGGCCGATCTCTATCTCGAAGGCTCCGACCAGCATCGCGGCTGGTTCCATTCGTCGCTGCTGGAATCCGCTGCTACCCGCGGCCGCGCGCCCTACAACGCCGTTCTCACCCATGGCTTTACCATGGACGAGAAGGGCGAGAAGATGTCGAAGTCGAAGGGCAACGTGACGTCCCCGCAGGAAGTCATGAAGGATGCCGGCGCCGATATCCTGCGTCTCTGGGTCATGACCTCGGACTATGCGGACGACCTGCGCGTCGGCAAGACCATCATCCAGACCAATGTCGATGCCTACAGAAAGCTGCGCAACACCATCCGCTGGATGCTCGGCACACTGGCGCATGACAAGGGCGAGGAGATCGCGCTCGCCGATCTGCCCGAGCTGGAACAGCTGATGCTGCACCGCCTGGCCGAGCTCGACCAGGTCGTCCGCGAAAACTACGATGCCTTCGATTTCAAGAAGATCGCCCGCGCGCTGATCGACTTCTCGAATGTCGAGCTCTCGGCCTTCTACTTCGACATCCGCAAGGACGCGCTCTATTGCGACGCGCCGTCGAGCCTGCGTCGCCGTTCGGCACTCTATGTCATCCGCATGATCTTCGATTGTATGGTGACATGGCTGGCGCCGATGCTGCCGTTCACGACGGAAGAGGCCTGGCTGTCGCGCAATCCGTCGGCCGTCTCGGTCCACCTCGAACAGTTCCCGGCAATCCCGGCAGACTGGAAAAACGAGGCGCTGGCCGACAAGTGGAAGAAGGTCCGCGCCATCCGCTCGGTCGTCACCGGCGCCCTCGAAATCGAGCGCAAGGACAAGCGCATCGGTTCGTCGCTCGAAGCTGCCCCGGCCGTCCACATCGCCGATGCGGAGCTGAAGGCTGCGCTCGAAGGTCTGGATTTTTCGGAAATCTGCATCACCTCCGACATCGCGATCGATGGCGGCGAAAGTTCTGCCGATGCCTTCCGTCTGCCCGAAGTTCCGGGCGTTTCGGTCGAGCCGAAGCTGGCAGAGGGCGTCAAGTGCGCCCGTTCCTGGCGCATCACCAAGGATGTCGGCTCGGATGAGAAGTATCCGGATGTCTCCGCCCGCGATGCCGCTGCGCTTCGCGAGCTTGGGCTGTAAAGCCTGAAGAAAATTGCCGGGTGAATTGCTCTTTGGCGGTTCATCCGGTAAAAGCTGCCTGAAAATGGCCGGATTTTTACGTCAGGGGACGGATGTCCGGTTGGGCGATGATTGCACCGGCATGGCTGGAAGGGTTTTCATGTTAGCGACGCGTTGGTTCCGTATAGGCGCCTGCCTCACGGTTGTTATGGCGGCAGGCTCGATGGCTACCGGCTGCACGAGCCCCACTTACGGCACCGGCACGAGCGCAATGGCGCAGCTTGGTGACGATATCGGTCAGTCCGTATCGCTCGCTCCGCAGGAGCCGAAGAACAAGGGCGTCAAGTATCAGCCGCGTCCGACGCTGGTCATGCCCGCACAGGCTTCCAAGGAAACCCTGGTCGAGCCGCAGCAGACGATTGCCAGCAAGGACAATCCGCAGTGGCCGGAGTCCCCTGAGGAAACTCGCGCCCGCCTCGTCAAGGAAGCAGACGACAACGAAGACAAGTCCCGCTACGTCTCGCCGCTCGCCAAGAACGGTATCGAAGGCGGCCGCAAGACGGCGGCTGAGCAAGCCAAGGCATACCAAGAAGCCCGTGCTGCACAGAAAGGCGCGACCGCCGTCACGGAGCGCCGTTCAATATCCGATCCTCCGACCGCGTATCGCGAGACCGACGATCCCGCGAAGCTCGACGATCTCGGCGAGCCCGAACTCAAGAAGCAGAAGCAGCGTAGGAAGGATGCGGCTGTTGCCGGCACCGGCAAGCAGTGGTGGAACCTGCTGCAGTAAGCGGATGCTTACATCTGCCGCGCCGCTGCCCAGCGGCGCACAAGCAGAATGTGGACGATCTGGCAGATCAGAAGAACTGAGCCGGTGATCGCGAACAGCGCGATCATCCCGCTGGCCGCAAAGATCGCGCAGATGGCGACCGAAAGACCCGGCACGAAGGCGAAAGCGGCCGCCCGCGGCGCCGACGAGTTGACCTCTCCCCGCAAGGACCATTGCATTGGAATGGCGCTCGTACCGGGCGCGATGCGCAGATAGGCGAAGCCGCCGATCGCGATCATGACGGCGAGAATGACAAGGCTCATGGCGTCTCCCGTTTTCCGGCAAAGAACGTCCTGAGGATATCCGCAGCCTCCGTTTCGTTCAAACCCGAATAGACCTCCGGTGCATGATGGCAGGTCGGTTGCGCATAGAAGCGCACGCCGTTGTCGACTGCGCCGCCCTTCGGATCCTCGGCGCCGTAATAGAGGCGCCGGATGCGGGCAAAGGAGATCGCCGCCGCGCACATCGTGCAGGGCTCCAGCGAAACATAGAGATCGGCCCCCGTCAGGCGCTCCTGTCCAAGCTCCTCGCAGGCCATGCGGATTGCCGCAATTTCGGCATGGGCGGTGACGTCGTTGCGCTCGCGGGTGCGGTTTCCGGAGCGGCCGACGACGGCGCCATCAAGCACCACGACGGCGCCGATCGGCACCTCGCCGCGTTCGCCGGCAGCGCGCGCTTCCTCGAGCGCCATCTCCATAAACCGATTTGTCTTCACGATCCGGCAAATTCCCACTTAACCGCAGGGGCACGACCTGATAGAGAAGCCCCAAAAGGCAGGCAAACAACAAATGACATTCAAAGACAAGCCAAAACGGCCGGGTGGCAAGCCCGCAGCGCGCGATACGCGTCCGAAAACCGAAGGCAAGCCGGCACGCAGTGCCGCGCCGAAGGCAGAGGCTGCGGCAACCGAAGGCGACGCCAAGGCCGAACGCATTTCCAAGGTGATGGCGCGCGCAGGCGTTGCCTCGCGCCGCGATATCGAGCGCATGATCATGGAAGGCCGCGTCACGCTGAACGGCAAGCTGCTCGAAACGCCCGTCGTCAACGTCACGCTGACGGACAAGATCGAGGTCGACGGCGTGCCGATCCGCGGCATCGAGCGCACGCGCCTCTGGCTCTATCACAAGCCGGCTGGCCTGGTGACCACCAATTCCGATCCGGAAGGGCGCCCCACCGTATTCGACAATCTGCCGGATGAACTTCCGCGCGTCATGTCGATCGGCCGCCTCGATATCAATACCGAAGGCCTGTTGCTGCTGACGAACGATGGCGGTCTCGCCCGTTCGCTCGAGCTGCCGACGACCGGCTGGCTGCGCCGCTATCGCGTGCGCGCCCACGGCGAGATCGATCAGGACGCGCTCGACAAGCTCAAGGCAGGCATCGCCGTCGATGGCGTGCTCTATGGCTCGATCGACGCGACGCTCGACCGCACTCAGGGTTCCAACGTCTGGATCACCATGGGACTGCGCGAGGGCAAGAACCGCGAAATCAAGAACGTCCTCGGCGCGCTTGGTCTCGACGTCAACCGCCTGATCCGCATCTCCTACGGTCCGTTCCAGCTCGGCGACCTGCCGGAAGGCCATGTGATCGAAGTGCGCGGCCGCACGCTGCGCGATCAGCTCGGCCCGCGCCTGATCGAAGACGCCAAGGCGAATTTCGACGCGCCGCTCTACAACAACAGCCCCGCTGTTGCAGAAGAAGAGGAAGAGGCGCCCGCCAAGCCGGAACGCCGCGAGCGCACCTGGAAGCCCGAGGACAAGCGCGAGCGCGCGCTGAGCCGCCTCGATACCAAGCGTGACGACCGCCGCGATGATCGTCGTGACGGTGGCCGCGAAGGCGGACGCAAGGATGACGACCGTCCGAAGCGCCCGGCGCTCGGAAGCCGCCGCAACGCCAATGTCTGGATGGCGCCCGGCGCCCGTCCGCTCGGCGAGAAGGCTGCGGCCAAGGCCGCCAAGAACGAAAAGACCGCGCGCCGCCGTGGCGAGGGGCCCGATGCCGGCAAGCCGCAGGCATCGAGCTACGACAACGACCGTCCGCGCACGGTGATCAACCGCGCTCACGACGAAGAGGGCGAATGGATCCGTTCGAGCGAAACCCCGGCTGGTGGCAAGGATGACCGCGAAGGCTTCGGCCGCAAGCGCTCCTTCGGCGGCCGTCCCGATCGTGGTTTCGGCGACCGTCCGGCGCGTGGTGATCGCCCGGCCCGCGGTGAGCGCTTCGAACGCGGTGAACGTCCCGCCGGTGATCGTCCCGCTCGCGGTGATCGTCCCGCTCGCGGTGACCGTCCTGCTCGCGGCGACCGCCCGTTCGGCGACAAGCCGCGTGGCGACCGAAAGCCCCGTGAAGATGGCGAGCGTACGCGCTCTTACGGCGACCGTCCGGCCCGCAGCGACAGACCCTATGGTGATCGTCCGCCTCGCGGCGAGCGTCCTGCCGGTGACCGTCCCGCTCGTGGCGACCGTCCTTTCGGCGGCAAGCCGCGCGGCGATCGCCGTCCGCGCGAAGAGGGTGACGAGCGTCCCCGGTCCTTCGGTGACCGTCCGCGTCCCGCCCGTAGCGCTTCCGGCGAAGCCCGCTCGGAGCGTCCCCGCGGCGATCGTCCGTTCGGCGACAAGCCGCAGGGTGACCGCCCCCAGGGTGACAAGCCGCGCGGCAAGAGCTTCGGTGCGAAGCCGGGTGGCGCAAAGAATTTCTCCGGCAAGCCGAAAGGCGACCGGCCCGGCGGCGGCAAGCCTTCGGGCGGCCCGTCGCGTGGTGGACCAAAAGGAAAGGGAATGACGCGCGGTGCGGATCGTCGGCGGTGAGTTTCGCGGACGGTCGCTCGCCGTACCTAAATCCAACGACATCCGGCCGACTGCCGACCGGACGCGTGAGAGCCTGTTCAACATCCTGAGCCATGCCTATCCGGAATGCGTCGATGGCACCCGGATACTCGATCTCTTTGCCGGTACCGGCGCCGTCGGTCTCGAAGCCGTCTCGCGCGGCTGCCGTCATGCGCTCTTCGTCGAAAACAGCGTCGAGGGCAGGGGACTGCTCTGGGAAAATATCGACGCGCTCGGCCTGCACGGCCGCACGCGCATCCTGCGGCGTGATGCCACGGACCTCGGCACGGTCGGCAATCTCGAACCCTTCAACATGCTTTTCGCCGACCCGCCCTATGGCAAGGGTCTGGGCGAGAAGGCCATGGAAGCGGCCGCCAAGGGCGGCTGGCTGGTGCCGGGCGCCATCGCCGTTCTCGAAGAACGCTCCGATGTTGCCGTTTCGGTCGATCCTTCCTATCTGTTCATCGAAGACAGGATCTTTGGCGACACCAAGGTCCATTTCTTCCGCTATCAGCCGGTCTAGGCGGGGCGAAGCCACCGGGAGCGTTCAGTGCAGCAGGCAGGTATTGTGAAGAGCGTGATACCTGCCACGGATGGCCTGACGCCCGTCAGCGGCATGCCGACCGTCGCGGTCGCCTTCGGCGGCGGCGGTGCCCGCGGTCTCGCCCATATCCATGTCATCGAAACGCTGGATGAGCTCGGCATTCGCCCCGTGGCGATCTCGGGCTCGTCGATCGGCGCCATCATGGGCGCCGGCATGGCGGCCGGGATGACCGGCGAGGCGATCCGCGAACACGCGCTGATGACCGTCGGCAACAAGACCGCGGTCGTCAGCCGCATCTGGGGCCTGCGCCCGCAGACGGTGCGCGATGCGGTCGCCAAGGGCATCCGCATCGGCCAGTTCAATCTGGAGCGCATCCTCAAGGCTTTCCTGCCCGCAGACCTGCCGGATCGTTTCGAAGATCTGCTCGTGCCCATGCAGGTGATCACCACCGATTATTACGGCCAGAGCGAGGTCATCATCGATCACGGCCAGCTCTTCCCGGCACTTGCCGCGTCCTCCTCGATCCCCGCCGTCTTCATGCCCGTGCGCATGAACGACCGCGTGATGATCGACGGCGGCATCAGCAATCCCGTTCCCTATGAATGCCTGATGGATGTCGCCGATATCGTCATCGGCATCGATGTCGTCGGCGCCCCCGAAGGCGACGGCACCCATATCCCGAACCGCATGGAGAGCATCTTCGGCTCCGGCCAGCTGATGATGCAGACGGCGATCACGCTGAAGCTGAAGATCCAGCCGCCGCACATCTTCCTGCGCCCCACGGTCGGCCGCACCGGCGTCATGGATTTCCTCAAGGCCCGCGAAGTGCTCGCCATGTCCGCAGGCGTCAAGGACGACCTGAAGCGCGAGCTCGACCGTCAGTTCGAAGCGCGTTTGAAAGCTTAGCTAAGCGTCGGCAGTAACATCGGCCGGCCCCGCCAAGGGATCCGCGTCCATCTCCATCGAGCGCTTCGGCTTGACCAGCGGCTCCGGCCTGACGGGATGCGAAAACAGCATGTCGCGCCCAGCCTGCAGCCCTTCGGAGACCTGCAGCACCAGCCGCTCCTCGTCGCGGCGGCGGATGTCCTCGCCGATTTCATAGGCTTCCGCTTCGCCGACACCGAGAGCCTCCAGCGTCCGGCGGCCGAAGAGCAGACCGGATTCCAGCGTTTCGCGCAGCTCGTAATCGACATTCATGTTGCGCAGCGCGATCGAGTGGATGCGGTCGTAGGAGCGCACGAAGAGTTTTGCGTGCGGATAATCGGCCTGCACGAGCTCCACCACCTTGTCGGTGATCTCCCGCTTCTGCGTGCAGACGACGACGATCTTCGCCTTGTCGATGCCCGCCGAGCGCAGCACATCCTTGCGCGTCCCGTCGCCGAAATAGATGCGGAAGCCGAAGGACGATGCCTGGCGGATACGGTCGGCGGAGAAGTCGATGACCGTCACGTCACGGCCACCGGCAAGCAGGATCTGCGCGGCGATCTGGCCGAAACGCGAGAAGCCGACCATCAGCACATCGGCACCGGCGCCGACGAAATCCTCGTCCAACTCCTCATGCTCGTCGCCCGTCAACAGGCGTCTCGAAAGCGCCGAGCCGATCGGCGTCAGCGCCATCGTCAGCGTCACGATGGCGACCAGCAGCGAGGCTGTGCTCGATGGCATCAGGCCCGCGGTCGCCGCGGCGGTAAACAGCACGAAGCCGAATTCGCCACCCTGCGGCAGCAGGAAGGCGATACGGATCGCGTCATTGTGCGGCGAGCCGGAAGCGCGGCAGAGCCCATAGATGACCGCGGCCTTCACCGCCATGATCACAGGCACGGCGGCGACGATGAACAGCGCATTGTCGACCAGCACCTCGAGCTCCAGCGAGAGCCCGACGGCGATGAAAAAGATAGCGAGCAGCACGCCGCGGAACGGTTCGATGTCCGCCTCCAGCTCATGCCGGTAGGACGATTCCGCCAGCATGATGCCGGAGAGGAAGGCGCCCATCGCCATGGAGAGACCCGCAAACTGCATCAGCGTCGCCGACCCCATGACGACGAAAAGGGCGGCTGCAATCATCGCCTCGCGGGCGCCTGTGCGCGCAATCACCTGGAACAGCGGCGTCAGCAGATAGCGCCCCATGACGATCATCGCCACGACCGCGCCGATCGCGATCCCGAAATCGAGGAACGGCTGATCCCCACCCTCGCTGCCGCCGCCGCCGAGCACGGTGATCAGTGCCAGCAGCGGCACGATCGCCAGATCCTGCAGCAGGAGCACCGAGAACGAGCGCTGCCCGTATTTGGTATTCACCTCGCCGGTACCCTCGAGGATCTGCATGGCGAAGGCGGTGGAGGAGAGCGCCAGCCCGAAGCCGGCAACGATGCTGCCACGCCATTCCAGCACGCCGGAGAGATAGGCGAGCGCCGTCAGCGCCAGTCCCGTCAGCAGCACCTGCGCGGTACCGAGGCCGAAAATGTCGCGGCGCATCTGCCAGAGGCGTGATGGCTTCAGCTCCAGGCCGATGATGAACAGCAGGAAGACGACGCCGAGTTCGGCGACGCCAAGGATCTGCTCGCCATCGGTAATGCCGTGGAAAACCGGCCCGATCACCACGCCCGCGGCGAGATAGCCAAGCACGGTGCCGAGCCCGAGCTTCTTGAAGATCGGGGCCGCGACGACGGCGCCGCCGAGCAGCAGGATCGTTTCGGAGAAAAAGGCATTAGGGGCAGACATGCGTCGGAAACTCGTTCGGTGATGGGGCGGGAAAAAGAATCGGCGGCCGCGGCCTTGATGCTTTCCGAACTGCACAATAAATGGAACCGGAAGGAAAGGCCAAATCATGTCCTCAGAAATTGATTCCTCGACACTTCTTTCCCGTGCCAGCCAGCTGATCGATCTTGCCAAGAAAGCCGGTGCCGATGCCGCAGACGCGGTGGTCGTCCGCTCGCGGTCGCAATCCGTCAGCGTCCGGCTTGGCAAGGTGGAGGGCATGGAGTCTTCCGAGAGCGACGACTTCTCGCTGCGCGTCTTCGTCGGCAAGAAGGTTGCCAGCGTTTCCGCCAATCCCGGTTTCGACCTGACGGCGCTCGCCGAGCGGGCCGTCGCAATGGCCAAGGTATCGCCCGAAGATCCCTTCGCCTGCCTGGCCGACGAGAAGAACCTCGCCAAGTCCTATCCCGATCTGCAGCTGCTCGACCGTACCGAAGTGACGTCGGACATGCTGCGCGAAGCGGCGCTGGCGACCGAGGCGGCCGCACTCGCGGTCAAGGGCGTCAGCAATTCCTCCGGCGGCGGTGCCTCCGGCGGCATGGGCGGCATGGTGCTCGTCACCTCGCATGGCTTCGAAGGCAGCTATATGGGCTCGCGCTTCGGCCGCTCGGTCAGCGTCATCGCCGGTGAAGGCACCGGCATGGAGCGCGACTACGATTTCGACAGCCGCATCTATTACAACGAGCTCGACGCCCCCGAAGAGATCGGCCGCCGCGCCGGTGAGCGCACCGTCAAGCGCATCAACCCGCGCCAGGTGCCGACAGGCAAGGACGTCACCGTCATCTTCGACCCGCGCATTGCCCGCGGCTTCGTCGGCCATATCGCTGGCGCCATCAACGGCGCCTCGGTTGCCCGCAAGACCAGCTTCCTGCGCGACAAGATGGGCCAGCAGGTCCTCAAATCCGGCCTGTCGATCACCGACGATCCGCTGATCGTCCGTGGCCCGGCCTCGCGTCCCTTCGACGGCGAGGGGATCTCGGGCGAGAAGCTGGTGATGATCGAGAACGGCGTACTGAACCACTGGTTCCTGTCGACGTCGACCGGCCGCGAGATCGGCATGGAAACCAACGGCCGCGGCGTGCGCGGCGGAAATTCGGTGACGCCGGCTTCCACCAACCTGGCGCTCGAACCCGGCGATATCTCGCCCGAGGAGCTGATCCGCAGCGTCGGCAACGGTTTCTACGTGACCGAGCTGATCGGCCAGGGCGTCAACATGATCACCGGTGAATACAGCCGCGGCGCCACCGGCTTCTGGATCGAGAATGGCGAGCTGACCTTTGCGGTCTCCGAGGTGACGATTGCCTCGAACCTCAAGGAGATGTTCATGCGCGTCACCCCCGCAAACGATATCGACCGCAAATATGGCGTCGCAGCCCCGACGCTCGCCATCGAGGGCATGACGCTCGCCGGGCGCTGAAGATTGGAAGACAGATGACTGACGCCGTAAACGCCCGCTGGCAGAGCGATCTCGCGCTGATCGCCGATGCCGCAAAGCAGGCGGGTGAAGTGGCGCTCGGCTATTTCAATCAGTCGCCCGAGGTCTGGTGGAAGAACGAAGGCCGCTCGCCGGTCAGCGCCGCCGATTTCGCTGCCAACGAGACCCTTGAGAAGATCCTGCGTGCTGCCCGCCCAACTTACGGCTGGCTCTCAGAGGAGACCGAGGACAGCGCAGCGCGCCTTGCCAGCGAAACCGTCTTCATCATCGATCCGATCGACGGCACCCGCGCCTTCCTCGGCGGCCAGGCTCTCTGGTGCGTCAGCGTCGCCGTCGTCCATCGCGGCCGCCCGGTCGCCGGTGTTCTCTACGCCCCGGCGCTCAACGAACTGTTCGAAGCCGTCGAAGGCGGCCCGGCGCTGAAGAATGGCGAGCCGATCTCGGTCTCCGCCCGCGGACCGGACACGGTCAGCCGCTTTGCCGTCGGCGAGGATCTGCTGAAGGCCTTCCCGGCGCCCTTCCGCAGCCGCATCGAGCGCGTCCGGCATGTGCCCTCGCTCGCCTATCGTATCGCCATGGTCGCCGATGGCCGCCTAGAAGGCACCTTCGTCAAGCCGACCTCGCATGACTGGGATCTCGCCGCCGCCGACCTCATCCTCGCGCGCGCCGGCGGCGAGCTGACCGGTCTCGACGGCGTGCCCGTGCGCTACAATCGCGCCGAGGTCAGCCATGGGGCACTGTGCGGCGCGGCGGCACCCCGCATGGCCGAGTTTCTGGAAGGACTGGCTTCGATACGAAGCAGTTGACGTTTTCGTCAAAATCCCGCAGATGAAAGCGCGGAGGAGACCAGAAAAGAAAGAGAAGAAAATGACGGAATCCGGCGGTAAGAAGCAGCTCCTGCACCTCGTTTTTGGCGGCGAATTGGAAAGCCTGACGGACGTTCAGTTCCGCGATCTCAAGGATCTCGATATCGTTGGCATTTTCCCGGATTACGCATCCGCGCTGACCGCGTGGAAGGCCAAGGCACAGTCGACCGTTGACAACGCACATATGCGTTACTTCATCGTCCACATGCACCGCCTGCTCGATCCGCAGGACAAGGCCGGCAGCAACTGATTTTATAGGCTTTTCAGCATGGTAGCCGCCCTCGCGGCGGCGCCGTTTCATGCCCGGGTATTACGCCCGCTGCCGTCGAATGACGCATTCTGAACAAATTAATCGGCCATTGCGGCCGCAACAATAATTGGGGAATGGGTTTGATGTCGATCATTGCTGATCGGAGGCATTTTACATGAGTTCGCCGGGAGCGCGTTTCGCGCTGGGCGTCTACAGGACCGCGGGTGTCATGGCGACGCCTTTGGTCGGCGCTTATCTCGCCTACCGCACTGCCAAGGGCAAGGAAGAGCGCGCGCGCCGGACGGAACGTTTCGGCTATGCGAGCGCCAACCGGCCCCAAGGCCCGCTCGTCTGGTTCCATGCCGCAAGCGTAGGCGAAACCAATGCCGTCATTCCGCTGATCCGCGAAATCCGCCGCCGCGATATCCACGTCATCCTGACGACGGGAACGATCACCTCGGCGAAGGTCGCCGCCGATCGTCTCGGCAGTGATGCGATCCATCAATATGTGCCGCTCGATCTGAAGCCGGCCGTCAGCCGTTTCCTGGAATACTGGCAGCCCGATTGCGCCATCATCGCCGAGTCCGAAATCTGGCCGGCGACGATGATGGAGCTCGGCCGCCGCCGCATTCCGCAGATCCTCGTCAATGCCCGCATGTCGGACCGTTCCTTCGCCCGCTGGCAGCGCCGCCCGTCGATTGCCGAGGCGCTGTTCGAAAACCTGGCGCTGGTCATCGCCCAGTCCGATGTCGATTCCGAACGCTTCCGCGATCTCGGCGCCCGGCATGTGATGACCTCGGGCAACCTGAAGGTCGATACCGACGCGCCGCCCTATGACGCCAATCTCTTTGCCCGCTACAAGCAGCAGATCGGCGATCGCAAAACCTGGGCCGCCGTCTCCACCTTCGATGGCGAGGAGAATGCCGCAGCCGTCGTCCACCGCACGCTGAAGGACCGCAACAACCAGCTGACGATCATCGTGCCGCGCCATCCCGAGCGCTCCGACGAGATCGAGCAGATGCTGGTCGCCCAGAGCCTGAAAGTGGCGCGCCGCACCCGCAACGACGTTATCTCGCCCGATGTCGATATCTTCCTCGGCGATACGATCGGCGAGATGGGGCTGTATCTCCGGCTCACCGAAGTGGTCTTCGTCGGCCGCTCGCTCTATGCCGAAGGCGGCCAGAACCCGCTGGAACCGGCCATGCTCGGATGCGCCGTTCTCTCCGGCAGCAACGTCCAGAATTTCCGCGAGGCCTACCAGAAGCTCGCCCGCCGCGGCAGCGCCCGCATGGTGCGCGATACCGAGATGCTGGCCAAGGGCGTGCATTATCTGCTCATCAACGACGAAGCACGCCGCAATATGATCGAGGCCGGCATCGCCGCCGTGCAAGAAATGCGCGGAGCACTGACGGCAACGGTGAAGGCGCTTGAGCCCTACATCAATCCGCTGACGGTAAAGGCAAGGCTGCTGCCGAAGTCGGCGCAAGGCTGAGGGATTTAAGGCTGAGGGATACGATGGCACTCGACGGTATCAGGGGCATTCTCTTCGACAAGGACGGCACGCTCCTCGATTACGACGAGAGCTGGCTGCCGGTGAACCGCGAGCTTGCCCGCATCGCCTCGCAGGACGATGCCGCGCTCGCCGATCACCTGCTGCGCGAAACCGGCATGGATCCCGTCAGCGGCCATATCGTCCCCGACAGCCTGCTCGCCGCCGGCAACACCCGCCAGATCGCCGCGGGCCTCGTCGCTGCCGGCTCGAGGGTCGAGGTCACCGAGCTCACCATCAAGCTCGACACGCTGTTTTCCAATGCCGCCGAGTTTTCGGTACCGGTCACAGATCTCGCCGGCTTCTTCGCCCGCCTCCACGCCCGCGGCTTCAAGCTCGGCATCGCCTCCAGCGACAACGAACGCTCGATCCGCCAGACCGCCCAGCGCTTCGGCTTCGCCCAGTATGTCGATTACATCGCCGGCTACGACAGCGGCTTCGGCAGTAAGCCGGAAGCCGGCATGGTCCTCGGCTTCTGCAAGGCAACCGGCCTCGCCCCCGCCGAAATCGCCGTTGTCGGCGACAACAACCACGACCTGCACATGGGCCACAACGCCAATGCCGGCCTCAAGGTTGCGGTGCTGACAGGTACCGGCTCGCGTGAATCGCTTTCCGCCGCATCCGACTACTGCCTCAACGATATCACTGAGCTCGAAGCCCTGCTGCCCGGCCTTCAGCCGGCGTAAATCCGGCAAAGGCTTGCTTTTTCTTCTGTTTTGCCCTTTCTTTGCCGCCAGTCGAAGGGGATAGCCGGTTGCCGTGGGTGCCGGAGGAGCGCAGGACAGGCAGATCATGGTATCCGAAGCGCCGCCGTTCTGGTGGACGAAAGCCGATTGGCGGGCCTGGACGCTGTCGCCCTTTTCGCTGATCTACGGACAGGTCGCCGGTTATCGCATGAAGCATGCGCGCCGTGCCTCGGTGCCTATTCCCGTCATCTGCATCGGCAATTTCACCGTCGGCGGCGCCGGCAAGACGCCGACGGCGCTGGCGATCGCCCGGGCCGCCAAGGCAAAGGGACTGAAGCCCGGATTTCTGAGCCGCGGCTATGGCGGCTCGCTCGATGTCACGACGGTCGTCGATCCCGCCCATCACCGCGCCATGGCCGTCGGTGACGAGCCGCTGCTGCTCGCCCGCGAGGCACTGACCGTCATTTCCCGTCGCCGCGTCGAAGGCGCCGAGCGTCTCGTCAAGGAAGGCGCCGACCTGATCATCATGGATGACGGCTTCCAGAGCGCCAGACTGGCGCTCGATTATGCGCTGCTGGTCATCGATACGACGCGCGGCCTCGGCAATGGCCATACGGTGCCGGGCGGCCCGGTGCGTGCGCCGATCCCGGTGCAGATGCGTTATGCGACGGCACTCCTGAAGGTCGGCAACGGCAATGCCGCGGACGCCATCGTCCGCATGGCCGCCCGCGCCGCAAAACCCTATTTCACGGCGTCGCTGAAGACGGTCGGCATGAACGAGCTTTCCGGCCGCCGCGTGCTCGCCTTTGCCGGCATCGCCGATCCCACGAAGTTCTTCCGCACGGTGGAATCGCTCGGCGCCGAGATCGCCGCCACCCGCTCCTTCGGCGACCACGAGCATCTGAGCGACGACGAGATCGCCGATCTCATTGCCGTTGCCGAACGCGAAGAGCTGCAGATCGTCACCACCTCGAAAGACTTCGTCCGCCTTGCCGGTCATCACGGCCGGGCGCAGGAGCTTGCCGAAAAGTCGAAGGTGATCGAAGTGGAAATGGCCTTCGAGGACCCGCAGGCACCTGGCCTGATCATCGACCGGGCGATCGAGGCCTGCCGTGCCCGCAGGCTGAAAGAGCAGTCCGGCCTATAGCGCCAGCCGTTTGCGGATATCGGCAAGCCCGGATGCCGCGCGGCCATCGGCGTCGAAATTGCTGTCGTCGAGCCAGGCTTCTAAAGCTGCCCGGTGCGCCGGCCATTCGTCCTTCAGGATACTGTGCCAGGCGACATCGCGCTGATAGCCCTTGGCGATCACAGCATTGCGCCAGATGCCCTCGAACACGAAGCCATAGCGCAGCGCCGCCTTGCGCGACGCTTCGTTGAGCGCGGCGCAACGCCAGACGAGCCGCTCATAGCCGAGATCGTCGAAGGCGTAGCGCATCAGGAGGAAAATCGCCTCGGTCGCCGCGCGCGTGCGCTGCAGCTCCGGTGAAAACCAGATGCTGCCGATCTCGATCGAGGAATCCGCCGGATAGACATCGCAGAGCGACAGCCATCCCGCAGGCTTTCCGGCGCCGATTGGTTCGACGGACCAGAACGGCTGGTCGGCCCGCCCTGCGAGTTCCGCGACGAAGGCGGTGAACAGGCCGGGGCTCTCGAATGGACCATAGCGCAGATAGCCGAAGCTCTCCGGCGAGGCGGTAGCAAGCGGCCAGAGGGGCTCGGCATGCGCCGGTGTCAGCGGATCAAGCCTGACCGAACGTCCGCTATGGACGATCCGCTCGGGAAAGGGGCGTGGCGAATGGATGATCGGCCGGCCGAAGTCACGCATCAGGGAAAGTCAGCGCTTCTGCACCGGCAGCACGCCTGCGCGCTTGTCGGCCTCGAAGGAGGCGATGACATCGGCATAGGGCTCCTGGCGGGCGACGCTCCAGTAGCGCAGCTCGTCGAGCGGGATATGCTTGCCGGTCATGGCGCAGACGACGTAGGAGCCCGGCGACAGGATCTGGAAATCGGCGTCGAGATAGCGGATTTTCGCCTCGCGGTTTCCGTGACCTTCAAACAAGTTCATCCTGCTCCATTCCTGCGGCTCTGATCGTCCTGCCATAGCGCGCGGCACGGGCGATTGCCAGTATTTTCGGCTTGCTGCCGTCAGCTCCGGCCGAACAGCCGCTCGATGTCGGAAAGCTTGAGCTCGATATAGGTCGGCCGGCCGTGATTGCACTGGCCCGAACCCGGCGTCACTTCCATCTGTCTCAAAAGCGCGTTCATCTCCTCCGGCCGCATGCGCCGGCCGGAGCGCACCGAGCCGTGGCAGGCCATGGTCGCCGCCACATATTCGAGCTTCTGCGACAGGCCCGACGCCGTATCCCATTCGGCGATCTCGTCGGCAAGCTGGCGGATCAGGCCGTTGGCATCGACCTCGCCAAGCATCGCCGGCGTTTCGCGCACCGCAATGGCGCCCGGCCCGAACCGTTCGATCGCCAGGCCGAGCTCGCCGAGCCCTTCGGCATGCACCATCAGCCGGTCGCAATCCTCTTCCGGCAGGTCGACAATCTCCGGGATCAGAAGCACCTGCGAGGGCAGGCGCTTGGAATGCAGCGCCTTGCGCATTTCTTCGAAGACCAGCCGCTCATGCGCCGCATGCTGGTCGACGATGACAAGACCGTCCTCCGTCTGCGCCACGATATAGTTCTCGTGCAGCTGCGCGCGGGCAGCCCCCAGCGGAAAGCGCTGCGGCGCCTCTTCGCGTGGCGCAGCGGCCGGCTGCTGCCAGCTCTGCGGCTGCGGTTCGGAACGCGCCGTCGGCGTCACCAGCCCGTCGAACGAAGCCTGCGGCCGCTCGGCAAAGCCTGAATTGGCGGCCTGATAGGGGCGGGACGGCGAGGTCTCCGGCGACCATGGCGCCTGCGCCGGGCGCTGATAGGCATTCGGCTGGAAGCCCGGGCGGAACGAGCGCAGCATGCCGTCGGCACCCGTCGTGGCGGCACGGCTGCCGTCGCGGGCGAGTGCCTCGCGCACCGCGCCGATGATCAGCCCGCGGATCAGCCCGGGATCGCGGAAGCGGACGTCCGACTTGGCCGGATGCACGTTGACATCCACAAGCGCCGGATCGAGTTTGAAGGAGAGCACCGCGACCGGATAGCGTCCGGCCGGGATCGTCTCGGCATAGGCGCCGCGGATTGCCGAGAGGATCAGCTTGTCCTGCACCGGGCGGCCGTTGACGAAGGCATATTGGTGGCCGGAATTGCCGCGGTTGAAGGTCGGCACCCCGGCATAGCCCGTCAGGCTCACGTCCTCTCGCTCGGCATCGATCTCGATCGCATTGTCGCGGAAATCCTTGCCGAGGATCTGCGCCATGCGCGCCAGATGGTCGTCGCCGGTCGCCGGAAATTCCAGCGTGCTGCGGTCGGTGCCGGAGAGCACGAAGCGCACGCCCGGAAAGGCGATCGCCATGCGCTTGACGATTTCGGTGATCGCCGCCGCTTCCGCCTTCTCGGTCTTCAGGAATTTCAGCCGCGCCGGCGTCGCGAAGAACAGGTCGCGCACCTCGACGATCGTTCCGGGGTTCAGGGCCGATGGTCTCAGATGCAGGAACTTGCCGCCGGAGACGGCGATCTCGCTGCCGCCGGCGCTATCCCTGCGGCGGCTCGAAATGCTGAGCTTGGCGACCGAACCGATCGAGGGCAGGGCCTCGCCGCGGAAACCGAGCGTGCGGATATCGTCGAGCGTTTCTGAAATTTTCGAGGTGCAGTGACGTTTTACCGCAAGCTCGAGATCGGCGGCATCCATGCCTGAGCCATTGTCGCTGACGCGAAGCAGGCCCTTGCCGCCGCCTGAGGTTGCGATTTCGATGCGCGTCGCGCCGGCGTCCAGCGCGTTTTCGATCAGCTCTTTCGCCGCACTTGCCGGGCGTTCGATGACTTCGCCGGCGGCGATCTGGTTGATGAGCGTTTCTGAGAGCTGTCTGATGGCCATGCGCCATTTTCGTGGATTCGCAGGCCCGATGGAAGGGTGAAAAAGCCGGTCTCCAAAGCCGCGTCTCAGACCCCAAGATTTGGGTAGATTAATGTTAAGCGACCGTTAGGAGAAAGCTGGCATTTTGGACGCATACCACCAAATAGTGCTGTTAAATCGGATAGATGTGGGATTTTGAGGAATGAGTGCCGGCTTTGAAGAGACGGACGCATCATCCGTGAGCGGGGAGCTGCCGGCCGAGCCCGATCTCCAGTCGTCGCTTTTCGATGCCGTCTCCGATGGCCTCGCCGCCGCCCTCATCGTCTATAACAAGAACGACCAGATGATCTTCGCGAGCCGTCAGGTTCTCGATTTCTTCCCGATTTCGCCGTCCATGCTGAAGCCCGGCACGCGCCTGCGCGATTTCCTGGGCGCCGTTTTCGATACCGGCGTGCGCCAGCAATATGCCGCCAAGCAGCCGGGTGGCGTGCTCGGCCGCGAGGACTGGCTGTCGCAGAAGATCGCCTCGCATTGGCGCGAGCGCTTCGAGATCGTCGAGCGGCATGGCCCGGATCGCTGGATCCGCCTCGTCAAGCGCCGCCTGCCGAGCGGCTATTGCGTGTCGATGATCTGCAACATTTCCGAGGAGCGCAAGCGCGAGGAGCAGTGGCGCGCCGATCTCGAGCGCGTGCAGCTGACCGAGGATATTCTCGACAACCTGCCGTTCCCGCTCTTCGTCAAGGACCGCAATCTCAATTACGTCGCGGTCAACATTGCCTTCTGCGAGAAATATCAGACGACGCCGGACGAAGTGCTCGGCCGCAAGAGCGGCGACTTGTTCTCCGCCGATATCGCCAAGCGCTTCGAGGAAAGCGACCGCCACGTTCTGGAAACCGGCGAAATGTCGATCTCGCGCCAGCGCCAGGTCTCGCGTGACGGTGCCGAGCGCGACATCGTCAGCCGCAAGCACCGCATCGGCAAGCCGGGCCGCTATTTCCTGGTTTCCACCATGCAGGACCTGCCGCGCGATGGCGCCGATCTCGACGAGTTCGACCGCGCCACCTCGGTCACCGCCTCCAGCCACCAGTCCTATCGCCGCGCCTATGTGCCGCTGAACGGCGATGCACAGCGCCGCGAACCGGCGGCGATGGAAGCGATCGTCCCGGAGAATTTCTCGGGCCGCAAGATCCTCGTCGTCACCGGCGATCTCGCCGCCGAGACCGCGGCGCTACGCACGCTCGCCAAATACGGCTTCGAAGCCTGTGCCGTGCGCGGTGAGGACGAGCAGGAGCATTTCCTCGAAATCGCCTCCTCGGCCGGCATCGATCTCGACCTGATCATCATCGACAACCAGATGGGCATGCGCTGCCTCGAGCTTTCCGGCCAGCACGGCATTCCGGCGCTCGTCATGGACGGTTTCCAGCTGGCCAATGAGCTGACCTTCCAGGTCGCCCGCCACTTCAACCGCAACAACCGCACGAGCAACGAGCCGGAAGCCGATTGGGAGATCTCGACATCGGCAGATAGCGACGCGCTGCAGGTTCTGGTCGCCGAAGACAACGACATCAACCAGATCGTCTTTTCGCAGATCCTCGAAGGCCTCGGCTATCGCTACATGATCGCCTCCAGCGGCGACGAGGCGGTGCGTCTGTGGACCGAACACAAGCCGCAGATCGTGCTGATGGATATCTCGCTTCCCGGTCTCAACGGTTTCGAGGCCGCCCGCATGATCCGCGGCATCGAAGAAGGCGGCAGCGTCAGGACGCCGATCATCGGCGTGCTCACCCAGGCCTTCGAGCGCGACCATGCCGAATGCGCAAAAGCCGGCATGGATGACGTCATCATGAAGCCCGTCAGCCCGGATATACTGGAGACAATCTTCCAGAAGCATCTGAAGCGCGAAGAGATGCGCGCGGTCTGCTGATCGAAACTCTGGTCAACTCCCCAGATTTTGGGGCGCCAACAATCCCAAACATCGCTTTTCCACTATCGGTTTATTAAGACTTGGCCGCCATTCTCCCCGGAGGGAGTGAAATCTCAGGTCAAAATATGAAACCGGTGGACGTACCTTTTATGCCCGTGAGCCAGAATGAGCTCCAGGCCATGGCCTATACCGATCCGTTGACCGGACTCGGTAATCGCCATCGTATGCGCGACCGGGTCACCCAGATTTCGGCCGAGCGCGCCAACGATCCGGCGCCGTTCACCATCGGCATCGCCAATCTCGATTCCTTCAAGCCTATCAATGACCTGTTCGGATCCGCCGCCGGCGATGAGATCCTCTGCCAGGTCGCTCACCGCCTGAAGGCCTGCATCCCCGACGGCGCGCTCGTGACGCGCCACGACGGCGATGAATTCGCCTTCGTCCTGCCGCTGATCTTCGAGCGTGCGAGTGCCGAAAAATTCGGCCAGATGATCCGCGAAGTGCTGTCGGCACCCTATGATCTCGGCGACCGGAACGTGCGTCTCTCCGCATCCTTCGGTTTTGCAATCTATCCGTTTGCCGGCGAGGAGTTCGACGAGCTGCTGAAGAGCGCCGAGACCGCGCTCTACCGTTCCAAGCGCCGCGGCCGCAGCCAGATCACCGTCTATTCGCGCGAGATCGCGCAGGAAATGAAGCGCGCGACACAGCTCGAGCAGGCGCTTCGAAACGCCATCATCTCGGATGCGATCGACGTGCACTTCCAGCCGATCGTTTCGCTCGCCAACAATCAGGTCGTCGGTTTCGAGGCGCTCGCCCGCTGGAACGATCCGGATCTCGGCTTTGTCTCGCCGGGCGTCTTCGTACCGCTTGCCGAAGAGCGCGGCTTTATTGACGCGCTATCTGAAACGTTGCTGCGCAAGGCTGCGGAGGCCGCACTTTCCTGGCCGCGCGAGCTTTTCCTCTCCTTCAACCTGTCCTCGGCGCAGCTGATGGACCCCGGCACCAGCGCCAACGTCCTCTCCATCCTCGGCCGCGTCGGTTTCGATCCGCACCGCCTGGAGCTGGAGATCACCGAAACCGCAGTGATGAGCTCGGCCGACACGGCGCACCGCATCATCTCCGATCTGCGCCAGGCCGGCGTTCGCGTTTCGCTCGATGATTTCGGCACCGGCCAGTCGAGCCTCGGGCGCCTGCGCGACTTCATCTTCGACAAGGTGAAGATCGACCGCGCCTTCGTCTCGCGCATCAACAATGACCGTGCCTCCGAGCATATCATCAAGGCGATCCTGACGATGTGCGAAGGCCTCGATCTCGAAGTCGTCGCCGAAGGCATCGAGGATTATTCCGAGGCCGTAAAGCTCCGCGCGCTCGGCTGCGGCATGGGCCAGGGCTACCATTTCGGCAAGCCGGCAGACAGCATCGCCACGCTGCGCTTCCTGCACGAGAATTACGACTCGGCAGGCGCCGACCGCATCCCTGCATAAGCCGCATCGAGGCTAGTCCACGGCGTCATCAGACATTTCTATTTTAGCGCCGCTGCGCCATGATCCCCGCTTGCTTCGGCGCGAAAAGCGAGTGTCTCATGACGTCATCCAAAGACCCCTTGTTACAGCCCTTTCAGCTCAAGCATCTGACGCTGAAAAACCGCGTCATGTCGACGGCGCATGAGCCGGCCTATTCCGAAGACGGCATGCCGACCGACCGCTACCGGCTCTATCACCGGGAGAAGGCGAAGGGCGGCATTGCGCTGACGATGACCGCAGGTTCCGCCGTCGTCTCGGCCGACTCTCCGCCGGCCTTCGGCAACCTGCATGCCTATCGCGACGAGATCGTGCCGTGGCTGAAGAGGCTCGCCGACGACTGTCATGAATACGGCACTGCCGTGATGATCCAGCTCACCCATCTCGGCCGCCGCACCGGCTGGAACAAGGGCGACTGGCTGCCGGTCCTGGCGCCGTCGCCGATCCGCGAGCCCGCCCACCGCGCCTTCCCGAAGGAAGCCGAGGAGTGGGATATCGATCGCATCATCGCCGATTACGTCTCCGCTTCAGAGCGCATGAAGGAAGCCGGGCTCGATGGCATCGAGTTCGAGGCCTACGGCCACCTGATGGACGGCTTCTGGTCTCCGGCCACCAACCGCCGCGACGACGAATTCGGCGGCTCGCTCGAAAACCGCATGCGTTTCTCGCTGATGGTCACCGATGCGGTGCGCAAGGCCGTCGGCCCCGATTTCATCGTCGGCATCCGCATGGTGGCGGACGAAGATTGGGAGAAGGGTTTTTCACGCGAAGAAGGGATCGAGATCGCCCGCCGTCTCGTCGCATCCGGCGGTGTCGACTTCCTCAACATCATCCGCGGTCACATCGATCACGACGCCGATCTCAACAACGTCATCCCGATCCAGGGCATGGCCGCGTCGCCGCATCTGGATTTCGCCGGCGAGGTGAGGGCCGCGACCCGCTTCCCGGTGTTCCACGCCGCCCGCATCGCCGATATCGCCACCGCCCGCCATGCGATTGCCGAAGGCAAGCTCGATATGGTCGGCATGACCCGCGCCCACATCGCCGATCCGCATATCGTGCGCAAGGTGATGGCAGGCGAGGAGGCGCGCATCCGCCCCTGTGTCGGCGCCACTTACTGTCTCGACCGCATCTATGAAGGTGGCGAGGCGCTGTGCATCCACAATGCCGCAACCGGCCGCGAGGCCGAGATGCCGCACGAGATCGAGAAGGCTGCAGCCAAAAGGAAGGCCGTCGTCATCGGCGCCGGACCCGCGGGTCTGGAGGCGGCCCGCGTGCTCGCCGAGCGCGGCCACAGCGTCGATGTTCTCGAAGCGACCGGCAAGGCTGGCGGCCAGATCAACCTGCTCACCCGCAATCCGCGCCGCAAGGAAATGATCGGCATCATCGACTGGCGGCTGGAAGAGCTCGAGCGCCTCGGCGTCACCATCCATTACGATGTCTATGCCGGTGCCGATGAAGTCCTGGAATTCTCTCCCGACCTCGTCGTCGTCGCCACGGGCGGCATCGCCCAGTCGCCGGAGCTGGAGGCGGGCGAGGAACTGGTCACCTCGTCCTGGGATATTCTTGCCGGCGCCGTAAAGCCCGAGAGTTCGGTCCTGCTCTTCGACGACAATGGCGGCCATCAGGGCATGTCGGCCGCCGAGGTCATCGCCAATGGCGGCGCGGATCTGGAGCTTGTGTCGCCCGAACGCTTCTTCGCCCCCGAAATGGGCGGCATGAACCATGTGCCCTATGCCAGGACCTTCGCCGAGAAGGATGTCCGCGTCACCATCAATACCCGGCTGAAATCGGTCCGCCGCGACGGCAACGGCCTGATCGCCGTCCTCGGCTCGGACTATGCCGGTGCGGTCACGCGCGAGCGGCGTGTGGCCCAGGTCGTCGTCGAGCACGGCACCATCGCCAATGCCGATCTCTATCTGGAGCTGAAGCCGCTGTCGCGAAACCTGGGGGCGGTGGATTACGCCGCGCTCATCGCCCGCAAGCAGCCGATCCCGGTGAAGAACGCCGAAGCCGCCTTCGACCTGATCCGCATCGGCGACGCCGTCTCCAGCCGCAATGTCCACGCGGCGATCTACGACGCACTGCGCTTCTGTTCGCTGCTCTAGAAACAGGAATGGCGGCGCCCCGAAGGGCACCGCCATCTACGCTACACTCCCGTGCGGTTTCCCGCCCGGTATTACTTGGTGGTGGTCGAGCCGGTTGCCGTCGAGTCGGTCGGCATCGTGCCACCCGTTGCGGCCGGAGCCTTTTCGGCTGCCTGCATCTGCAGGGTCTTGAACTCCGGCGCGGCCTTCAGGCTGTCGGCCGTTTCCGTGGTCGTCAGCTTGACGCTGCCGTCCTGGGTGTTCTGGGCAACGGTGATTTTTTCCATCGGCACGGCCACGTTCTTCTGGCCGATACCAAGGAAGCCGCCGACACCGACCACGGCAGCAACGAGGCCGCCATCCTTCTTCATGATCAGGTCGGTGACGTTACCGATGCTTTCGTTCTGACCGGTATAGACCGACTGGCCGATATAGGTGTTGGCGCTGACCTGATCTGCACCCTGTTCGGTGAGATAGGTGCCGCCACCGGCCTGTGCAGTGTCAGTGGACGCTGCAGGCGCCGGAGCCTGGGCTGCGTCACCGGCCGGAGCCGTCGCATCAGGCATCTTCGGTGCCGTCGCATCGGCCGGAGCCGACTGGGTAGCGCCCGGGGTCGCGGGCTGCGGAGCACTCTGCGAGAATGCCACCGGTGCGAAAGCCGTGGCAAACAGGGCGCCAGCAGCAACGGTCGTCAGGAGTTTGCGTGTCATTTCGAACCTACCTTTGTGTTCCCTAGTGTGATCTCTAGCGCGGCTGCCGCTTCTGTTCGGGCGTCTCTGCCGTGCCGGTTCGAAAGGGAAAATGGGTGGGTAGGCTATTGGTTCCTCTCAAAAATCTCTAAAATTTCGCGATTTTTCGGGAACATTTATCGCATCGGCTGCAGAATTCTGCCACCGGAATAGAAAAAGGGCACTCCCGCCGGGAGTGCCCTTCGTCAACGTTTCTGACCCGTTTCAGATCACAAAGGCAGGGTCGAAGACGCCCTTGACGGCAACGCCGAGTTCCAGAAGCGCACCGGCCTGCGGCTGCGTGGAGCGGGCCGTCTCGTCGAGACCTTCCCAAGCGGTCGTCACTGCCAGCCGGTCCGCATCCTTGCCGATGAAGGCAGGGCAGGAGGGCTGGGCGGCCGGCACCTTGTAGCGGGCGATCCGTAATCCGTCCGGGCTGTAGCGGTCGACGACACCGGCGCCCCAGCGGGCGTTCCAGATATAGCCGTCGGCATCGCAGACCGAGCCGTCGATGCCACCCGGATCTTCCATGCTGTCGACCATGACGATCGGCTCGCCGGAGGGCAGGCCGGTCTGCGGATCGACCATCACCCGCATCAGGCGGCTGATCCGCGTATCGGTGTAGTAGCCGATCGTGCCGTCGGGCGAGAAGCAGATCGAGTTCGGAATGCTGATCCCGGCAAAAATCTTGGTGACCTTGCCGCCGGAGGCGACGTGATAGATCGAGCCCGCCTGGTTCTCGGCGCGCTTGCTCATCGTGCCGATCCACAGCGCGCCCGACGGATGCGTGCGCCCGTCATTGGAGCGGTTCTCCGGCATGTCGTTTTCGAGCGCCGCATAGAAAGTGAGCTTGCCGTCGGCGAGATCACGCACGAACAGTCCTTCTTCGGTGGCGAGCAGCTGCCGCTTGCTGTCGATCCGCGCCAGAACGCTCGCCATCATCGGCAGCGCGTGCACTTTCTTCGCGCCGCTCGACAGCGTCAGTTCATGCAGTTCCTTGCCGAGGATATTGAACCACCAGACGGTATCGGTCGCCGGATCATAGGTCGGGCCTTCGCCAAGTACGGAATTGGTGTCGCAAAGTGTTTTGCCTTCAAACTCATAAATAGCGGTCATAATGCCTATGCTCCTACGGCTGCGTCATAGGCTAAAATGGTCGCCTTGGCGCGCTCGGCAACCTCTGCGGCAGTCATTCCCGGCTTGTAGATGCTGGTGCCGAGGCCGAAGGCCTTGATGCCGGCATCGGTGTATTCGGAGAAGTTCTTGTCGGAAACGCCGCCGACGGCGGCAATGACGAGCTCCGGCGGCAGGATGGCGCGGATCGCATTGATGCCGGACGGGCCGAGCACGCTTGCCGGGAAAAACTTCAGGCCGGTGGCGCCGGCGCGCGCTGCGGCAAGCGCTTCCGTCGGCGTGAAGACGCCGGGCATCGATACCATGTCATAGCCGCGGGCGCGGATGATGACGTCGGGCTCGACATTCGGCGTCACCAGCAGCCTGCCGCCGGCATTGTGCATGTTGTCGACCGCTTCGACCGTGAGCACCGTGCCGCCACCGATCAGCACGTCGGCCGGCGCCATCTTCGCGGCGATCTCGATAGACTTGAAGGGCTCCGGCGAGTTCAGCGGTATCTCGATCGCCTGCAGGCCGTTTTCGATCAGCGCGCCGACGACGCCAGCGGTTTCTTCCGGCTTGATGCCGCGCAGGATGGCGATCAGCGGGCGCTTCATGGAGGGGAAAGGAATGCGGTTCATGGCTTTAACTTTCTTACTTTGACCAGATGGCGGCAGCAGCGGCCGAGAGGCCGCGAAGAACGGCCGTATCGGCATCTATCGTCGTGAATTTAAGAGACAGGGATTTGAAGGCGGTTTCGTAAAGCGTCTGCAGGCGGCCGGAGGCAACGAGCGCGATCGGCGTATCGTTGGCGGCATCCGACAGCGCCCCGGCGATTTCGAGCCCGATCAGCGTGCCCGAAATCTTCGCCTGTGCCGCAGCCGGCGTCACGCCATGCAGCAGCTGGCCGGAGCGGGCGGTGAAGAGCAGGTTGGTCGCCATCGCCGGCTGGCGGAAGGCGGCGGTGACGGAAGCCTTGAAGGCGGAGTTGTCGGCCGGCGACTGGTCGGCGCCGGCAACGGCATGCGACAGGATCGTATGCTTGGTGATCGCGTCGAAAAGCTCGCCGGTCATGAAGGTCGAGAAGCCGATGACTTCGCCGTCCTGCACATGCACCCACTTGGAATGCGTGCCGGGCATGCAGACCGCCTGCGCGCCGCTGCTCTCCGCGCCAAGTGCGCCGAGCAGCTGGGTTTCCTCGCCGCGGATGACATCGGGAGATGCCTTGTCGCGCTGGGCAAGGCCCGGAAGAATGCGGATGTCGCGGCTCTGGCCGGGAACGGAGACGGCGCCCGTCAGGATCGACGAGAGCGATGCCGGCACATCGGTGTAACCGGCTTCGACCCAGCCCTGCTTGGCGCCGACCATGCCGCAGGCGATGACCGGCAGATCGGCCGGTGCCGAAACCTTGTCGAGATGTGCGGCAAGCACTTCGGCAAAGCCTGTCTTCGCCGCCACCGTCATGCCCTCGCTGCCGCGGCTTTCGCCGAGCACGCTGCCATCGTCGGCGATCAGCCAGAGCCGGAAACTGCTCGTACCCCAGTCAACCGCGACATATGCGGGTTTTGCCATCAGAAAATGCCTCCATCGACAATCATGGACTGCGCGGTCACTGCCGCCGCGCAGTCGGATGCAAGAAATAGACAGGGACCGACGATCGCATCGGCGTTCAGTACCCTTTTCAGGCACTGTCGCTCGACGGTCTTGGCGATCCCTTCCTCGGTGAGCCAGAGCTTCATCTGCCGCTCGGTGACGATCATGCCGGGCAGGATGCAGTTGACGCGGATATTGTCCGGCCCGAGCTTGCCCGCCATGCTCTTCGTCAGGCCGATCACGGCGGCCTTGGCGGTGGAATAGGCGGGAAAATCGGGCATGTTCAGCAGATAGGCGATCGACGACATGTTGATGATCGCCCCGCCGCCTGCTTCGCGCATCGAGGGCGCCACGGCCTGGGCGGTGAAGAACACATGGCGCAGATTGGTCGCCTGGTTGTTGTCCCAGTATTCGGGCGTCACCGTATCGAAATCGTGCCGGTCGTCGCGCGCTGCATTGTTGACGAGAACCGTGATCGGCCCGGACTGCGCCACCACCGCATCGACGGTCTGGCGGATCGCTTCGATGTCGCGAAGATCGGCCTTGAAGAAATGCACGGGATGCTCGCTGTCGCGCGAAAGCCGCAGGGAAAGCGCGCGGCTCTCGTCTTCGGCGACATCGATGAAGGATACTTTTGCACCCTGTCGCGCGAAGCCCTCGACGATCGCCGCGCCGATGCCCGATCCGCCGCCGGTCACCAGAACCGTGCGATCCCTGAATTCCGGAAACTGTGCCGATACGCCCGTCACCGCATTCCTCCCAAAGTTCCATTATTTGGAACTTAATTTGACTATGTGGAATTATCGATTTACGCTGGCCTCTCTGTCAAGACCGCAGGCGGTCACAACGGTAGGCGATCGATGGCTCCGCGAAAAGGCACGGAAGGCGAAAACGACACCGGAACCCTCGGCAAGCTGATGGTTCTGCTCGATCTGGTGACCCATGCCGAAAGGCCGCTGCGCTTCACGGACATTTTAGCGCAGGCCAACCAGCCGCGCGGCACGCTGCACCGCCAGCTCGGTCATCTGGTGGAGGAGGGGCTGCTGGAGCTCGATGGAGACGGCCGCTACTCGCCGGGACTGCGCCTGCTCGATCTCGCCGCCCGCAGCTGGGCGAAGAACGAATTCCGCCTGATCGCCGAGCCGCATCTGCGCGCCTTGCAGGCGATGAGCGGCGAGACCGTCCATCTCGGCGTGCTGCGCGGCACCTCGATCATCTATCTCGACAAGGTGGAAGGCCAGCAATCCGTCCGCATGTATTCGCAGATCGGCAATGCCTCGCCGGTCTATTGCACCGGCGTCGGCAAGGCGGCGCTCTCTGTGCTGCCAGACGCCACCGTTGCCGCGCTTGCGGCCGCCATCCCGTTCCAACGCTTCACCGAACACACGCTGGCTTCGGCGGAAAGCCTGCTCGCCGAGCTTGCCGATATCCGCAGGGAGGGCTGCGCCTTCGACCGGGAGGAGCACGAACAGGGCATTCGCTGCGTCGCCGCGCCGATCTGGACGGCCGATCACAGTCTGGTGGGCGGCGTCTCGATCACCGGCCCCGCCTACCGGCTGACGATGGAGCGGCTTGCCGAGTGGGCCGGCCCCGTCCGCGCGGCGGCCGAAAGCATCATGGAAGGCATGCGCATCCGTCTCGGTCCGCGCCGGTAACGCGGGCGTGATGGCTTCATCGGGTGGACGCAAAAGAAGAGCATGCTTATGATGAGGACCATATTGAGATTTGGTGGCGAATCACACCAACTGCGATAACTCGCAAAAGAGATACAAGCTTCGACCGGCCGTGCATTTTAAGGCCGGGAGACCATATTTTTTCAATAGGTTTAGCAATTTAGCAGCGCAGTTGATCTGAACCGCAAGCTCGGGAAGATGAAGAATAGATGGCCTTGTCTCAAGCATCCGATCAGACGGATGAATACGTCCAGGAGATAGCGGGTCTAAAGACCCAGTTCGATATCTTCCGTTTCATGAAGCGCGTGACGGATGCTTTCGGCAGCCGCGCCTTCATGGTCCTCAACCTGCCGCCGATTACCTCCTTCGAACTGCAGAGCACGACTGTCATTACCAGCTGGCCGGCCGAACTTCTGTCGCTCTACGATCAGGAAGGGCTGATGATGAACAGCCCGGTGCTGCGCCGCCTGCGCACCTCGTCTCTGCCCTTCTTCCATGACACCTCGAAGGGCTGGGTCCGTGACGACGGCAAGTCGGCGATGGTCGCCGGGCTTTTCGAGCGTTTCCGCATGGTGCGCTGCGCCTATTTCCCGACGCACGAGCCGTCGGGCCTGCGCGGCGCCGTCTCCTTTGCCGGAGATCGCGAGCCCTACACGCCGGAAGAGATGCGCAATCTCTCCTATATCGCCATCCACGTCTTCGACCGGCTGGCCGAGATCCGCAATCTCGACAACCGGCTGACCGATACGCTGACCGATCGCGAAGTCGATTGCCTCAACTGGACGGCCGCCGGCAAGACCAGCGCCGAAATCGCCGATATCCTCGGTCTCTCCGAGCATACGGTGAACCACTATCTGAACCGGGCAACCAAGAAGCTCGATACGGTCAACCGCACCCAGGCCGTCGCCAAGGCGCTACGCATCGGCCTGATCAAGTAAGCTGCCGAAAAAATCGGCAGCGCGTCTCAAAGATGGGCAGCCGGATCAGCCGCTGTCCTTTTCCCGGGCATCGCCCCAATCCGCACGGCGGGCCCATTTGAAGGCGGCGCCGTCTCTCTTCGAATAAATCTGTTCGGCCGCGCTGCCATCCTCGCGGCAGAGCTTCAGCCGGATGACGCTGCCCGAACCCTGCGGCGGCGCAATGACGCGTGCCTCCGGCAGAGGCGAGGGGACGCGGCTGGCGGCGATGAAAATATACTTCTCGTCTTCCCAAGGCACGTCCGCATCCTTCACCAGCCGGTGGATTTTCGAGCGGGCGACGCGCCGCGAGAAGTGGCACCAGTCGGGCGCCACGATCGGACAGTCCTTGGCATGCGGGCAGGGCGCCACAATATGCGCGCCCTTCGACAGCAGCACGTCGCGCGCCGCCAGAATCCGCTCCCATCCCGCCGGCGTCCCCGGCTCGATGATCAGCAGCGTATCTGATGTCAGCGCCCACAGCTTGCCGATCGATGCGGCGATCTGATGCGGCTCGATCTCGTCCAGTACATAGGCGAGGGTGACGAGATCGGCCGGCGCGATGTCAGGCAAGGCCTTGATAAGATTGCCATCCAGCCAGGTGGAGGCAACTTCCAGACCTTCGGAAAGGCTTTTCCCGGTCTGCCGGATCGCCTCGCTTGCTTCGACCATCGTCGCCTGCTCGATATCGGGCCAGCAGTCGGCGGCCGCCCACAGTGCCGAGCCCGGACCGGCGCCGACATCGATGAGCTGGCGGGGTTCGAAGCCGGGCCGCACCTCGGCGATCATCTCCATCGCCGCGCGGATCGCCGCATAGGTGGCGGGCAACCGTGCGGCGAGATAGGCCTGCGCCGCCAGCTGGTCGCTGATATGGAAGCTGCCGTCGCGCAGCTCCTGCCGGTAGCGGCTCGAAAGCCGCGCTGATGCGCGCTTCAGCGCATCCAGCGGCTGGCCCTCCAGCATCGCTTCCACCCGTTCGCGCAATTGTCTCGGCAGTTCCATCGTCGTCGTCCGTTTCGGTTCCGCTGGCCATACAGCCGTGTACCGGCAAAGCCAAGCGCGGCACTTGGCATGCACCTTGCTTCTTATTTGGCAGAGGTCCAGAGGGGACTTTGAAAAGAGCGCCAAAAACGGCGCCGTTTCGGCCAGCCGCCGTCCAGCATTGTCGATGCGTTTCCTCATGCATCCGGTCGCTGGCGGCGGCTGTTGCTTTTTTGTGACGGCAGGTTCGGGATCATCGCCGCCCCACAATTATTAGTGTGCTTTAGGCTCTGGTCATTTTGGGCCATTGCGCTAGGTGGGTCTGATCGCTTTGGTTTTCGGGGAGACCGTTGCGGCCATCTAGGCGAAAGCCTGGCGGACCAGATGGCCGCAACGGAATTCGATTGCGCGATTTCCGTTTCCCTCAATGATGATTTCGTTTGGCGAAGGCGCAGCCCTCCACTATCTACGTGTCACAAAGATACGCGTGAGGAATGCATGACTGAGGTCACCAAGGAACAGGTTCTCGAAACGCTGAAGACCGTGCGCGGTCCCGATCTCGAACATAATATTGTCGAGCTCGGCATGGTGTCGGATGTCTTCATCTCCGACGGCAAGGTCTATTTCTCGATCACCGTGCCTGCCGAACGGGCAAAGGAGCTTGAGCCGCTGCGCCAGGCCGCCGAGCGCGTCATCAAGGAAATGCCGGGCGTCAAGGGCGCGCTGGTGGCGCTGACGGCGGACAAGAAGGCTGCCTCGGCATCTGCTCCCGCCGCCCGTCCGTCCGCCGCATCGCATGCCGGCCACGATCACCACGGCCATTCCCATTCGCACGCCCCGCAGGCCCAGCAGCCGCGCTCCGGCAAGATCGGCGTTCCCGGCATCGGCGCGATCATCGCCGTCGCCTCCGGCAAGGGCGGCGTCGGCAAGTCGACCACCGCCGTCAATCTGGCGCTCGGCCTTCTCGCCAACGGCCTGAAGGTCGGCATCCTCGACGCCGATATCTACGGCCCGTCCATGCCGCGCCTCCTGAAGATCTCCGGCCGCCCGACGCAGATCGATGGCCGCATCATCAACCCGATGGAAAATTACGGCCTGAAGGTCATGTCGATGGGCTTCCTCGTCGATGAGGAGACCGCGATGATCTGGCGTGGCCCGATGGTCCAGTCGGCACTGATGCAGATGCTGCGCGAAGTCGCCTGGGGCGATCTTGATGTTCTCGTCGTCGACATGCCGCCCGGCACCGGCGACGCGCAGCTGACCATGGCCCAGCAGGTGCCGCTCGCCGGCGCCGTCATCGTCTCGACGCCTCAGGACCTCGCGCTGATCGACGCCCGCAAGGGCCTCAACATGTTCCGCAAGGTGGAAGTCCCTGTTCTCGGCATCGTCGAGAACATGAGCTACTTCATCGCTCCCGATACCGGCACCCGCTACGACATCTTCGGTCATGGCGGCGCCCGCAAGGAAGCCGAGCGCATCGGCGTGCCCTTCCTCGGCGAAGTGCCGCTGACCATGAACATCCGCGAAACCTCGGATGCCGGCACCCCGCTCGTCGCCTCCGAGCCGAACGGCATCGTCGCCGGTATCTATAAGGAGATCGCTGCGAAGGTCTGGGCGGAAGTCGGCGGCCAGCCGCAGCGCGCTGCCCCGGCCATTGTCTTCGAATAAGACAGACGCGGTTTCGTGAGCACGCGCCGCATACCCCAAATTGCGGGGGAAATGTGGTGAAACCGCGCAGTTCACGTAACACGTCTTGATTATTTCACCGCTTTCCGTCATATGCCCCGCCGTCGCCATGAGGGCGGCTTCTGCAGATGCTCGATGACGGCCGCCTTTTGCCCCAGGGTTCCCGGCCAGCCTGCATGTTCGGAGTTGACTTGTCGGTTGAAGGATTGGTGACTGCGATGCGGTTGAGCACAATGCGCATCCGGCAAATGGCCGGACGCAGCCGGAGTGGTATGAACTTTTTTTATCCGTTTCCGTTAGGCTACAGGGCAGGCGCTGCCATATCGGCGGCCGCGTAATGGAAGGGCGTGCGATGATGGCGATCATGGCAAGGCGCGAACGCGGCTGGAGACCGGCCCGTTGATCACCGCCTATTGCTCCAATTGCAAATCCGTCGAGATTGGCGATCTGTCGCAGACCGCCGCATTTCCGGATGACGTCGTCTGGATCGACATGGTCGAGCCGACGCGCGAGGAAGAGCTCTACGTCGAAAAAGTGATCGGCATCGAAGTGCCGACCCGCGACGACCTCAAGGATATCGAACCGTCGGCCCGTCTCTATACCGAGGACGACGCCGTGTTCATGACCGCCTCGCTCGTCTGGCAGGCCGATACATCCTCTCCGACACTGACCGATGTCGCCTTCATCCTGGCCGGCAACAAGCTGATCACCATCCGTTACGCCCACCCGAAATCCTTCAAGCTGTTCATCGCCGCCCTGCACCGCGTGCCCGAGCAGTGGCGCAACGGCGCTTCCCTGCTTGCCAAGCTGCTTGAGACCATCGTCGACCGCACCGCCGAGATCCTCGAGCTTTCGGTCTCCCGCATCGATATCCTCTCGACCCATGTCTTCGGCGATCGCGCCAAGAAGGTCCGCAAGCCGTCGAACTATCTGGAAGAGAAGCTCCGCGACATCGCCGCCCATCACCGGCTGGTCAGCAAGGTGCGCGACAGCCTCGCGTCGCTGTCGCGTCTGTCGAGCTTCTTCTATGCGCTGCCGGCCGTGCAGCAGGACCAGGCCACCAAGGAACTCTGCCGCACCGTGTCCCGCGATATCCAGTCGCTGAACGAGCACGCATCCTTCATTGCCGGCAATATCACCTTCCTGCTCGATGCTTCGCTCGGCCTGATCAACATCGAACAGAACTCGATCATCAAGATCTTCTCGATCGCATCGGTGGTGTTCTTGCCGCCGACGCTTGTCGCATCCATCTATGGTATGAATTTTGAATTCATGCCGGAATTGCATTTCGCGGCGGGCTATCCCTATTCGCTGGCCCTGATGGTCATCTCCGCCGTCATTCCGTTTTTCTTTTTCCGCTGGAAAGGCTGGCTCTGAGGAGCCTGTTTGTTACTTCATGTCCGACGAAAGTCATTCGCACGACAGCAACATGACGCCGCGCAAGCTCTTCTATCTTGCGCTCGGCTCCGTTGGCGTCGTCTATGGAGATATCGGTACCAGCCCGCTTTACGCCTTCCGCGAAGCGCTGAAGCCGGTGGCCCAGGACGGTCTCACGCGCTTTGAAGTCATCAGCCTCATTTCGCTGATGATCTGGGCGCTGACCATCATCGTCACCATCAAATACGTGCTGCTGCTGCTGCGCGCCGACAACGAAGGCGAAGGCGGCACGCTGTCGCTGCTCGCCTTGCTGATGAAGACCGCCAACGGCCACACGGCGATCCTCGTCGCCCTCGGCCTGACGGGTGCGGCACTCTTCCTCGGCGACGCGATGATCACCCCGGCACTGTCGGTTCTGTCGGCAGTCGAAGGTATCAAGCTCGTGGCGCCGAATGCCTCGCCCTATATCGTGCCGATCTCGGTGGCGATCCTGGTTGGCCTTTTTGCCTTCCAGTCACGCGGAACGGGCACCATGGCCCGCTTCTTCGGTCCGATTACCGCGCTGTGGTTCATCGTCATGGCGGTCGTCGGCCTGTCGCATATCTCCGACGACTACGGCATTCTCGCCGCCTTCAATCCCTACTATGCCGTCAGCTTCCTGCTGAACGAAGGCTTCTACGGCATCGTCGTGCTCGGCGCCGTGTTCCTGACGATCACCGGTGCCGAAGCGCTCTACGCCGACCTCGGCCATTTCGGCCGCCGTCCGATCCAGTGGGCCTGGTTCGCGCTCGTCTTCCCGGCGCTGACGCTGAATTATCTCGGCCAGGGCGCGCTCGTGCTCGGCAATCCGGAGGCGATGTCCGATCCGTTCTATCTGATGTTCCCGAAATGGGCGCTGCCCTTCGGCGTCGTGCTCGCCACCTGCGCCACCATCATTGCCAGCCAGGCCGTCATCACCGGCGCCTTCTCGCTGGTGCGCCAGGCGATCAACCTTGGCTTCCTGCCGCGCATGGAAATCCTCTTCACCTCGGAAACCAATACCGGGCAGATCTTCCTGCCGTCGGTCAACGCCATCCTCTTCCTCGGCGTCATGTTCCTGGTGATCACCTTCAAGACCTCGGATGCGCTGGCAACGGCCTATGGCATCTCGGTCACCGGCGCGATGGTCGTCACCACCATCATGGCCTTCGAGTTCGTCCGCACCCGCTGGAACTGGTCGATCCTGGTTGCCTCGATCGTGCTTTTGCCGCTGCTGGCGCTTGAACTGATCTTCCTCGGCGCCAACCTGCTCAAGATTCACGACGGCGGTTACATCCCGATCCTGATCGCCAGCGCCTTCATCGTCATCATGTGGACCTGGCGCCGCGGCACCGGCATTCTCACCGAGAAGACCCGCCACACCGATATTCCGCTCGCCTCCTTCGTCAGCTCGATCGAGCGCAAGAGCGATCACTCACCGGCCCATGTTCCGGGCACCGCGATCTTCCTGACCAGCGATCCGGAATCCGCGCCCGCTGCACTGCTTCACAATCTGAAGCATAATCACGTTCTGCACGACAAGAATGTCATCCTGACGATCCGCACCGTCAACAAGCCGCGCGTTCCGAGCATCGACCGCTACAAGGTCGAGCCGATCTCCGAGCGCTTCTCGCGCGTCGAGCTGCAGTTCGGCTTCATGGAAACCCAGAACGTCTCGCAGGCGCTGGCCACCCTGCGCAAGACCGGGCTGAAGTTCGACATCATGTCGACCTCCTTCTATCTCGGCCGCCGCAAGCTGGTGCCGGATGCGAAGTCGGGCATGCCTTACTGGCAGGACCGTCTCTATATCGCGCTCGCCAACGCGGCCGCCAATCCCTCGGACTATTTCCGCCTGCCGGCCAACCGCGTGGTCGAGCTCGGATCGCACGTCATCATCTGACGCGACGCAAAGACATCTTTCAAAGCCCGGCCATCGCGCCGGGCTTTTTGCGTTTCGCTATATGAAAAAATGCTCATGGGAGATTCTGGGACGGCAAATTAACCAACCATCAAGGTTAATGAGAGATTTTCGATACAAAGTTCATGCGTCCCGTGTTCCCGGAGTCTGGCGTTGCGTCGAAAGAGCGTTTCCCTCGGCAAGCTGCGTATTGTGCCCAAAAACTGGGTCTCACCCGCCATCTTCGGCATCTGCGGGTGGCTCGCATTTCCTTCCATCGTCTCGCATGCGGATCTCGCCGCCATGCTCGCCGGCCTCGATGAGAGCCGCGAGAACTGGCGTATGGTCATGACCAACTCGCCGGCCGGCTCCATCCACCAGGCCGAGCTTACCTTCGCAGACCCGATCGTGACGGGCACGGTTGCCGCCGGTGCCGGCATGGTTCTGCCCGATGGCCGCAAGGTCGCCTTCGTCGCCGAAGGGAAGGGGCATGAGGACACGACCGACGAAGAGCGCGTCAACCGCAGCCTGAAGAAGGGCCGCATCGTCGCCGTCGAGAAGATGCAGCCGCCGAAGGATTTCACCGCCGGCTCCATTCTCCAGCGCACCCGCCTGCTGTTCCAGCCGGCCTTCAATCTCAAGGACAAGTCGGCCTTCGTGAAGCCGAAGATCAAGGGCAAGGAAATCGAGATCGCCATGGCCTTCTATAAGAAGGAGCCGATCAAGCCGGAAACCGTGGTGCCGACCTTCCTTGCCGATCTCGTCAACAACGACAAGCCGGATGTGCTGGCAACCGCCTATGCGCCGGCAGCACCTGACTATTCCCGCCAGTCTCCTTTCGATTCGATCCTTGCCGACAAGGGTGCCAATGACGGCCGCTTCGTGCCGCAGATCGGCGCCAAGGATCATGCCTGGGCCGCAAGCGTTCTTCCGCCAACGGTATTTTCCGCCGCCGAGCAGCAATGTCTCGCGTCCGGCATCTATTTCGAGGCCCGTGGAGAATCGGTGAAGGGGCAGGCAGCCGTTGCCCAGGTCATCCTCAACCGCGTTCGCAACCCGGCCTATCCGAAAACCATCTGCGGCGTCGTCTATCAGAACGAGGACTGGCGCAACCGCTGCCAGTTCTCCTTTGCCTGCGACAACATCAAGGACCGCGTGAACTCGCAATATCACTGGCGCATGGCCCGCGAAGTGGCGATGGCGGTGACGGCCGGCAAGATCTGGCTGCCGCAGGTCGGCTCCGCCACGCATTATCATGCGGTCTATGTCCGCCCGAAATGGGCCAAGACCATGGAGAAGGTCGGCCGCATCGGTCTGCACGTCTTCTACCGCACCTATGGCGGCGGCTGGAGTTGAGCGCCGCTAATCTGTGGATTCTCTGCAGCTTCCACCGGCTATAAAGCTGATTCTCCCGCTCGAATTTTGCCAAGCGGCCGAGATTGAGATCAAGTGCCTGATATAAAACGATTATTTTATGTCCGGGCACGGGCGCCCTATGCCTTGACTATACCAATCCCTAAAACTATGTTGCGCGCGACTTCAGAACGGGCCGAAAGGTTCTATATTCCATGTCTCTGACGTCCGCGGGACCGGGGTAGCGGGATTGCGGATAGGGATGTAGGAGGAGGAACCATGTCGGATGACCGGGAAGAAAGTCTGGACAGGCGCCGCACGCAGCTGGGAGCAGAGCTCAAGGCAAAGCGTGTAGAGGCGAGAGAGGAACAGGCGAGCGAGGCCCGCGCCGAGGAAAGCCGTAAAGGCTATGCCCAGGCGATGAAGCTTTCGAGCGAATTCATCTCCGCTATCATTGTCGGCGCGCTTCTGGGCTATCTCCTCGACCGTTTTGTCGGCACGGCGCCTTGGGGTTTGATTATTCTTCTGCTTCTCGGATTTTGTGCCGGTGTTTTGAATGTTCTCCGTGCCGCAGGCAAGGTTGCAAAACCGGAGCCTGGAAACGGAAACGGCAGCAAATAGGGCAGGGCGCGCCAGCGCCTCGTTCATTATGAATGATCCCGCGCCCGCGGGCCAAAGAAGAGAGAACAAGCGGTGTCTAACGATCCGACCCATCAGTTCCTGATCCAGAAGATTGTGCCGATCGAAGTCGGCGGGATTGATTTCTCGTTCACCAACGCTTCGCTCTTTATGGTCGCTTCGGCTGCCGTTGCCGCAGGCTTCCTGTATTTCTCGACCTCGAACCGCGCGATCGTTCCCGGCCGCTCGCAGTCGGTCGCTGAAATGTCTTATGAATTCATCGCCTCGATGCTGAAGGAAGGCGCGGGCACCAAGGGAATGAAGTTCTTCCCGCTGGTCTTCTCGCTCTTCATGTTCGTGCTGACCGCAAACCTGCTCGGCATGTTCCCGTACTTCTTCACCATCACCAGCCAGATCATCGTCACTTTCGCCCTGGCGCTGCTCGTCATCGGCACGGTTCTGGTCTACGGCTTCTATAAGCACGGCTTCCACTTCCTGAATGTGTTTGTCCCGCAAGGCGTTCCCGGCATTCTCCTGCCGCTGGTCGTGGCGATCGAAATCATTTCGTTCCTGTCCCGTCCGATTTCGCTCTCGGTTCGTCTCTTCGCAAACATGCTCGCCGGTCACATTACGCTCAAGGTGTTCGCAGGCTTCGTCGCCTCGCTCGGAGCCCTTGGCGCGCTCGGCATCGGCGGTGCCATTCTTCCTCTCATCATGACCGTCGCCCTGACCGGTCTCGAGTTCCTCGTCGCCTTCCTCCAGGCTTACGTCTTCGCGGTACTGACTTGCATGTACCTCAACGACGCGATCCACCCTGGCGGGCACTAAGGATAACGACATCGACGTCAAAGGGCGTCAGTCATTCGCCGCAACAACCATTTCAAAGGAGTTCAACATGGAAGCGGAAGCAGCAAAGTTCATCGGTGCAGGTCTGGCTTGCTTTGGTATGGCCGGTACGGCTCTCGGCCTCGGCAACATCTTCGGCAGCTACCTGTCCGGCGCTCTGCGCAACCCGTCTGCCGCTGACAGCCAGTTCGGCCGTCTGGTTTTCGGCTTCGCCGTTACGGAAGCTCTGGGCATCTTCTCGCTGCTCGTCGCTCTCCTCCTGCTCTTCGCCGTTTAATTTCGGTGGATTGAGGGATCACGGCCTGCAGACCGCAAGCCGTGATCCTTTGCATTTGCAGTACACCTGGAGGTGAGCATGTTTTTTGTGACCCCGGCCTATGCTGAAGAGGCTCCGGCGGGAACGGCAGAAACGGGTGCAGCCACTGGTACGGATCCGCACGCCGCCCCGGCTGCTGGCGAGGTCCATACCGAAACCGGCGTTGCCGGTGGCGAGCATCATGGCGGCGTTTTCCCGCCGTTCGATTCGTCGACCTACGCATCCCAGCTTCTCTGGCTGGTGATTACGTTCGCTGTTTTCTTCGTGCTCATGCAAAAGGTCATCGCACCGCGCATCGGCGGCATCCTCGAGCAGCGCCATAACCGGCTCGCTCAGGACCTGGACGAGGCAGCCCGCCTCAAGTCCGAAGCCGACGCCGCAGTCGCAACCTATGAAGGCGAACTCGCCGCAGCCCGCGCCAAGGCCAATCAGATCGGCTCTGCCGCTCGTGACGCCGCCAAGGTCAAGGCCGAAGCCGATCGCCGCGCTGTCGAAGCCAGCCTTGCTGAAAAGCTGAAGGCCGCCGAAGGCCGCATCGCCGACATCAAGGCGAAGGCATTTGCAGACGTCGGCACGATCGCTGAAGAAACGGCAACCGCCGTCGTCGAACAGCTGATCGGCGGCACCGCTGCCAAGACCGACGTTGCCGCTGCCGTTGCAGCCGCCAAGAAGGAGGCTTGATCGATGGCACTTGACGCAACATTCTTTGCGATGATCGGCCTGTTCCTCTTCCTGGGACTGGTTGTCTATCTCAAGGTTCCCGGCATGATGGCGAAGTCGCTCGACGACCGCGCCGATCAGATCCGCAACGAACTGGCGGAAGCCAAGCGCCTGCGCGAAGAGGCCCAGCACCTGCTGGCCGAATACCAGCGCAAGCGCAAGGAAGCCGAAGCCGAAGCTGCCAACATCGTCGCGGCTGCCGAGCGCGAAGCAGACATGCTGACCGCCGAAGCCAAGAAGAAGACGGAAGAGTTCGTTGCCAACCGCACTGCGCTTTCCGAGCAGAAGATCAAGCAGGCGGAAGCCGATGCGATGAAGGCCGTCCGTTCGGCCGCCGTCGACCTCGCGATCTCTGCAGCCGAAGCCGTTCTCGCCAAGAAAGCGGACGCCAAGGTCCAGACCGACCTCTTCAAGGCCGCCGTCGGCGAAGTGAAGACGCGCCTGAACTGAGGTTCGGACATTGAGTTTGAAAAGCCCCGCCATTGCGCGGGGCTTTTTGTTTTTGGGGTGTGGCGGCTATAGCAGCCTCGCAATCTGCTGCGACAGTTGTTCACCGTGGGAGGGTCCCCTCATGCCGCGCAGCCAACGCAGGCCGTCAATCGGATCACCGAGACCTCCCCAACCTCCCTCATTCCTGTGCTTGTCACAGGAATCCAGCCACGGCACGTCTGCGCCGTGAATGACACGAGACGACTTCCAGCGCACCAATGAGTCTCTCGCGCCCCAGGACTGGGGCGCACTGGATTCCTATGACATCCCGTGGGCGTAGCCCTAAGGGCACAGGAATGAGGGAGGAGAAGTTGGTGGCCGCGGAGCGAGGTGGCACGTGGGGCCGCGTTTACGGTCGGTCCGTAGGGAACGCATGGGATATCAAAGGCTGGTGACTGCGGCCCCCTCATCCGCCCTTCGGGCACCTTCTCCCCGAGGGGAGAAGGGAGGGAAGAGAAGGCTGCTCGCCCCCTTTATAAGCCAAGGGTCGGAGGACGAGTCGAGACGCTGCGGCTTTCCCCTTCTCCCCAGCGGGGAGAAGGTGCCCGAAGGGCGGATGAGGGGGCTCCGCGCGCAACGGCAGAAGCGGAACCACCCTACCCCTTAATCCCGCAACATCTCCTCCGTCACCGCAACCACGCCATCCTTCCGCAACGGCCGAAACGTCATCCGGTGCAGCGGGCAGGGGCCGTGCGCCTCAATCCCCGCACGGTGCTGCGCCGTGCCGTAGCCGGCGTGGGCGGCGAAGCCGTAGTTGGGGAAGACGAGGTGGGCGCGGGTCATCATCCGGTCGCGGGTGACCTTGGCGACGATCGAGGCGGCGGCGATGGAGACGGAGCGGGCGTCGCCCTTGACCACCGCGTGGCCGGGGCAGTCGAGCCCCTGGGGCACGTCGAGGCCGTCGGTCAGCACATAGGCCGCCGGAATGGAGAGGCCGCAGATGGCGCGGCGCATGGCGTCGAGGCTCGCCTTGCGGATATCGGTATCGTCGATGCGGGTGGCACTGGAGGAGGCGATGGAGACCGTTGCCGTTGCCAGGATCTGCACGAACAGCTCCTCGCGCTTGGCGGCCGACAGCTGCTTGGAATCGTTCAGCCCCTCTGGGATGCGCTTCGGGTCGAGAATGACGGCTGCGGCAACGACAGGGCCTGCGAGCGGCCCGCGTCCGGCTTCATCGGCACCGGCAACCGGCCAGTGACCGGCCTTGCGGGCCTTCAGTTCCAGCTTGAAATCCGGAGTGAGCGGCGCGTCTTCGAAAAGCAGAGGAGAATCGGGTGGCGTGCGACGTTTCATGCGGCTGAACCTCGCACGCTAACCCGATTTCCTGCAAGCCCCCGGAACAGGGCGGCGGCCGGGGGCTAGGGCCGCGAAGGGGCAGGGGACCCATCCGCGGTGTGCAGGCAGCCAGGGCGGCGGCAGCCTGCGGGTATTGCGTCATTGCCGGCGGCATACCCGCCGGCCGGTCGAAACGCTCCTCACGCGCCCGTGCCAGCGGGCGCGAAGTCTTCAAAGCAGCGACAGCTGCACGCCGCTGCCATCCGGCGGCACGAAGAGATCGTCGCGCAGCGGCATGCTGCGTCTGACCATGCCGAGCCGCTTGGTGGCCATCTCGAAGCGGCGGGCGATCTGCCAGGCATAGGGCCCCGCACCCTTCATCCGCTTGCCGAACTCGGCATCATAATCCTTGCCGCCGCGCATCGAGCGCACCAGCGACATGACATGCCGGTAGCGGTCCGGGTAATGCTGCAGCAGCCAGTCGCGGAACAGCGGCGACACTTCCAGCGGCAGCCGCAGCAGCACATAACCCGCCTCGCGCGCGCCGGCGGCATGCGAAGCCTCCAGAATGCGCTCCAGCTCGTGGTCGTTCAGCGCCGGTATGACGGGTGCCGCCATCACCGAGGTCGGGATGCCGGCTTCACTCAGCGCATGGACTGCCTCCAGCCGCCGCGGCGGGGTCGAGGCGCGCGGCTCCATGGTGCGGGCGAGCTTGCGGTCGAGTGTCGTCACCGAAAGCGAGGCGCGCACCAGTCCCTTGGCGGCCATATCCTTGAGGATGTCGATGTCGCGCATGATCATCGCCGACTTGGTGACGATCGAAACCGGGTGGTTCGCCTTGTTCAGCACTTCGAGGATCTGCCGCATGATGCGCCATTCCTTCTCGATCGGCTGGTAGGGATCGGTATTGGTGCCGATGGCGATCACCCGCGGCTTGTAGCCGGGCTTGGCAAGCTCGCGCTCCAGGAGCTTGGCGGCATCGGGCTTGGCAAACAGCTTCGCCTCGAAATCGAGCCCGGCCGACAGCCCCATATAGGCGTGGCTCGGCCGCGCGAAGCAATAGATGCAGCCATGCTCGCAGCCGCGATAGGGATTGATCGAGCGGTCGAAGGGAATGTCGGGCGACTCGTTGCGGGTGATCGCCGTGCGCGGCTTCTCGATCTGCACTTCGGTCTTGAACGGCGGCAGCTCTTCCAGCGTCTGCCAGCCGTCGTCGAACGTCTCGCGGCTCTGCGGCTCGAACCTGCCGCTCGGATTGAGCCCGGCGCCACGTCCGCGGCGGCGCTCGCCATCCACCCGCAGGCCGGATTGGGCGATCAGCGCTTCGGCAATATCTGCCGTGTTGGCAGGCGCGAATGCGGCCTGCCCTGCAAGGGACTGTTCGTTCATCGGATTCTCCCGCAGCGGAGGCGTTGCCTTCGCCCGTTCTTGATGATTAAATTCCTAATCAGAAAATGAGAACAATGCAAGAACAAAATGAGGAAAGTCGCGCTGGCAAAATTTTGTGCGGCGCATTATAAATAGGCAATGTTGACGGTTGTTCTGGAGTGCCAGGATCAGGAACCTGAGCTGGCGCAGACTTTATCGGTGCTGGTCGCGGGCGCGGTCGAAGGGCTTGTAAGTGACGTCGTGGTGCTCGATCACGGCTCGCGCGACGGCACCTCGCGGGTGGCGGATGCCGCCGGCTGCCGTTTCCATTCCCAGTGGGATATCAAGGACATATTGCGCTCTGCGCGGGGCGAGTGGTTGCTCTTCGTCGAGCCGGGTGCGCGCCCGCAGGCGGGCTGGATCGACGAGATCGCCGAATATGTGGCGCTGAACAAACTGCCCGCCCGCTTCACCGCCTCGCGCGCCTACCGCCGTCCGTTCCTGCAGCGGGTCGGCCGTGCGTTGCCGCCGCTGGAGCTTGCCTATCTTGTCCCCAAGAAGCAGGCGGTTGCCTCGGCCAAGAGCGGCATGCGGCTGGCGGAATTTCCGAAGGGTCAGAAGCTGCGCCAGCTTTCCAGTGAATTGATTCCTTCCTGGGTGGCACGCGCCGCCAGATAGAATCAGCCGCCGCGCTTCAGGTGCTCGTCGAGCCGCGGCATGATTTCCACGAAATTGCAGGGCATGTGCCGGTAGTCGAGCTGCGCCTTCAGGATCCCGTCCCAGGCATCCTTGCAGGCGCCGGGCGAGCCGGGCAGCGCGAAGATGAAAGTGGCGTTGGCAACGCCGGCCGTGGCGCGCGACTGGATCGTCGAGGTGCCGATCTTGTCGTAGGAAATCCGGTGGAACACTTCCGAGAAGCCGTCCATGCGCTTCTCGAACAGCGGCTCCAGTGCTTCGGGCGTCACGTCGCGGCCTGTAAAGCCGGTGCCGCCGGTGGTGATGACGACGTCGATGCCATCGGTCTCCGTCCAGGTCTTCACCCGCGCCGCGATCGCCTGCTTGTCGTCCCGCACGATGGCGCGGTCGATCAGCCTGTGGCCGGCCTCGGCGATGCGGGCAGCGAGCGTGTCGCCCGACTTGTCGTCCTGGAGCGTGCGGGTATCCGAGACGGTCAGCACGGCGATGCCGACGGGAATGAACGGCCGGTTCTCGTCTATGCCAGGCATGTCACTCTCCCGAAACAGTTTCCGTTGCCTGGAAATACCAGTCCGGCCGCTGGCTGTGAAGCTGCCATGCCGCGGCCTCTGCCGCCTGCAGGAAGGGGAAGAGCCCGAAGCAGGTGGCGCCGGAGCCGGACATGCGCACCAGATCGGCGCCGCTCCCGGCAAGCAGGGCCGAAATCTCGGCAATCTCGGGCGTCAGGCTGCGCGCCGGCGGCTCGAGGTCGTTGCGATTGGCCTCGATCACCCGCATCCAGCCGCCGGCCGAAAGATCGAGCGGCCGGTTGTTCTTCTGTGCCAGCGTGCGAAAGATCTGCGGCGTCGACACGCCCTTCAGCGGATTGGCGAGCACCAGGAAGAGCCGTGGCAGCGCCACCCGCTCGATCTCCTCGCCGATCCCGCGCGCTATCAGCGGGCGGCTTTCCAGGCACATCGGCACATCGGCGCCAAGCTGCAGCGCAAGCGCCGAAAGGATATCGGCGGGCACCCGCACGTTCCAGAAGCGCTGAAGCCCGCGCAGCGCCGCAGCCGCATCCGCCGAGCCACCGCCGATCCCGGAGGCAACCGGCAGGTTCTTGTCGAGATGGATCGAAACCGCAGGCGCATGGCCGCCCTGGGCAAGCACGGCCTGGCGCAGAAGATCGCGCCCCTTGAGAACGAGATTGCTGCCGGGATCGCCGCCGAGATCGGCGGAAAAACGCCCGCTGATCGTGAAGCCGTCGGCATCGGCGGCGGTGAAGCTCAGCCGGTCGCCGTGACTGGTGAAGGTCACCAGCATGTCGAGCAGATGGTAGCCGTCGTCTCTCTGGCCCGTCACATGCAGGGCCAGATTGATTTTCGCAGGCGCGTCTTCAGTCACCGTGAAACGGCGGCTCTCCGCATCCGGCATCCGTTATCAGGACTTCTTGTCGACGGGCGGCGGGGTCACCGGCGCCGGGTCCGGCTGCTTCTTGTCGGCAGACTTGGCGTCGTCGTTCTCGGGCTTCAGGCCGTTGGCGATCTTGTCCTTGATCTTCGGGATCTCGGCTTCCTCGGGCTGCGAGTTCAGCGCCCGGTTCCACTGATAGACGGCCTCGAGCTTGCGGCCGACATGCCAGTAGGCATCGCCGAGGTGATCGTTGATCGTCGCGTCGCCGGCCTTGATTTCGGCGGCCTTTTCGAGCTCGGCAACGGCATCGTCGAAGCGGTTGAGCCGGTAGTAGGCCCAGCCCAGCGAATCGATGATGTAGCCGTCGTCAGGCCGCAGATCGACGGCCTTCTTGATCATCGTCAGGCCTTCGTCGAGGTTCTTGTTCATGTCGATCCAGGAATAGCCCAGATAGTTCAGAACCTGCGGCTGGTCCGGATTGAGCTCCAACGCCTTGCGGAAGTTCGGCTCGGCCTGATCCCACTTCTTCAGCCGCTCATAGGCAATGCCGCGCTGGAAGAATACGGTCCAGTCGGCGCGGCCGGGCAGGGAGCCGATCGCCTCGACGGCCTTGTCGTAGTTCTCGGCCATGGCCGGATAGTCCTTGGCATCGGAAAGGACGCTGCCATAGGCGAGGTAGCTGCGGATATCCTTCGGGTCGGAGGCGATCAGCTGCTGCAGATGCTTGCGGGCCTCTTCCACCTTGCCGCCCTGGGCGAGTGCCAGGCCGAGCTGCAGTTCAGAGATGCGGCGCATCGGCGAATCCGCCGGAACCTTCTGGTAGAATTCGATGGCGCGGTCCATCTGTTCCTGCTTCTCGGCAATGCCGCCGAGCAAGACCAGCGTATCGGCGCTGTCGGGGTCGAGCGCATTGGCGGTCTGCAGGTAGAGCGAGACGATGTCTTCGGCGCCATCCCGGTTCAGCGCGGCGCCGACGGAGAACAGCACGGCGGCCGCACCCTGCGCGGCATTCTCGACCTGCTGCTTCGGCTTCTCGCCGCTTTCGATGCTCTGGCGCAGTGCCTTCAGCGGTGCGTAGTTCGGCAGCAGGTTGTCGCCGACGGAGATCGCGTCCAGCGCCCTCTGCTTGTTGCCCTGCGATGCCTCGAGGCGGGCAAGCGCCATGATCGAGCGCATGAAGGTATCGGGCGCCGTGGCGCCGCCATCCTTGTCGAGCACGGCATCGTTCAGATGCTTGCGGGCAGAGGCGACATTGCCGTTGACGATGGCGATTGCGCCGGCATGGTAGTTCTGGAAGATGCGGAACCAGTCCGGTCCCTTCATCTTCTCGACCATCGCCAGGGCTTCCTTGCCACGTCCGGCGCCGAGACGCGCCCAGGCCGACAGCAGGTCGTTCATCATCCGGTCGAGATCGTTCGGGCCGTCATATTTCAGGATCGCTTCGGCGCCCTTGTAGTCGCCGCGGCCGACGGCATCCATCGAGCGTACGACCGTCGTCACGCGCTCGATGCTCGGGTCGAGCTTCAGCTCGTTGGCGTATTTGACGCCTTCCTTGAAATCGCCGCTGAGCAGCAGCGAGATCATCAGGCGCTGGCGGATCTCAGGATTGCCCGGCTCGATCTGCAGGGCCTTCTTGTAGAGTTCGATCGCCGTCTTGTAGTCGTGGTCGACATCGGCGGTGCGGGCGGCGAGGAAGGCGCCGGAGAAGGTGGAAACCGTATCCGGGTCGAACATCACGGTCTTGCTGGCATCGTCGGGCTTGGCCGCGTCTTCCGCATGCGCGCCGGTCAATGCGCCGAACGAAAGAACGGCTGCAAGGGCTGCGCTCGAAAGAAGACGGATGGCAAATCTCTGCCGCATTAGAAAACCTCTCTTCAATGCAGCCGGCAAGCTCCGGCTGCGAAATCAGTTGCAATGACTGATTCACAACAGGATGGCTTTTTTGAAGCGGCCCTGCAACAAAATCAGCCCGCGATCAAAGACCTTTGATTAGTTCACGCGCTCGATGCAGAAGTCGATGACTTCCATCATGGCCGATTTCCAGGACGTATCGGGAAGCGGCGCCAGAGCGTCGCGCGCGATCGTGCCATAGTGGACCGCCCGGGCGATCGTATCGTTCAGCGTGCCGTATTTGGTGATCAGGCCGAGGGCCTTTTCAAGGTTCGCATCGCTGCTGTTGCCGCCCTCAATCGCATCGCGCCAGAAGGCACGCTCTTCCTGCGTGCCGCGGCGGTAGGCGAGGATGACGGGAAGCGTGATCTTGCCTTCGCGGAAATCGTCGCCGACATTCTTGCCGAGATCGGCAGCCTTGCCGCCGTAATCCAGCGCATCGTCGACCAGCTGGAAGGCGAGGCCGAGATTCATGCCGTAGGACTTCATCGCGTTGCGGCCGGACTTGCCGGCATCGGCAACGATCGGGCCGACTTCGGCGGCTGCCGCAAACAGCGCCGCCGTCTTGGCGCGGATGACCGAGAGATAGTCGTCCTCGGTCGTTTCCATGTTCTTGGCGACCGAAAGCTGCAGTACCTCGCCCTCGGCGATGACGCAGGCAGCCGAAGAGAGAACGTCGAGCGCATCGAGCGAGCCGACATCGACCATCATGCGGAAGGCCTGGCCGAGCAGGAAGTCGCCGACGAGGACGCTGGCCTGGTTGCCCCAGATGGTGCGGGCCGTGGACTTGCCGCGGCGCAGGTCGCTTTCGTCGACCACGTCGTCATGCAGAAGCGTCGCCGTATGCATGAATTCGACCGAGGTCGCGAGCTTGATGTGGTTCTCGCCCTTGTAGCCGAACAGACAGGACGAGGCGAGCGTCAGCATCGGGCGCAGGCGCTTGCCGCCGGAAGAGATCAGGTGGTTGGCCACCTCCGGGATCATCTGCACGTCGGAACCGGCCTTCGAAAGGATAAGCTGGTTGACCCGCTCCATGTCCGCCTTTGTCAAATCGACCAGCGGCTTGACGGATGCCAGTTTGTTTTTGCTTTCTTCAAGCGGTATGACCACGCCCAACGACCCGGACTCCTGTTCACTCTTTGAATTTGACAATAGAAAGGGGCGGCAGAAGCGGCAAGGGGTGAATTGTCGCGTAGCGCAAATTTGAAACGGAATTGACCGCAAATGCATGAACTTATCCGTGCCAACGATCCCGTCCTGCTCTCGTTTGCGCAGAGCCTGTTAAAGGATGCCGGAATTCACTGCTTCGTAGCCGATCAGGGCATGAGCATTCTGGAGGGTTCGCTCGGCATGCTGCCGCGCCGCCTGCTTGTCGATGACGAGCGCGCCGTTCAGGCCCGCCGCATCCTCACCGATGCCGGTCTGGCAGACGAGCTGCGCGCGGAAAAGTGAACCTATGACGAGCCCGGTTTCCGAAACGATCGATGCCTTCCACCGCGGCGGCTTCCACATCGTCCAGCCGAAGGGCAGGGGGCACCGGTCGGGTATGGATGCCATGCTGCTCGCCGCTCTGGTCGCCGATGACAGGCCGGTCAGGGTTGCCGATCTCGGCGCCGGTGCCGGTGCGGCAGGGCTCGGCGTCGCCTCGCGGCTTCCGAAGGCTGAAGCCGTTCTCTTCGAGCGCTCGGCGGAGATGGCGGATTATGCCCGCCGCAGCATCGCTCTGTCCGAAAACGCCCATATGGCCGGGCGCGTCTCGGTAATCGAGGCCGATGTGACGCTGACTGCCAAGGCGCGCAACGATGCTGGGCTTCCCGACGAGGTCTTCCACCACGTCATCATGAACCCGCCATTTAACGCTTCAGGCGACCGCAAGACGCCGGATGCCCTGAAGGCCGAGGCGCATGCGATGACCGAAGGATTGTTCGAAAGCTGGATCCGCACCGCCGGCGCCATCATGATCCCTGGCGGCCAGCTGTCGCTGATCGCCCGCCCGGAATCGATCGCCGAGATCATCGCCGCCTGCGGCCGCCGCTTCGGCGGCATCGAAATCACCGCCATCCATCCCCGCCAGGGCGAAAACGCCGTGCGCATCCTGCTGACGGCGATCAAGGGCTCGCGGGCACGGCTGTCGCTGCGCGCGCCGCTGATCATGCACGAAGAGGGGAGCCACAAGTTCTCCCCCCTCGTCGATGATTTCAACAACGGCCGCGCGGCCTATGAGCGGCTTTAGCCGATCACGAAGTCGAAGAGCAGCTTGATGTTCAGTCCGGCGATGACGATGGCGATCAGATAGGCGATCGCCGAGAGCCAGCGGGGAGCGACGAGTTCGCCCATCTTCGCCTTGCTGGCGGTGAACATCACCAGCGGGAAGACGGCGAAGGAGAGCTGCAGGCTGAGCACGACCTGCGTCAGGATCAGCAGTTCCGCCGTCCCCGCATCGCCGTACCAGATGGTGACGAAGGCGGCCGGGATGATGGCGATCGCCCGGGTGATCAGGCGGCGCACCCATGGCTGGACCTTCATCTTGATGAAGCCTTCCATGACGATCTGGCCGGCAAGCGTTGCCGTCACCGTTGAATTCAGGCCACAGCAGAGCAGAGCGATGCCGAACAGCGTCGGCGCGATGGCGAGGCCAAGCAGCGGCGCCAGCAGCGAGTGCGCTTCGCCGAGCTCGACGATATTGGTCTGGCCATTGGCGTTGAAGGCGGCTGCCGCCAGGATCAGGATCGAGGCGTTGATCAGCAGCGCGAAACACAGCGCCACCGTCGAGTCGATCGTCGCAAAGGTCAGCGCCTCGCGCTTTTCGGGCAGCGTGTGGCCGAAGTCGCGTGTCTGCACGATGCCGGAATGCAGGTAGAGATTATGCGGCATGACGGTGGCGCCGAGAATGCCGAGCGCCAGGTAGAGCATTTCCGGATTGGTGACGATCTCCGTCGTCGGGAAGAAGCCCTTGAGAACCGCGCCCCATTGGGGATCGGCAAGCAGGATCTGCACGCCGAAGCAGAGCGCGATGACGCCGAGCAGGGTGATGATGAAGGCCTCGACCCAGCGGAAGCCCATCTTCTGCAAATAGAGGATGAGGAAGACGTCGAGTGCGGTGATCAGCACGCCAAGCTCCAGCGGCACGCCGAAGATCAGGTTGAGGCCAATCGCCGTGCCGATAACCTCGGCAATGTCGGTGGCGATGATGGCGATTTCAGCAAAGGCCCAGAGCGGAACGGAAACCCACTTCGGAAAGGCATCGCGACAGGCCTGCGCCAGATCGCGGCCTGAACCGATTGCCAGACGGGCGCAGAGAGACTGCAGCACGATCGCCATCAGGTTTGAAAGCAGCGCCACCGTCAGCAGCGCATAGCCGAACTTCGAACCACCGGCGAGCGACGTCGCCCAGTTGCCCGGATCCATGTAGCCGACAGCGACCATGTAGCCCGGACCTGCAAAGGCGGCGATCCTGCGGAGTTTCGATCCGTCGCGTCTCGTATTGACGCTGCGATAGACGTCGGAGAGCGAGGCTTCCTGGCGTTCATACCGCCAGCCGCCTTTTCTCTGCGGATTCAAAACATCCATGTCATTTCCACCTGTTGCTTATATTGGCACTATGACCGATTAGAATGATAATGCAAGTCATTCGCAACAAGAAAATGGAGTGTGCATTTTTCCGGTCGTTCCGAAGCGGTTTTCGGCGCTCTCCCATTGTGTTTGCCGTTGCGCTGCATACATGGATTGCGACGCCGAAATGCGAAGAAGGATTTGAAATGGCCGGATTTTTGAGAAAGCTGATGCCGAAGCGCTTCCGCAAGGAAGGGGTGGTGATCCCCGTCGTCAGGCTGCAGGGCGCCATCATGAGCGGCGGCAACCAGTTCCGCCCGGCGCTGAATCTGGCCTCGGTCGCCCCGATGCTGGAAAAGGCTTTCTCCGCCAAGGATGCGCCGGCTGTGGCGATCTCGATCAATTCGCCGGGCGGCTCGCCGGTCCAGTCGCGCCTGATCTTCACCCGCATCCGCGAGCTGGCCCGCGAAAAGCAGAAGAAGGTGCTCGTCTTCGTCGAGGATGTCGCGGCCTCCGGCGGCTACATGATCGCGCTCGCCGGTGACGAGATCATCGCCGATCCGACCTCGATCGTCGGCTCGATCGGCGTCGTCTCCGGCGGCTTCGGCTTTCCGGAACTTCTGAAGAAGATCGGCGTCGAGCGCCGCGTCTATACCGCCGGCGAAAACAAGGTGATCCTCGATCCCTTCCAGCCGGAAAAGGAAAAGGACATCGAGTATCTGAAGACCCTGCAGCTCGAGATCCACCAGGTCTTCATATCGATGGTGCGCGAGCGCCGCGCCGGCAAATTGAAGGATGACGCGACCGTCTTCTCCGGCCTGTTCTGGACCGGTACCCGCGGCCTCGAACTCGGCCTCATCGACGGCCTCGGCGACATGCGCCAGGAATTGAAGAAGCGCTACGGCCACAAGACGAAGCTGGAGCTCGTCACCGCCGCCCGCGGCCTCTTCGGCCGCCGCGTTCCCGGCATCTCCACCATGTCGCTCGAAGGTGCGGCATCAGGTCTTGCGGCGGGACTTGTCGAAACAGCCGAAGAAAAGGCATTGTGGAGCCGCTACGGGCTATAAGAAGAGATAGGCGAGGGGGCCATGGCGCAGCTTGTTACGATTGCAATCCTGATATGCGCCGGCTGGTGGCTCTACCGCCGCTTCATCTCCGACGCCCAGCGCCTCCAGGAAAAATCCCGCCGCACCGAAAGGGAGCGCCAGACCGGCGCCGTCGGCACGCTGGTGAAGGATCCGGTGACCGGCGAGTACCGGGTGAAGCGGGAGGATGAGTAGGCGCCTTAGCGCCGCTCTTTCACGCGTGCTTCCCAGTCCGAACCGGCATAGCCGATCGCCAATATAAGAAGGGACTTGTCGCCTTCGTCGATCGTGAAGCAGATGACCGCCTTTTCGGCGGCCGGAATGATGCGAAGCCCCTGACAGACCTCGTCCCGAGGGGCTGCCTTGTATGGGAAGTCGACCAGGCTTTTCGTCACCCGTTCGATCTCGGAAAACTTCCGGTTGGCGATAGCCGTCCCGGCATAGTCTTCGATCAGCGTGAAAATATTGAAGAGATCGTCGGTCGCGCCTGGGTGATAACGCAGGCGGTAGCGTTCGCTCATCGCGCGGGCCTGGAGTTCAGCCGTTTGCGGACGCGCTCGAAGAGGTCGTCGTCTTCCATGTTGATGAACTGATCCCGCGGCAATTCCATCCGCCGCCGGATCTCATTCGCCATCCCCGCAACCGGATCGTCCTCGCCGCTCTCTTCAAGCCGCAGCCGCGCCAGCCCTTCGCCGATCACGTCGGAGACGCTCGGAAAGCGCCCGGCTTCCACCAGTTCCTCGGCAAAGCGGAGGTCCTCATCCGACAGCGTCACTGTGGTCTTGACGTTCATGGCCTGTATCCGTTCGAAACCATTGCGATCATACGTTATCTATTGACCCTTGTCCCCCGCCGTGGCACCTGTCCCGGCAAAATAAGCAACGGTGAATTCCCATGTCTGCATCGATCCCCGACCATATGAATCCGAAGCGCTCCTTCCAGGCGCTGATCCTCACCCTGCATAATTACTGGGCGGACAAGGGTTGTGCGGTTCTGCAGCCCTACGACATGGAAGTCGGCGCCGGTACCTTCCACCCGGCAACCACGCTGCGCGCCCTTGGCCCGAAGCCGTGGAAGGCCGCCTATGTGCAGCCGTCGCGCCGCCCGTCGGACGGCCGCTACGGCGAAAACCCGAACCGCCTGCAGCACTATTACCAGTATCAGGTCATCCTGAAGCCGAACCCGCCGAACCTGCAGGAACTCTATCTCGGCTCGCTCGCCGCCATCGGTCTCGATCCGCTGCTGCATGACATCCGCTTCGTCGAGGACGACTGGGAAAGCCCGACGCTCGGCGCCTGGGGTCTCGGCTGGGAGTGCTGGTGCGACGGCATGGAAGTCTCGCAGTTCACCTATTTCCAGCAGGTCTGCGGCATCGAATGCGCGCCGGTCGCGGGCGAGCTCACCTATGGCCTAGAGCGCCTCGCCATGTATGTCCAGGGCGTCGACAACGTATATGACCTGAACTTCAACGGCCGCGAAGGCGACGAGAAGATCAGCTATGGCGAAGTCTTCCTGCAGGCAGAGCAGGAATATTCCCGTCACAACTTCGAATTCGCCAATACCGAGATGCTGCACCGTCACTTCATCGATGCCGAGAAGGAATGCCAGGCGCTGCTCGCCGCCGGCGCCCCCGGCGATGCCGACAACCAGCGCCTCCACAAATGCGTCTTCCCGGCCTACGACCAGTGCATCAAGGCGTCCCACGTCTTCAACCTGCTCGACGCCCGCGGCGTCATCTCGGTCACCGAACGCCAGGGCTACATCCTGCGCGTCCGCACGCTCGCAAAAGCCTGCGGTGAAGCGTTCCTGCTGACGGATGCGGGCGGGGTCAACCTCGCGAAAGACGCCGCATAGATCACCGCTTTAGGGAGCTCACGATCGCGTGAGTTCCCGGATGACAATTCTTCGCAACATGCATAGTCTCGCCGCAACTCTATTTCCGTTGCGGGGGATTCGCGATGTATATCATTCTCGGCTTGATCGTCCTGGTCGCCCTCTACGCCATCTTCATCTACAACGGCCTCGTCCGTGCCCGGCAGATGGCGGAGGAGGCCTGGTCGGGTATCGATGTGCAGCTGAAGCGGCGTGCGGATCTGATCCCGAACCTGATCGAGACGGTGAAGGGCTACGCCACCCACGAGAAAACCACTCTGGAAGAGGTCGTGGCATTGCGCAATAAGGCGCAGGCGGTTCCCTCGGGCGACGTTGCCGGCAGGGCGCAGGCGGAAGGTCTGCTCGGGGCTGCACTCGGGCGTGTCATCGCGCTTGCCGAAGCCTATCCGGATCTGAAGGCGAACGCGAATTTTGCCGAGCTGCAGAGCTCGCTCGAAACCATGGAAAGCGAAATCCAGATGGCCCGCCGCTATTATAACGGTGCTGCCCGCGATCTGAACGTCAAGGTCGAGAGCTTCCCGTCCAATCTGGTCGCCGGTCAGTTCGGTTTCCAGAAGAAGGACTATTTCGAGATCACCAACGAGGCGGATCGCGCCGTCCCGCAGGTCAAATTCTGACGTTTGTCTTTGCGCAAAAGCTGCTATGAGCAGGGCCGGTCACGGCTGCAGCGCAATGGATGGAATACAGCGTAATGGGTACAGACAAGAAACTCACCATCATCCCGGTCAAGGCTCCGCTCGAAGGGCGCGCGGTGGCGCCGGGTTCGAAGTCGATCACCAACCGGGCGCTGCTGCTGGCCGGTCTCGCCAAGGGCACCAGCCGCCTGACCGGCGCGCTGAAGAGCGACGACACGCGCTATATGGCCGACGCCCTGCGCGCTATGGGCGTCAAGATCGAAGAGCCCGATGACACGAGCTTCGTGGTGACGGGCAGCGGCAAGCTTCTGCCGCCGAAGGAGCCGCTGTTCCTCGGCAATGCCGGCACTGCAACGCGCTTCCTGACGGCCGCTGCCGCGCTCGTCGATGGCACCGTGATCGTCGATGGCGACCAGCATATGCGCAAGCGCCCGATCGGCCCGCTCGTCGATGCGCTGCGCACGCTCGGCATCGATGCCAGCACCGAGACCGGCTGCCCGCCGGTCAAGATCAACGGCACCGGCACTTTCGACGCCACCCGCATCGAGATCGATGGCGGCCTTTCCAGCCAGTATGTCTCGGCTCTTCTGATGATGGCCGCCGGTGGCAGCAAGCCCGTCACCATCGAACTGCTCGGCGAGGATATCGGCGCGCTCGGCTATATCGACCTGACGACGGCGGCGATGCGCGCGTTCGGCGCCAAGGTCGAGAAGACCAGCCCGGTCACCTGGCAGGTCGAACCAACGGGCTACACCGCCTTCGATTTCGTCATCGAGCCTGATGCCTCCGCCGCCACCTATTTCTGGGCGGCCGAAGTGCTGACCGGCGGAAAGATCGACCTCGGCGTGCCCAACGCCGCCTTCACCCAGCCGGATGCCAAGGCCTACGACGTCATCGCCAAGTTCCCGAACCTGCCTGCCGAAATCGATGGCTCGCAGATGCAGGATGCGGTGCCGACGCTCGCCGTCCTTGCAGCCTTCAACAATACGCCCGTCCGCTTCGTCGGCATCGCCAATCTGCGGGTCAAGGAATGCGACCGCATCCGCGCGCTGTCGACCGGCCTGACGCAGATCCGCGCCGATCTCGCCCGCGAGGAAGGCGACGACCTGATCGTCAATGCCGATCCTGATCTCGCCGGCCAGCATCTGCCGGCGTCGATTGATACTTTCGCCGATCACCGCATCGCCATGAGCTTTGCGCTGGCGGGCCTGAAGATCGACGGCATCACCATTCTGGATCCGGATTGCGTCGGCAAGACGGTTCCCGCCTATTGGCGCATGCTCGCAGCACTCGGCGTCACCTACGCCAACGAAAGTTGAGATAGCAAAGCGGCAGCTGCCGCGATCGGGGAGGGGTGGAATGATCCTGCGGTCTTTCGGTGTGTGCCTGGCGCTCTTCATGGCGCTGACGGTGCGCACGGCACTTGGCGCCGAGATCATCTCCTCCTTCAATTCCGATATCCGGCTGGAAAAGACCGGGGCGATGACGGTGGCCGAGACCATCACCGTCAATGCCGAGGGCAACCGCATCCGCCGCGGCATCTTTCGCGATTTCCCGCTGACCTTCATCGATGAGAACGGCCGTCTCCGCAGCGTCGATTTCGACGTCGTGTCGGTGACCCGCGACGGGAATGACGAACCCTGGAAGACGGAATCGATCTCCGGCGGCATCCGCATCTATGCCGGTTCGGAAGACGTAATGCTCTCGCCCGGCCGCCATCAATATGTCTTCACCTACCGCACCAACCGGCAGATACGCTATTTCCCCGATCACGACGAACTCTATTGGAACGTCACCGGCAACGGCTGGATCTTCCCGATCATGGCGGCGACGGCGACCGTCAATCTGCCCGATGGTGTGGCCGCCACCGATACCAATTTCTTCACCGGCCCGCTTGGCGCGACGGACAGGAACGCCCGCGTCTCCGGCAGCAACACCCGCCCGGTCTTTTCCACGACACAGCCTCTGAACGCTGAAGAGGGACTGACGATCGCCGTCAAGTTTCCCAAGGGCGCCATCGATCCGCCGAGCTCATCCGATCAGAACATGTGGTGGCTGAAGGATAACCGCGATTATTTCATCGGCTTCGGCGGTCTGCTGCTGGTCTTCCTCTACTACACCCGCTCCTGGCTGAAGGTCGGGCGCGATCCGGCCCGTGGCGTCGTCGTGCCGCGCTGGGATGCGCCTGACGGCATCTCGCCGGCGCTCGTCAATTACATCGATAACAAGGGCTTCTCCGGCCAGGGCTGGACGGCGCTGTCGGCGAGCGCGCTGAACCTTGCCGTGCGCGGCTTCGTCGTGCTTGAGGATCTCAAGCAGTCGATCGTCATCCGCCGCACCGACAAACCCAATGTCGGCCAGAAGTTCGAGGCGGGCGAGGCGAGCCTGCTGAACGCCGTCGGCAGCCGCGGATCGCTGACCATCGACAAGGCCAATGGCGAGCGGGTCAAATCCGTCGGCCAGAATTTCCGCTCGGCGATCGAGCGCGAGCATCGCGGCAAATATTACAACGCCAATACCGGCTATGTGATCGGTGGCGTCGTGCTCAGCGTCGCGGTGCTGATCATCCTCTTCGTCTTCGGCTCGCTGCAGCCCGATACGATCGCGCTGATGATCGTCCCGATCGCCGTCGTCGCCTTCCTTTCGCTTTTCGTCGCCGGTTTTGCCAAGTCGTTCAGGCGCGGCCATTCGCTCGGCGCCAAGATCATGTCGGTCGTGGCGATCGGCATTGCCGGCTTCATCGGCTTCTCCATCGTTTCGTCGCTTGCGCTCGCCCTGTTTTCGTCGCTGATGGAGTTTCATGAAACGCCGATGCTCTTTGCCGTCGGCGGCATCGTCTTCCTCAACATGCTCTACGTTTTCATCATGGGCGCGCCGACGATGCTCGGCGCCAAGATGATGGATGGCATCGATGGCCTCAGGCAGTATCTGACGCTCGCCGAGAAGGACCGCATGAACATGGCGGGCGCGCCGGAGATGTCGCCGCAGCATTTCGAAAAGCTCTTGCCCTATGCCGTGGCGCTCGGCGTCGAAAAGCCCTGGAGCCAGACCTTCGAAACCTGGCTGGCGGCCGCCGCAGCCGGCGCGGTCGCCTATAGCCCGGCCTGGTATTCCGGCAATTTCAACAGCGGCAGCTTCTCCGATCGCATCGGCGGCTTCTCCTCCTCGATGGCCTCCACCATCGCCTCGACGATACCAAGCCCACCGCCATCGAGCTCGTCCTCCGGCTTCTCCGGCGGCGGCGGCTCCTCGGGCGGCGGCGGAGGTGGTGGCGGTGGCGGGGGGTGGTAATGCGCGTCCTACCGGGCAGCCCCCTCATCCGGCCCTAACGGGCCACCTTCTCCCCCAGGGGAGAAGGGACGGAGACACTGCGGCTTTCCCCTTCTCCCCTGGGGGAGAAGGTGCCCGAAGGGCGGATGAGGGGGCCACACGGCAGAACCTCGGCGATTACGCCATCGATCAGCCCTCCAACACTTGACCTTTCGCCTCCCGCCCCTTAACCGCCAAGCGGAAAACGGAAAGGATCGGGCATGAAGGTTCTGTTGATCGGTTCGGGTGGCCGCGAGCACGCTCTCGCCTGGAAGCTGGCGCAGTCGCCGCTGCTGACGGAATTCTATGCCGCGCCCGGCAATCCCGGTATCGCCGAGCATGCGACGCTCGCTGCCGTCAACACCGAAGACCAGGATGCCGTCGTCGCCTTCTGCCGCGAAAAGGCGATCGATTTCGTCGTCGTCGGTCCCGAAGCGCCGCTCGTCGCCGGTCTCTCCGATACGCTCCGCGCTGCCGGTTTCAAGGTCTTCGGTCCGTCCGCCGCTGCCGCCCAGCTCGAGGGCTCCAAGGGTTTCACCAAGGATATCTGCGCCCGCTACGACATCCCGACCGGCGCCTATCAGCGCTTCAACAATGCCCCGAAGGCCAAGGCCTATATCCGCGAGCAGGGCGCCCCGATCGTCGTCAAAGCCGATGGCCTGGCAGCCGGTAAGGGCGTCACCGTGGCGATGACCGTCGATGAGGCGCTCGCCGCCGTCGACGACTGTTTCGAAGGCGCATTCGGCGCTGCCGGTGCCGAAGTCGTGGTCGAGGCCTATCTCGATGGCGAGGAAGCAAGCTTCTTCTGCCTGTCGGATGGCAAGCATGCGCTGGCGCTTGCCACCGCTCAGGATCACAAGCGCGTCGGCGAGGGTGATACCGGCGTCAATACTGGCGGCATGGGCGCCTATTCCCCGGCCCCGGTCATGACGTCGGAAATGGTCGAGCGCACGATGAAGGAAATCATCGAGCCGACGATGCGCGGCATGGCCGAGAGCGGCTATCCGTTCCAGGGCGTGTTCTTCGCCGGTCTGATGATCACCGCCAAGGGCCCCGAGCTCATCGAATACAATGTCCGCTTCGGCGATCCGGAATGCCAGGTGCTGATGATGCGCCTGAAGAGCGATCTGCTGCCGCTGCTGCTCGCCTGCGCCGACGGCACGCTCGATCAGGTCTCCGCCGAATGGAGCGATGATCCGGCTCTCACCGTCGTCATGGCCTCCAAGGGCTATCCGGGCGCCTACGACAAGAACACGCCGATCGGCTCGCTGCCGGCGGCAGGCGAGGGGGCAAAGGTCTTCCACGCCGGTACGGCGTTGAAAGACGGCCAGCTGGTCGCCACTGGCGGCCGCGTGCTGAACGTCACGGCGACGGGCGAAAGCGTCAGCGATGCCAAACGCCATGCCTATGCGCTGCTCGATCAGGTCGAGTGGGACAACGGTTTCTGCCGCCGCGATATCGGCTGGCGCGCGGTCGAGCGCGAAAAGGCGTAGGGCTGGCCCGAAATCGGGTCAGTTCGCTAAATTTTTACCCTTTCCCCTGACCGGATGGAAATAAAGACGCGCTATTCTCCTGTTCATAGTCAGACGGAGTAGCGTTCATGCGTCAGTTCATCCTCGGTGCGGCAATCGCCCTTATCGCCGGCTCGGCCATGGCATCGTCCATCGATGTCGTGCGTCCTTCCGCGCCGGAAGGCAATGGCAGCATCCTCAAGGAAACCTGCACCAGCTGCCCGCCGCTCGCCGTCTCCGAGCGCAAGAAGGATTACACCGTCCCGACGCTGGCGCCGGGCGCGCTGCAGGCGAGCGAACTGCGCGATATCGACGGCCAGAAGAAGCTCTACCGCACCGAAGGCTGGATGGGCGGCTCGCCCGTCGTCTTCGTCACCAAGGCGACGCCTGATGTCGTCCAGGCCTTCAACAAGACCGGAACGCCCGCAGATGGCATCGACCCGACTTCCACCACCTCGGTGATCGGCCTCGACGCCAAGCCGGCGATGGCAGGCATGGCGGCTCCGGCGGAACAAATCGCGCCGTTAGACATTTCTGATTTCAAGCTGCGTGATTGAGCAGCCACAAGTTCCCTGCCCCTGATCCGGTCAAGGTTTGATCGCTGGGGTCCGCTTAGCGCGGATTGAATGCGCTCCTGAGAGAAGCAGGGGCGCATTCTTTATTTTGATTGAATGATAAATTACTCATGCAACGCATGCGCTTATGCGAAAAAACGGGACTCATAATTGACCGTTCCCGGCCCCGATATCGTTAATTCATCGTTTAACCATTGACCATAATTCTAGCCACCGGAGGACCGGAGCGAGCATGATTGCGCTTGCTGAAAGTGCGTGGTGACACGCGCAAAGGACGGGAGTTTACCCGATCCGGTGTTTTTGCGAATTCACCACTTTCACGAGACAATTATGAAAAAGCTCAAGATTGCCCACCAGCTTTTCGCTCTTGTCGGTGTGCTCATGGCGGCCTTCGCCGTTGCCACCTATTTTCAGATCCGCACCACGTCTCAGTCGATCTATGACGACCGCTTCGATCTGCTGCGCACGCAGGTCGAAAGCGCCATTTCGGTGCTCAATACCTATTACGAGCGCGAACAGTCCGGCGAGATGACGCATGAGGCCGCCCAGGCCGAAGCCTTCAAGGTTCTCTCCAAGGTCAAGTTCGAGCCGGCCGGTTATGTCTTCGGCTTCGATTACGACGTCGTCCAGCGCTTCCATCCGAGCCCGGTCAATATCGGCAAGGACATGAGCGGCCAGGTCGATAAGCGCGGCACCCATTTCAGCCAGGAAATGGTCGACAAGGGCAAGGCAGGCGGCGGCCAGACGATCTACTTCTGGAACAAGCCTGGCCAGCCCGACAGCGACGTCTTCCTCAAGGGCGCCTATTCCAAGGCCTTCGCCCCCTGGCAGCTCGTCGTCGGTTGCGGTGTGTATTTCGATGACCTGCAGGCGCAGATCAACGCAACGATGTGGAAGGCCCTGATTGCCTGCGGCATCGTCTTCCTCGCCGGCATCGGCGCTGCCTTCTACTTCATCCGCGGCATTTCCAGCCCGCTCAAGGATGTGCATCAGGCTCTCGAAGCCGTTGCCGACGAGCGCGTCGATGCCGCGATCCCGCATACCGGTCTCAACAACGAAGTCGGCATGATGGCCCGCGCCACTCGCTCGCTGCAGGAGAAGGTGCGCGAACGCCACGCCATGTCGGAGCGCGAAGCCGCCCAGCAGATGGCGCTCGACAATGAGCGTGAAGCCAACCAGCGCGGTCAGCGCGACGAGGCCATGGCCCAGACGCGCGTCGTCACCACCATCGGCCAGGCGCTCGAACTGATCGCCCGCGGCGACCTGACGGTCCGCTGTGGCGATATTGGCCAGAAATACGCTGCACTCCGCGACAATTTCAACGACGCCCTGCAGCATCTCGAAGCTGCGATGGCCAAGGTCAGCGCCAAGGGTGGCGACATCGGTGTCGCCAAGGAAGAAATCCGCCGCGCCTCGAACGAACTGTCGCAGCGCACCGAGCGCCAGGCCGCAAGCCTGGAAGAAACCTCGGCCGCTCTCGACGAGCTCACCGTCGCCGTCCGCCAGACCGCGGAAGGTGCGCACGAAGCCAGCCAGCGCGTTCGCGAAGTCAGCACCGAAGCCTCGCGCAGCGATGCAGTCGTCACCGAAGCGATCACCGCGATGAGCGGCATCGAGAAGTCCTCGGAAGAGATCAGCAAGATCATCGGCGTCATCGACGAGATCGCCTTCCAGACCAACCTGCTCGCTCTGAACGCAGGTGTCGAAGCAGCGCGTGCCGGTGAATCCGGCAAGGGCTTTGCTGTTGTCGCCCAGGAAGTCCGCGAACTGGCCCAGCGCTCGGCCGCTGCCGCCAAGGAAATCAAGGATCAGATCGCCCGTTCCTCCAGCCAGGTCGACCACGGCGTCCGTCTGGTCGGTGAAGCAGGCGAAGCCCTGAAGCGCATCTCGGATCAGATCAAGTCGGCCAACGAAATCGTTGCCAAGATCGCCCACAGCGCGTCTGAACAGGACTCGACGCTGCGCTCGATCTCGTCCTCGATCAACCAGCTCGATGCGGCAACCCAGCAGAATGCGGCGATGGCGGAAGAAACCACCGCTTCGGCCGAAACGCTGGCTGCCGATACCGACGAGCTGCTCGGCCTGATCCGCGGCTTCCGCATCGGCAATGCTGCCCATGCCGCCCCGGTAGCGGCACGCCGCGCGGCCTGATTTCAGGTCGCCGAAGCATCCGAAATCCGCTGACCTGATATCACCGGGCATTTGCCCGGTGAATCGAGTTAAGCTCATGATTTATAATGATTTTTCTGCGAACGCCTACTGATTTTTAAGGATTTTTTAGCCGTTCGCATGCCATTGTCCACCTGCCGGCCGCTGCATGTTCTTGAGCAGCGGTTTAAGCGGTCGTCCAGACCTGCTGACACAGGCGGTATCACACCGCGCCGGAGTCCTTTTCGTCCTTTCCGCTGCGGGGCATTATGAAAAAATTGCAGATTTCAAAACAACTGATTTTGCTGGTTACCGGCCTGATGCTCGCCTTTGCGATCGCCACCACGCTGCAGGTCCGGTCCTCGGTCAACGCGATCTATAAGGAGCGCTACGACATGCTCCGTTCGGAGGTCCAGTCGGCTGTCTCCGTTCTCAAGCAGTACCAGGCGAAGGTCGATTCCGGTGAGCTGAAGCTGGAAGACGCCCAGAAACAGGCCTACACCACGCTGAACGCCATGAAATACGATCCGGATGGCTATTTCTTCGGCTATAGCTACGACATCCAGATGATGTTCCACTACGACGCCTCGAAGGTCGGCCAGTTCAACAAGGGCCAGCCGGACAGCAAGGGCAAGCTTTACCGCGAAGAACTCGTCAAGCTCGGCCAGCAGGGCGGCGGCCTCGTCGAATATTACTCGACCGCCAAGCCCGGCCAGCCGGCCGGCGATTTCCGCAAGACCGCCTATGCGCTCGCCTTCGACCCCTGGAAGGTCGTGGTTGTAACAGGCGTCTATATGGACGATCTCGACGCCCAGATCCGCGGCAAGGTCTTTGAGGCCCTGACTGCCAGCCTCATCCTCTTCGTTCTCGCGGTCATCGCTGCCTATGTCGTCATCCGCGGCATTTCCGGCCCGCTCAAGGACGTGCACAAGACGCTGCAGGCCGTTGCCGATGAGAATGTCTCGGTTGTCATTCCGCATACCGGCATGAACAACGAGATCGGCATGATGGCCAAGGCCACCCAGTCGCTGCAGGAAAAGATCCGCGAGCGTCATGCGATGGCTGAGCGCGAAGCGGTTCAGGCCCTGGCGCTGGAAACCGAGCGCGAGACCAACCTGCGCGGTCAGCAGGACGAAGCCTCGGCCCAGGCCCGCGTCGTCTCCACGATCGGCGAAGCCCTCGAGCAGATCGCTCGCGGCGACCTGACGGTTCGTTGCGCCGATATCGGCCAGAAATACGCTGCACTCCGCCACAACTTCAACGATGCTCTCCAGCATCTCGAAGCGGCGATGGCCAAGGTCAGCGCCAAGGGCGGTGACATCGGTGTCGCCAAGGAAGAAATCCGCCGCGCCTCGAACGAACTGTCGCAGCGTACCGAGCGCCAGGCCGCCAGCCTGGAAGAAACCTCGGCCGCTCTCGACGAGCTCACCGTCGCCGTCCGCCAGACCGCGGAAGGTGCACACGAGGCCAGCCAGCGCGTTCGCGAAGTCAGCACCGAAGCCTCGCGCAGCGATGCAGTCGTCACCGAAGCGATCACCGCGATGAGCGGCATCGAGAAGTCCTCCGAAGAGATCAGCAAGATCATCGGCGTCATCGACGAGATCGCCTTCCAGACCAACCTGCTCGCTCTGAACGCAGGTGTCGAAGCAGCGCGTGCCGGTGAATCCGGCAAGGGCTTCGCTGTCGTCGCTCAGGAAGTCCGCGAACTAGCCCAGCGCTCTGCCGCTGCCGCCAAGGAAATCAAGGACCAGATCGCCCGTTCCTCCAGCCAGGTCGACCAGGGTGTCCGTCTGGTCGGTGAAGCAGGCGAAGCCCTGAAGCGCATTTCCAACCAGATCAAGTCGGCCAATGAAATCGTCGCCAAGATCGCCCACAGCGCCTCCGAGCAGGACACCACGCTGCGCTCGATCTCGTCCTCGATGAACCAGCTCGATGCGGCAACCCAGCAGAACGCGGCGATGGCGGAAGAAACCACCGCTTCGGCCGAAACGCTGGCTGCCGATACCGACGAACTGCTCGGCCTCATCCGCGGGTTCCGCATCGGCAATGCTGCCCATGCCGCACCGGCCGTCCAGCACCGCCGCGCAGCCTGAGTTTTTATTACAGACATTTTCATCAAGACCAGCATTAGCGGCCGCCGGAGCAATCCGGCGGCCGTGTCATTTTGGAGAAGCGTCCGCAACCGGCAGTGCCGCAATCGTCTCGCGAAACCAGCGCTGTGCAGGATGGGCGTCGTTGCGCCGGTGCCAGGACATGACGAAAGGCACGGGCGCCAGCTCGACCGGCGGCTCCAGCAGCTGCAATTCGCTCTCCCGCCCGGATGCCTTCACGACACCCGCCATCAGCGTCGCGATCATGTCGGACTGCGCAACGAGGAGAGGGGCCGCATACATATGCGGCAGCGTCAGCGCCAGCCGGCGCTTCAGGCCCTGTTTCGCAAGCGCCGCATCGACATGCCCGAACCGGTCGTTCTCCGGCGAAACCAGCAGATGCCCGAGCGTCAGGAACGTATCGAGATCGAGTGTCTCTTCGGCTGCCGGATGTCCCTTGCGCAGGATGCAGACGAAGCGCTCCTCGAACAGCGGCTGGCTGAGGATCCGCCCCGCCGATGCCGGGGGCACGCCGATCGTCACATCCGCCGCACCTGAATCGAGCATGTCGACGGCATCGTCGCGGGCGCTGAAATTGCGGACCTGCAGCGTAATACCGGGCGCGATCTCCTGCAGCCGCCGGACGAGCTGCGGCAACAGCACGAAGGCCGGGTGATCGGAGAGCCCGAGCGTGAAGGTGAGGCGGGCCGTCGCGGGTTCGAAGCTCTGCGTGAAGGACAGCGTCCTCTGGATTTCCGTGAGCGCCTGCTGCAGCGGCCCCGCCAGATCCACCGCCCGCGGTGTCGGCTGCAGCCCGTCCACGCCGCGCACGAAGAGTTCGTCCTGAAATAGCGCCCTCAGACGCGAGAGCGCGGCGCTCATCGCCGGCTGCGTCCGGCCGATGCGGATGCCTGCCTTGGTGACGCTGCGCTCCTGCATCAGCGCGTCGAAGGCGACGAGCAGGTTGAGATCGATGCCGTGCAAATCCATGACGTGGATGAATGCATATATCGACTATCGATTTCAAGTATGCGGAGCACAGCCGTAACGTCTGGTCATCAACCGGTCCAACCAAGGAGACGACCATGCCATTCGCCAATTTCAAGGTTCCGCAGGGAACGATGAGCGCCGAGCAGAAGGAAGACCTCATCCACAAGACCACCGCCATCTTCGTCGGTTATTTTGGCGAAGGCGTGCGCCCCTACACGATGGTCCTCGTCGACGAAGTGGCCGACGGCGGCTATGGCCGCGCCGACGAAACGCTCACAATCGCCAAGATGCAGAAGGAGCGGTGACAGCAGCAGGCTGGCGGTTTTCGCCGCCAGCCGCTTTCGTCAGATCCACAGATCGCTCTTTGCCGTCCGCTCGCCGCCTTCCTCGCCGGTGTTCAGCGTGCCGCGCGGCTCGATCAGCAGCATCTTCACCTCGGATGCGGCATAGGGCTTATGCTTGATGCCCTTCGGCACGACATACATTTCGCCCGGCCCGATCGAGACGGCGCCGTCAGGCAGATCGATCCGCAGCACGCCCTCGAGCACCAGGAATGCCTCATCGGTCGTCGGATGATCGTGCCAGATGAAATCGCCCTCGATGCGGACGATCTTGAACTGGTAGTCGTTCAGCTCCGCGATCACTCGCGGCTGCCACTGGTCGCTGAATTTCGAGAGTTTTTCGGCGAAATTGATAGCGCTATATGTCTTGGTCTCGGCCATTTTGATCTCCATCTTGCCGGGCAGTGGTAGATCAGGGCGGTGGCGCGGTCTTGAACGTTTGTGCCGGCGCCTACTGCGCCCAGTCGAAGCTCATCGTCTGCAAATCCAGCCAGGCATTGCCGCCGCCGAAGTTGAATCCCCCCAGATATTCCTCGAACTCGATATAGTAGGGGCTGATATCGGGGATGTTCTGCGCCGGGCGCATCGAGCCGCCGATATGGTCAGGAAGGTGATCGGCCGCCCAGGCGTGCTCGCGGTAGTTCTCTTCCTCCACCTCGTCGCCCTCCCAGTAATAGAAGGCCTGGTATCCCGTCTCGGCCGCTGCCCATTCATCGCGCGGCGCAATGCCGGCATTCGGGTCTTCGGCGCGCGGCGTGACGTCGAGAGCGCGGTTATAGAAGAGATCGGCATGATCGGTGTCGCCGAGCATCTGCAGCAGGCCGTAATTCTCGGTCTGATCGTCGAGATAGACGGCGGCGGCGCCGCGCGCCAGCCATTCGGGGCGACGGATGCGGTCGCGATACTTGTTCGGCCTCAGCCGCGGCGGCTGGCAGAACGGCGCGTTGAACTCCGCTGCGGTGAGCAGGATCACCGCATGCGAGCGCCCGAGAAAATCGGCGATCCGGTAAAGCCGCGGATGGCTCAGCCGCTCGCTCATCCAGAAGGGATAGAGATCGCTGTCGCTGGGTTCGCTCGCATCGGCATCGGCAACCAGCGCCGCGATCTCGCCGACCCGCCCTTCGTCTTCGTCATGGGCGCTGCCGAAGAAGGAGAGGGCGACGATATCGGGCCCGAAGCCGCGATATTCCGCAGGCAACAGCAGCGTGAAACCATGCTGCAGCGGATAGCCGGTATTGGCATCGAGCGGCCACTGTTCCTCGACAATGCCAGGCGGCAGGCCGAAACACCAGCCACCGCCACGCGGCCCTTCCTCGGAAACGGATTGCGGGAGGACTTCGATATTATAGGCCTTCACCCGTCTCTCCCAACGTCATCCTCGGGCTTGTCCCGAGGATCTGCAGTTTCATGATACGGTTCGGCCGGTAGATCCTCGGGACAAGCCCGAGGATGACGGCAGAATGTGGATCACCCGGCGATCTTCGAGAAGTCGGCAACCGTACCGGTCGCTTCGCGGATCAGCCGCAGCAGCGCCAGGCGGTTGGCGCGGATCGCGGCGTCTTCGTCGTTGACCAGCACGTCCTCGAAGAAGCGGTCGACGGGCGCCCGCAGCTTCGACAGCGCAGCCATCGCCGAGCGGAAATCCTCGTTGACGATCGCAGCCGAAGCCTCGGCGGAGGCGTGGGCGACAGCCGCAAACAGCTCCCTCTCGGCTTCGAGCTTCAAGAGCGGTTCGGAAACACCGTCGGCAACCACGGTGCCCTTCTTCTCTTCCGCGGCGAGCAGCTGCGTGGCGCGCTTGGTGCCGGCGAGCAGGTTCTTGCCGTCCTCGGAGGTGATGAAGGCCGTCAGCGCCTCGACGCGGCGGGCGATCATCAGGAGATCGTCCGTCTCCGGCGTCAACACGGCGTCGATCAGGTCGTAGCGGGCGCCCTGATCGCGCAGATAGACCTTGAGGCGGTCGTGGAAGAACGACAGCAGGTCGAGCTGGCGGGAGAGGTCCACGCCTTGCTCCGCCTTCGGCACTCCAGCCTTATCGGCGATGTCGTCATCGATCCGGCCCATATGGCTGACGATCCGCGGCAAGAGCGTCAGGCGAACGTTGCGCTCCAGAATGATGCGGATGACGCCGAGCGCGGCGCGGCGCAGCGCAAACGGGTCCTTGGAGCCGGTGGGCTTTTCATCGACGGCCCAGAAACCGATCAGCGTGTCGAGCTTGTCGGCCAGTGCGACGCTGATGGCGATCTTGTCGTCAGGCACCCGGTCGGATGGACCCTGCGGCTTGTAGTGGTCCTCGATCGCCGTCGAAACGGCGGCATCTTCGCCCTGCAGTGCCGCGTATTTGCGGCCCATGACGCCCTGCAGTTCCGGGAATTCGCCGACGGCTTCGGTGCGCAGATCCGCCTTGGCGAGCACGACGGCCCGGTCGACCAGCTTGTGGTCGGCGCTAAGCGGGAAGGCGATCTTCGCGGCCATGGCCCGCATGCGCTGCACCCGCTCGCCCTGCGTGCCAAGCTTTGCCTGGAAGGTCACGTTCAGCGCATCGAGCTTCGCCATGCGCTGGTCGAGCGGTTTCTTGAGATCGAGATCGAACGCCTTTGCCGAAGCTTCCAGCGTTTCGAGGTCCGGCAGGTTGCCCTGGTCGCGCTTCCAGAAATGCAGCGCGTCGGAAAGGCGGGCGCGCACGACCTTGCCGTTGCCGTGGATGATTTCCTTGCCGCCATCGGTCGCCTGGATGTTCGAAACCAGGATGAACTTGTTCGAAAGCGTCTCCTCACCCTGTTTGCGGGTGACGAAGCACTTCTGGTTGGTCTTGATCGTCAGGCGGATGATCTCGGAGGGGATCGACAGATAGTCTTCCTCGAAGGCGCCCATCAGCACCTGCGGCCATTCGACGAGGCCGGAGACCTCTTCGAGCAGGCCTTCGTCCTCGACCAGCTCAAGGCCACTGGCAAAAGCCAGATTGGCGGCGTCGGAGGCGATGATCTCCTTGCGGCGCTCGGCATCAAGAATGACCTTGGCCTTCTCCAGATTGGCCGCATAGTCGTCGAAACGCTTGACGGTGATGGCCTCAGGCGCATGGAAGCGGTGGCCGGAGGTCACGTTCGACGCGACGATGCCTTCGATCTCGAAGGGGATGACGGTCGTTTCTTCATGTTCGGTGCCGAATGTGCAGACGATCGACTGCAGCGGGCGCACCCAGCGCAGCGAGCCGGGCTTGGCGGAGGCCTTGCCCCAGCGCATCGGCTTCGGCCACGGGAAATCGCGAATGATGCCGGGCATCACGCCCGCAATGATCTCTTCCGCCGCGCGGCCGGCGCGCGAAATGACGGCAATGTAGAAATCACCCTTCTTCGGATCGCTCTGAACCTGCGCCTCGGAAATGGAGGAAAGCCCGGCGCTGCGCAGAAAGCCTTCGATCGCCTTCTCGTTGGCGTCGGTGCGCGGGCCCTTCTTCTCCTCGCGCACATCGGCGGAGCGCGCCGTCAGGCCGCGGATATCGAGCGTCAGGCGCCGCGGCGTCCAATATTCGCGCGCACCTTCATAGGAAAGACCGGCTTCGACAAGCGCATCGGTAACGAGCTTCTTCAGGTCGCCGGCAGCCTTGCGCTGCAGACGGGCCGGAATTTCCTCGGAGCGGAGTTCTAGAAGCAGATCAGGCATGTCACTTTTCCTTGCGTCACCGGGTTCGGGACGGTCCAAAACGGTCGCCTCTGCTACCAAAGAATGCCGCATCTGCACAACCGCAAAAACGCCGCGCGGTGGGGCATTTCGCTACGTTGTGCCGTGAATGCCCCCCTCTGCCCTACCGGGCATCTCCCCCACAGGTGGGGAGATCGGCTGGGCGCACCCGCTCGTTCCAACCTTGATTGTTTTGGGAGATGCCAACCACGAGTCGATCTCCCTCCTTGTGGGGGAGATGCCCGGCAGGGCAGAGGGGGGTGGCCACAAGCTCAACCCCCCACCTTCCTCTGTGGAAACCGCCCTCGGGCATTGCCTTGCCGTTTTTCGCCGCTATGGTCCCGCAACTTTCGTCAACGCTCAGGACATCCCATGGCCGCAGATCTTCGCTCGCTCTCCGCAGTCATCGCCTCGGAAATCAATGCCCGGCCGGATCAGGCCAAGGCGGCGATCGAGTTGCTGGATGAGGGCGCGACCGTTCCGTTCATCGCCCGCTACCGCAAGGAAGTGACCGGCGGTCTCGATGATACGCAGCTCCGCGATCTCGCCGAACGGCTGGTCTATCTGCGCGAACTCGAAGCGCGCCGCGATACCATCGTCGAATCCATCACCTCGCAGGGCAAGATGACCGACGAGCTGATGGGCAAGCTCTCGGGCGCCGCCACCAAAGCCGAGCTCGAAGACCTCTATCTGCCCTATAAGCCGAAGCGCCGCACCCGCGCCGAGATCGCCCGCGAACGCGGCCTTGGCCCGCTCGCCGAAGCCATCCTCGCCGACCGCTCGAAGGAACCCGCAACGCTCGCCGAAGCCTATATCACCGCCGACGTCCCCGACGTGAAGACGGCGCTCGAGGGCGCCCGCGATATCGTCGCCGAAGGCATCGCCGAAAATGCCGACTTGCTCGGCAAGCTGCGCGCCCATATGCGCAGTGCTGCCCTCTTGAAGGCCAAGGTCGTCGATGGCAAGCAGGCGGCCGGCGAGAAGTTCTCCGACTATTTCGACCATTCCGAACGCTGGGCGACGGCGCCGGGCCACCGCGCGCTCGCCATGCTGCGCGGCTGGAACGAGGAAGTGCTGACGCTGACGATCGAGGCCGATGCCGAGACCGCATCGCCGAACAAGCCGGTGGAGCGGATGATCGCTAGCGCCTACGAAATCGGCTCAAGCCGCCCCGGCGACCGCTGGCTGATGGATGTCGCCACCTGGACCTGGCGCGTCAAGCTCTCCATGTCGCTGTCGCTCGACCTGATGCGCGAGCTGCGTGAGCGCGCCGAGGAAGAGGCGATCCACGTCTTCGCCCGCAATCTCAAGGACTTGCTGCTGGCGGCCCCGGCCGGTTCGCGCGCCACGATGGGCCTCGATCCGGGCATCCGCACCGGCGTCAAGGTCGCCGTCGTCGATGGCACCGGCAAGGTCGTCGCCACCTCCACCGTCTATCCGTTTCAGCCGAGAAACGACGTGCGCGGCGCCCAGATCGAGCTCGCCTCGCTGATCCGCAAGCACAATGTCGAGCTGATCTCGATCGGCAACGGCACCGGCAGCCGCGAGACCGAAAAGCTGGTGGCCGACATGCTGGCCGAGCTTCCGGGCGCCAAGCCCACGAAGGTGATCGTCTCCGAAGCCGGCGCCTCCGTCTATTCGGCTTCAGCCACCGCCGCCGCCGAGTTCCCCGACCTCGACGTTTCGCTGCGCGGCGCCGTCTCCATCGCGCGCCGCCTGCAGGATCCGCTGGCCGAGCTCGTCAAGATCGAGCCGAAGTCGATCGGCGTCGGCCAGTACCAGCACGATGTTGACCAGGGCAAGCTCTCCCGCTCGCTCGATGCCGTCGTCGAAGACGCCGTCAATGCCGTCGGCGTTGATCTGAACACTGCGTCGGCGCCGCTGCTCGCCCGCGTGTCCGGCCTCAGCCGCTCGATCGCCGATTCCATCGTCGTCCACCGCGATCAGAACGGCCCCTTCGAAAGCCGCAAGGACCTGCTGAAGGTTGCCCGCCTTGGCAACCGCACCTTCGAACAGGCTGCCGGCTTCCTGCGCATCCCGAACGGTAAGGAGCCGCTCGATGCCTCCTCCGTCCATCCGGAAGCCTATGGCGTCGCCAAGAAGATCGTGGCCGCCTGCGGCCGCGACCTGCGCTCGCTGATGGGCGACAGCGTGCTGCTGAAGGGCCTCGATCCGCGCAAGTTCATCGACGAGCAGTTCGGCCTGCCGACCGTCAAGGACATCATCGCCGAACTCGACAAGCCCGGCCGCGACCCGCGCCCGAGCTTCAAGACCGCGACCTTCGCCGAAGGCATCAACGAGATCTCCGACCTGAAGCCCGGCATGACGCTGGAAGGCACCGTCACCAATGTCGCGGCCTTCGGCGCCTTCGTCGATATCGGCGTCCACCAGGACGGTCTGGTTCACGTCTCCCAGCTCGCCGACCGTTTCGTGAAGGATCCGCATGAGGTTGTCAAAGCCGGCGATGTCGTCAAGGTGCGCGTCGTCGAGGTCGATGCCAAGCGCAAGCGCATCGCTCTTTCGATGCGCAAGGACGATGCCGGCGCACCCCCGCCGCGGGGCGAGTCGCGGGCAAACAACGCGCCCCGGTCGCAAAATTCTTCGCGCTCCGCACCGCCAAAACAGGAAAGTCAGGGCGCATTCGGCGCTGCCCTGGCCGAAGCCATGAAGCGAAAATAAGCACTTAGGGTTAGCATTTGCAAAAATGTCACACTTTGGCAGCGTTGTTGCCGGAGTGCTAAACTGTGCGCTTGTCAGACGAAAGGGACGCATTAAGTTGATGTGACCGTCCTGTCACATTGCGAGGCCTTATCATGGCGTCGGGATTTCTATCGATTGTCCAGAAAATCATCCGCAAGGGTAATCTGAAGCTTACACTCGCCAATGGCGAGACACATACGATCGGGGATGGCAGCGGCGATTTCGTCGCTGTCCGCATCGCCGACGAGGAGGCGGAAAAGCTGATCCGCCGCGACCCCACCCTCAAGCTTGGCGAAATGTATATGGATGGCCGGTTCATTCTTGAACACGGCAACATCTACGACTTCCTCGCCATGGTGAAGCAGAACACCACCAACGAGATCTTCGATATCCCGATGGCGGCGCTCCTCATCGGCCGCATTGCCCTGCAGCAGCTGAAGAGCCGGCTTCCCGTCAACCACAACAAGCGCAACGTTGCCCATCACTACGATCTGTCGGAGCGCCTGTTCGAGCTCTTCCTCGATCAGGACTGGCAGTATTCCTGCGCCTATTTCGATCCGCCGGGCATCAGCCTGGAGGAAGCCCAGGTCGCCAAGAAGCGCCATATCGCCGCCAAGATGCTGCTTGAGCCGAACCAGCGCGTGCTGGAAATCGGCTCCGGCTGGGGCGGCATGGGCCTCTATATCGCCGAGGCGACGCCGGGTCTCGACCATACCGGCATCACGCTCAGCGAAGAGCAGCTGAAGATCTCGCGTGACCGGGCCGAAAAGCGCGGCCTTGCCGATCGCGTCCGTTTCGAGTTGCAGGACTACCGGACGATGAAGGCGCAGCCCTTCGACCGCATCGTCTCGGTCGGCATGTTCGAACATGTCGGCATCGGCAATTTCCCCGGCTATTTCAAGAAGGTGCACGAGCTGCTCGCCGATGACGGCGTCATGGTCCTGCATTCCATCGCCCGCCCGAAGCCGAGCTTCGCCACCAACGCCTTCATCGAGAAATATATCTTCCCGCAGGGCTATATTCCCTCGATCGGCGAAACCATCCCGGCGATCGAAAAGGCGGGGCTGCTGGTGCGCGACGTCGAGGTGCTGCCGCTGCACTATGCCTATACGCTGCGTGCCTGGCGCGAGCGCTTCGTGGCGCGCAAGGCCGAAGCGGTCGCACTCTACGACGAGCGCTTCTTCCGCATGTGGGAATTCTATCTCGCCGGTTCCGAGATCGGCTTCCGCTGGGACGAGCTCTTCATCATGCAGATCCAGATCACCAAGAACCAGTATTCGACGCCCGATAACCGCAACTACATTCCGGCGGCCGAAAACAAGCTCAAGGAATTCGAGGCGGTCCGCCCGCCGCTCGAAAAGATCACGTTCTGACCATCAGGCGCGGCTTCAAGGCCGCGCTTTCGCATATTAAGGTGCAGTCATGGCCTATCCCGAGATTACCCTTGTGCGCCACGGCGAAACCGAGTGGAGCCTTTCCGGCCGCCACACCGGCCGCAGCGACATCCCGCTGACCGCAAAAGGCGAGGAGGCCGCCCGCGGCCTCGCGTCCCGCCTTGCCGGGATCACTCCCGCCGCCGTCTGGTCGAGCCCGTCAGGGCGCGCCCGCAACACCTGCGCCCTCTCGGGTTTCGGCGCCAACGCCGTCATCAAGGACGATTTGGCCGAATGGGACTACGGCGACTACGAAGGCATCACCACCAAGGAGATCCTCCAAACCCGCCCCGGCTGGCAACTCTTCCGCGACGGCTGCCCCAACGGCGAAACCGCCGCCGCCACCGGCACCCGCGCCGACCGCATCATCACCGAACTCCGCTCCCTCGACGCCCCGGTCCTGATCTTCTCCAGCTCCCACTTCCTCCGCGTACTCGCCGCCCGCTGGCTCGGCCTGCCGCCTGAGGGCGGCGAGAAGTTCGTGCTGGACACGGCAAGTGTCAGCGTGCTCGGCTATGAGCATGACCTGACGGAGCCGGTGATCCGGCAGTGGAATGGGCGGTAGGGGTCGTTCTTTCCTTCAGGGCGTTGCGACCCTGTCCACCTAGCCAAGTTCCGCTGGCCGGCATAAGGGATGGCAGTGCCTCCGGCATCGGTCCGGATGTTTGCAGAAGGTATTTGAACCATATGACATTCGATCCCCGATCAGCCATGAAGCCGACCTTGCGTGGTGAGCGCCTGACGCTCGTTCCGTTGGAGAAGCAGCACCGGGACGTGCTCCTGGCCGCAGCCGCTGACGGCAATCTCTGGGACTTGAAGGTCACCGCCGTCCCGAGCGCCGAGACGATCGACACCTATATCGAAACCGCGATTGCCGGCCGTGAAGCCGGGACGATCATTCCTTTCGTGACGGTTGCCGGGGATCAGGTCGTCGGCAGCACGCGCTTCTGGAAGCTCGACCGCGTCAACCGCAATGTCGAGATCGGGCATACCTGGATCGGTGCCTCATGGCAGCGCAGCTTCGTCAATACCGAGGCGAAGTTCCTGATGCTGGAATATGCGTTCGAGGTGCTGGACTGCATCCGGGTCCAATTCACCACCGATGAATTGAACGAGCGATCGCGCAGGGCGATCGTCAGGCTCGGCGCGGTCGAGGAAGGCATCATTCGCAACGAGCGCATCATGCCTGATGGTCGCAAGCGCAACTCGGTGCGCTTCAGCATCATCGATACGGAATGGCCGCAGGTGAAGGATCAGCTGAAGGCGCGGCTCGCTTCCGCCTGAGACGGGAGGCTGCGTTCAAGGCTCGTGCTTTCCCGCCGACCCGATCACCCGCGCCACCATGCCCGCTTGACCCGCCGCATTACGCGTCGCTACATGACTCCATGCAAAAGATCGACGGACTGAACGGGCGAGTCGCCGACGCGCCTTCGGACAATTGGGTTTACCGGATCCTGCCGCCCTGGCTCTGGCCCTATGCGCAGCTGGCGCGCTGGGACCGGCCGATCGGCTGGCAGCTTCTGATGTGGCCGTGCTTCTGGTCGGTGGCGCTGGCGGCCAATGCCGCGGCGGCCGCGGGCAGCTTTTCCGGTGGGCAGACCATCTATCATCTGATCCTCTATTTTCTCGGATCCGTCGCGATGCGCGGTGCCGGCTGCGCCTACAACGATCTTGTCGATCACAAGATCGATATGGAAGTGGCGCGTACCCGCTCACGCCCGCTGCCCTCCGGCCGCGTCACCCGCACGCAGACGAAGATCTTCATCGTTCTCCAGGCGCTTGTCGGCCTCGTCGTGCTTCTGCAGTTCAACTGGTTCGCCGTCATTCTCGGCATCCTGTCGCTGGCGATCGTGGCGCTCTATCCCTTCGCCAAGCGCTTCACCGACTGGCCGCAATTCTTCCTCGGCCTTGCCTTCTCCTGGGGCGCGCTGATGGGCTGGGCCGGAACCTTCGGCACGCTGTCCTTCGCCGCCGTCTCGCTCTACATCGCCTCCGTCGTCTGGACGATCGGCTATGACACGATCTACGCGCATCAGGACAAGGAAGACGACGAACTGATCGGCGTGCGCTCCACGGCGCGTCTCTTCGGGGATCGCACGCGCCAGTGGCTGATCGGGCTCTATGGCCTGACGCTCGCCCTGATGCTGCTCGCCTTCGTGCTCGCGGGCGTCGGCCCGCTCGCCTATCTCGGCCTGCTGATTGCAGCCGGCATGTTTGCCTGGCAGATCGTCAAGCTCGATATCAACGACGGCGACCAGTGCCTTTACCTTTTCAAGTCGAACAACCGCGTCGGTCTGATCATATTTGCCGGCCTGTTCGTCTCGCTGCTCGTGACACTTCCCTGACCGAAACGAAAAAACCCGGCGCAAGGCCGGGTTTCAGTTTGACGCATCTCGCCACAATCCCAGTTGTTGGCTCAGTTGCGGGCGATGATTTCCTTGCCTTCGATCTTCATCGAAACGCCAAGCTTGCCGGTCGTGCGGCGCACCAGGAAGCGCGGGCGGCGGTTGGCGAAATAGGAGTGGCGGCGGCGCGGCTTCATGTGGCTGGTGCGCAATTCGCCGAGATGTTCTTCGAGCGGGCGGGCAACGCCATCGGCTTCCACCATCAGCATCGGAATGCGGAAGGCTTCCGACCAGCCGCGCCAGTCGGCGGCGATGTCGCCGAGATCGTGGGCGACGAGCAGCGGAACGCAGAGATCGGGATCTTCGTGATGAAGCTCGAGAGTGACGGTGACTTCGCCATTGCCATGGTCGATCGCCCGGGCTGCAACGCCCTTGAAGGCGCGCTTCGGCAGGGCGATAGAAAGCGGCAGGCCGCTGGAGGGGAGAACCTTGCGCAGGATCGCGCCACGTTCGTCGATCGTTATGCTGACGTCGCCAGCGGCGTCATGGATCGCGTAGCTTACCTGCTGGGGGAAGCGCGACGGATCGAGGCGCAGAGTCGTACCGGCCCATGCGGGCTTCATAACGGTGTTGTTCATGTTCATTTCTACCCTTGTCTTACCTGAGAGCCGGTTTCCGGTCTTCTCCTCGGGGCTTTTCGCCCTCTATGGCTCGACAATAGGCGCCGGCTCTTCCGGACCGCTTAAAATTTGCGGTTAAGAAAACGCTGCCTTTCCTGATGGTTATCAAAATCGAATGTGGCAGGGTTTCTGGAATATGAACGTTGTCTCACAAGCACATGTGCCATTCCGGTACCCGCAGCGGTAAGCCTCGGGTAAGCTTTAAGTGGCAAAATCGGCACAGGATATCCTGTTATTCTTTTAGATATTTTCCCGCAAAGGGTCGCCCGGATGATTTCATCTTCTGTTGCTTACGCGATGTTGTCGAAAGACATGAAGACGAGCCTCGATCGCGTCTCGTCCCAGGCGACGGTCAAGCAGAATGCCGACTATTACGCGGAAAACATCAATAAAGTCAAAGATGTAGACGATTTTCTCGGCAACTATAAGCTCTATAGCTATGCGATGACGGCCTATGGCCTCAGCGACATGACCTATGCCAAGGCCTTCATGAAGAAGGTGCTGGAAAGCGATCTGACCGATCCGAACAGCTTTGCCAACAAGCTTGCCGATTCCCGCTACAAGACATTCGCCGCCGCCTATAACTTTCACACGCCGGCCCCGCAGGCCCAGACATCGGCGCAGGAGGACGATACGATCGGCCTCTACACGTCGTCCTACGAGGATAGCGGGCAGGATACGGCCGCGGAATCCAACTATTTCAAGTCCGCGATGCGCGATGTCGACAATGTCACCGACCTCGTCGCCGATCCGCGCCTCAAGGCCTTCGTGCTGACGACCTTTGGCATCGACGGCACCTATGTGTCGAGCAGCTTCCTGAAGAGCGTTCTGACCAGCGACGTCAACGATCCCAACAGCTTCGTGAATACGCAGGCCAATGCCAAATATCAGGACATGGCCAAGTATTTCAATTTTGCCGCCGATGGCACGACCGGCGGCACGCCGCCGCAGCCGCCGCAGAGCGCGGCGCAGCAGGCCGATCTCGTCGATCGCGCCAATGCCAACGGCAAGGACTATTTCGCTTCGACGATCGGCACCGTCGCCAATGTCGACGACCTCCTGTCCGACCAGAAGCTGAACAACTTCGTCCGCGTCGTCTATAATGTCAGCAACACCGTTTCCGATGCCGACCTCAAGACCTACCTGACCGATCCGGCGACGGCAGCCTCGAGTGGCTACAAGACGCTGAACTCCGCCTTCGGCTTCAATGCCGACGGCAGCGTCAGCGGCAGCGCGCAGACTGCGGACCAGACTGCCGCCACGACCGCGCGCTTCGACCAGTCGACGGCCTATTACAAGCGGATCATGGAAACCGTCACCGGCGCCGACGATATCGTCGCCGATCCCGCACTGTCGTCCTACGTCAAGATTGCCTTCGGCGTGCCGCTGACCATGTCGGATGACGACGTCACGAAGATGCTGACCGACCCTACCTTCGCGGCGTCCGTCGGCGCCCCGGATGCCCCGTCGGATTTCAATTTCAACGCCGATGGCTCGATGGTGGGCTCGGCCCAGACGACTGACCAGAAGAACGGCATCGTCGAGAAATACACGCTGAATTCGCTGCAGAAGGTGGTCGACTATGACGACGTGCCGGGCGAGCCCGACGACGTTTATTACGTCACGCCGGCGGCGGCCGATTTCAACAAGGCCTATTTCGAAAAGACCATCAAGACGATCACCAGCGTCGACCAGCTGATGGCCGATGACCGCCTGACCTCGTATATCAAGGCCGCCTACAGCCTTGGAAAGCATGGTTACGGCAGCGGTCTCGTCGACGGCCTCGATAATACCGGCTTGCGCCAGGTGCTCGTCAATGGCGGTCTCGCCACGCAGCTCGGCCTGAAGGATCTTCACGATGCCTTCAATTTCAATGCGGATGGAACTGTTACGTCGCCCGATGGCGCCCAGAGCACAGCCAATACCGCGCAGGTCTCGAAGCAGTATATGGCGCGTTACGACGATGAGGCGAAGGACTTCATCGACGATATCACCTCCAACTATAAGAAGTTGATCACCTCGAGCGTCGGTACCGGCACATTCTCGGATATCAAGGATATCAACGACTTCCTTCGCGACAACAAGCAGATCGACTTCGACAAGAAGAACGATGACCTGCCGGACCTCTACCATGTCGCGTTGCAGGCCTACGGCCTGACGGAAGCCGATCTTCCGAAGTCGATGGCCCGCAAGGTGCTGACGAGCGATGCCTATGATCCGAAGGGCTATGTCGCCTCGCTGAAGGACGATCGCATCACCAATTTCGCCCGCGCCTTCAACTTCGGCGCTGACGGCAAGATCGGCCCGTCTCTGGCGCCGCTGTCGGACGCTTCGATGGCCAAGTACGCCACGAACTACAAGTCGCATGCGACCATGTACATGGCCGACGGCCCGCTCAAGGACAAGGCATCCAAGGATGCCACGACGGATGTCGACAACTTCGCCAAGGGCATGGCCGATGTGAAGTCGCTTGACGACTTCCTCGGCAACAGCAAGCTCACCGACTTCATCCTGAAGTCCGTCGGCCTCGATCCGAAGGACTACGACAAGGATACGCTGAAGAAGATCTTCACCTCGGATCCCGAGGACAAGAAGAGCTATCTCAACACCAAGGCCGATAGCAAGTTCAAGGATATCGTCGCCGACTTCAACTTCGACAAGGACGGCAACATGACCCGGTCGAAGCTCGGCACGGTTCAGGACGCGGGCGCGCTCGACCGCACTCAGTCGGCCTATGTCGCGCAGCAGCTGGAAACCCAGCAGGGCCAGAGCAACGACGGCACCCGTCTGGCGCTCTACTTTGCCCGCCAGGCTCCCAATATCACCTCGCTCTACACGATCCTTGGCGACAAGGCGCTGTTCCAGGTCGTCCAGACGGCCTTCAGCCTGCCGACACAGATGTCCAGCATGGATGTCGACAAGCAGGTGTCGATGCTGCAGAAATTCATCGATCTCAAGGATCTCGGCGACCCCACGAAGGTCGACAAGCTCGTCAAGCGCTTCACGGCGATGTACGACATCCAGAATAGCACGACGCAGGCGCCGGCCCTTCAGATCCTGACGAATGGCGGAACCACCAAGGCGGCCGGCATCCTCGGCTAATCGAGGCTGATCACCTTGCCGGGGTTCATGATCCCGGCCGGGTCGAAGGCGTGCTTGATGCGGCGCATCAGCTCCATCTCGATATCGGAACGGATCGAAGCGAGCTCGTCGCGCTTCAGCTGACCGATGCCATGCTCGGCCGAAATAGAGCCGCCATGGGCACGCACCAGACCGTGAACGATCTTGTTCATCTCGCGCCAGCGGCCGATAAAGGCCGCCTTGTCGGCACCGACCGGTTGCGAGATGTTGTAGTGAATATTCCCGTCGCCCATGTGGCCGAAGGCGCAGATGCGTGCGCCCGGCATCGCCGCCAGCACCGCCTCGCTCGCCTCCGCCATGAAATGCGGGATTTTCGACACCGGCACCGAGACATCGTGCTTGATCGAGCCGCCTTCCGGCTTCTGCGCGTCCGACATGCTCTCGCGCATGTGCCACAGCGCCTGCTGCTGGGCGACCGACGCGGCGATGGTGGCGTCCTGCACCAACCCTTCCTCGAAGCCTTTCTCCAGGAGCGCATTCATCATCCGCTCCGCGGTCTCGGCTGAATCCGAGGTCGAGATGTCGATCAGCACATACCAAGGATGCGGGTTTTCCAGCGGGTCGCGCACGCCCTCGATATGCTTGCTGGTGATCTCGACGCCGAAGCGCGGCATAAGCTCGAAACCGGTCAGCGATGTCCCGCAGAGGCTGCCCGCCAGATTGAAGAAGGCGAGCGCATCCTCGACGCTCTGAAGTCCGGCAAAGGCCACCTGCCTGCCGAGCGGCTGCGGTAAGAGCTTCAGCACGGCGCCGGTGATGATCCCGAGCGTGCCCTCGGCGCCGATGAAGAGATCGCGCAGGTCGTAGCCGGTATTGTCCTTCTTCAGGCGGCGCAGGCCATCCCAGATCTCGCCGGTCGGCAGCACCACTTCGAGGCCGAGGCAGAGCTGGCGCATGTTGCCATAGGCAAGCACGGCGGTGCCGCCGGCATTGGTGGAGAGATTGCCGCCGATGCGGCAGGACCCTTCCGAGCCGAGCGACAGCGGAAAGAGCCTGCCATGCGCTTCGGCGGCCTTTTGCACATCGGCCAGGATCGCGCCGCCATCGGCAACCAGAATATTGGCGACCGGATCGACGTCGCGGATCCTGTTCATCCGCTCGAGCGAAATGATGATGTCGGATTTGCCCTCGCGTGGCGTCTGCCCGCCGACGAGCCCGGTATTGCCGGTCTGCGGCACGACGGCCGTGCCGGTCTCGCTCGCAAGCTTCATGATCGCCGAGACTTCCTCGACATTGCCGGGCTTCAGGAGGAGAGGGGAGGAGCCGTGATAGAGGCCGCGGTTCTCGATCAGGTGCGGCGCCAGGTCGGCCTCGCTCCGCAGCGCGTGTTTCTCGCCGACAATGTCGGTAAAGCGGTCGAGCAGTTCGGCAGAAACGGCAGCACTCATTGGCCCTGATCCTTGTTCGTCATTCGCGCGGGGCGGCGGCCCGCCTCAGCCGGTCATTGATCGCTTCGCCCAGCCCCTCGTCGGGGATCGGCGCAAAGGCGATCGTCGCCGCGCCACTGGCGTCGGCCTTCTTCATATAGTCGAAAAGATTGGCAGCGGCCTCGGCAAGGTCGCCTGCCAGGCTGAGGTTCAGCCGGATCGCCGCCTTCTCCATGCCCTCGATGTCGCGCGGCCCGAACAGGATCGCCGCCTCGCCTGCAGCGATTGCGCTGGCGTCCAGGCGCACGGCGGCGCCCGGCGCATAATGCGAGGCCAGCATGCCCGGCGCCTCGATCGCGGCGGATGCCTTCTTCTGGCGGCGCAGCCGCTTGCCGGCAACGCGCTCGATTTCGGCAGCGGCAAGACCGCCCGGGCGAAGCAGCGTCAGCTCGCCATTCTCGACCTTCACGATCGTCGACTCGACGCCGACCTTGCTGGCGCCGGCATCGAGGATCAGCCGGATCTTGCCGCCGAGGTCGTCATCGACATGCGCGGCGCTCGTGGCGCTGATCTTGCCCGAGGTATTGGCGCTCGGCGCGGCCAGCGGGCGGTCGAAGGCACGGATCAGGTCACCGGCAAAACCCTTGGGAATGCGGATGCCGACAGTATCGAGGCCGGCAGTCGCCAGCGCATGGATCCCGCTTTCGGGCTTCAGCGGCAGCACCAGCGTCAGCGGACCCGGCCAGAAAGCCTGGGCGAGCGCCCGCGACAGCGGATCGAACACCGCGTAACGCTCGGCCATGGCAAGATCGGCCATATGGCAGATCAGCGGATTGAACTGCGGCCGTCCCTTGGTCTCGTAGATGCGGGCAATGGCGGCCGGGTTGGTGGCGTCGGCGGCAAGGCCGTAGACCGTTTCCGTCGGGATCGCGACAGGATGACCATCGCCGAGAACGGCCGAGGCAGCGCTCAGCGCTTCCTCTCTATGTTCTGCAATGTCGATGATCCGTGCCATGGGCCGCCTTTGATGTCAGGCAGTCCATAGGCCCTTGAGCGTCTGCGATCAATATCAGAGCTGGCGAATGATCCCGATCAGAGTTGGCGAATGATCACGATCAAAGCTGGCGAATGATTTCGCGCAGCTGCTCGTTGCGTGCGCCGAGCAGCAGCACGTTCTTGATTGCCACCTGCGGATCGTCGGTCCGGAACAGCACACCGTTGCCGCGCACCGTGCGGTCGATTGTCATCTTCTCCGCGGTATGTTCGCCCGGCTTGATCGCCACGGCAAAATACATGCGCGAATACTGCATGTTGATCTTGTGGAAGAAATTGTCGTTATCGCCGATATCGGCGTAGAAATTGGCGATGTAGAAGGCCCAGCTGACCTCCTCGTAGCGGGCGAATTTCGTCCGCGACGCCGTCACGTGGCAGTAGCCGAGATGCGGGCTGTCGGCCAGCGTGCGGTGAAACACCATCTTCGGAAACTGGATCGCCCGGTGGAAGCCGTTGATCTGCTGATGCGCCTGGGTACCGGCCGATTGCAGCTTGCGGCCGGTCTTTTCGGCGACTTCCTGATGCGAGAGATAGCGGCGCTCTTCGGCCAGCCAGTGTGCCCGCTCCCGGGTGATCTTCCCGGTGCGCAGAAATTCGGAATGCGGCGCCGCTGGCGGCTCTTCCGGTTTGGTCTCGTCCCTGACGTCGAAATAGCGAAGTTTCGCCATGGCGCGTATTCCGTAAGCGTTTGTCCCTTGGCCCAAGAATAGGAGTTCATGCTTAATGTGCTCTTAAGGCCGCAAGCCGCGCCAACCCCTGAAAACTTGCAGTACCCCGGTGTCGTATTTGGGATAATGTCGGGAAAAGACAAGCGGAGCACGGGTCTGCGCCGTAGCTTTCGCAATGTCGCAATCGAAGGAAAAGAGTGGAAAATCCGTCAGGGCCTCGATTTTCGCAGCCACGCGTCATCCTGTCGTCAATTTCGAAGCCGATGTCGCTTTACAACCAAGACCCGGGGAAGCCCGGTGCTTAAATGCCCCCATGACCAATGCTCCCGAGAGGGAGGGAAGCCAGACGCTTCCGAAAGCCATGCCTTTGATGGCTGAGCCGATTGCACGAGGATATGCAAATGGACATTCGCAGCAACGTTTTGCGGCAGCTCAAAAACCGGCGCGAAGGCTTCAGCCTTGAGCAGCCCTTCTATATCGACGAGGACTATTTCAAGCTCGATATGGAAATGATCTACTACCGCGACTGGCTCTTCATGGGCCACGATTGCGAACTGCCGAAGGCGGGCGCCTATTTCACCGTGCAGATCGGCCAGTATCCCGTCGTCATCGTCCGCGGCCGCGACAATGTCATCCGCGCCTTCCACAATTCCTGCCGTCACCGCGGCTCGCGCGTCTGCACCAAGGAGCACGGCTCGTCGGTCCGTCTCGTCTGTCCCTATCACCAGTGGGCCTACGATCTCGACGGCAAGCTCGCCTTCGCCCGCCACATGGGCGACGATTTCGACAAGAGCGGCTTCGGCCTGAAGCCGGTCCATTGCGAAAGCTTCGGCGGCTATATCTTCATCTGCCTCGCCGACAAGGCGCCGGACTTCCAGCCGGTTCGCGACATGGTCACTCCCTACATGCTGCCGCATCGCTTGGCCGAAGGTAAGATCGCCTTCCAGAGCACGATCATCGAAAAGGGCAACTGGAAGCTCGTCTGGGAAAACAATCGCGAGTGCTATCACTGCGCCGCAAACCACCCGGAACTCTGCCGCACCTATCCGGAAGCCCCGAGCGTCACCGGCACCGATGGCGGCGCCGATGATCCGGAGATCGCCGGCCACTGGGCGCGCTGCGAGGCCGCCGGCCTGCCGAGCAAGTTCCAGATCTCGCCGGACGGCCAGTTCCGCGCCGCCCGCATGCCGCTGATCGAAGATGCCGAGAGCTACACCATGTCCGGCCGACCGGCCGTCAAGCGCAAGCTGTCGGAAGACGTCACCATCGACCGCATCGGCACCATGCTGCTCTTCCACTACCCGACGACCTGGAACCACCTGCTCGGCGACCACGCGATCTCCTTCCGCGTCATCCCGCTCAGCGCCAACGAGACGGCCGTCACCACCAAGTGGATCGTCCATAAGGATGCCGTCGAAGGCGTCGACTACGATCTCGAAGAGCTGACGCATGTCTGGACCGAGACCAACGACCAGGACCGCCGCATCGTCGAAGAGAATGCCTTCGGCATCCATTCGCCGGCCTACGAGCCCGGTCCCTACTCGATGCTCCACGAGGGCGGCGTCATGCAGTTCCTCGAGTGGTACACCAACTTCATGGTCAACCGCCTGCAGGGCGACCAGGCGAAGCTTTCCGTCGTCGCCTGACATTCGCGTGATCTGACGAGCGCCGATGACCCGGTTAATCTCCGGTTCATCGGCGCTTTCGTAACTTCAACCCGTGCTTGAAGAAAACGCCAGTTGGAACAATTTCCACCCTCGCGCGTTTGCTGGCAGGCAAATTCTGCTCTTGGGATTGGAGAACTACGATGATTGGCCTCAGTAAGAAGATTTCGGCCGCTGTCCTGTCCGCCGCCGTTGTCCTGACGAGCTTCCTGCCTTCCGAAGCGATGCCGCTGCCGGCAGCGCCACAGGTCGCGCCGCAGGAGCAGGCTTCGAACGTTCAGGATGTCCAGTATCGCCGCTATTACGGCCGTCCGGGCTGGTATGGCGGCTATCGCGGCTATCCGTACTACCGCCGTGGCTACCGTCACTATAACGGCTACTGGTATCCGCTGGCCGCCTTCGGCGCCGGTGCGATCATCGGTGGCGCCATCGCCTCGCAGCCGCGCTACTACGCCCCGCCGCCGGCCTACGCGCCGCGCCTGACGGCCGCGCATGTCCGCTGGTGCGAAAACCGCTACCGTTCGTATCGCGTCTACGACAACACCTTCCAGCCCTATGGCGGCCCGCGTCAGCAGTGCTATTCGCCCTACTGATATCGAGAGATTGGAATGACAAAAGCCCGGCAGAGATGCCGGGCTTTTTGCTGTCAGAGAATGTTGACCCGCTTCAGGAGCCACCAGGCAAACAGGATCGAGGCGAGGATCAGCGCCACCGCATATTCGGTGCCGCCGGTGCCCTGCGCGAAGGGTAGGTTGGCGGTGTTCATGCCGAAGAAGCCGGTCACCAGCGTCGGCGGCAGCAGGAAGGCGGTCATGATCGACAGGATGTAGAGATGACGGTTGGTCTCGGAGGAGAGCTTCGAGTCGATTTCTTCGTGCAGCAGGCGGGCGCGCTCCTGCAGGGCGTAGATATCGTGATCGACCGCTTCCAGCCGGCTCGTCAGCCGCCCGGCAATGTCCTCGAAGCCGAAGGGCATCTCGTCCTCGTCGGAGGCGGAGGCGCGGCGCATCAGCGTCAGCACGTTTCTCAGGTGCCGGTGGAGACGCACGATCGTCCGCCGCACCGGCGCTAGCCGCCGCCGCTCGTCGCGCGGCGTGTTGTCGTAGACGAAGTCCTCGATCAGGTTGAGCTCGTCCGTCAGGTCCATGACGACGGAGATCAGAGTGCGCTGGAACTCGATGACCAGGAGCTCGAAAATATCCGCCGGATGATCGAACTTCGCCGGGTTCTTCTCGATCATGATCCGGGCGCGATCGACGCTGCGCAGCGGCTGCAGCCGGGTGGTGATGATGAACTTGCCCGAGATCGCAAAATGCAGCCAGCCGAGATCGGCGGTGTCCTGATCGAATTCGCGCTGGCAATCGACCAGCGTGCCATAGAGCATCTGCTCGTCGACGGTGAGCGCCGCATGCGTATCGCGCGTCGTCAGCGCCGCCCGTGCATCCTCGTTCAGCCCGGCAAGCTGCTCCAGCAGCGCCGGCACGCGGGCATCGACGAGATTGAGATGCAGCCAGTAGAAACCGTCCTGCGCGCTGAGCTCGGCTGCCTGCGCGCTGTTTTCCAGCCGGATCGCCGTCTTTGATCCTGCCGGAAATCGATAGGCCCAGATCAAGCCGGGAATATTGGCGGGCAATGTATCCATCGGCGGCTGATCCTCTTCGACGCGGGTATTCTCATTTTGGCAATCCGCTCTAGAGATTCTCCATGACACCAGTTTGTGCAAGGGCTCGAATAAACTTGAGCCGGGACATCATGGCGCAGATCGGAAAACAAAATTGACGTTTACGTAAAAATCAATTAGCTCTGACGGCGGAGGATGGCCTTTGCCGCGGGCAGGGCCGAGATGCGAGGAGACAAGATGTACAAGGCGCCCGTCGAGGATATCGCTTTCACCCTGAAGCATGTCGCTGGTCTGAAGGATGCGCTGGATAGCGGCATCTTCGGCGATCTCGGCGAAGACCTCGTTGATGCGATCCTCAACGAAGCCGGCCGTTTCGCGACGGAAGAAGTCGCCCCGCTTGCCGAGATCGGCGACAGGCAGGGCTCCCGCCTGATCGATGGCGAGGTGAAAACCCCGGATGGCTGGGCGAAGCTCTATCAGGAATGGATCGCCGGCGGCTGGAACAGCCTGACCGGGCCTGAAGAATTCGGCGGGCAGGGGCTGCCCGTCCTGCTCAATGTCGCGGCCCTCGAAATGTGGAATTCCGGCGCCACCGCCTTCGCGCTCTGCCCGACGCTGACGATGGGCGCCGTCGAGGCGCTCAGCGCCCATGGCTCGCCTGAACTGCAGCAGACCTATCTGCCGAAGCTGGTCTCCGGCGAATGGACCGGCACCATGAACCTCACCGAGCCGCATGCCGGTTCGGATGTCGGGGCGCTGAAGAGCCGCGCCGAACGCCGCGATGACGGCACCTACCGCATCTTCGGCCAGAAGATCTTCATCACCTGGGGCGAACACGACGCCACCGACAACATCATCCACCTCGTCCTCGCCCGCCTGCCGGATGCGCCTGCCGGAACGCGCGGTATCTCGCTTTTCCTCGTCCCGAAATTCCTGGTGAACGCCGATGGTTCGCTCGGCGCCCGCAACGATGTCTTTGTCCATTCGCTCGAACACAAGATGGGCATCCACGGCTCGCCGACCTGCACGATGATCTATGGCGACGGCAAGTTCGGCGATGAGAAGGGCGCCATCGGCTGGCTGATCGGCGAGGAGAACAAGGGCCTCAACTGCATGTTCACGATGATGAACAATGCCCGCCTGACGGTCGGCATGCAGGGCGTGGCGATCGCCGAAGCGGCGACACAGAAGGCGATCGCCTTCGCCAAGGAACGCACCCAGGGCAAGGCGCCCGGTTGGAGCGGCTCCGGCATGAGCCCGATCATCGAGCATCCCGATGTCATCAGGATGCTGCTGACGATGAAGGCGCTGACGCAGGGGGCGCGCGCCATCTCCTATTCCTGCGCCCACGCCATCGACATGTCGCACCAGGGGAAAGGCGATACCAGGCACTGGCAGGAGCGCGCTGCCCTGCTGACCCCGATCGCCAAATCCTTCGCCACCGACGCCGGTGTCGATGTCGCCTCGCTCGGCATCCAGGTTCATGGCGGCATGGGCTTCATCGAGGAAACCGGTGCCGCCCGCTTCCTGCGCGACGCCCGCATCGCCCCGATCTACGAGGGCACCAACGGCATCCAGGCAATCGACCTCGTGACCCGCAAGCTGCCGCTCTCGAACGGCGAGCATGTGAAGGGCTTCATCGCCGAGCTCTCTGCCATTGCCGACGCCGTGCGCGGTTCGAACCGCGCTTCCTTCGGCGAAACCGCCGCCCGCCTCGATGCCGCGATCGCCGACCTGACGGAAGCCACGGATTGGCTGATGAAGGCGCAGGCGGATGGCAGGATCGCCGAAGCGCTCTCGGGTGCCACGCCCTACCAGCGCCTGTTCGGCCTGGTGCTGATGAGCGGCTACCTCGCCAAGGGCGGTCTCGCCAAGACCGGCGACGGCGCCGAAGAGGGTCGCATCGCGCTCTGCCGCTTCGCCGCCGAAAACCTGCTTTCCGAAACCGCTGCCCTGAAGGACTGCACCGTCAATGGTGCTGCGAGCCTTGCCGCAGCCCGCGCCATCTTGGCCTGAGGACATCATGACCGATCACATCATCGTCGAGCAATCCGCCGAGCATCCCGGTGTCCAGATCATCCGCTTCAACCGCCCGGAAAAGAAGAACGCCATCACCCGCGCCATGTATGTGCGGATGACGGAAGCGCTGAAGGCCGCCGATGCCGATGATGCCATCCGCGCCACCGCCTTTCTCGGCACTGAAGGTGCATTCTCTGCGGGCAACGACATCGCCGATTTCCTCGCGGCTGCGATGGGCGGCAGCCTCGGCCACGAGCTCCTCGATTTCCTCTATGCGCTGGTGAACTCCCGCAAGCCGCTGGTCTCTGGTGTCGATGGCCTGGCGATCGGCATCGGCACGACGATGCATATGCATTGCGACCTGACCATCGCCTCCCTCCGCAGCCAGTTCCGCACCCCCTTCGTCGATCTGGCGCTGGTGCCGGAAGCTGCTTCCAGCCTGCTTGCCCCCCGCATCATGGGCCACCAGCGCGCCTTCGCCCTCCTGGCTGCAGGCGAGGACTTCTCGGCGGCCGACGCGCGCGATGCCGGATTGATCTGGAAGGTCTGCGCGCCGGGCGAGGTCGAACATCTGACGCTGGCAACCGCCGCCAAGCTCGCCGCCAAGCCCGCTTCCGCGCTGCGGATCGCCCGCGATCTCGTCCGCGGCCCGCGCGAAGAGATTATTGCACGTATAGATGAAGAAGCGCACCACTTCACCGCACAGTTGAAAAGCGATGAAGCAAGAAAAGCCTTCGAAGCCTTCATGCGGCGCTAATATAAAAACATAGGGTTTTAGCTAAATTTTAAGCGTGTTTTAATTCGAGCCTACTAATCAAAGGGTGACGAATTGCCCATTCGTCCGGGCGCATGACGCGCTTTGCTGAGCTTTGCCCAACCCCATTCGCCCGATCCGCGTTGCCGCGCAGTCCATCCGCGCAAACGAGACGGTGGAATACTTCGAAAGAACGCACTTGAAGAAGACGAATTTGATGACGCGCATCCTCGTCGCCGCGTCAGCCGTGGTTCTGGCGGCCTTTGCCGCCTTTTCCTATTACATCAACTCCGTTCAGCGCGACGTGACGACGGCTTCGATCGAGGCCAACATCCAGTCGTCGGGCGAGCAGGCTGCCCACAGCCTCGCCAACTGGATGAACGGCCGCGTGACGCTGACCGCCATGGTCGCCAACGCCATCGGCCGCACAGCCGATCAGGCCGGCACGCTCAACGTCCTGCAGAACGATATCCTCACCAACCAGTTCGTCAGCACCTATTTCGGCGATGAGCAAGGCGTCTTCACCATGTGGCCGAAGCTGCCGATGCCCGACGGTTACGACCCGCGCAAGCGCCCGTGGTACCAGGATGCCGTCAAGGCCAATGCCAGCGTCATGACCGAGCCCTATGTCGATGCCTCCAGCGGCGACCTGATCATCAGCGCGGCCGTTCCGGTCCAGCGCGATGGCAAGCTCGCCGGCGTCGTCGGCAGCGACTTCTCGCTAGAAACCATGGTCAAGATGATCAAGGAGATCGATCTCGGCGGCCAGGGCACGGCCTTCCTCGTCAACAAGAGCGGCCAGATCCTCATCCACCCGGATGCCAAGCTCGTCACCAAGACGCTCGCCGACGCCTTCCCGGCGCAAACGCCGAAGATCGGCTCCGGCCTCGTCGCGACGGAATTCGGCGGCAAGCCGGTTCTCGTCAGCTTCATGCCGGTCACCGGCCTGCCGACCGTCGAATGGTATCTCGCCTTCGTCGTCGACAGCGACAAGGCTTTCGCTTCGCTCAACGAATTCCGCATCGCCGCCACCATCGCAACGCTTCTCGCCGTCGGCCTGATGATCGCCGCCATGGCATGGCTGCTGCACGGCCTCGTCGTTCAGCCGGTCACCGCCATGACCGCCGCCATGCAGAAGCTCGCCGCCGGTGATTTCTCGGTCGCCATTCCGGGCGAGGAGCGCCGCGACCAGATCGGCTCGATGGCCGAAGCCGTCGCGGTCTTCAAGGCCAACGCGATCGACCGCCAGCGTCTGGAAGGCGAGGCCGAAGAGGGCCGTTCGCTGACCGAGCGCGAGCGCCAGGACCGCGAACAGCAGAAGGCCCGCGAAGCCGCTGAAATCCGCACCGCCGTCGACGCCCTTGGCGGCGCTCTCGGTGCTCTCTCGGACGGCAATCTCGCCCACCGCATCGAGACGCCTTTCGCCGCCCATCTCGACCGCCTGCGCAACGACTACAACAGCGCTGTCGGCAAGCTGCATGGCGCGCTCCAGACGGTCGGCAGCAATGCCAATGCGATCGACGCCGGTGCCGCCGAAATCCGCACCGCCGCCGATGGTCTCGCCCGCCGCACCGAGCAGCAGGCGGCCTCCGTCGAGGAAACCGCAGCTGCGCTCGAAGAGATCACCACGACGGTCAAGGACACAGCCCGCCGTGCCGAGGAAGCCGGCAATTTGGTCGATCGCACCCGCAACGGTGCCGAGCAGTCCGGCGAGATCGTCCGCAAGGCCGTCGATGCCATGACCGGCATCGAGCACTCCTCGGAGCAGATCTCCAGCATCATCAGCGTCATCGACGACATCGCCTTCCAGACCAACCTGCTTGCGCTGAACGCCGGTGTTGAAGCAGCCCGCGCCGGCGAAGCCGGCAAGGGTTTCGCCGTCGTCGCCCAGGAAGTCCGCGAGCTCGCCCAGCGTTCTGCAAAGGCCGCCAAGGAGATCGAGGCGCTGATCACCGCATCGAACGCCCAGGTCCGCTCCGGCGTGACGCTGGTCGGCGAAACCGGCAAGTCGCTGGAAGCGATCGTCGCGCAGGTCCAGGAGATCAGCCGCCATGTCGGCGCGATCGTCACTGCCACCCGCGAACAGTCGACCGGTCTCCACGAGATCAACACGGCCGTCAACACCATGGACCAGGGCACGCAGCAGAACGCCGCCATGGTCGAGGAACAGACGGCCGCCAGCCATGGCCTCGCAACGGAAGCCGCCAAGCTGATGCAGTTGCTCTCGCAGTTCAACCTCGGCACCGGCCACGCCGCCGCATCCGGCCACCGCCGCGTCGCCTGATACGGTCTGTCCCCGAATTGAAGATGCCCGCGGAGACGCGGGCATCTTTGTTTGTACAAATAGCTAGGTATTTGCCTAACTATTGTTGACAGGCAGCCGCGGATACGTATAGTTAGGTGTATGCCTAACCAATCGCATGCACTTGATCTGATGTTTCAGGCGCTGGCCGATCCGGCGCGGCGCAGCATGGTCGATCGCCTGTGCAAGGGGCCGGCCTCCGTCAAGGAACTGGCGGCGCCGCTCACCATGGCCCTGCCTTCGGTTCTGCAGCACCTGCAGATGCTGGAAGCGAGCGGCCTGGTGACATCGGAAAAACTCGGCCGCGTGCGGACCTGCCGCATCGAGCCATCGGCGCTGCGCTCGGCGGAAAGCTGGATCAACGAGCGCCGCACCCATTGGGAGCGCAGCCTCGATAGGCTGGGAGAATACCTGAAAGCCAACCCGGAAATGCCAGAGGTAGAGGAGTAAGCGCATGTCTGAATACAGCACCGTCCATTCCACCTTCTCCGTCGAGCGCACCTACGAAGCCTCGACCGCCCGCGTCTTCGCCGCATGGTCGGATCCGAAGGCCAGGCTGCAATGGGAAGCGATCGGCGACAACTTCACCACCACCTATACGCAGAACGATTTCCGCGTCGGCGGCCGCGATGTCAGCAAGTTCGATTTCGGCAAGAGTGACCAATACATCGCCGACGCCCGCTACGAGGATATCGTCAAGGACCGCCGCATCGTCTACGCCTATACGATGTCCCACAACGAGCGCCGCATCTCCTCGTCGCTGACGACGATCAGCCTGACGCCGGTCGCCGAGGGCACTCATGTCGTGCTCACCGAACAGATCACCATTCTCGACGGCGGCGACAAGGTCGAATACCGCCAGGCGGGGATTGCGGGCCAGCTCGACCAGCTCGGAGTATTCCTGGCAAGCCGGCCGGTGGCTCAATGAGGGCTGTCCACGACGTTGGGCGGAGGTAGCCGTGGCTATCCGTTCTCTCTTGAAGAGGCTGGCCAGAAGGGTCCGTTAAGGGGCCGCATCCGCAACATCTCCCTCATCCCTGTGCTTGTCACAGGGATCCAGCCTGCCCAAGTCCTTGGGCAGAAGGACTCTTCCCGCCGCGCAGACGCGCGGCGACTGGATTCCTGTGACATCCCGTGGGCGTAGCCCTAAGGGCACAGGAATGAGGGCAGTCTTGAAGGGCGCGCTTAATAAAAAGAGCGCCAGAACAGGAGCAGCGGCGCCTACTTCTCCAGCGTCGCCACCACTTCCACATGCGCCGTCCAGAGGAACTGGTCGATCGGCGTGATGCTGGTGATGCGGTAGCCGCCTTCGATCAGGATCGCGAGATCGCGGGCCAGCGTCAGCGGATTGCAGCTGACCGCGACGACTTTCTTGACGGCCGAGCGCGCCAGTTCCTGCGACTGGAACTCGGCGCCCGCGCGCGGCGGGTCGAAGACAACGGCGTCGTAATGCTTGAATTCCGCGGTCATCAGCGGGCGGCGGAAGAGGTCGCGCTTCTCGACGCTGACCGGCTTCAGCCCCTGTGCCTTGCGGGCGGCGTGATCGAGGGCGGCAAGCGCCTTGTCGTCGCCTTCGACCGCATGGACGCGGCCGATGCGGGCGAGCCGGAGCGAGAAGGTGCCGGAACCGGCGAAGAGATCGGCGATGCGCTTCGCCTTGCCGACATGGGCAACGACGAGTTCCGCCATCGCCTCTTCGGCAGGCTTCGTCGCCTGGGTGAAGCCGCCGGCCGGAGGCGAGACCTGCACGCCGCCGAAATCGACGATCGGTTTCTGCGGCTCGACGAGGATCTCGCCGTTCAGCGACACGCGGGCGATGCCGCGCATGCCGAGCACGGTCTCGACGGCCTTGCGGCGCTGCTGGTCGGGAAGCTTCTTGATGCCGTCGACGGCGAGGTCGAGGCCGGAAAGCGTCTCCAGCACCGAAATGCGGAAGGCCTCGGCATTCGTCGCCATCGCCGCGCCGATCGCCTTGATCGCCGGCAGCCGGGCCATGATCCCTACCGAAGAGATCGGACATTCCTCGATCGCGACGATATGGTGGCTTTCGGCCTGGTTGAAACCGATCAGCATGTCCTTCTCGGTCTTGCGCGCCGCGAAGACGACGCGGCGGCGCTCGCCGGGATGGGCGGCAACGAGTTCGCCGACCTCGGCATCGATCCCCTGCGATTTCAGCGCGTTGACGACCAGCTGCCGCTTGAAGGCGCGGTAGGGCGCGTCCGAAAGATGCTGCAGCGTGCAGCCGCCGCAGGTGCCGTTGACGCCGTCGGGGCCGAAATGGCGGCAGGCCGGCTCCTGGCGGTCCGGCGAGGCCTTGGCGATCGACATGATCGTGCCCTGGTTCTTGACGCGCGCGATCGCGACCTCCTCGCCCGGCAGTGCGAAAGGCACGTAGATCGCGCCATCCCTGCCTTCGGCGATACCGTCGCCCTGTCCGCCGAGTTTCTTGATCGTGACTGTTTCGGTGCTCACGGCTTTATTCCTGCAAGTAGATATTCCTGATTGCCGTCGCCGCCCGCAATCGGCGAGGCGATGAGGCCGAGGCTCTTCCAGCCCATGTCTTCGGTAAACCACCGCTCCAGCTCTGCGGCCACCGACGGCGCCGAGGAGGGGTCTTTCAACAGGCCACCCTTGCCGATCGCCTCGCGGCCCGCCTCGAATTGCGGCTTGACCAGAAGGGCCGCCTTGGCGCCCGGCTCGGCGATGTCGAGTGCCGGGGCAAGCGCCAGCTTCAGCGAAATGAACGAGACGTCGGAAACCAGGAAGGTCACCGCATGGCCGATATCGTCGGCCGTCAGATTGCGGGCGTTCAGCCCCTCGACATTGGTGACGCGCGGATCGGCCGAAATGCGCGGATGCATCTGCCCGTGGCCGACATCGATCGCCGTCACATGCGCGGCACCGCGCTCCAGCAGCACTTCCGTAAAGCCGCCGGTCGACGCGCCGACGTCAAGACAGTGATGCCCGGCCGGATCGAGCCGGAAGTGATCGAGCGCCGCCGTCAGCTTCAATGCGGCGCGCGAGACGTAATCCTGCGCCGGATCGTCGATTTCGATCTCGGCCGTTTCGGCAAACAGCGCGCCCGGCTTGGTGACGATCTTGCCGCCCACCTTCACGGTGCCGCGGTCGATGGCATCGCGCGCCCGCGAGCGGCTGGCAAAAAGACCGAGGCTGACGAGCAGCTGGTCGAGACGTTGTGGGTTCTGATCGGACATTGGCAGTCCATGACTGGCAAAACCCGCGCTTGCAAGCCTTTTGTTTGCAATGCAGTCGTTGACGCTTCATCCTCGTCGGAGATAATCCGGCCCTTGGCGATAGCGGAAGAGGGGCGGCAGGCATGACGATTTCCCGGACTTTGACGGTCTTGGCTCTCACGGCTCTTGCCGCGCCCGCCGTCGCCAACGACACCATGGCCGAGCTGAAGACCGGCGGTCTCACCTTCGTCGAGTCGCCCGATGTCAGCATGGAGAGCGAGGCGCTCTTCATCTCGGCCAGGGAAGTCCGCGTCGATTACGTCTTCGAAAACAGCGCCGACAAGGATGTCGAGACGCTCGTCGCCTTCCCGATGCCGGATCTGCCGGGCCATGTGGAGAGCGATATCGCCATTGCCGATTCCGGCAAGGACAATTTCCTTGATTTCACGGTGACGCAGGACGGCAAGCCGATCTCGCCGACGTTGCAGCAGCGGGCGATCGCCGCCAGCATCGACGTCACCGATGACCTGAAGGCGCAGAACATTCCGCCGCTCCCTTATGCCGAAGGCACGGCCGCAGCGCTCGAAAAGCTCCCCGACGCGGTCAAGCAGGACTGGCTCTCCCGCGGCCTGCTCTACGACGACGTCTATGACAATGACGGCAGTGGCTTGAAGCATCACATGACGCCGCTCTGGACGCTGCGCTCCACCTACTGGTGGAAGACCGTCTTTCCGGCCAGGGCGAAGGTGACGGTCTCGCACCGCTACACGCCGAGCGTCGGCGGCACCGTGGCGATCAGCTTCCTGGAGGATGGCCAGGCCAAGGGTGATCGCTACGACGATTACCAGCGCCGTTTCTGCACCGACCAGAGCTTCGTCAAGGCAGCCCAGAAATTCGCCAAGGCCGGAGAGAATGGCGGCCCGAACTATACCGAAAGCTGGATTTCCTACATCCTGAAGACCGGCGCCAACTGGAACGGCCCGATCAAGAACTTCAAGCTGACGCTGGATAAGGGCGACCCGAAAAACCTCATCAGCTTCTGCGGCTCGAACGTCAAGAAAACCGGCCCGACGACATTCGAGATGACGGCGGCGGATTTCTGGCCGGAGCGGGATCTCGATATTCTGATCCTCAATGCGCCCGGGCAGGTCCAGTAAGCGTCGGGGTGGCGCAATATCGCCATCCCCTATTTTTGTGCGGTGCAAACTTAAACAATTTTAAAGCCCGGCCGCCTAGGTTCGCCCCGATTGCAGTGGTTCGCCTGAATCGCTTTTGCCATGACGGCACGCATTTTCTGCCCGCAAATCATGTTCCTCCCAATTTCTTAGCCTGCTGCCGTCGCCCCGCGGTGGCCCGATCAGACACGCCGATTATTTGCCAGGAGAATTACTGGTGTTCGCCAATATCTCACTCAAGGGGAAGCTTGCGGCCACGTTCGCAGCCCTCATCGTCATTTTCGTTGCCGTCTCGTCCTTCGTCTATATGAAGGCAAACGCCTCCGCTGAGGCCTCCGCACAGCAGGAGAAATCCGAGCTGCTCGTCAACCAGGTAGACGACGCGCTGCAGGCCATGCTCGAGCAGGCCGTCAATCTGCGCGGCTTCATCCTCTTCCGCTCCGACAGCACCTATGGCGATATCTTCGCCAATCGCGAGCGCATGCTGAAGGCGATTGCCGCCGCCAAGCAAAGCGCTGCCGGCGAGCCCGAAATCCTCGACATGATCGACGGCATGCAGAAGGCTGCCGACATCTATTTCCATGAGCTCGCCGAGCCGCAGGCCAAGGCCCGCAAGGAAACCGAAACCCCGATCGCCGATGTCGTCAAGATCGGCGTCAACGCCACCAAGGGCCAGCTCGACGGCTTCCGTCAGGCTTCCGCCAAGATCAAGGCCGCCGCCCGCGACAAGTCCGCTGAGCTCGCCGCCATCCAGGCCGATGCCGATAGCGACCTGAACAGCACGCTGCTCTTCGGCGGCATCGGCGCTTCGCTTGCCGCTGCCGTTCTTGCATGGCTGTTGTCGCGCGCCATCGTCCAGCCGATCATCGGCATGACCACGGCGATGAGCCGCCTTGCCGATGGCCATCACAATGTCGACGTTCCCGCCCTCGACCGCCGCGACGAAGTCGGCCGCATGGCTCAGTCGGTTCTGGTCTTCAAGGAAGCTGCCGCCGAAAAGCTGCGCCTGTCGGGCGAAACCGACCGCATGCGCAGTGAAGCCGAGCGTCAGCGCCTGCTCTCTGATGAGGACAAGGCCCGCGAAGCCGCCGACATCCGTTTCGTCGTCGATGGTCTGGCAACCGGCCTGTCGAATCTCGCAAACGGCGATGTCGCAAGCCGCATCACTTCGCCGTTCTCTCAGCAGTTCGATGGTCTGCGCACCGACTTCAACCATGCTGCCGAAAAGCTGCAGGCGACCCTGCAGGCCGTCGGCCGCAACGCCTCGGCGATCAATGCCGGTGCTGGCGAAATCCGCTCGGCTGCCAACGATCTCGCCCGCCGCACCGAACAGCAGGCCGCAGCGGTCGAAGAGACCGCCGCAGCCCTCGAAGAGGTCACCACCACCGTCCGCGACAGCGCCAAGCGCGCCGAAGATGTCGGTCATCTGGTCGAGCGTGCCCGCGTGGGCGCCGAACGCTCCGGCGACGTTGTCCGCAAGGCCGTCACCGCCATGGAGCAGATCGAGAAGTCTTCGGGCGAGATCAGCAACATCATCGGCGTCATCGACGATATCGCCTTCCAGACCAACCTCCTGGCGCTGAATGCCGGTGTCGAAGCCGCCCGCGCTGGTGAAGCCGGCAAGGGCTTTGCCGTCGTCGCCCAGGAAGTCCGTGAGCTGGCCCAGCGCTCCGCGCAGGCAGCCAAGGAAATCAAGGCGCTGATCAACACCTCGGGCGAACAGGTCAATACCGGTGTGTCGCTCGTCGACCAGACCGGCAAGGCGCTGGCCGAGATCGTAAACGAGGTCCAGGAGATCAACCGCCACGTCGGCGCTATCGTCACCGCCACCCGCGAACAGTCGATCGGCCTGCAGGAGATCAACACCGCCGTCAACAACATGGACCAGGGCACGCAGCAGAATGCCGCCATGGTCGAGGAACAGACGGCGGCCAGCCACTCGCTGGCCCAGGAAGCAGCATCTCTCGATGCCCTCCTGCACCAGTTCAAGCTCGGCGCCGCCGCAGCCGTTGCCGTCGCCCCGCGCGCCGCCATCGCCCAGCCGGCCTCCCGCCCGGTCGCCTCTCCGGCCCGCGCACTGAACAACCGCGTCGCCAGCGCCTTCGGCGGACGCGCGGCAACGGCAGCCGCTGTCGTGCAGGACGAGTGGACGGAGTTCTGAGACTAGCCTGATTGTCTGAGACGGGGCCTCCGAGGGAAACTTCGGGGGCCTTTTGTTTTGGGCGTTTGCGGGTGTGGCCCCCTCATCCGGCTGCCGCCACCTTCTCCCCGATGGGAGAAGGGACGTTGCCGTAAGCTCGAGCTTCCCCTCTCCCCCACGGGGAGAGGGCAGGGTGAGGGGGCTCCAGGCGCGATGGTCAAATTGATCGTCAGGCCTATCCCGCCACAACCCGCATCCGCTCGATATCCCGCCGCGGCGGCACGCTGTGCACCCGCACATAATCCCGGCTGAACTGCGAAGGGCTATCATAGCCCACCCGAAAGCCCGCCTCCGCTGCCGTCAGCCCCTCGGTCACCATCAGCCGCCGCGCCTCCTGCAATCTCAGCTGCGTGCGAAACTGCAGCGGGCTCATCGCCATCACCGATTTGAAATGCTCGTAGAAGGTCGAGGCGCTCATACCCGCCACCGAGGCAAGATGCTCGATCGCAAAGGGCTCGCTGAAATTCTTCCGGATGAAATCGACGGCACGGCCGATCTGGTTCAGCCGGCTTTCGCGATTGGCGATTTGCCTCAGCAGCGGCGCCTGCGGGCCGCGGATCAGGCGGTAGAGCATCTCGCGCTCGATCATCGGCGCCAGGATACCGGCATCCTCCGGCGCATCCAGCAGCTGCAGCATCCGCACGGCTGCATCGAGCAGCTCCGGCGTCGAAGCGCTGACGCCGGCTGCCGCGCTCTCATTCGCCTTGCCGTCCGCCGCGGGCATCAGCTCCGCCAGCATGCCGCGATCGAGCTGCAGCCGCATGCAGAGATAGGGCCGGTCGGCGCTCGCCTCGACGACGGCGCCGATGACGGGCAGGTCGACGCCGACGACGAGATAGTGGGCGCTGTCATAGACATGCACCCGGTCGCCGACGACGGCGCGCTTCCGCCCCTGCGCAACGATGCAGCAGGAGGGCTCGTACATCGTGTGGATCGGCTCTGTTTTCGCCGAGGATCGTATGATCCCGACGCGCGGCAGGGTGGTGTCGAAGCTGCCGTCGGTTCCGGCATGGCGATCGATCAATTCTGCAAGCTGGGCAATCTTTTCCATTGCAGCAGCATGACCGGCAGCGGCGCAAATGCCAAGCCGTGATGCACCGCTTCCGGAAGATCGTGCAAGAAATCCGGAGAAGCCTGCTACCGGCCGGTGCCATCAAGCAACCATCTTCTGCCGGGGCCGCGATCGGCGGCCGTCACAGTCACAGCATGAGGAAGAAGACATGACCGGCATCCAAGGCAAGACAGTTCTGATCACTGGCGCCAGCAGCGGCATCGGCGCCGCAACCGCCCGCGAGCTCGGCGCCGCCGGCGCCAGGCTCGTCATCGGCGCAAGGCGGACCGACCGGCTGGAGGCGCTGGCAACCGAAATCCGCAATGACGGCGGCACCGTCGAATTCCGCGCCCTCGACGTGACCGACCGCGCCGATATGGAGGCTTTCGCCAGGGCGGCGATCGATGCCTTCGGCCGCATCGACGTGCTCGTCAACAATGCCGGCGTCATGCCGCTATCGCTGATGTCGTCGCTGAAGGTCGAGGAATGGGACCGGATGATCGACGTCAACATCAAGGGCGTGCTCTATGGTATCGCGGCCGTCTTGCCCGTCATGAATGCGCAGGAAAGCGGCCAGATCATCAACGTCTCCTCGATCGGCGGCCTTGCGGTCTCCCCGACCGCGGCGGTCTATTGCGCCACCAAATTCGCGGTGCGGGCGATCTCCGACGGCCTGCGCCAGGAGAACCGAAAACTCCGCGTCACCTGCATCAATCCCGGCGTCGTCGAATCCGAACTCGCCAGCACCATCACCGAGCCCTTCGCGAAAGATGCCATGGCTACCTACCGCGCCATCGCGCTGAAGGGCTATGCGATCGCCCGCGCCATCCGCTTCGCGATCGAGCAGCCCGACGACGTCGATACCAACGAGATCACCATCCGCCCCACAGCCAACGCGGCGATCTGATCATGCGCGGGCTCTCAGCCATCATCACCGGCGCTGCCCTCTGCAGCGCCACCATCGCCCTGGCCAATCAGCAGGAGACGAAAATGCAGGACCATCCCCACATAGGCATGTGGATCACCGCTGACGGCCACATCCGCCAGGAACTATTGCCCAACGGCCGCTACGACGAAGCCCGCGGCACCCGCAAGAGTGCCTATCAGGGCCGCTACGAGGTAGATGGAGACCATATCGAATATTGGGACGACACCGGATTCACCGCCGACGGCGATTTCGTCGATGGCAATGTCCTGTACCATGGCGGGATGATTTTCTATCGGGATGGGAAGGTGGAGTAGCTCTCAAGTCGATGTTGTGCCCGCGGCCCCCTCATCCGGCCCTATGGGCCACCTTCTCCCCGCGGGGGAGAAGGGATCGGAGACATTGCGGCAATTGCCTTCTCCCCTCGGGGAGAAGGTGCCCGAAGGGCGGATGAGGGGTCTCCGGGTAGGGAGCTTCAGACTTACCCCGCAACCCCAACCGCAACTGTGCGGCCAAGCGCCTTGAACACCGTCGAGACGATCCCGGCGCGATCGAGCCCTGCATGGGCATTCATCGCCTCGGGCTTTGCCTGCTCCATCCAGATGTCGGGCATGACGAGCGAGCGCACCTTCAGCCCGCTGTCTAGCAGGCCTTCCATCGCCAGGAACTGCATGACGTGGCTGCCGAAGCCGCCGACGGAGCCTTCCTCGATGGTGATCAGGATTTCGTGGTGGGCGGCGAGCTGGCGGATCAGGTCGTGATCGAGCGGCTTGGCAAAGCGCGCGTCGGCAACCGTCGTCGAAAGACCGGCCGCATCGAGATCTTCGGCTGCGAGCAGGCTGTCGGCGAGACGCGTGCCGAAGGAAAGCAGCGCCACCTTGGTGCCTTCCTTGACGATCCGGCCCTTGCCGATCTGCAGGATTTCACCACGCACCGGCATCTCGACGCCGACGCCTTCGCCGCGCGGATAGCGGAACGAGATCGGACCGGCGTCATAGGCAGCGGCGGTGCGCACCATATGCTTGAGTTCCGCCTCATCGGCAGCCGCCATCACCACGAAGCCCGGGAGCGCCGCGAGGAAGGTCGTGTCGAACGACCCGGCATGCGTCGGGCCGTCGGCGCCGACGAAACCGGCGCGGTCGATCGGGAAGCGCACCGGCAGTCCCTGGATCGCCACGTCATGGACGACCTGGTCATAGGCGCGCTGCAGGAAGGTGGAATAGAGCGCCGCAAACGGCTTGTAGCCTTCGGCGGCGAGACCGGCAGCGAAGGTTACCGCATGCTGCTCGGCAATGCCGACGTCGAAACAGCGGGCCGGATAAAGGCTAGCCAGCTTGTCGAGCCCGGTGCCGTTCGGCATCGCGGCGGTGATGCCGACGATCTTGTCGTCGAGCTCGGCTTCCTGAACCAGCGCTTCGGCAAAGACGCTCGTATAGCTCGGCGCGTTCGGCTTCACCTTGGCCTGGGCGCCGGTGATGACATCGAACTTGTTGACGCCGTGATACTTGTCGGCAGCAGCTTCCGCCGGCGGATAGCCCTTGCCCTTCTGCGTCACGACATGGATCAGCACCGGGCCTTCGGCGTGGTCGCGCACGTTGCGCAGCACCGGCAGGAGGTGCTCGAAGGAGTGACCGTCGATCGGGCCGATATGGTAGAAGCCCATCTCCTCGAACATCGTGCCGCCGGTCACATAGCCCCGCGCATGCTCGACGGCGCGGGTAATGGCGCGGTCGACCTTCTTGCCGAGGTAGGCGGTCAGCTTCTTGCCGAAATCGCGGAAGCCCATGTATGTGCGCCCGGAGGCGAGGCGTGCCAGATAGGCACTCATGGCGCCGGTCGGCGGAGCAATCGACATGTCGTTGTCGTTGAGGATGACGATCAGCCGCGCGTCGAGCGCACCGGCATTGTTCAGCGCCTCATAGGCCATGCCCGCCGACATCGCGCCGTCGCCGATGACGGCAATCACGCGCTTGTCGGTCTGGTCGAGCTCGGCGGCGACAGCCATGCCGAGACCGGCGGAAATCGAGGTCGAGGAATGCGCGGCGCCGAAGGGGTCGTATTCGCTCTCGGCACGGCGCGTAAAGCCGGAGAGGCCGTTTTCCTGGCGCAGCGTGCGAATGCGGTCGCGGCGGCCGGTCAGGATCTTGTGCGGATAACACTGGTGGCCGACATCGAAGATCAGCCGGTCTTCGGGCGTGTTGAAAACGCTGTGTATGGCGATCGTCAGCTCGACGACGCCAAGCCCTGCACCCAGATGTCCGCCGGTGCGCGACACGGCGTCGATCATCTCGTCGCGAACCTCGCGTGCGAGCTGTGGCAGCTCGCGGTCATCGAGCTTGCGCAGGTCGGCTGGAAGCTTGACCTGATCGAGCAGCGGTGTCTTCGGCGGTTGTGTCACGGGCGGGCGCTCTTTCTTATGATTCTCGGAGATGCTTATTCCGATTAAATTGCGGCGAAACAAGTGCGTTTCAAGAACCGCAACCGCTCCATTCTAGAGAAGTTCAGCCTTCAGGCAAAGGCACGAATTCCTCTTCATCCCCCGGAACGATGTCGAAACGGCCAGTGCGCCATTCTTCCTTGGCCTTCTCGATCCGCTCTTTCGACGAGGAAACGAAGTTCCACCAGATATAGCGCTTGGAATTCAGCGCCGCGCCCCCGAAGAGCATCAGGTGACAGCCCTGCACTCCGGCCTCCAGCGTGATCGCATCGCCGGGACGGAAGACCAGCAGCTGATCGGCCGCAAACCGGTCGCCGGCAATCACCACCTCGCCGGAGAGAACATAGACGGCACGCTCTTCATGCGCAGCGCCGAAGGGGAATTTCGATCCCGGCTGCAGGCTGATATCGGCATAGAGCGTATCGGTGAAAACCTTCACCGGCGACTTCAGCCCCTCGAAGGAGCCGATCACCACGCGCCCGGTCACGCCGCCATCGTCGATAACAGGCATGTCGCCCTTTTCGGTATGGGTGAATTCCGGGTTCATCTCTTCCTTTTCATCGGGCAGCGCCAACCAGGTCTGCAGGCCGGACATGGCGAGCGGATGTCCGCGCAGATTGTCGGGCGTACGTTCCGAATGCACGATCCCGCGCCCGGCCGTCATCAGGTTGATATCGCCCGGCCGGATCACCTTCTCGGTGCCGAGGCTGTCGAGATGGCGGATCTCGCCGTCGAAGAGATAGGTGACCGTCGAAAGCCCGATATGCGGATGCGGCTTCACATCCAGCGCCTCGTCGGGCCTCAGGATCGCCGGCCCCATCCGGTCGAAGAAGATGAACGGCCCCACCAGCCGCCGCTGCCTGGTCGGCAGCGCGCGCCGCACCTGGAATCCGCCGATATCGCTGGTGCGCGGAATGATCAGATTCTCGATCGCATCACAGGCAAAGGCATCGCCGGGCAGGGGATCTTTACCGGGGAAGAAGGACATGGCGGTTTCCTCTAAATACCAGCGAGATCCGGAGCATGCGGACAGCGCGACGCGATTTCAATGGTCAGAGCGTTTCCTGCTCTTCAGGATAACGGGCAAGGAAAGATGTCAGCTCGGCGAGCAGAGGTGGAAGCGGATCGGTGGCGGCGTTCCAGATCACGGTATCGATAACGCCGCGGTAGTCGTGGCGAAGCACATTGCCGAAATGACGCATCGCCAGCCAGTCGTGAGCCGGAAACAGTTCTTCGGCCAGGGGTCCCAGTTTGACGGCTGCTTCCGATATCCTGGCAAAGCAGCGCTCAGTCGCATCGCGAACAAGGCGATTTTCCTGGTAGGCTTTCAGGTCCATGCCTCGGATATAGTCCAAAACGGCCTCCCCATTTTCGACGATGTCGCGCATCCGCGTCAGGGGGCGTTTAGAAGGCAACAGTGCGGTCCTGTTCCACGTTCCGGCGAAACCGCTCTTTCTCCAGGGGCTCGGCGATTACATCCACCTTGTGGAAGCCTGTGATCTCGGTGATCTTGTCTTCCAGGTTCGCGATCGCGCTGAAGTAACCGAGACCCGATTTCATGATGGGGTCGCTGAGCTTGACGAGGATATCGAGGTCCGATTCCGGTGTCGCTTCACCGCGTGCCACGGAGCCAAAGATAGACATATGCTCCGCGCCTGCGGCGCGCAGTTCGTCTTCGTGCTCCCTGAGCTTGGCGATGACCGTATCCTTGTCCATGCCAAGCAATATAGGGAATTTGCGTTGTCCGGTCGAGTGCCACTCTGGGGTGCATTCATCCGGCTGCCGCCAATCAAGCCCCGTCGAGAGGCTCCACGCCCTGCGGCTTGCCCGAGCGGTCGAGGCGGATCTTCTCGATGCGGTTTTCCGCCGCCGAGAGCAGGGTTTCGCAATGCTTCTTCAGCGCTTCGCCGCGCTCGTAGATCTCGATGGATTCGTCCAGCGCCACGTCGCCGCGTTCGAGACGGGCAACGATGCTTTCGAGTTCGGCCACGGCCTTTTCGAAGGAAAGACCTGATACCTCAGGCTTGGCGCTGTCAGTCATACTCAACCCTTCATCAATCGAAGCACATGCAGCCCGGCCGATTCGGCCAGACCTTCGAGATCATAGCCGCCTTCCAGCAGGCTGACGACCCGGTTGGAGGCGCTTTTGTCGGCTATCTCCAGCAATCTTCCGGTCGCCCAGTCGAAATCCTCGCCGACGAGATTGATCTGCGCCAGCGGATCGCGGTGATGGGCGTCGAAGCCGGCGGAAATGATGATCAGGTCCGGCCGGAAGTCATTGAGCGCCGGCAGCACGCGGGATTTGAACGCCTCGCGGAAGTGATCGCTGCCTACATTTGGCGAGAGCGGCGCATTGACGATCGTGCCGTGCTTGCCGCTTTCGTCCTTTGCGCCCGAGCCCGGATAGAGCGGCATCTGGTGCGTCGAGCAGAACAGAACCGAGGGATCGTCCCAGAAGATATCCTGCGTGCCGTTTCCGTGATGCACGTCCCAGTCGACGATCGCGACGCGCTCGGCGCCGTAGCGCTTCTGCGCGTGGCGGGCGGCAATCGCGGCATTGTTGAAGAAGCAGAAGCCCATCGCCTTGTTCTTCTCGGCGTGGTGACCGGGCGGACGCGCCGCGACGAAAACGTTGTCGGCCTTGCCGGTGAACACGTCATCGACGGCGGCCATCGCCCCGCCGACGCCGGTCAAGACCGCCTGCAGGCTTTTGGCGCTGGCATAGGTATCGGCTTCCAGCTGGTTGATCTCGCCCTCTTCCTCGGGGATTTGCCGCATCACCGCGAAAAGGTGCTCTTCGGGATGGGCCAGCAGTACCGCGTCCTCATTGGCCTGCGGCGCCTCCTTGCGGTCCAGCCGCTCGAAATTCGGATGGCCGAGCGCGACATTGATGGCGCGCATGCGGTCCGGCCGTTCCGGATGGCCCTCCGGTGTCACATGTTCGAGGAAGATCGGATGTTCGTAAAGACGGGTGCTCATGGCGAAATACTTATCCTCTGGCCCTGTCATGATCCACAGCAGATGGTGCTGAGGCGGGCTATTTCAACAGACACATGCTGTCGCAACCACGTCACCGCAAGCGTTTACTTCACCTCCGCCCGGGCCTAGTCTTGCTCGTGATGGCAGGGGGAGCCGGCAGACGATGGTGAAGGCAGCGCGCTCGAACAGAGAGCAGATCCGCATTCCGTTCCGTGACGTGGACATGAACGGGCAGATGTTTCTCGCCTCGTACATTTCCTATGCCGAATCCGCGCTGGCCGGTTTCTGGTCGATGCGGCCGGAACTCGCCGATGAGCCGCTCTACATTGCCTGCAAGGTCTCCTGCACGCTGCACCGGCCGCTGCGATACGAAGAGGACGCGGACTTTACCGCCGCAGTGGACAAGATCGGCCTGAGGTCCGTCGGCTTCGTGGTCGCCGTCGATGCGGATGGAGAGCGTGCCGCCGAAGTGGAGATCACCTGGCAGGCCCGCAGCCGCGAGATCGGCGAGCCGGTGTCGCTGCCTGAAGAGACGCGCGACTGGCTCTACACGTTCCTCGATTAGGCGCGAACCGGCAACAGCGGATAGCCGACCATGACGGCGCGGCCGACGAGGGCTGCGACGAAGGCCTTGGCGACATCGCCGGGCACGAAGGCCATGGAGCCGACAAAGGCCTGCTCGAGGCTGACACCACCGGCAATCGCCAGATAGATGATCCCGAAGGCATAGAGCACGACAATCCCGCCGATCATCGCCGACAGGAAGAAGCCGACGGTCTGGACGAGACCGGACTGCTCGGCCTTGACGAGGCGCTCGCTGAGATAGCCGGTCGTGAAGGCGGCAAACAGCCAGCCGATCAGGAAGCCGGTGGTCGGCGCCGCAAAGGCGGCAAGCCCACCGCGGCCGCCCGAAAGAACCGGCAGGCCGATGGCGACGAGCACCCAGACGATCAGCACGGCGATGGAGCCACGGCGCGCGCCGAGCACGACACCGGCCATCATCACGCCCATCGACTGCGCGGTGATCGGCACCGGAATGAAGCCGAGGGTGATCGGCGGCAGAATGCCGAGCGCCACGATGATCGCGGCAAAAAGGGCGGACAAGACGAGGTCGCGGGTGCTCATTATGGGCTCCGTGTTTACGATCGGTTAACTGACATGCCGCCGAATGCCGCGCGCGTCAATCGCCGCGGCAATGTTATCCGCATCTCTGAGGGTGAGGATGATCAGCGGCGCAAGCAGCGTCACCGGCCGCACCTTGATGCCGCGCGCCGCATGCGCTTCCTTGATCGCCTGATAGCGCCCGAGGATTTCAGGCACGAAACGCACGACAAGCCCGACGGCGAGACCGACATCATTAGCCTGCACCAGCCCGATCCGCTCGAGCGGCCGCGCCAGCAGGGTGATCTCGTCGATGAATTCGGCAATCGTGGTCGTGGCGGTCACGGCCGCCGCAAAGAACATCAGCGATGTCAGCCGCAGCAGCGCCACGACCGCGCCATGCCAGGGATTGAAGGCAAGGCTGAAGAGCGCGACGATGGCGATCGTCAGCAATACCGGCTTCAGCCGGTCGAGCGCCTGCGCAAGCGGGATGCCGAGCCGGAAATAGATGGCCGCCGTCGCCAGTACCGCCAGCGACAGCAGCGGTATCTCGCGCGTCGTGAACAGGATGACGCCGAGGATCGCGAGCACCGCGAGCTTGGCACGCGCCTGCAGGCGGTGCATGACGCTCTCTCCCTCGACATAGAGCGACTGCATCAGCCGGCGATCTCCCTGTAGCGCGCGATTGCCTCCGCGGCTGGCGCATCGGCGGCGAGCGTGCCCTCGTGGAAGACCAGCACCCGGCCGAAATCGGCGATCAGCTCGAGATCATGGGTAATGACGATCGCATTTTCCGGCAGCCCCTCGATCAGCCGCTGCACCAGCGCCCGGTTCTTTAGGTCCAGCTGGTTGGTCGGTTCGTCGAGAATGAGAATGTCAGGACCGGTGACCAGCACTGCCGCCAGCGCCGCAATCTGCAATTCGCCGCCGGAAAGTTCATGCGCCCGGCGGGGCGCCAGATGCGCGGCGCCGAAACGTGAGAGGACGGCTTCGACCTTCGCCTCGATCTCGCCCTTCGCAACGCCGCGGCTCTTCAGCCCGAAGGCGATGTCGTCCTTCACAACAGGCAGGATGATCTGGTTCTGCGGCTGCTGGAAGATGAAGCCGACATCGGAAAGCGCGCCGCGCTCGCCCGCCGTATCGCGGCCATTGACGAGAACGCGTCCGGCCGTCGGCTTCGCCAAGCCGTTGATCAGCCGCGCGAAGGTGGTCTTGCCGGAGCCGTTCAGGCCGATGATGCCGATGCGGTTTTCGCTCAGCTGCAAGGTCAGCGGTGCCAGCGCCTGGCGCGCGCCATAGCTGACCGAAGCCCCTTCGAAACGGATGTCCAAATGCAGTCCCTCATCCTTCTGGCGCTCGCTTCTATAGCGGCGGCGGCAAAAGTGCAAAAGCGGGTGGCTAGGAAGATTTTCCGGCATATGATGCGTCATGACGAATCTGCTCTCGAATGCCGATGCCCGCCGCGTCTTCATCGCCAAGCAGGGCCTGAGTACTCCGCCCAACCGCGCCTTGACCAAGGACGGGCTCCTGCAGCTCATCCACGATCTCGGCTTCGTCCAGGTCGACAGCATCCAGACGGTGGAGCGCGCCCACCACCAGATCCTGTTCTCCCGCAACCAGACCTACCGGCGCGAACACCTGACCTCGCTGCTGGAAAAGGATGGCGCCCTCTTCGAACACTGGACGCATGACGCCTCGATCCTGCCGAGCAGCTTTTTCAAGTACTGGAAGCACAAGTTCGTCCAGCAGGAGGAGGTCCTGGTCGAGCGCTGGCGCAAATGGCAGGGCGAGGGCTTCGAACATGCCTTCGAAGAAACCTACGACCGCGTCGTCCAGAACGGCGCGATCCTGGCGCGCGACATCAAGGCCGACGATCATGTGTCCGGCGGCTGGTGGAACTGGCATCCGAACAAGACCGCACTCGAATATTTCTGGCACACCGGCAAGTTCGCCATCGCCGGCCGCTCGAATTTCCAGAAGATCTACGACCTCGTCGAGCGCGTCATCCCCGATGAGTTCCGCGAGCAGGAAGTCAGCCGCGAGGAGTTTGTCGACTGGGCCTGCCGCAGCGCGCTGACGCGCCTGGGCTTCGCCACATCAGGCGAGATAGCGGCCTTCTGGCGGCTGATCTCGCCGGAGGAAGCGAAGGCCTGGGTCACAGCGCATCGCGACGAACTCACCGAAATCATCATCGAACCCGCACTCGGCGGCAAGCCACGCCCCTCCTGGGCACTCGCGGAATTCCCGGCGACGATCGCCGATTTCCCCGAGCCGCCCGCCCGCATCCGCGTGCTCAGCCCCTTCGACCCGATGATCCGCGATCGCAACCGCACCGAACGCCTCTTCGGCTTCTTCTACCGCATCGAGATCTTCGTGCCCGAGCCGAAACGCGAATACGGCTACTACGTCTTCCCGCTGCTCGAAGGCGACAAACTCATCGGCCGCATCGACATGAAGGCAGACCGGAAGAAGGGCACGCTGGATGTTAAACGTCTGTGGCTTGAGCCGGGTATCAAGGCCGCGGCAGGCCGGCTGGAGCGGCTGGAGGCGGAGCTGGATAGGGTGGCGAAGTTCGCTGGGGTGGAGAAGGTTGTCTTCGCCGAGGGGTGGAGAGCCTAGTTCTCCTCTCTCATTCGTAAGACAAGCACAGGGTTAGGGGGGCACCAATAAAAAGCTCCCGAGGCAAGGCCCAGGAGCTTTTCCCAATTGAGCGGTCCGGCTTTAGCCGCCGGCGCGCAGCGGCCCGAGATTGAGCGATGCGCTGTTGTAGGCCGGACGCGGCGTCGGCAGGACGACGCGGGTGGGCGGGGTCAGCACATCGGCGGCGGGCTGCAGCTGTGGTGCCTGCAGGGTCTGGGGTGCCGGCTGCGCCTGGAATTGCATTTGCATCTGCGAGGCCTGCGGCAGCGAGCCTGTGGAGGCGGGCTGGAGGGCCAGGGCGGGTGCGGGTGCGGCTTCGCCGGGCATCGCAGCCGGGACCGGGCCGGTTTCCGGTAGCAGGATTTCGAACGGCGCCGGGCCATCAGGATCAGCGGCGGCGACCTGCGTATAGGCGACCTGTGTCGAAGGCGGCGGCGGGGCGCCGACGGCAGGCGTTGCCGGGGCCGGCTGCGGAGCGGCGCTATACTGCTCGACGCCGGCGAACTGGACGGCACCCGACCGCTGGTCGTTGGAGACGTAGTTCATCGCCACTTCATAGGAAGGCATCGGCGCCGGCGTCTGCAATTCGCCGTCCTTGCCGCGCTTCTCGTAAAAGACATTGCCGCCGGCGGCGGTGACGTAATGCATGTTGCCATAGGGGAATCTCAGCCCCTCGGTATGGAAGAACATCGCTTCCTTGACGCCCGGATGGCGGGCGCCGCGCAGAATGTCGTCGGCGGCAGCATCGAGCTGCGGCTCGGCGACCGGCTCGACGGTGCGGGTCAGAACGCCAGGCGCAAACTGCTTCTTCTGGCCGACAACGCCGCAGATGGAATCGGAATAGGCCTGCGAGGTCAGGCGGTTCATCACCACGGTACCCACGGCCATATAGCCATCACGATCCGAATGCTCGGATTCGAAATACATCGCGCGCTTCAGGCACTCGCGGTCCTTTGCGGTGTAATTATAGGTGACTTTGCCCGGAGCGGCGGCGACGGTCTTCTTCGCTGCGGGCGTTGCTTTGGCATCGAGTGCGTCTGGCTCGTTGGCCGTGCTGCAACCCGTGACGGCCAGTCCTGCGAACAAAATCGCGGAGATGGTTTTGCCCCTCAACGGCAGTGCCTCCCAAGTTTTATCGGTCCAGCCCCAAATCACTCGGCGAGACGTTGTACCTCACGTTCCCGATTATGCCAAACACATTTCGTGATCGGCTTTTTTAAGGCAGCTTGGCAAACAAGTCGTTAAGCACGGCTTTTTTCGCGATCGTCGTCGTGCACCCCGAGGCTTCGAGGGCTGCCGATGCCACCTCGATGAACAGTCTGCGGAACCAGACGGCCCGGCCATCGGCCTGGTCGACGCGGCGATATAGCATGCTTACGGGATCGGCCGGGATGTCGAATGGCAGCCTGGCGATCGCCAATCCGTGCAGCTGTGCCATGCAGCGGGCGATTGCTTCAGGCACCGTCGCGATCGCCGGCATTGCCTTGAGCGCCGTCGGCAGCGCCGAGAAGCGCGGCACGCTGGCGGCAACCGTCCGCTTCTGGCCGATGCGGGCAAGCGCGATGTCGAGCGTGGTCGCGGCCGCATCGCTGTCATAGGCGATGGTGATATGCGGATTGGCGACGAAATCGGCGAGCCCGAGCGGTGCCTTCAGATGGAGCTGAGTGGGGTCGTAGATCGACATCGAGCACTGCTCGAACAGCGGCTCGCGCACATGCCATGAGGCCGGTTCGTCATGGACGGCGACGCTGAAGTCATAAGCGCCGTCATCGAGAAGCTTTGCCGCCTCCCGCTTTTCCGAGGCGACGCCGATCAGCTTCGCACCGGGCGCCAGCCGCCGCAGGCGCGCCGCCAGCGGGCCGAAGAAGGCGGTCTCGAGATTGTCGCACATGCTGATGCGGAACTCGCCTTCATAGCTCGCGGGATCGAAGGCGGCGGGTGGACGGATGGCCTTCTCGATGCAGGTGAGCGCCTCCTCGATGACCGGCGCGATCGACAGCGCCCTCGGCGTCGGCTGCAGGCCGCGCCCGACGCGCACGAAAAGTTCGTCGTTCAGCGCCTCTCGCAATCGCTTCAAGGCGGCTGAAAGCCCAGGCTGCCCGAGCAGCAGCCGCTCGGCCGCGCGGCTGACATTGCGCTCCTGCATCAGCACCGAGAAGGCGAGAAGCAGGTTCAGGTCGATCTTTCGAAGGGTTGCATCGTTTATCATTATCAGTAATACCTGCCATGGGTACTATCAATTTGCAATAGGATTAGGAGATGGTCATTTTCTCGTTCCCTGCCGCTTCCTCCCAACCGCGGCAGCCGAAAGGAACGATTTCGATGACACTCTCCCAATCGCCAAGGGGCGCGGGGCTGGCTTTGCTGCTGCTCTGCGCCGCCAATTTCCTTGATGCCATGGACGTTTCCACCATCGGTGTGGCGCTGCCCGCCATCCAGGCGGAACTTGGGATGCCGGCCACCTCGCTGCAATGGGCCGTCAGCGCCTATGTGCTGGGCTATGGCGGCTTCCTGCTGCTCGGTGGCCGCGTCGCCGATGTCTTCGGCCATCGCCGCGTCTTCCTCTGGTCGCTCGCTGTCTTCGCCGCCGCCAGCATTGCCGGCGGCTTCGTGGACAGCGGCCCGACGCTGATCGCCGCCCGCCTGATCAAGGGCATCGCCGCCGCCTTTACCGCGCCTGCCGCACTCGCCCTGCTTCTCTCCGTCTTTGGCGAAGGCAATGCCCGCGCCAAGGCGCTCGGCGTCTTCGCCTCGACGGGTGCCACCGGCTTCGTGCTCGGCATGGTGCTCGGCGGTGCCGCCACCATCATCAGCTGGCGGGCGACGCTCGTCATGGGCGCCCCGGTGGCGATCCTTGCGCTGATCGCCGCTCCCTATGTGCTGCCGCGTGACGTTGCGCTCGGCGGCAAGCGCCCGTCCTTCGACTGGGCTGGCGCGCTGACCATCACCCCCGGCCTGCTGCTCTTCGTCTTCGGCATCACCAATGCCGCCGCCGAGGGCTGGAATGCAGTCCCGACCTGGGGCTCGCTCGTCGCCGCCGTGGTGCTGATCGGCCTGTTCCTCGTCGTCGAATCCAGGCACAAGGATCCGATGGTGCCGCTCGGCATCTTCCGCAAGGCGAAGCTCAGCCATGCCAACCTGCTGGCAGCGCTGTTCCAGGGCGTCTATGTCGGCTTCCAGTTTATCGCCACACTCTATTATCAGGATGAACTCGGCTGGTCGGCCTTTGCGACCGGCTTCTGCTTCGCCTTCGGTGGCGTCTGCGTCATGGTGCTGGCACCGCGTTTCGCGCAGAACCGCGGCACCACGGCCCTGATGACTGCAGGCGTCGCCCTGCAGGCCTCGAGCTATATCTTCTGGGTGCTGGCCGCCGGCCACGTCAATCCGGTGCTGCTCGTCGCGCTGTCGCAGATCCCGCTCGGCGTCGGCTATGCGATGACCTATCCGTCGGTGCAGGTTGCGGCACTCTCGGATGTCGAGGAAGACAAGTCGGGCCTCGCCTCCGGCCTGCTCTTCGCCGCATTCCAGATCGGCGGCGGCATTGTGCTCGCAGCAGCCTCCGCCGTCTTCAGCGCCGCCCCGTCGATGGGCTACGACGCCTATACCGCGGGCGTCAGCTTCGTCGCCATCCTCTCGGTACTGGTCGTCCTCTTCGCCGCCCTCGGTCCGCGCGGCTCCCGCGCTGCAGTCCCGGCCGCCTATCAGGCTGCCGAATAGCGAAACCGGCCCGCGCCATCGGCGCGGGTCTTTTTACTCCGCGCCGTTCAAATTCGACCGCAAGCCCTCCAGCAGCTTGCGGATTTCCGTCATCTCGTCGAGCGTGCAGCCGATCGCGTCGCCGATCGAGCCCATGATCGTATCGACCTCGCCGCGCATCGCGTCGCCCTTCGGCGTCAGCGATACCAGTACCTGGCGCTCGTCACGGGAATCGCGGGTACGTTTGATCAGGCCGTTCTGTTCCAGCCGCTTCAGCAGCGGCGAAAGCGTGCCGGAATCGAGATCGAGCTTTTCGCCGATCGTCTTCACCGGCAGTTCCGATTTTTCCCAGAGCACCAGCATGGCCAGATATTGCGGGTAGGTGAGGCCGACCTTGTCGAGGATCGGCTTGTAGGCGCGGGTGAAGGCGTGCGCCGTCGAATAGACCGCGAAACAGAGCTGGCGCTCCAGCTTCTTTTCCTCTGCCGGTATTTCCATCGTCCTTGCCGTCTGCGCTTTCATATCCGTGTGTCCTGTCTCTGCAATTGTCGTCTTTTCAGATTCCGAATGCAATTTGCAAAATTCACTTGCGTACAATTTAATTGCGCATTATATAAATCACAACCCCAACGCAAAGGAGACTGACATGCCTATCCTCTACACCACCCAAGCATCCGCCACCGGTGGCCGCGCCGGCCGCGCCGTAACCGATAACGGCGTTCTCGACGTCACGCTGACGGTTCCGAAGGAACTCGGCGGCGACGGCGCCACCGGCACCAACCCGGAACAGCTCTTTGCCGCCGGCTACTCCGCCTGCTTCCTCGGTGCTCTGAAATTTGTCGCTGGCCAGCAGAAGGTCAAGATTCCGGAAGACGCGACCGTCTCCGCCAAGGTCGGCATCGGCCCGCGCGAAGATGGCGGCGGCTTCGGCATCGAAGTGGCGCTGACGGTCCACATCCCGGGCCTCGATCGCGAAACGGCTGAAAAGCTTGCCGCTGCCGCCCACATCGTCTGCCCGTACAGCCACGCGATGCGCACCTCGACCGAAGTTCCGGTCACGGTTGCCTGATTAGGTTTCCCCTTCTCTCCTCGGGGAGAAGGTGGCCCGATAGGGCCGGATGAGGGGGCGCCGCACGCCGGATCTCAAGAGGTTCGGCTGAGCCTGCCGCCCCCTCATCCGCCTGCCGGCACCTTCTCCCTGAGGGGAGAAGGGATGCAGGGCGCGAACGTCTGCCCTTGCGGCGAGGTGAGGAGCAAGGCAGCCCACCGGCCACACGCACACCTCTTTTCATACGAAATAAAATCGCTATATTCTTTCCAAGGAAAGGATAGGCGCATGCCCGCACCAAGCCCCGATCAAACCCGCGCGACCGCCGAAGCCGCCGTCATCACCAAGGCCGCTGTCAACGCTGCCGATCGCCTTGGCATCAGCGCGCGCACATTGTCCGCCGTGCTCGGCGTTTCCGAAGCTACCGTTTCGCGCATGAAGCGGCAGGATCATCTGCTGGAGCGCAACAGCAAGCCGTTCGAGCTCGCCATCCTGCTGGTGCGGCTGTTCCGCTCGCTCGATGCGATCGTCGGCGGCGACGAGGCGGTGGCGCGGCAGTGGCTGCGCAATGCCAATACGGCGCTCGGCGCCACGCCCCTCGACAAGATCGTCAGCATATCAGGCCTCACCGATGTCCTTGCCTATCTGGACGCCCGCCGCGCTGTCGTCTGAGCTGCGTGCCATCTCCGGCCGCTTCTGGCGGCTGGTGGAGGCGCAGCATCAGATCTCGACGCTGAAGCTCGTCGATACGCTGGAGGAACAGTCGCTTCTCGAAAACCTGCTGGAAGAGAGCAAGCCGGCGCTTCCCCCGGAATGCGAGGGGCTGGATTATCTGCTGGCGACACCCTTCCGCTACGGCGCCGTCTATCCGCACGGCTCGCGCTTTCGCCGGGCAGGGCGCACGCTCGGGGTCTTCTACGCTTCGGAAAAGGTCGAGACGGCGCTGTCGGAAATGGCCTTCTACCGCCTGCTGTTCTTCGCGGATTCGCCTGATACACCGCTACCCGCCAATGCCGCCGAATATACCGCCTTTTCGGCACCGGTTTCGACTAGGGCAGCACTCGACCTGACTATCCCGCCGCTTGATCGCGACCGCGCGGCATGGACGGACCTGCAGAATTACGAGCCATGCCAGGCGCTGGCCGAAGCCGCCCGCGCGGCCGGTGGCGAAGCGATCCTCTATGAATCCGTGCGCGATCCCCGCAATGGCCGCAATATCGCACTGCTGACCGCCAGCGCCTTCAGCGCCCGCGAACCTGCCGAGCGGCAGACCTGGCGCATCCGGCTGTCGGCTACGGGCGTCCAGGCGATCTGCGAATTTCCGAAGGTCAGGATCGGTTTCTCGCGCGCCGATTTCGGCGCCGATCCGCGCATCGCGCCCTGATCAGCAGAGCGACAGCAGCATTGCGCGCAGGCCGTCGCCATTGGCGCCCGGCAGCTTGTCCTCCAGCATCGCATGCGTGCTCTGCCAGATCGGGACGGCTGCCGCCAGCACCGATTTGCCCTCGGCCGTCAGGCTAAGAAGCCGCGAGCGCTTGTCTTTCGGGCTCGGCGTTACATTTACCCATCCACGGCGTTGCAGCGGCTTCAGGGCGGCGGTCAGCGTCGTCTGGTCCATGGCCAGCAGATTGGCGACCGGCCCCATCGGCGGCGGATCCGGCCGGTTGAGCGACATCATCAGCGAGAATTGCCCGTTGGTGAGGCCGACAGGACGCAATGCATCGTCGAACAGCCGGGCGAGCGCCCGCGCGGCCCGCTGCACATGCAGGCAGAGGCAGGTGTCGCGCACCAGAAGCGTTGTGGAATAGGGAATCTCGGCCGAATTTGACATGATCTATTTCTATTGATATCAATCTATTTAGTCAAGCGAAGCAGAACGAAATGCCGGTCCTTGCCGGCCACGCCGGAGGAGGGCGTGCGATCATGCAGAATGCTGTCGTTTCCCGCGAAGAATGGCTCGAAGCCCGCCGCGCCCTGTTGCTCAAGGAAAAGGAAGAGACCCGCCAGCGCGACAAGCTGCGCGCCGAGCGCATGGCGCTCCCCTGGGTGAAGGTCGACAAGGACTATCGCTTCGATACGCCGTCGGGCCCGAAGTCGCTCTCCGATCTCTTCGATGGCCGCAGCCAGCTGATGGTCTATCATTTCATGATGGGGCCGGAATGGAAGGAAGGCTGCACCGGCTGCTCGTTCCTGTCCGATCATGTCGACGGTATGCTGCCGCATCTCAACAATCACGATGTCACCTGGGTCGCCGTTGCCCGCGCCCCGGTGGAGCGGATCGAAGCCTACAAGAAGCGCATGGGCTGGAAATTCCCCTGGGTCTCGTCGCTGAACAGCGATTTCAACTTCGACTACCACGTCTCCTTCACGCCCGAGGACCTGGCCAAGGGCAAGGTTTTCTACAATTTCACCGAGATCAAGTCCGAGGATGCGCATGACGAGCTTCCCGGCATGAGCGTCTTCTACAAGAACGACAAGGGCGAGATCTTCCACACCTATTCCAATTATGCGCGCGGCGGCGAGGAAGCGCTCGGCACGCTGATGGTGCTCGACTGCGCGCCGAAGGGACGCAACGAGACCTCGACCATGGATTTCGTCAAGCGCCATGACGAATACGAGAGCGCCAGGAACGGTCCATCCTGCTGTCACTGACAGCTGCCAGCATCATTCAAGGGAGGATGAAGGATGATGGAACCTGCAAAGGTGCGCGAGGAGCATCGGTTTCTCGAAAAGCTCGTCGGCACCTGGAGCGTCACGTCCAAGGACATGAGCCAAAACGAGCAATGGACCGAGGTGGTCCGCTCGCTTCACGGCATCTGGTTCGTCGCCGAAGGAAACGGCGACGTGCCGGGTTGTGGCGCCGGAACCACGGTGTTGACCCTCGGCTACTCCGCCTCCAGGGGCAAATATATCGGCACCTGGATCGGCTCGATGATGGACCATATGTGGATCTATGAAGGGGAGATGTCGCCCGATGGCAAGGTGCTCACGCTCTATACTCGCGGTCCTGATTTCGAGTTTTCCGGCGCCGAGCAGGATTACCGCGAGCAGATCGCCTTCATAGACGACGACAACCGCACCTTCACCTCATCGGCCAAGCAGGCCGACGGCAGCTGGAAGCAATTCATGCAAGCGCGCTACGCACGCAAGCCGTAATCCCCGGCGCGTCCACGGCGCCCGATGGAAATGACATCCGATAGTCTGAAAGGGAAAGATCATGGCATCCGATACGCATGGCAAGTTCATATGGTGCGAGCTGATGACGCCCGATCCGGCGGCAGCTGCAAAATTCTACGGCTCGGTCGTCGGCTGGGCGACCAAGGAAATGCCGATGGGCGAGATGGGCGTCTATACCATCTTCGAGGCCAATGGCCGCGGCGTCGCCGGCATGATGCAGTTTCCAGCCGAGCTCAAAGGGCAGGGCATCCCGCCCAACTGGACGGGCTATGTCGCGGTCGATGACGTCGATCAGTCGGCCCGGGATTTCGCCGCCAATGGTGGCAGCGTCCGCCGCCCGCCCGAGGATATCCCGACGATCGGCCGTTTCGCCGTGGTCGCCGATCCGAGTGGCGCCGTTCTCTGCATCATGACGCCATTCCCGATGGAGAATGACGACGGCTGGCGGCCGGACATGGCAACGCCAGGCCATGTCGGCTGGCACGAACTGATGTCCGGCGACTGGCAGCAGGCCTTCGATTTCTATGGGAAGGTCTTCGGCTGGACCAAGGATCACGACTTCGACATGGGCGAGATGGGCACCTACCGCATCTTCGCCGAACACGGAAAGCAGACCGGCGGCATGATGACCAAGCCGGCCGACATGCCGGCGACTTACTGGGCCTATTACTTCAACGTGCCCGAAATCGACAGTGCGATCGAGCGCGTTACATCGGGAGGCGGCAAGATCGTCTTTGGTCCGATGGAGGTTCCGGGTGGCAGCTGGGTGATTAACGGCATCGATCCGCAGGGGGCCTATTTTTGCCTCGTGGCGCCCAAGCGTTGACCTCGTAACAAGGGCTGCCGGCGACCTCCGAAAACCCCGAATCGACACCTCTCAAGGTTAACGGCGGCCTCTGAAAACAGGGGTCGCCGTTAACCGTTTTGGGGCCTCGAACCCCTTGCTACTTCCTTAATTTTATTCAAATTTTAGCGTTCTGACCCCAAAAGGCCTTTCCAAGGTTAACTGTCCCTGAACATTTTTGGGTGGAAGCATAATCGGCTATATCTTGGTGGTTAAGGAAGTATTGCAATTCGACGGCCCGCGTAATTGATTGCACCTCAATTGTTCATTGGGGTACTGTCATGTCTATCGAAGATCTGCGCAATTCGAACGTTGATGGCGATCACGCCTCCCACGAGATGATCTCGGACGTTCACGAAACTGCAGGACGCGAAGATGCCAAGCTTCCTGAGGTCGAGCGTGTCGAGCTCGCCCAGGCGCAGAGCACGCCCCAGGGCAGCGATCAGCCGCAGGGTGGCGAACAGTCGCCGAAGGCCGACCGCGTCGAAGCCGCCCCGCCGGCTCCGCAGGCCGCCGCCAACCCGAACGAGATTGTTCCGGATCAGAACAACGTGGCGCATCTGGCCGCCAACGTTTCGCTCGACGATATCCGCATCGAGGGTGCCAATCTGGTACTGGTCCAGCCTGACGGCACCGAGATCGTCATCGTCAACGGCGCAGCCCACGTCCCGACCTTCCTGCTCGGCGACGTCGAACTGCCCCGCGACACCGTCATCGCCGCGCTGAACGACAGCCACATCAACGTAGCCGCCGGCCCCGACGGCGGCGACAGCGCATCCGCCGCAGCCCCGAGCTCCGGCGCGGAGTTCCAGGACACGATCCAGGGCAACGACGACGGCCCGACCGAGCTGGCAGCGCTGCTGGCCGATACGCAGCAGCTGGATGGTGGGCCTGGTGACGGCAATCTCGACGATCCGGACCACCAGCCGACCGCGCTGCTGAATGATGCCGTGCTCCTGAGCGATGCCAACATGCCGGGTGGCAATGGTGGCGAAAAGGAAGGTGGCAGCGTCACCGGCACGCTCGGCCATGCCTATGGTCTCGACGGCGTCGGCTCACTGCTCTTGACGGGCGCAGGCCTTGCTTCGTCGCCTTCCGGCGAGGGGTCTTTCTACCAGACGATTTCCGATGGCGGCCGCACGCTGGTCATCACCCAGATCCAGCATGGCGAACCGGTGACAGTTGTTACGGTGACGCTGTCGGACACTACATCGGGCAACTATACCGTCACCCAGAACAACCCTGTTCAGCATGCTGCCGGCAGTGATCTGCAGGACTTCACGATCACTTACCAGGTCCGTGACCAAGACGGCGATCGCGCCAACGGCACGCTTGATATCGGCGTCGCAGACGATCACGTTGTCCCGGGAACGTCGGACAGCAGCTCGGTCAATGAGAACGATCTGAAGGGTGGCAACGATCTCCACAAGGAGCCGACGACGGTTCACGGCGAGCTGCACATTTCGTGGGGCGCCGACAACTACGATGGCCAAGGCGCTAATGACACGCATGAAGGCCAGGCAACGGGCCGCACTCTCGCTTTCGCGACAGGCAGCTCGGAAGAGGGGGCCGATCCTTCTTTCTCGGCCGTCGACAGCAAAGGCGAACCCGTCGCGCTGACGTCGAACGGTCAGCCAGTTATTTATGAGCTTTTGGAAAATGGCACCAAGCTGGTGGCCACGGCCGGTGGCCATCCGGTCTTTACCGTTACCTTGAACGACGACGGCAACGGCTCCTACGATTTCGAATTGCAGGGCCCAATCGATCAGAACGCCGAGGGCAAGGACACCTACAGCCTGAGCTTCCACGCAGTCGCCACCGACTCGGATGGCGATTCCGCAAACGTCGACTTCAACGTTTCGATCACCGATGACAAGCCGATCGCGCTCGGCCCGTTCTCCACGCACTATGTCGAAGAGGAAGCCCTTCAGGGCGGCAACGAAGACGGCCGCCCGGGCCACGATGCCGACTTCTATGTTGAAGGCCATCTCGTCGATCGCACCACGAGCAACACGCAGGGTTCGCTGAACATCTTCTGGGGCTCGGACAACGGCAACAGCTCGGTCAACGGCGGCTTCAGCGGCACGCAGGTGCTGGGCGACCGGTCCGTCTCGTTCGATGTCCCTGCCAACGATATTGACACGATGCCGCTCCGGCTTCTCGTTGCCCCTGTCGGTGGCGATGCCAATCAGCTGTCTCCGCAGCAGGTTGACGCACTCTTCTCAGTGAAGAGCGGCGCTGACGTTATTGCCGCCAGCCAGCTTACGTCTGGCGGCGAGCCGCTGACATACACGCTTTCCGAAAACGGCACCGTGCTGACGGCGCATGCCCAGAACGGCGACCCTGTATTCACCGTGACGCTGACCGATACCGGAAGAGGCGGTTACAGCTTCGAACTCGACGGCAAGCTCGATCATCCGGTCAAGGGAGAGGGAATTTCCGGCGAAGACACCCTTTCGCTGAGCTTCAACGCCACCGTTCGCGACGCCGATGGCGATGTTACCACCGTCAAGTTCACCGTCGGCGTGATCGACGACAGCCCGATCACCGGCAGCAATGCGACGGTTCTTCTCGACGACGACGCGCTTTCGGGCGGCAATGCCGGCGGCACGGGTGATAATGACGATGCGCGGAACGTGACGGGTACGCTGAACCATTCCTATGGTGCCGATGGCGCCGGTTCCGTCCTGCTGACGGGTGCGGGCCTTGCGACGACGACGGCAACGCCGGGCGGGGACGGCACGTTCTCGCAGTCGGTGTCGTCCGACGGCAAGACGCTTGTGATCTCGCAGGTCCAGCATGGCGTTTCGATCGCAGTTGTGACGGTGACGCTGACGGACACGACGTCCGGCCAGTACACGGTCGTGCAGAACCACGCGATCCAGCATGATGCGGGCAACAACGAGAACAACCAGAGCTTCACCATCGATTACCAGGTGAAGGACGGCGACGGCGACACCGCCACCGGCTCGATCGGCATCAATGTCGATGACGATACGATCTTTTGGACGGCATCCAACAGCGCTTCTGTCGACGAGGATGATCTCCGGTTCGGCAACGACCTGCCGCGTGAATCCACCTCTGCGACGGGCAGCCTGAACATCTTCTGGGGCGCCGACAACTACGACGGCGCCGGCCGTTCCCTGGTGTTTGCCTCGACCAATGCTGTGTCTGCGGTCGACGGCTTGAACCAGGCTGTTGCGCTGACCTCGAACGGTCAGGCGCTGACCTATACGCTTTCGGACAACGGCACGAAGCTTGTTGCGACGGCGCATGGTGACACGATCTTCACGGTCACGGTCAATGATGACGGCAACGGCAGCTACAAGTTCGAACTGCAGGGCAATCTCGACCAGAAGCTTTCGGGCGAAGATGCACTGAAGATCACGTTCCAGGCTGTTGCGACGGATTCGGACGGCGATGCGACGAATGTCGACTTTGCGGTCTCGGTGACCGACGACGTTCCGCTGGCATTCGGTCAGATCATCTCGCGTTTTGTCGAGGAAGAGCAGCTTTCTGGCGGTAACGAAGACCGCTCTCCGCTTGGCATCGATCTGGACAACGGGCTGCTCGGCAACAACGTGACGACGAAGAGCGCGTCCGGCTCGCTGTTGATTTCCTGGGGTTCGGACAATGCCAACAGCGCCGTCAACGGCGGCTTCAGCGGCGTTCAGGTTCTGGGCGACCGGTCGGTCTCGTTTGCCGGTTCGGCTGGCGACCTGACGCCTCAGCAGGTCGATGCGATCCTGTCGATCAAGAGCGGCAGCCAGACGATTACGGCTGGCGACCTGACCTCGGGCGGCCAGCATTTGACCTATACGCTGTCTGCGAACGGTACGGTTCTGACGGCGCATGCCGGTGACAAGACGGTGTTCACGGTCACGCTGACCGATACGCTTGCCGGCGGCTACAACTTCGACCTGGCCGGCACGCTCGACCATCCGGTCAAGGCTTCCGGTGCGGCCAACGAAGACGTGATCTCGCTGAGCTTCACAGCGACGGTTCGTGACGGCGACGGCGACCAGACAACGGCCGGCTTCACCGTCGGCGTGATCGACGACAGCCCGATCACCGGCAGCAATGCGACGGTTCTTCTCGACGACGACGCGCTTTCGGGCGGCAATGCCGGCGGCACGGGTGATAATGACGATGCGCGGAACGTGACGGGTACGCTGAACCATTCCTATGGTGCCGATGGCGCCGGTTCCGTCCTGCTGACGGGTGCGGGCCTTGCGACGACGACGGCAACGCCGGGCGGGGACGGCACGTTCTCGCAGTCGGTGTCGTCCGACGGCAAGACGCTTGTGATCTCGCAGGTCCAGCATGGCGTTTCGATCGCAGTTGTGACGGTGACGCTGACGGACACGACGTCCGGCCAGTACACGGTCGTGCAGAACCACGCGATCCAGCATGATGCGGGCAACAACGAGAACAACCAGAGCTTCACCATCGATTACCAGGTGAAGGACGGCGACGGCGACACCGCCACCGGCTCGATCGGCATCAATGTCGATGACGATACGCCTGTGGCACCCCAGGAAGACCGCGTTATCATCGTCAAGGAGGCCACCATCGACGGCGCGACGCCGGATACGCGATCGCAGAGCTTCATCGTTCACTATGGCGCTGACGGCGCCGGCACGACGACTTTCACCGGACAGATGCATCTGGATATTGGTCCCGGCGACCTGGGTAACGTCGACTTCACGCTGACGGCAGCCCAGCCGACGCATCTTTCATCTCTGACATCTCTGGGCCAGCAGATCACCTTCGCGCTGACCGAAAACGGTACGAAGATCATCGGTTATGTCGGGGATCCGAGTAACACGGTAATCGAATTGAGCGCGAACGGCACGACGGTGACCGCCAAGCTGTTTGGGCCAGTTGACCACATTGCTCTCGCCAATGGCGCTGCAATTGACGAAGTGCGCGTCGACGCAGGCGTTGCCTTCCATGACGGCGACAACGATACGACGACCAGCATCATCCGTGTCGAGATCCGCGACGACATTCCCACCGTTTCGAACCCTGCTACGCAGAACGTCTTCGAAGACGGCACCAAGGTGCTTGAGGGCGTTTCGCTGAATGTCGATTGGGGTGCTGACTCCAGCAACAGCGGACCGAATGGTGGCCGTTCCATCACATTGTCGCAGAACGTCGGCGTCGCCGGTTCCAGCGCGATGACCGGCCTGTATTCGAATGGCAGCGAAGTCCGTACCGCGATGATCGATGGCCACCTTGTGGGCTATATCGGAGCGACGGCACCGACGGTTCTGAGCGCGGCAGCGATCATTTTCGTGGTTTCTGTTTCGGATGTCACGGCGGCTTACAGCTTCGAGCTCCGCCAGCCGCTTGACCATCCGGCACCGAGCAACGGCAGCCAGTTCATCGATCTGACCTTCGGCTACAACGCCATCGACAGCGATGGCGACGTTTCGAACAACGGCCAGTTCACTGTCCATGTCGATGCGGCCGGATCGCTCGGCTCCATCCACTACGATAATCTCGCACAGGGTGTGTTCGTCAACCTGAGCGGCGTTTCCCAGACGGCAGACGGCCAGACGGTCGCCGCCCATATGGCTGAAGACCGCCTGAGCCAGGGTGGCAATGTTGTCGGCCATGACGCGCTTGGAAACACCGCGGATGCCTACGGCTCGAAGGGTAATGACATCCTCATCGGCGGCGACGAAACCAACCATCTGGTTGGCAACGAAGGCGACGACATCCTCGACGGCGGCAAGGGCAGCGATCTGCTGGAAGGCGGCACCGGCAACGACACGTTCAAGCTTGGTGCAGACCTCGTCGCCTCGGGCGAGCGTAACATCGAGCTCGGCAACGGCACGAAGCAGGCGATCGACATCACTGGCTACGCAGGCACGATGGATGTCGTGCAGGGCGGCGACGGCTATGACAAGATCGTTCTCGACAGCGGCGACCTGACGAAGGGCTTCGCCTATGACGCCTATAGCGCACCGAGCTACATCAACAGCGTCGAGGAAATCGACGGCACCGCGAAGGATGACGTCATCCTCGTCGGCGCGGATTACCGGAGCGGAGCAGCCAACGGCGGCATCCTGATCGAAGGCGGCGCTGGCAACGACATCATCGGCGGCGGCGCGGGCGACGATACGCTACGCGGCGGCACCGGCGACGACCTGATCTCCGGCCTCGGCGGCAACGACACGATCGAAGGTGGCGACGGCAAGGACACGATTTACGGCGGTGCCGGCAACGACATCATCCGTGGCGGCGACGGCGATGACAAGCTCTTCGGCGATGCAGGCAACGATACGATCGACGGTGGCAATGGCAACGATCAGATCACCGGCGGCGCCGGCAATGACGGTCTGCTCGGTGGTGCGGGCGACGATACGTTCTTCTACGCTACCGGCGATGGCGCCGACCGCGTCATGGGCAATTCCGGCAACGACAAGCTGGATTTCACCAACAACGGCGCTGCCACGACCATCGATATCGGCACGATCGTCGGCGGCCAGGAGCTGAACTACGGCGCCGGCAATGCGACAGACGTTCAGGTCAGCTATGGAAATGGCGCCGGCAGCGTCCGCATGGACGAAGTCGAAAACATCAGCCTCCACCTCGGCAACGGCGGTGACACGGTCAACATTGGTTCACTCGCCGGCACGTCGATTGCGGCCCCGATCACTATCGAAGGCGGCTCGGGCGACGACCATATCCTCGCAACCAACGTCGGCATCGGCAATCCGGTCTCGATCGTGGTCAATGCCGGCGACGGCAACGACGAAATTCGAACCGGTGCGGGCAACGACATCGTCGATGGCCGCAAGGGTAACGACACGATCAACGGCGGCGGCGGCAACGACCACCTGTCCGGCGGCGAAGGCAACGATACCATCGGCGGCGGCACGGGCGACGACACGATCGTCGGCGGTGAGGGCAACGACACGATCTGGGGCGATGCTGGCGGTGACCATATCTATGGTAACGGCACCGATCTTTCGGTCCACAGCAACCAGTTCGCGATGGCTGGCGAAGCCGACCGGGCGAACTTCAACAGCGCCTTCTCGACCTACGATGTCCACTACAATGCTGAAACCGGCGAGCTGACGGTGACTGCAAAGCCTGGATCGGTCGACTATATCTCCGGTGGTAACAACACCGACGATCTGCACGGTATCGAAATCGTCGCCTTCAAGGGTGGCGTCATCCTCGACCTGACGAAGCCGGTTCTGCTCTATGATGGTGACCCGTCGGTCGCGACAACGCATCTCGTCGGCACCTTCGACAGCATCCAGTCGGCCGTCAATGCGTCTTCGGCCTATGGTGGCGGGGCTACGGTTCTCGTCGGCGCCGGCACGTTCAATGAAAACGTCTCGATCGATCACGGCGTGACGATCATGGGCGCCGAGCATGGCGTTCCCGCCACGGAACATGCCGGCAGCGAGTCCGTCATCAACGGCCAGTGGACCATTTCCTCCAGCACCCCGGTAACGGTGGATGGCTTCAAGTTCAACAACGTTTCGCCGGCTGGCTCGACCACCGATGCGACGCTGTCGATCGTCAGCGGCACCACGTCCGGCAGCCACGTCATCAGCAACAACGTCTTCTATAGCAATGTCGACGGTGGCGACCGTTCGACCTCAGACGGCGACGCAGCGCGTGACGACCGTGCGATCTTCGTGTCTGTGGGTGCCACTACCGGCGAGATCGATATCACCGGCAACCTGATCACCGGTCAGCAGGGCGACAAGTACGGCGCTGCTGCCTGGGGCCGCGGCATCTGGTCCGACGGCAACGGTGTTCATCTGGACATCTCGGACAATACGATCGAGCACACGCGTTCGGGTCTCAATCTTGACGACTCCGTCGCAAATTCTCCGGTCTCCGTCCACGACAATACCTTTACCGATGTCGGTACCGGTATCTCGCTCGGTGCCAACTGGTCCGGTGACATCACGGCCTCGTTCGGCCGCAACGATTTCCATGGCGTCGACCAGGAATTCAATCTCGCCAATCTCGGCAATGGCGTCACGTTCGATGCGGGCGCGGCGACCGGTGTCGTCGACGATACTCCGTCCTCGCTCTTCTACATGACCGGCAGCCAGGGCGGCGACACGATCACCGGAACGGGCGGCGTGGATCTCATCCAGAGCCAAGGCGGCGATGACAAGATCACTGCGGGCGCTGGCGACGACGTGATCGACGGTGGAGCCGGTGTCGATACGGCGGCCTACGCTGCGACCCTGACCATCGACAACATCGCGACGACCCCTGCCGGCGGCTGGACAGTCTCGGCTGGTGCCGAAGGCAAGGATACTCTCAGCAATGTCGAAATCGTCGATGGTGCCGAAGGTGGACATATTCTGCTCGTCGGCAACGGCGGCTTCGCGACCATCCAGGCGGCTGTCGATGCAGCCCATTCGGGAGATACCATTCTCGTCGCACCGGGGACATACGACGGAAACGTGGTCATCAACATTGACAATCTGACGCTGCTCTCGTCCGGCGGTGCAGGTGTGACGATCATCAATGGCGTGCAGTCGGGATCCGCACAAGGCGCCATCGAACTGAAGAACGGCGCTGACAACATTACCATCGGCTCCATTGGCCACGGGTTCACGGTCCTCGGGCTCGACGGCAATGGCTCGTCGGAAAAGGCTGCGATCTATCTGCAGGGCGCGCATCAGCACATCACCATCCAGGACAACATCGTGACCGCCCGCGGTGACGAGGCGCTTCTCTCGGAAACCGGCTACGTGCTGAATGATCTGAAGATCGATCATAACGTCTTTAACGGCCAGACATTTACTGGCTCGGTACCGGACACCACTGGAAGCCAGTGGGAGGTTGGAAACAACATTCCCCGTGGTCTGGTGGTCCTCGGCGATGGCGCCAAGGGTGTCGACGATCAGCTTGTTTGGAAGGCCAACGGCATCAGCTTCACCAATAACGTCATTTCCGGAACCGCCGGTGGTGCGGGTATCGGCAACACGCTGGTGACGATCGACGCCGATCACTCGAACATCCATGGCAACCAGTTTACCGGCTATACCGAGGGCAATGGTTACGCACTGCGCGCCCGCGGCCCGAACACCAACATTACCGAGAACGTGATCGACAACAGCGCTCACGATCCGGACAGCCAGTCGCACGGCTTCGACATCGACAACCACTACAATGGTATCGATCATCAGATGCCGAACTATAACGCCAACAGCGTCATTGGCGGCAGCGGCAATGAAGTCCTGTACGGAACCCCGGGTGGCGAAACCATCAACGGCGGTGACGGCAACGACATCATCATCGGTGGCACCGGCGACGACAATCTGATCGGTGGCAATGGTGGCGACACCTTCGTCTACTCGACGGGTGACGGTAACGACCATATCATCGGCGGCAATGATGCACTTGCCGACACATTGGCGCTCATCGGCGATACCAACGGCAACGATTTCCGTGTCGAGAACCTCAACAACGACACGCATCTCGAAGTCACCGTCGACGGCGGTCATCTGGATGTCACCGGCGTCGAAGAGATCAAGATCGTCGGAAACGGCGGCAACGACACGCTGACGGTCTCTGGAAACCTGGGCGGCACCGGCCTCTCCACCAGCACCATTCATTTCGCTGGTGGGGCCGGTGAAGACACGGTCGACGTTTCGGCCCGCACGTCGGCTCACCGCGTGGTGGCCGACGGCGGCGACGGTATCGATACGGCCAAGCTCGGCTATGCCTTCAACGCGGCCGGCAATGCCTTCGAGAAGATCGTCGAGAACGGCGAAGTGACCGGTGTCAAGCTGACGCATGTCGTCGGCGGCCAGATCGTCACGGACGAGTTCACGCACTTCGAAAACTTTGTCTTCAGCGACGGTACAAGGACGCTGCAGGACATTCTCGCTCCGAAGATCTCGGCAGCCTTCCCGGCTGGCGCGACGCTCGCTGAAGACAGCCATGTCCAGCTTTCGGCCGTCGATCTCAAGGCCGCGCTGGCAGGCTATGTCACCGATGCCGACACCAAGTTCGACGATCTGACCTTCACGCTCAACATTCCCAATTCGAGCCTCGGCGCGAATGGTGTGCTGACGTTCAAGGGGTCGGAAGTCCCGAGCCTCGATTTCACGCTCGCCAAGGACTTCAACGGAACGATCAACGCCAGCCTCTCGGTCTCCGACGGAAACTTCTCGGACAGCAAGAACTTCGCGCTGACCGTAACCCCGGAAAATGACGCGCCGCATCTCGCTCTCGGCCAGACGGCGGGCTTCACGATCAACGAAGACACCCCGCTTTATTTCGCCGAAACCGGCGCCAGCAATTGGGTGGCTTCCGATCCTGACCAGGCCGATGGCAAGATCTCGACCGTCACGCTCACGCTCCACGTCGCTTCGGGCGGCACGTTCAGCGCCTCGAGCGATGGTCTGAGCGGTGGCTTCAGCTTCGTCACGTCCGATGAGGGCAAGACGATCTCGATCACCACAACATCGGCTCTTGACGACACGCGTGATGCCTATGACCTTCTGAACACTCTGTTGCGCGGTGACAATCACAGCGAAGCAATCAAGAACGGCATCGCCTTCACGCCGGATCAGGACTTCAACGGCCCGGTCAGCGTTCACTATACGCTCGACGACCACGGAAACTTTGGCGGTCCGGCGCTGACGGCAGGCGGTGATTTCACGATCAACGTGACCCCGGTCAACGATGCTCCGGTGATCACCGGTGCAACAGGCGAAGCGATCAACGAGAACGTCGCTGGTTCCCATGTCGGCAGCTTCGCGCTTTCGGATGTCGATACCACCGCGGGCTTCACCTTCCGCGTTCTGAACGGCGGTGCCGTCGACGATCGCTTCGAGGTCAAGGCGACATCGGCTGGGCAATACGAAATTCGCCTGAAGGACGGCGTCAGCTTCGACTTCGAGGCGGAAAATGCCGACAACGATCCGAAGGTCCACCTGACGGTTGAAGTCAACGATCACGGCGCTGTCAACAACATCGCAACGGCGACGCTCGACGTTACCGTGAAGGATGTCGTCGAGAACCGGGATCCTGACGCCAAGAATGACACCCTGATCGGCGGACCCTCGGGACAGGGTTGGGTGTATAATGACGCTAACGGCCATTACTACAAATTCGTCAATGCAAACGTGTCGTGGGCGGATGCCAAGGATGGCGCGACAGCGGCAGGCGGCTATCTTGCGACCATCAGTTCTGGTGATGAAAACGAGTTCGTCAGGTCGCTGGTGAACCAGAAAAAATTCATCTGGCTCGGTGGTTCAGATGCCGCAACGGAGGGTACGTGGAAGTGGGTTGCTGGACCGGAAAGCGACAGCACATTCTGGAAGAGCAATTCAAACGTCCATGCCTATTCCAACTGGATGTCGTCCGAGCCTGACAATGCTGGCAATCAGGATTATCTCTACATGTCGATCGAAACCGGCAAGTGGGATGATTTTGATGGTGGATACGACAAGAATGATCCGACCGGCTATGTGATCGAATGGGGCGGTATGCCGGGCCAGATCGTGCTCAGAGAAGACACGCCGGTGGTCGTCTCTGCCGCAACGCTTCTTGCCAACGACACCGATCCCGATGGCAATGCACTGACAATCGCGTCAGTACAGGGTGCCCTTCACGGAACCGTGGCGATGGTCAACGGTCTGGTCACGTTCACGCCTGATCATGACTACAATGGTGCGGCGAGCTTCACCTACACCGTCTCGGACGGTCATGGAGGAACGGACACCGCAACCGTCAGCTTCAATCTGGGAGCGGTTAACGATGCGCCGTCGGATTTGCTGCTGTCAAATGTCCAGGATCACGCTGACCTGCCGAAAAACAAGGAGACCATCGCGCACATTTCGGTTGTCGATGCGGATGACAGTAACAGCTTCACGTTCTCTGAGGATAACAACTCATTCAAGATTTCAAGCGACGGTATTCTTTCGACTTCCGGAACCCTTCAGACGGGCAAGAACTACGAAATCAACGTCACGGTGACTGACTCGCATGGCGCTTCCTTCGATAAGGAGTTCCACGTCATTACAGGCACGGATGGAAACGACAATGGTGGCTTCCGTGCTGGCGCCGCGCTAATCGGCACCGAGCATGACGACATCATCTACGGTTTCGGCGGTAACGACCTTCTCTCGGGAGGCGATGGAAACGACTATCTGTATGGCGGCACCGGCGACGACTCATTGTCTGGCGGTAACGGTGACGACAAGCTCTGCGGCGGCGCCGGTCTGAACACTCTGACTGGCGGTAATGGTCACGATACGTTCTTTATCGATGCCTCCGCGCTGAGCGGGCTGGACCCTGCCGACATCATCACCGACTACAAAGCAACAGGTGACAGCAGCGACAAACTCGACGTCTCCAGCTTGCTTGATGCGCTTATTGCAAAACAGCCGGGTATGACGGATGCCGATGCCCTGTCGAAACTGAGCCTGTCGACAACCGGTAACACCACGACCTTGTCGATCACCGCGAGCGCTTCGGATACGCACGCAGTTGCCACGCTGCAGAATGTTGATGCTAACACGGCGGTCAAGATCCTGTTCCACGGCCAGGATCACGACCTCAATCAGCATCACAACAGCTGATCGCCGACGCCTGAAATCAAAGCCGCCCGGTCTTCGCCGGGCGGCTTTCTTGTTTTCTCAAGCCGCCGGCAACCTCCCGATCGAGATCGGCTCATCCTCGCCGCCGGCGTCCATGGCGAGCTCTCCCGCCATCTGCCTGATCCGGTTGAACTCCGCCGGACCATCGAAGATGGCGCCGCCGAGCTTCAGGTCGATCGATAGCGGGTTCTCGTCGGCGGCGAAGGCGGCGGCGGAGACGCGCTCGCGGATGCGGTTGGCGATGTCGACGGCGCTTTCGGGGGCGGCGCCCGGCAGGAAGATGCCGAGCTCGTTGGTGGCGAGGCGCGCCACGAGATCGCCGCTGCGCACCGAAGACTGAATGATGGCGGCGAGCGACTGCATCACGGTATCGGCCCATTGCGGCCCGTAGCGGCGGCTGATCGCGTCCAGCGGATCGACGACGGCGGCGATCATGATGCCGCCTGAGTCGGTGGCGATCCGCTTGCGCCGGTCGATGTAATGCTCGACGGATGCGGCAAAGGCGGTGCCGTTGAGAGCGCCCGTCGCCGCGTCGTGGCGGGCCGAGTAATTAATCCGTTCGTGTAGCTTCCGGATTTCAGCGTTTTTGCTTCCGATTGCTGCAAGCAGCGGAAATGCAACAAACAGAGAAATTGAGCATGTACTGATTAAACCTACCAAAAATGGTCGGTCCGGCATAAGAAGGTTTAAGATAAGTAAAACCCCAGCGGACCCAACGAGGCATCCTGATGCTCCGAATGCGGCCGTCCGCAGGGCTTTTACTGAGGGCAGGGAGTAATTCTTTCGGAAATTCATGGCGCGCAATATCCGTTTCCAGTACGGATAGAGCTAATCAGCTGCGGGAAAATTGGGGATTAAAAAATCCTGTAAAATTGTTCCTTTAGTGTGTGATCTCTGTGAATTAACTGTCTTCGAAGGAATGTCCCGCTCTACAGTTGGAGTGTGGAAATGTTGGTGATACTTGTTTGCCGAAGAACAGCTTCGGTATATGGGTTTCGCCCGGTGAATCTGAGATGTTGAGGGGCATCAGTCTTGTTTAAAGGCAAAAGAATTTTTGCGGCTCTGTCCGCTACCGTTGCTTTCAGCTTCGCGTTTTCGATTAACGCCGATGCAATGACCTTGCAGCAGGCGATCGAAAAGACGATGAAGACGAACCCGCAGATCTTGCAGGCTGCCAAGGATCGTGAAGCTGTCGAATTTGAACTGCGCCAGGCACGCGGCCTTTACTTGCCGTCCGTGGATCTTGAAGCTGGTGTCGGCCGCCGCAGGCTGTCCAATTCCAGCACAGGTACGCTGACGTCGGACCATGATTACCTGAAGCCGGGCGAAGTTGGTCTTACCGTTACACAGACGTTGTTTGACGGCGGCAGCCGCCGCTCGCAGGTCGAGCAGCAGGCCGCCCGCGTCGATGGCGCCTCGTTCCGCGTTCTCGAGCGCTCGGAGGCGCTCGCCCTCGAAGTCACGCAGGATTATCTGGAATACATCCTCCAGAACCAGATCGTGAAGGCGGCGCAGGATAACGTCGGCTTCCACAACCAGATCCTCGGCAATATCGAGCAGAGCATCAAGGGCGGCACGCTCACCGATGCCGACCGTCTGCAGGGCGTCGAGCGCCAGCAGGCTGCCCAGGCCCGTCTCCAGGAAGCCAAGGAAGAGCTGGAAGCGACCCGCATCCGCTTCCTCCAGGCCGTCGGCGAGCCGATCACCAATGCGTCCACCCCGCCGTCGGTCAGCAAGTTCCTGCCGAAGACGCTGAATGACGCGGTCTTCGTCGCTGCCAAGAACAGCCCGCGCATCTACTCGGCCAATGCCGATGTCGATGCCGCCGATGCCGGCGTTCGCGGTTCGCGCGCCAACTACCTGCCGAAGGTCGATCTCGAAGGCACCGCCCGCGTCGGCGATGACATCGATGGCGACGAAGGCAACACCAACGACTATCAGGTTCGTGTCGTTGCCCGCTGGAACCTCTATCGCGGCGGTATCGATACGGCCCGCGAGCAGGAACAGATCCGCCGCGCCGGCGAGCAGCGTTATGCGCTGGCTCAGGTGCAGCGCGAAGTCGAGCAGTCGGTCCGTTCCGCCTGGAACGAGCGCACCAGCCGCGGTACCCTTGCCGGTATCCTCGGTAAGCAGGCGCAGACCAACGCCCAGCTCGTTTCGTCCTACCGTCAGCAGTTCGGTGTCGGCCAGCGTTCGCTGCTCGACGTGCTGGACGCGCAGAACACCAATTTCAACACCAGAGTTCTGGCAGACACGGCGCGCGTTGCCTCGCTGTTTGCCGAATACAAGATCCTGGCTGCCTCCGGTAACCTGCTTCAGACCATGAAGCTGCGTCCGGTCGAGCAGGCCAAGGCTTATGCGCGGGAAGAGTTTGTTGTCCCCGCGGGCGTCGCTGATCCGGGTTATGTCGAGCTGCAGTCCACGCAGAAGGCTGGCATGCCCCTGGACCTCCTAGCGCCAATTCGACAGCAGTAGTCGACACGGCCATGGAACAATGCTGAACGTAGCGCTCGAAACTTCCAGCGGCACGCCGCTGCAAACATTCAAAGCCGCTTTCAAGTCTGTGGCTGCGTTCTATGGCCGTCCATCCTCGGACACGGTGCTCTTCTCCGGCCTGCCGGATGAGATCACCGAGTCACTCGAGGTCGACGATGTCGAGCGCATGGCCGAGCGTATCGGTCTGCAGGTCATCAAGCACGAAGAGCGCGATTGCCGCACCGGCAATTTCGACTGTCCGGCGATCGTCGCATTCGCCGATGGCGGCGTGCTGCCGCTGCTCGAGATCGCCGAAGACGGCTCCTACGTTACCGATATCGTGGCGATCCCGGGTGCGCCGATCCGCATCACGCGGCAGGAGCTCGCGGCGCTGAAGCCGCATACGGCTTTCGCCTTCACGCTCTATTATCAGAACGCCTCGGAAGAGGCGCTTGTCGGCAATGCCGTCGAGATCGAGAAGCGCCACTGGCTGGCAACGACGCTGGCGCCCTACTGGCGCACCTATGTCCGCGTCATGGTCGCCGCGCTGTTCATCAATCTCATTGCGCTCGGCTCGCCGCTGTTCACGATGAACGTCTATGACCGCGTGCTGCCGAACAAGGCGATCCCGACGCTCTGGGTTCTCTCGGCCGGCATTTCGCTCGCCTATCTCTTCGATTTCCTGCTGAAGACCGCGCGTTCCTCGCTGATCGATTATGCCGGCCGCAAGGCGGATCTGCGCCTGTCGCAGATGATCTTCGACAAGGTGCTGAACTCGACGCTCGCCTCGCGGCCGATGTCGACGGGCGAATATGCCAACCGCGTCACGCAATATGAGTTCGTCCGCGAATTCTTCACCTCGAACACGATCGGCGTCCTCATCGACAGCCTCTTTGTGTTCATCTTCCTGTTCGTGATCTATCTGATCTCCGGCTGGCTCGTCGTCATTCCGGCCGTCGCTCTGGTCGCCTCCGTCGCCATCGGCCTTTGGGCGCAGGCGGCGATCGGCAAGCGCATGGCAACGGCGGCAAACGAGGCCTCGCGCCGACAGTCGCTGCTGGTCGAGACGATCTCGACCATCGAGACGCTGAAAAGCCTGCGCGCCGAAGCCACCATGCTACGCCGCTGGCAGGAACTGACGAAATATTCGAGCCGCACCAGCGAAGACATCAAGCATATCTCGACCAATGCGATCAACACGACGATGCTGATCCAGCAGATGGTCAGCGTCTTCATCGTCATCGCCGGCACCTATGAATTCTCCGAGGGCCGCATCGCCATGGGCGCGATCGTCGCCACCGTGATGCTGGCAAGCCGCGCCGGTGCGCCGCTCGGCCAGATCGCCATGACGCTGGCGCGTTTCCGCCAGGCCACCATGTCGCTGCGCATCCTCGACAAGATCATGGAACAGCCCGACGACCGCCCGTCCACGGTCGGCTTCGTCAACCGCCAAATCGCCCATGGCGGCTTCAGCTTCCAGAACGTGTCGTTCCAGTATCCAGGCTCGGATCACCCTGTCATCAACGGCCTGTCCTTCAATGTCCGTCCCGGCGAAAAGATCGGCATCATCGGCCGCATCGGCTCCGGCAAGACGACGCTCGGACGCCTGCTCGATGGCCTCTTTGCGCCGGCTGCCGGCCGCGTGCTGATCGATGGCGTCGATATCCGCCAGTATCATATGGCGGAAGTCCGTTCGGCCGTCGCTGTTGCCGGCCAGTCCTCGGATCTGTTCTCCGGCACCGTCAAGGAAAACCTGCTGATCGGCCGCGCCGATGCCACCGATGAAGAGCTGCTGCAGGTCGCCCGCATCACCGGTGTCGATGAATTCGTCGGCAATCATCCGCGCGGCTTCGACATGCCGGTCGGCGAGCGCGGCACCAATCTGTCGAGCGGCCAGAAGCAGGCGCTGACGATTGCCCGCCTGTTGCTCACCAAGCCGAAGATCGTCTTCCTCGACGAGCCCTCCGGCGCCATGGACCTTGCGACCGAACGCCACCTGATCTCGCGCCTGTCGAATGCCTTCGGCCCCGAGACGACGCTGCTGATCGCCACGCATCGCCACAGCATGCTGGAACTGGTCGATCGCCTGATCGTCATCGACAAGGGCAAGATCATCGCCGATGGCCCGAAGCAGGCCGTCATCCAGGCGATGCAGCAGCCGCGTCCGGCCGCCGCTGCCCCGGCAGCTCCGGCTGCCGCAGGAGTTGTCCGATGAGCCGCGCCCAGATCGACAATCCGCCGCTCTTTGCCCGTGCCATCCTGGCGCTTTGCGCCCTGCTGATCGCGAGCTTCCTTGCCTGGGCGGCCTTCGCCAGCATCGATGAGATCGCCCGCGGCGAAGGCAAGGTCATTCCTGTCTCGAAGACGCAGATCATCCAGTCGTCGGAGCCCGGCGTCGTCCAGCAGATTGCTGTCACGCTCGGTCAGGTCGTCCGCAAGGGCCAGTTGCTGGTGCAGCTCGACAATACGACGACCGCCTCGACACTCGGTGAATCCGTTGCCAAGGCGCGCGCGCTCGGCGCCAAGGTTGCCCGCCTGAAGCTCGAGGAAGCCGGTCTCTACGACACGAAATTCGTCTGCCCGGCGGAAATTCTCTCCGTTGCCAAGCCGGTCTGTGACAACGAGGAAAACCTCTTCGCCGCCGACCGTGCGAGCTACGAAAACAAGCTCGGCGTTCTCCAGGAGCGCGTCAAGCAGCGCGAGAACGAGCTCAACGAAGCCCATGCCAACATCGCCCGCCTGACCGACAATATCGACGGCGCCAAGCGCCAGTACGATCTGATCAAGCCGCTGAGCGACAAGAAGCTGGTTGCCCAGACCGAAATGCTGAAGGTCGAGCGCGATCTCACCGACCAGCAGGGCCAGCTCAAGGTCTATCAGGAAAGCATCGATCGCCTCGAAGCTGCCGTTCAGGAAGCCAAGCTGCAGGTCGGCGATCTTGCGCTGGAACTGCGTCAGCAGGCGCTTACCGAAAAGGCCACGACGCTGGCCGAGCTCTCCGTCGTCGACGAGACGATCCGCGGCGCTTCGGACCGCGTCAAGCGCACCGATATCCGCTCGCCGGTCGATGGCATCGTCAATACGCTCGAGGTCAACACGATCGGCGCCTATGTCGATCCCGGCCGCGTCATCGCCGGCATCGTGCCGACCGCCGATACGCTGCTGATCGAGGCGAAGATCTCGCCGCGCGACGTCGCTTTCGTGCGCCGCGGCCAGCCGGCCGTCGTCAAGATCACCGCCTACGACTTCTCGATCTTCGGCGGCCTCGAAGGCGTCGTCGAGAACATCTCGGCGGACAGCCTCGTCGAGAAGGAAAAGGGCGAAACCTATTATCTCGTGCAGGTAAAGACCGACAAGTCGGAGCTCTCGCGCAACGGCAAGGCCTATCCGATCATCCCGGGCATGGTCGCCTCGGTCGAAATCATGACCGGCAACAAGACCGTGCTGAGCTACCTCCTGAAGCCGATCAACAAGGCGCGCTCCGAAGCGCTGACGGAGCGGTAGATGCTGATCAGCAAGGCCGCCGCAACAGATCTCGCCAATGCCGAGCCCCTCGAGGAGCAGCTGCCGGCGATCGACGCCGAAGAGATCGAGCCGCGTTTCCGCGCCGTTGCCGGCCGGAGCGGGGAGCGCCGTGGCATTCGTCTTGAGCGGATCTATTGGGACGGCCTCGGCCGCATGTCGTCGGCCGGGAAGATGACGACCGCCGATCTCGTCCACCACACCGCCGCGCAGATGCCGGAAACCGGCAATCTCGCCTCGCTGCTGCGCGTGCTCAGCTTCAAATGGGCGCTGAAGCGTCTCGATACGGTCGAGGACGTTTCCTCGATGGCCAATCTGAATGCGCTGATCCAGGCCTCGCCGTCACCCACCATCCTGCTGACGCTGGACAAGAAGATCCAGCTCTTCAACGATGCCTTTCTGTCGATGCTGCGCCACCGGCTGCCGATGGGCGATGCGGCGCAGCTGACCAAGAGCCTGCGCTTCTCGATCGATACGCAGATCGAGGATGCGATGGCAACGCTTGCGATGAACAAGGGCAAGACGCTGAACACCGGCTTCAGCATTGCCGCCGGTTCGCAGGCGATGAAGGGCCAGATCAACCTGGCACTGGCGCCCACCCACGAGAAGCCGATGCTGGTCGGCTATATCTCCCGCTACTGATCTAACTATTTGATTTCGGCGTGATCGTCAGGTCCGAGCCATGGGCTGCGCGCAGTTCTGTTGCGGCTTCCGGCGTGCGGTCATCGGCCTTGTGCAGCCGCATCGAGCTGTAACCTTCGGCATGCGTACCCTCGATCAGCGTCACGTCGGCATTGCCAGGGTTGTCGGAGTGTTCGAACCAGTCGATGCCGTGATGCAGGAAGTTCATCTCGAAGGCGCGGTTGGTGACGCCGTGGCCGACGATGATGGCGGTGTCGTTGCCGCGGCCGACATCGTGCATGACCGTCAGCAGGAAGAGCCGCACGCGCTGCGCCACATCGGCCCGGCTCTCGCCATCCGGCGGGCGGGCATAGAACTTGCCGCTATTGTTGCGTAGCCGCGCCCATTTCTCGAATTCCTCCGGAAATTTCCGCCGCTGCTCGGCGCGATCGTAGATCTCGGTGAACAGCCCGAAATCCTGTTCGCGCAGCAGGTAGTCCTCAAGCACCGCGCCGACGGCGGCCGCAGGCAGCGCCTCCAGGATCGCATCCTTGGTCTGGCGGGTGCGCAGATAGGGCGAATGCCAGACGGTGGCTTTTGGTGCGGCGTCGGTGAGACCGGCGAGATAGGCCGCGATGCTCTGCCCTGCTGCGAGCGCCTGCCGGTAACCCCACTCCGTCAGCGGGACGTTGTGATCGCCGAACTGGCGATAGGCGCTGTCGCTGAGATTGCCGAGAGATTCGCCGTGTCGAACGAGAAAGATGCGCATGTGATGCCGTCGGTGTTTCGGATGGTTCCATCATACGGGGGGAGGAGCGGCGTGCAATCGGGAAACGCCGTGCGTGCGGCCCCCTCATCCCCGGTGCAACAACTTGCACCTGAAACCTTCGGGCACCTTCTCCCCGCGGGGGAGAAGGGAAGCCGCGTTTGCCGCTTGCGCTGACTTCCCCTCTCCCCTGGGGGAGAGGGCAGGGTGAGGGGGCTCCGGGTGTTACCGTCTGCTATTAGCGGGCTCCGGGTGCCGCCGCCCACCACAAGCACCAAAAACAAAAAGCCGGCCTCAAAGGCCGGCTCTTGCACTCCGCTCGATATCACCTGAGGCTCAGTAGGGGACACCTTCGCCAGGGGCGACTTTTTCGAGCGGCATGGCGGAAGCCACCTGTTTGTTGCCGGCGCGCAGGCCGTGGAGATAGCCCTTGCCCGATGTGATCGAGTAGAGCGGCTGGTAGTCGGGCAGGCGATTGTCGGTCAGAACCTGGTCGCGCATGTTGTCGAGGATGAAGTAGTTGCCGTTGACGGCGACCGAGAGCACGGCGTGGTAGAAGTGACGCTTCTGGTCGAAGAGAACCACGATCGACATGTCCTTCATGTCGACGCCTTCGGCCTTCAGCGCCGCCATTTTCAAGATCGCGAAATCTTCGCAGTCGCCCTGCTGGCGGGCGAGCGTTTCCGATGGCGTCGCCCAGTAATCGGCGACCTTGTAGGTCTCGATATCCTTACGGTAGCGGATCGCGTGGTTGACGGCGGCGTTGACGGTGTTCAGCTTGTCGCGGATCGAGGCCTGCGATGCCTGGCCGAGGGCGGCCTTGATTACCTGCGCGGCGTTGGTGCAGCCCTTGGCGTTGCAGTTGATCGCCGCACCGCTTTCCATTTCGGCGAGCGACGGCGCGAAGCGCTTCACGGCGGCGAGCCGCTTGAAGGGAATGGTGACCGAGCCGAACACCGCATCCTTCGAGGCCGCGGGCTTGGCCGGCATGTCGGGCTTGATCGAGGCGGTCGTCTGCAGTTCGTCCACCTGTTGCGGCCGTGCAATGGCGGCAAGATCAATGCGCTGGAAGCTTGCCGTGATACCGCTGTAAGCGGTCTCAACCATGCCGTAGAGGCCGGATATACTTGCGGCACTTGCAAGTGCAGCCAGCGTATTTTCCGAAGCAACGCTGGCATATGTCGTTGCAGAAATCTGCGGGGAAACCAACAATCCGGCATTCGCAGGCGCCGAACCAAGAAGAGATGCGAAAGATGCAAAAGTAAAAGCTGCAAGTATTTTTGATTTTGTGCTGCGCTTCATCGGATTTTTCTCTCACTGTTTGAGAGTAATGTACCGATGAGCTATAAATATGCGGTGTGGAAGCTTGGGAAACGCAAGTATAAATATTCCGGTCAAAGACGCATAAAAGTTTAGCGTTTGCGTCAACCAAGTTTGGGGGAATGGTTTGATTTTCGCGCCCGCCCGGTGCAGAAATAAGCCCATTCTAAAAAGGCCGCCAAAGGCCGCGACATCGCATCCTCGGGGGAAACAGTGACGCCGCATCTGAATGTGAACACCGGGCGCGCGCATGGTTTACGCCAGGCGGCTCTCAAGACGTCTGGTGCGATGCGCCGCATGGTTCCGGTTCTGGCGCTCTTGGCCGGCGGCTTTCTTGCCGGTTGCCAGGCGGATGGCGATGGTCTCTCCAACACAGTCAAGAACACGGACATCAAGGCGCCGTCCAGCGATGTCGAGGAAAGCTTCGGCGAGACCGGCGCCGAGATCACCCTGCTGATCCCGAAGGGCGCAAGTGGCATCTATGAAGGCGAAGCCCGCGATATCCGCGATGGCGCAGCGCTCGGCACCGGCGAAGTCGGCAACGGCCAGGTCTTCGTCAAGGTGATCGATGTCGGAAGCGGCCCGGCTGCGGTGGCGTCCGCCGTTTCGGCCGCCAAGGCGCGCAATTCGGCGCTGCTCGTCAGCTTTGCGCCGCAGGCGACGGCCGCCGCTGTCGCAGCCATCCCCTCGGCCGACCGTCCACCGCTGATCAATCTCGGCGCCCCGGTCCCGACGGCGACGGGCAATGTCTATAATTTCGTCTCCGACGAGACCGACAGCGCCGCCGAAGGCGCGCGCACGGCTGTTGCCGGCGGGCACAAGAAGGTTTTCGTCTTCGCGACGACCGAGCTGACGGCGATGGGCGAGGCGGAGATTTCGAATGCCGTTCGCGCCGGCGGCGGCACCTATCTCGGCTCGGCGCGCTATGCGCTCTCGGATGCCTCGGCCGCCGATGCTGTCGCCAAGAGCAAGGCGCAGATGCAGGGCGCCGATACCGTCGTCGTGCTCGGCAAGTCGGTTATCGTCACCACGGTCGCCGGCGCCATCAAGGCCGCTGGCTTCAACAATATCACGCTGGTCGGCACCAGCGGCTGGCCGCAGCAGTCCTATACCAGCCCGTCGGTGCAGGGCGCGCTGATCGCCATGGTCGATCCCGAGGGCGCCTCGATGATCTCGGAGCGCTACCAGCGCCACTACCGCCGCCCGCTGACGGCCAACGCCGCCTATGGTTACGACGCCGTGGCGATCGCCTCCGGCATCATCCGCACCAAGGATGCCAAGGCGCTGACCGCGGAGAACCTGACCAGCAAGACCGGCTTCCGCGGCATTACCGGCCTCTTCCGTCTGAACGCTTCGGGCGGCGTCGAGCGCAAGCTCAGCCTGTTCACGCTCACTGGCGGCAAGCCGAACCTGTTCGTCGCGGCCCCCAAGGCATTCTGAAGCCATCCCGCGGTTTGCCCGGCGGCGGCTTTGGAGCCCGCCTCTGTCTGCAAACCAAGGAGATGGCCATGAAGCGCCTGGCATCCTGTTCCTGCGGCGAGCTCTCGGCCACTGCCGAAGGCGATCCGTTCACCATATCCGTCTGCCACTGCACCGCCTGCCGTCAGCGAACCGGCAGCGCCTTTGGCGTCGCCGTCTTCTTCGACAAGGGGAAGGTGGACTGCGCTGGTATCTCGCAGACCTACAGCCGCCTCGGCCGGAGCGGCAAATCGATCACTTTCCACTTTTGCCCGTCCTGCGGCTCGACGGTCTATTGGCTGCCGGAATTTCGCGACCAGCTGATTGCGATTGCGCTCGGCTGTTTCGAGGAGCCGGAAACGCTGACGCCAAGGCAGAGCGTCTTCAATGAAAACGCTTTGCCCTGGGTCGCACTCGATATCCCCACCTGAGATCACTGCCCGTGCGGCAGCGGTGCCTCGGGGTTGATGACGCCAGCCTTGCGCAGATCCCGCCAGAACTCGGCAGGAACCGTCTCGTTCAGCGCTGCGCTGTCTTCGGCGATACGGTCGGGCTTGCTGGCGCCGGGGATGACGGCGGCGACGGCCGGATGGGCGAGCGAGAATTGCAGGCCGGCAGCCTTCATGCTGACGTCGTGGCGGTCGGCAATCGCCTTGATGCGCGCCACCTTGTCGAGGATGGCAGGCGTGGCCGGGGCATATTCGAAATTCGGCCCGCCGACCAGCGCGCCGGAGCTATAGGGACCGCCGGCGACGATGCCGAGCCCGCGTTCGGCAACCAGCGGCATCACCCGCTGCAGCGCCCGGTCATGGTCGAGCAGCGTATAGCGGCCGGCAAGCAGGAAGCCGTCGGGGCGTGGCCCCTGTAAGCCGAGCAGCAGCTCGATCGGCTCCACGCGATTGACGCCGAGACCCCAGGCCTTGATCACGCCCTCGTCGCGCAGCCGATCGAGCGCCTTGAAGGCACCCTTGCGGGCAGTCTCGAAGACATCGAGCCATTCGTCGCCGTAGAAATCCTGGGCGACGTCGTGCACGAAGGCGATATCGATCCGGTCGGTCTTCAGCCGCTTCAGGCTGTCCTCGATCGAGCGCAGGGTGGCGTCCGCCGAGTAGTCGTTGACGATCTTGTTCGGGCGGCCGTACTTGAAGACCTCGCCCTTCTCGCCAAGATCGCGGGCGCTGACATCCTCGATCTCGTCGAGGATGACGCGGCCGACCTTGGTGCTGATCACGTAGTCGTCGCGCTTCTTGCCGGCCAGCGCATCGCCCATGCGGATTTCCGCAAGACCAGCGCCATAGAAGGGCGCGTTGTCGAAGTAGCGAATGCCGTCGTTCCAGGCGGCATCGACGGTTGCCTGTGCTTCCGCTTCCGGAATGTCGCGAAACATGTTGCCGAGTGGGGCGGCGCCGAAACCGAGCTTGCTCGGCAGAATATCCTTGAGTGCCATTGGTCTGTCCTCTCCTTGTTGTCAGGGTCAGCCGATATCGGCGGGATCGAGCACGAGCGCGGTGCGTTCGGCGAGATCGTTGATCTTTGCGAGATAGGCCTTGAAATGCGGGGTCTGGCGGTGGGCGGCCACCGCCTCATTATCCCGGTAGAGTTCATCAAGCGCGAAGCGCGTGGCATCCGCCTGATCGCGCCAGATATCCCAGCGCAGATTGCCCGGCTCCGCCCGGCAGGCGGGTGCCATGCCGGAAAGGAGCGCTTCCAGTTCCTCGGCCTTGCCAGGCCGGGCGGCGAGGATCGCCATGATCTTCACGGGATGCGGCATGGCTGTCTTCCCCCAGTCTCAGGCTGCCGTCGCGCGGTCGAGAGCCTCGACCAGCCTGGCGGCGAGCGGATGGTCGGAACGCGGGTTCTGGCCGGTGATCAGTTCGCGATCGACGATGACGTGCGGTTCGAAATCGACCGCTGTCGTCACCACCTTGCCCCCGGCCGTCTGCAGCGCATCGACGACGTTGAAATAGAGCTTGGCGTGAAGAATGTAGTCCTCGACGATCTTTTCTTCGCTGTTGGAGAAGACGGTCATCTGATAGCCGGCATATTGCCAGTCCCTGGCCCATTCGGCAGCCTTCACCGGGTCGCCGGCAACAAGGGCGGCGCGGAATTCACGGGCATGCGGCATGGCCGAGGCAACGGCGATCGGGCCGTGGCAGAGAAGCGCGGTCGGCTTGGCCTTCTCATGGAAGTGGCGCAGGATTTCGCCGAGATCGGGGTCCTGCATTAGATCGACCACCGGTGCCTGGCCGCCGGGCACGAAGACGCCGGCATAGTCATCCAGGCCTTCGGCAATCACGGCCGCCAGTGTGCGCACATTGTTCATCGAGGGATCCTCCGCGTAGAAGGCCTTGGCCTTGCGGTAGGCCGCCTCGTCGCCGCCGAAGTGATCGGCCTTGTCGGAGACCTCGTCGATATGCGGCTTGGTGCCGTTGGGGGTGGCGAGCACCACCTCGTAACCGGCTGCTATCACCGCCATCGCCGGAACCACGGTTTCGTTGAGATACTGGCCGGTTGCGCCGGTGCGGCCGCCCTTGGTTTCGATGCGCGTTGCATTCGAACCGACTACGAGAACTTTACCCTTGCTCATTGTCATCTCCTTGGCCCTCTGGCCTCGTTTCGATGACTGGATGATGCCGTTTCTCAACGTATTTCGGAAATTTATTTGTTCTATTCCAGATATTCGCATGGCATTATAACTGGATGCGATACGACCTGAACCTGATGCCCGTCTTCCTCGCCCTCATGGAGGAGCGCAACGTCACCCGCGCCGCCGAGCGTCTGGGGATTACCCAGCCGGCGCTGTCGAATGCGCTGAACCGGCTGCGCGACACGCTGCGCGATCCGCTGTTCATCCGCGAGCGCTACGGCATGCGCCCGACGCAGCTCGCCGAAGAGATGGCGCCGGTGATCCGCACGGCGCTGGCCCAGTTCGACGAGCTGATCCTTGGCCAGCAGGAATTCGATCCGGAAAAGGCATCGCGTCTCTTCACAGTCGCGCCCAACAGTTATGTCGAATTCGTGCTGATGCCTGAAGTTGTCGCTCGCCTCCGGAAGCGCGCCGATGGCATCAAGCTCCGCCTCATCCCCTTCGGCAGCGATCTTTCCGAAACCGGCGCCGTCTCGGGCACGACGGAGATGGTGCTCGGCCGCATCACCGATCCGCCGGACAATATGGTCGTGCAGCACCTGATGGATGACGGGCTCGCCTGCGTCGTCCGCGCCGATCATCCCGAGATCGGCGACAGCATCTTGAAGGAAGATTACGAGCGGTTGAAACACGTCAACGTGCTGCCGCCCGGGCGTCTGCGCGCCGGCCTGTTCCAGGCGCTGGAGCAGCGCGGCTTGCGCCGCGAGGTCGCCGTATCCGTCACCCATTTCCTCGCCGTGCCTGAAATGATCGCCGCCACCGACTATTGCACCACGCTGCCGCGCCAGATCTGCCGGCGGCTCGCCCGCGACACCCGGCTGAAAATCCTGCCAGCCCCCGCCGATCTCGGCACCTTCCCGGTCGAGATCGCCTGGCACGTCCGCTACCGCCACGACCCCGCGCATCGCTGGCTGCGCTCGCTGATATCGGAGGTGGCGAGGGAGATTGCCGGGCAGGCTGACGCCTAATCCGACCAAGGATCGTCCTGGAGTTCCACCCCATCCTGCAATCCATGCAGGATGTCGATCAGCCGTGGCGCCAGGTCGCGAATTTCGGTGAGGTGAATGGCGGTCAGCCGCTTGAGCACGGTTTCGGCCTTGGCAGTCAGCGCCAGCGTCTGGCGGCGTTTGTCGTTCGGATCGGCGTTGCGTGACACGTAGCCGGCGGTCACCAGGCGGCCGACGAGCTCGGTTGCCGAATGCGGGGCGATCAGCAGCCGCTCGGCGAGCAGGCCGATGGTCATCGCCTCCTCGCTGCGGTGGCCCCTGATTGCCAGCAGCGCCTGATGCTGCTGCGCCGGCAGACCTTCCTCCTGGGCCGCGGAGGCGCTGAAATCCATGAAGCGGCGCAGCGTGTAGCGCAGATTGGAAAGCGCCTCGTAATCGGCATCCGTCAGATCGTCCTTCGGCTTCCTGGCCATCAATCCCCCGCCGTCACTGCATCCATGCCGCCATCTCCATCCGCCGGTGATCCTGCAGCGCGCGTAGTGCCTGCATCAGTTCCGGCGCCATCTCGCGGATTTCGTGGAGGTGAGCAGGTGTCAGCCGACGCAATAGCTCTTCTGCCTGATCTGTCAATCGCACATGCGCGCGGCGTTTGGGCTTGATGTGCACAGTCAGATGGCCGCGCGCCTGCAGCGTCGCCGCCAGTTCTGCCGCGGCTGCCGGTGTGAGGAAGAGCTTTTCCGCGAGGCTGGAAACGCTCATCGCGCCACCAATGCCGAGCCCCTTGATCGCGAGCAGCGCCTGATGCTCCTGCGGCGACAGCCCGAGGCGATCTGCGGCTTCGGCGCTGAACTGACGGAACTTGCGGATCCGGTATCTCAGATTGGCAAGCGCCTCATATTCCATCTCTGACAGGCTTTCTCCGGGCATCTCACTCGTCCTCAAGCATGACTTGATTTATATCGGAATACGATATATCTGGGCCGGCATTGCCAGCCTGTCAACAGGAACCCCGATGTCTCCACACAGCAAACACCGGCCGCATGATTTCATGGGCGGCCTTTCCCGGCGCGAGGCCGGAGATTTCACCACGGACAAGCGCGTCATCGCCCTCATCGGCATGGCGGTGATCGTTGGCACCGGCGGCGCCTTTGCCGCCTGGGTGCTGGTCAGTCTTATCTCGCTGGTCACCAACCTCGTCTGGTTCGGCCGCTTCAGCATCCATGCGGTATCGCTGGCCGAGGCGCCGCGTTCGCTCTGGATGGTCGTCATCCCGGTTCTCGGCGGCCTCGTGATCGGCCTGATGGCGCGTTTCGGCTCCGAGAAGATCCGGGGCCACGGCATTCCCGAAGCCATCGAGGCGATCCTGATCGGCGGCAGCCGGATGTCGCCCAAGGTCGCGATCCTGAAGCCGGTCTCCTCGGCAATCTCGATCGGAACCGGCGGCCCCTTCGGCGCGGAGGGACCGATCATCATGACGGGTGGGGCCATCGGCTCGCTATTCGCCCAGTGCTTCCATCTGAGCTCCGCCGAGCGCAAGACCTTGCTGGTCGCCGGCGCCGCAGCCGGCATGACGGCGATCTTCGGCTCGCCGATCGCCGCCATCATGCTCGCCGTCGAGCTTCTGCTGTTCGAATGGAAGCCGCGCAGCTTCATTCCCGTCGCCGTTGCCGCCTGCGTCTCGATCTGCTGGCGTCCGTTCCTTTTCGAGGCTGGCGCTCTCTTTCCCAAGCAGTTCCACATGGACCTGCCCTGGTGGGGCATCCTGCTCTGCGCCGGCATGGGCATCGTCTCCGGCCTGCAGTCCGGCATCCTGACGACGCTGCTCTACAAGATCGAGAATCTCTTCGAGGCATTGCCGATCCACTGGATGTGGTGCCCGGCGCTCGGCGGGCTGATCATCGGCCTCGGCGGCCTGATCGAGCCGCGCGTCCTCGGCGTCGGCTACGATATCATCGACGGTCTCCTCAACAGCAAGATGCTGCCGCAGGCGGTGCTGACGATCCTGCTCGTCAAGGCAGCGATCTGGCTCGTGGCGCTGTCATCTGGCACATCGGGCGGCGTACTGGCGCCGCTGCTGATCTTCGGCGGCGCGCTCGGCTGGCTGGTCGGCCTGGTATTGCCCGGCGATCCCGGCTTCTGGGCGCTGCTCGGCATGGCCGCGATGATGGGCGGCACGATGCGCGCGCCGCTGACCGGCACCTTCTTCGCCGTCGAGCTGACCGGCGACGTCTCCGCGCTGCTGCCGCTGCTGGTCGCGACGGTTTCGGCCTATGCCGTCACCGTGCTCCTGCTGCGCCGCTCGATCCTCACCGAAAAGATTGCCCGCCGGGGCCAGCACATCACCCGCGAATACGGCATCGATCCCTTCGAATTCTCCCGCGCCCGCGACATCATGATCTCCGACGTCGACAGCTTTCGGGCGGATATGACGGTCGCCGAGGCGATCGGCCATTTCACGACGAAGGAGAAAACCCACCGCGTCTATCCCGTTGTCGATGAGCTCGGTATTCTCAAGGGGCTGGTGTCGCGCGGCGATGTCTTGCGCTGGCAGCAGGAGAGGGCAGAGCTCGATCAGCCGCTTGCCGATCTCGTCTCCGATGCCTCCCTGCCGCTCGCCCATCCCGACGACACGGTCGGCTATGTCGCCGACCTGATGCTGGCGACGGATGCGGGCCGCATTCCGATCGTCGATCCCGAGAGCGGCCAGCTCGCCGGCCTTGTCGCCCGGAAGGATCTGCTGCGGCTTCGCCACTCCCTGCAAGCCAACGAAACGGAGCGCCAGCCCTATTTCGGACGAAGCGCCAAGGCGCTATCTTGAAGCAACGGGCAGTCGCGGCCACTGAGGCTGCGACTGCCTTCCGGCCTAGCCCGCGCCTGCAGCCGCCGCTGCGGCAAAGAACCCTTCCGGGCTCTCCACCTCCACCAGCCGCTTGCGCTCGATCTGCCAGAAGCGGTTTCCGGTGGCGCGCACGAAGCTGCGGTCGTGAGAAACGAGCAGGCAGCTTGCCTGATGCGCCATCAGCTCGCCCTCCAGCGCTTCCTGCCCATCGATGTCGAGATGGTTGGTCGGCTCGTCCAGCAGGTAGAAGTTCGGCTCCGTCAGCCGCAGAACCAGCATGCCAAGCCGCGCTTTCTGTCCGCCGGAGAGACGACCGAGTGGCTTCGACTGCATGTCGATCGTCATCCCTGCACCGGCGAGCAGGGCGCGTGCCCGCTGGTCGCCGATATCGAAGCGGCGGATGATCGTCTCCATCGGCGTATCGGCATCCCTGAGATCGGCCAGCGCCTGATCGGCATAGCCGAGCACCAGCGACGGCGTCGCCTTGATGCCGTCCTGCGCGGCCTCAGGATTGCCGATCGCCTTCCGCAGCATGGCGATGAAGCGCGATTTTCCCGCTCCATTCTCCCCAAGCAGCACGATCCGGTCGCCCTGGCAGATAAACTGCTTGCCGGTCTTGAACAGCACGGTTCCATCCGGTGTGCGGACCTCGGCATCCTCGAGGGTAACGAGCACCTTGGCATGGGTGCCGCGATTGCCGAGCTTGATGGCGCCTGCCGAGCGTTCCAGATGCGCGGGCCTTGCCGCGTCCTCCAGCTTCTCCGCCCGCTGCTTCAGCTGCTTGGTCTTGACCACCAGCAGGTCACTGCCGGAATTGACGCCGATATTGTGGAGCTTGGCCGCCTGCCTGCGCAGCTGATCGGCCGCCTTCATGTCGCGCTCGTAGCGCTTGGCATCGGCTGCGTCCGTCTCGTCGAGTGCTGCGCGTGCCTGCGAATAGGGCAGCGAAAAGAGCTGCGAATTCTCGGGCCGCAGGAACAGCGTGCGATTGCTGACGGCATCGAGAAAGGCGCGGTCATGGCTGGCAATGACGACGGCCGTGTCGCGCGGCAGGGCATTGAGCCAGGTCTCGAGCATGGCGATCTTGCCGAGATCGAGATGGTTGGTCGGCTCGTCCAGCATCAGCACATCGGGCTCGGTGACCGCGACGCGCGCCAGCATCGCCAGCCGCTGCCAGCCGCCGCTCAGCGCCGAGAGGGCACGGGTACGGAACTCCTCCGGCACCTCCAGCCCTTCAAGCGCGACATCGACGCGCCAGCTTTCGCTCTCCGCCTGTTCCGCGGGCAAGGCATCGAGCACCGCCTCGTAGAAGGAGAGGGGAAGGAGCGGGGCGGGCACATTCTGCTCGACATAGCCGATGGTCGCCCCGCGGGTGCGGGTGATCTCGCCTTCGGTCGCCTCCAGTGCGCCGGCCATGCAGCGAAACAGGGTGGATTTCCCCCGCCCGTTGGCGGCCACGAGGCCGATCCGGTCACCGGCGTTGACGGCGAGATTGAGCCTGGAAAACAGCGGCGACGACAAGGTGATGCCGAGATTGCGGATGTTGATGAGGGTCATGTCGGAAACTCTCTGGTCGGTCCGCGCGCCGGATTCATCGAGGGCATCAGGCCATCATCGATGAATGCGTCAGCGGCGGTGGATAGTTAATTGCAGCCGCAAACCACGGGGGTTCAGGCGCTGCATGCCACGAGGGGCAGACCAGGAAGATGTGTCTCGAGAAACGGTCTCTGGTCAGCCCTGCAAACGCATCTGCAGGGCGTTGACGGGGCCACGCTGCCGGTAATACCGGAAATAGAAATTCTGCACGTGACCCTCCTTTCTCTTTGAGCGCACGCCAATGAAATAGCATCGCGCCGCCCGCTTCGCAACTGTACGCTGCGGCTACCCCGGTCTTGCCGCCGCCGTCCCGCTCCTGTAAGCGCCGGTCTCATACTGACATTCATTGCAAGGAGAGCGGCCGATGGCAGCCGGTGACGACGATTACGTTTACGACGAAGCAACCGGCGAATGGCGCCCGGCATCCGAACTGGCGGCCGCCGCCGCTGCCGCCGCAGAAGTCCGCGACGCGTCAGGTAACGTGCTTCAGGACGGCGATTCCGTGACGCTGATCAAGGACCTGAAGGTCAAGGGCGCCGGCCAGACGCTGAAGCAGGGCACGGTGATCCGCTCGATCCGGCTGACGGATAATCCTGAGGAAATCGACTGCCGCCATGATGCGATCAAGGGGCTGGTGTTGCGGACGGAATTTGTGCGGAAGCGGTGAGGGGCGGGGCACCCCCCTCTGCCCTGCCGGGCATCTCCCCCACAAGGGGGGAGATCGGCCGTGGGCGCCGCTTCAACCGCCATCATTCCTCTGCTTGTCTAGCCACCGCGCGTCTACGCGGTGAATGACTCATATGCTTACTGAAGAAGTCTCCCGCGCCAGGGAGTGCGGGAGGGCCGTACTACCCAACGGTAAAGTGTCGCGAGCGAGCGCCCCTAGCCAATCTCCCCCCTTGTGGGGGAGATGCCCGGCAGGGCAGAGGGGGGGTAAACCCACCCGAAAACCCTACCGCTTCAAACTCCCCAAAATCCCCCGAACAAGCGCCCGGCCGACCTGCGTCGCAACCGTCCGCGCGACACTCTTCATCGCCGCTTCCACCACCGTCTCGCGCTGGTAGCCCGACGACCGCCCGCGGCCCTGACTGCTCTGCTTGTCGTCGTCACCGCCGCCGAAGCCCGGCAGGCTCCAGCCGGAGGTCGTTCCGGCTTCCGTCGGCTGGGCCTCCTGCGCCTGCTTGGCGGCCTCGGAATCGGCGGCCTTCTTGGCGCGGGCGGCGAGGATTTCGAAGGCGGATTCGCGGTCGACGTCTTCGTCATAGACGCCGAGGACAGGGCTGTGGTCCATCACCTGCTTGCGCTCCGCATCGGTGAGCGGGCCGACGCGGCCGGACGGCGGGCGGATCAGCGTGCGCTCGACGATCGACGGCGCGCCCTTGGCCTCCAGCGTCGAGACCAGCGCCTCGCCGGTGCCAAGCGTGGTGATGACGGTGGCGCAATCGAAGGCCGGGTTGGGGCGGAACGTATCGGCGGCGGTCTTCACCGCCTTCTGCTCGCGCGGCGAATAGGCGCGCAGGGCGTGCTGCACGCGGTTGCCGAGCTGGGCGAGCACGGTTTCCGGCACGTCGAGCGGGTTCTGCGTCACGAAATAGACGCCGACGCCCTTGGAGCGGATCAGGCGCACCACCTGTTCGACACGCTCGGTCAGAACCTTCGGCGCGTCGTTGAACAGCAGATGCGCCTCGTCGAAGAAGAACACCAGCTTCGGCTTGTCGGGGTCGCCGACTTCAGGCAGCTCCTCGAAGAGTTCGGAGAGTAGCCACAGCAGGAAGGTGGCGTAGAGCCTGGGGTTCATCATCAGCTTGTCGGCGGCCAGCACCGAGATCTGGCCGTAGCCACGATTGTCGGTGCGCATGATGTCGGAAATCTTCAGCGCCGGTTCGCCGAAGAAATGCTCGGCACCCTGCTGCTCGAGCACCAGCATGGCGCGCTGGATCGAGCCGACCGAGGCCTTGGAGATCAGGCCGAACTGGTTGGAAAGCTCGGTGGCGTTCTCGGCCATGTAGTTCAGCAGCGAGGAGAAATCCTTGAGGTCGAGCAGCGGCAGGCCGGCCTTGTCGGCGATCTTGAAGGCGATGTTGATGACGCCTTCCTGCGGCTCGGAGGCATCCATCAGCCGCGCCAGAAGCAGCGGCCCCATCTCGGCGATGGTGGTGCGCACGCGATGGCCTTTCTCGCCGAAGAGGTCCCAGAAGATGACCGGGAACTGATCGAACTCGTAATCGGTGAAGCCGATCTGCTCGGCGCGCTTGGTGAGGAAATCCTTGGCCTCGCCCTTGGCGGCGATGCCCGAAAGGTCGCCCTTGATGTCGCCGCAGAAGACGGGCACGCCGGCCTTCGAAAAGCCTTCGGCCAGCACCTGCAGCGTCACCGTCTTGCCCGTGCCGGTCGCCCCGGTGACGAGGCCGTGGCGATTGCCGAATTTCAGGTCCAGATATTCCGGCTTGTTGATGCTATCATCAGGATTGCGGCTGACGCCGATGAAAATCTTGCCGTCTTCAAGCATTGCCAATTCTCCCTTGGGCCAAGGCCGCCGCTAAAGCTGGAATGCGAAGATCAGCCGCATTCATTTTCCTATCTTGTACCTGTTATAAGCAGGGAGTGTGATGGCAGCAACTGTTTGCATTAAAAGCAATTCTGGACGATACGCGGTCCTGTCGAAGGCCGCTTGAGTTGCGGAAGAAGTTCGATTAACGTTGACGTTAACGTCAAATAACAGGAGGCTGACGATGAATGAAGTTGTGACCCAGATTGCCGACCGCGTAGGCATTGCGCCGGACCTCGCCGAAAAGGCGCTCGGCATGATGCTCGGTTTCCTGCAGCGCGAAGCCGATGACGGCCCGGTCGCCAAGATGATCGAAGCGATCCCCGGCGGCGCCGATCTTGTCGCCCAGTTCAACGGTGAAGGCGCCGGCGGCGGCGGCCTGCTCGGCGGCCTGATGAGCGCACTCGGTGGTGGCGGCGGGATCATGGGCCTCGGACAGCAGCTGATGAGCGAAGGCCTCGGCATGAGCGAGATCACCGCGCTCGCCAAGGAAACCATCGCCGTCGCCAAGCAATATGCCGGCGACGAGATCGTCGACCAGGTGGTGGCCTCGGTGCCGGGTCTCAGCCAGTTCGTCTGAGCTAGATTGCTTTCTTAAGATGAAAGCCTCGCGCATCGCGCGGGGCTTTTTTGTCTCTAGGGGAGTGCACGCGGCCCCCCTCATCGCCAGGGGGAAGGTGAAATCAGTGGGCGCGGCAGCGTCCCTTCTCCCCGCGGGGAGAAGGTGCCCGAAGGGCGGATGAGGGGGCTCCAGCCTCAGCGCCCACCGTCCCAGAACCCACCACCACGAACCACCGCTTAACACCCCGTTTCCAATCGCCCAAATTTGATCGAGCCGGCCCTCCGCCACCGCGGAACAAATCGCCCATTTCCACTGTTTCAGAGGCGATGATCACACCGAAGGATAACGATCATGCGTAAGCTCATTTCAGTGACATCCATAGTGCTTCTCATTGCAGCTCCGGCCTTCGCTCAGTCGAGCATGGGCGTCGATACCAACGGCCGTTTCGACGGCAGCCCGCCTCCCGGCACGTCGCCGGAATATGATGCCCAGCAGAGCGGTCTTGAAATCCCGCTCGACCCGATCGAAACCGGCACGATCACCATCGTCCGGCCGTCGCATTGGCAGGCGCCGTGCGAGCGCGAGAACACCCGCGCGACGCGCAGTGACGGCACCGTCAACGCCGCCTGCCCGGACCGTGCCAACTAGGCTGGTGGTCACTTAGAGCCCGAGCGGCCGCCCGCATTGTTGCGGGCGGGACTAGGTAGTTTGCGCTAGGCCAAGATCGCCCGCGGCTCCAGAAACGCCTCCAGTCCGAAGACCCCGAACTCGCGCCCGATCCCCGACTGCTTGAAGCCGCCGAAGGGTGCCAGCGGCTCGTGCGGCGCGCCGTTGATGACGACGCGGCCGGATTCCATCTGTTCGGCGACGCGTTTGGCGCGGGCCGGATCGCTGGAATGGACATAGGCCTGCAGGCCGTAGCTCGTGTCGTTGGCGATCCGGATGGCGTCTTCCTCGTCCCTGTAGGGAATGACCGAGAGAACCGGCCCGAAGATTTCCTCGCGGGCGATCCGCATGCCGTTATGAACATTGGCGAAGATCGTCGGGCGTACGAACCAGCCGCGCTCCAGCCCCTCCGGCCTGCCGGGACCGCCGATCAGCAGGTCGGCTCCTTCCTCTTCGCCGAGGCGGATATAGGATTGCACGCGGTCATACTGCTTCTGGCTCACCATCGGCCCGACCTTGACCTCTGGATCACTGGGATCACCTGTCTTGATCGCTTCGGCCCCGGCCTTCAGTCGCGGCAGGATCTCGGCCATCCGGCTTTCCGGCGCCAGAATGCGCGTGCCGGCGATGCAGGCCTGGCCGCTATTGGCGAGCCCCATCATCAGCACCGTCGGGATGGCGCTGTCGAGATCGGCATCGTCGAGAATGATGTTCGGCCCCTTGCCGCCGAGTTCCAGCGTCACCCGCTTCAGCGTCTCGGCGCCGGATCGCAGGATCTGCTTGCCGACGGCGGTGGAGCCGGTGAAGCTCACCTTGGCGATATCAGGATGCGCGCTGAACTCGGCGCCGACGACATCGCCGCGGCCGTTGACAATGTTGAACACGCCCTTCGGCAGTCCCGCTTCGTGCAGGCATTCGGTGATCAGCTGCGTCTGGATGGCGCTCATCTCGCTCGGCTTGATGACCACGGTGCAGCCGGCGGCGAGCGCCGTGGCGAGCTTGGCGCAGATGAAGCCGTAATTGCTGTTCCATGGCGTGATCGCTGCCACGACGCCGAGCGGCTGCATGGTCACCTCGGCGCGACCGATCACGCGGCTGAAATCGTAGGTTTCCAGCACCTCGGCCATCTTCAGAAAGGCGGAAGCGGCGTAGGGAACGGAGAAGCCGGTGAAATATTGCGGCGCTCCATATTCTTCGGCCATCGCGGCCGTCATCTCCTCGGCACGGGCCGAAACAGCCGCTGCCAGCCGCTGCAGCATGTCGATCCGCTCCGCCTTGCCGGTGCGCGAAAACGCCGGGAAGGCGTGCCTGGCGGCGGCGATCGCGGCGCGTGCATCCTCGCGGTCGCCAAGCCGGACGGTGCCGATCTTCTCCTCGGTCGAGGGGTTGAAGAGTTCGGCGATCTCCTCGCCATGCGGCGTCACGAAGGCGCCGTCGATATAGATCTCGGTGATGTTGCGCATCGCTTTTCTCCTGTCTGCGATACGCCCTATCTGGCATCGGCCGATTGCTCTGATAAGCTGTCGAATAAAGGACGAGCTGATAAGGAAATCCGGACAATGATGCGCGGCACACTGGCGGAGCTGGAAGCGGTGGTGACTGTGGCGGCAAAGGGCGGCTTCCGCGCTGCCGCCCGCGAGCTTGGGATATCCTCCTCGGCGCTCAGCCAGCAGATCGCCGCGCTCGAGGCCCGGCTCGGCGTGCGCCTGTTCAATCGCACCACCCGCAGCGTCACGCTTTCATCTGCGGGCGAGCAGTTCGTCGCCGAGATCACCCCGGCGCTGACGGCCATCCGCAATGCCATCGATCTCACCGATGAGCACCGCTCGGAACCCTCTGGCTTGCTGCGCATCAACACATCGGTCGGCGCCGCCCGCATGGTGCTGGCGCCGCTGGCGCTTGAATATCTCAGGCGCTATCCCCGCATGCAGCTGGAAATTGTCACCGAGGGCGCGCTGGTCGATATCAACGCCCAGGGCTTCGACGCCGGCATCCGAATTCTCGAAGCCGTACCCCCTGATATGATCTCGGTGCCGATCAACCGCCTGATCCGCCCCGCCATCGTCGGCTCGCCCGCCTATTTCAGCACCCGCCCACAGCCGAAAACCCCGGCCGACCTCGAAACCCATCGCTGCATCCGCGCCCGCATGGCCAGCGGCACCATCTACCGCTGGGAATTCGAAAGGCGCGGCGACGCCTTTACCATGGACGTGCCCGGCAATCTCATCCTCGACGAAAGCGACCTCATCCTGCGCGCCGCCCGCGAAGGCGCGGGCCTCGCCTATCTCAGCGAATGGCAGGTCGGCGAAGATTTAGCCGCCGGCCGCCTGATCCGCGTGCTCGAGGACTGGACGGCGCCCTATCCCGGCTTGTGCCTCTACTATCCCGGCAGGCGGCATATTCCGGCGAAGCTGAGGGCGTTTGTGGAGGTGGTGAGGGAGATGCGGTGGGATTGAGGGGACACGGCGGAGTGAGCGCCGTGGCCTCAGCGGCTAGTCCAGCGCAGCGCCCGGTGGCGATAGTTTGGTGGGTACTCTTACCAGGGCGACCAACTTCGAGATCACAACGGGAAGATATCTCATTGCCAGCTTCTGCGCCTCGCCGATCACGCCACAGCCGATCGCGGTGATCAGCATCACGGGGATGAAAGAGCTGATATTCAGCATACCCAACTTCGCGATGTAATAGGCAACGACGATGATGATCGTCTGGTGGACCACGTAGTAGGTCATCATCGACCTGTTCAGGAAGGCGATCACCGGGTTGGGGCGATTGGCGATCCTGGCCGCAAATCCCAGCAGCGCCAGTATGGCGCACCATTGGAAGATCGATCTGACGATCCGCATCGGGATGACGAGGCTATCCGGCCGATAGTCCTGCGGAACAGCGATAACGACCGTGGCGATGATGAGGAACGACAGGATGGCAAGGCCGCCGCTCACCCATCGTTGCCGGTCGACCTCACGCCAGAACGACGGCTCGTTCATTAGCAGCGAGCCCGCCAGAAACATCGAGAAATAGACGATATGCGCGTAGAAGTCGGTGTTGAGGACCAGCGTCTCGCCGAAGATCGGGTAGAGCCAGACCCTGAGGACGGAAAGGAAGATGATCGGGATCAGCAGCAGCTTCCTGCCCCGGAGCAGGTTTGCAAAGGCGGCCGGTAGGTTCGGCAAAAATCGCTGGACGCATGGCCATAGCAGCGACCACAGGAACATGTAGATCCAGAGATAGGCCAGGAACCACAGGTGTTCGAACCTCAGCCCGGACACGATGTACGCTTTCCAGAATTCCCAGTAAGACAGGTCGGGAAAGGGATTGTGCTGCGATAAATAGAATTGCGGGGGGACGATCAGCAAGACGCCCAGCACAAACGGCAGTAGCAATTGCCGCGTGCGCGCCGTGCGAACCTCGCTGATCGACCTGTTGCGCAGCAGCGACTGCGTGACGAGGCCCGAGATGAAGAAAAGCAGACTCATCCGCCACGGATGGGAACCCGCCGCAATGAGATCGATGAGGCGGCTACCATCACTTGCGTTGAGCAGCCATGTTCGCGTGCCGTATGCGAGGCTCGTATGATAGATAATAAGTGTACCGAAGCATAAAACGCGCAACGCATCGAGATCGTGGCGCCGCCCGCTCAGTTTGATGTCCGTCATGATGTTTTGCCCCAACCAAGGCAATACAATCATAAGATTGTTTAACGGACGTTAATTTTTCTTCTCTGGTTGCATTAGCTATTCGCGAACGGCAATCTTTATTGCCGCCGGAAAACCCGCATAGAGCCGGTGTTCAGCCCGGCCCGGACGTCCCATCTCCTCTGCCGAGATCGGCAGATGGAGGAGTGGCGATTGCCTTTTCCTTGAAATACCGGGAAACGACTGATCGCAGCATCCTGGCATCTTCAGGTGAAATTTGACGCGGCTTGAAGGTGACATCCGCCACCTCGCGTTTCGAGAAATAGCCGTAGAACATCAGCGCCGAGAGATAGCTGCCATAGATCGACGGATGGTTGCAGTCGTCGTAGAGGGTGAAAGATTGCGGACGGCTCTGCAGGTCTTCCCAGATAAGGCCGACATTGACGAGGTCGACCCCGGTCAATGCGGCCAGACGCGCATGCTGCTCCTGGATGTTGCGGTGCATGTTGGCATAGCCCGAAGGCGAAACGCCGACTGCCGATTTCGGCATGCCTTGATTGTCCTTGCACTGATCGGTGTAGCGCCAGGTGACGAACATCGCCGGCGTGGACCCTTTCGCCTGCGCTTCCCGGATCAGATCGGCGGCGACCTCCCATGTCCGGCCGGCGCGCTCGGCGCTGTACTGGTCGCTGCTCAGGACCTGCAGGACGACATGGTCCCAGCGCTGCGCCAGCAAAGCCTGCGTATTCGGGTCGTCCATATGCGTTTCCAGGCCGACGCCCGGCTCAGCGTCCATGACGACCTGCAGCATGTTGGGATAGCCGGCAGAGTCGGCGATCGAGCGCACCATGCCGGGCATATTGTGATAGAACGTCCGGCTGTTGCCGATAAACAGCGCGGTCTCGCGCGGCCTCTTGTCGAAGAAGTCCACCGTATCGCGCACATAGCCGTTGAACGGCGGCAAATACAGGAGCGATCCGATCAAAATCGCTGACAGAACACCTGCCCGGGCGAATTTAAACAACTGCGGCCTCACACAATCGTGGCAATCCCGCATGAGGTAACCATCGATATGTAAAGGATAAGTTGAACAAACGAGGCGGTTTTTAGTGCTTCGCTTTGCAACCTTCGGAAACCAATCGCCGATGTCTGGATTGACAGTTCATCGCGCGAGCCGCCACTATCTCACCCTGTTGGGACATTTGTCATGATCGAAGCGACGAAGCGCGACGCCTTCATCGATGTATGTAGGGGTATCGCGATCCTGATGGTGATCACGATACACGTTGGTCTCTCCCTTGGCGGACTGCCGCCTTTGATGGCGGCCCTGACTCAACTCGGCCAGCTAGGCGTGCAGCTTTTCTTTGTCGCGTCGGCCTATACCCTATGCGAAAGCGCCAGCCGCCGGACCTTTCACAGGGGCTGGGTCTTTGGATTCTTTGTTCGAAGGTGGTTCAGGATCGCGCCCCTCTATTATCTCGCGATACCCTTATACTTCGCAGTTTCAGCGGCGATGGCTCGCCTGGGCACCCCTGCGATAGAAGCCTACACTTTGCCGGCCGTGGCAGCCAACATTGCCTTCGTGCACGGTTTCGTCCCGTCCGCGAATAACAACATTGTGCCCGGGGGATGGTCGATCGGAACGGAGATGGCGTTTTATGTGACCTTCCCGTTGTTGTTCTGGTCTCTGTCTCGATTGGAAAGCGACCGGGCGCGAGGCGCTCTTGCACTCTTCGCGGCGGTCGTGGGGTCCGCGGTCAGCTTATCGGTGGCAAGCCTCTTGCTAGGTGCCGTGCCGGTGCAGAACAACAGTTTCTATTTCTACAATTTACTCAATCAGATGCCGGTCTTTCTCACCGGCATTGCAGCGTATTGGTGGCGAGATGAGCCTGCAGCAAGCAATGCCGCGCTGACCTCCGTCATATCAATGGGATCACTTGGCTGCGGGTTGGCTCTCTTTTATTCGGATTTTCTACTCGCATTCGAGATGCTCCCGATCGTCGTAGGAGTCGCTTTTGCATCGATGGTCCTTGCACTGCGGTCGATCGGTGCGGGGTCTCTGATCCTCGAGTACATCGGCGTGCGCTCATTCTCGATCTACATCTTCCACTTCCTGCTTGTTCCTCAAGCGTCGAAGCTGTTTCAAATCATAGCCATTACCGTCTTTCCACTTTCAACGCCGGTGATCTTCATCCTGGCATGGATAACGGCAGTCATCGCAGCAACGTCTCTAGCGACCATGACGGAGACGAGTATCGAACGTCCATTCATAAAGCTGGGCAGCAAGATTGCCAAATTCGTTGAGCGCCGCGAGGTCGCTGCCTAATCCAGCACTTGTGATCCAACGGGCAAGTCCGGAACGATCCAGCGAAATGGCAACATCTGACCCTCAGGCGGGAGGAGCCACCCTTTCAAACAAATGCTCGTAAACCATCACCAGCCCCCGCTCATCCACCCTGAGATCGGCCTCGAACCCAATCGATAACCCGAGATCCACGTAGCGCACGCGCCCCGGTCCCTGCCTGTCATAGCGTTGCTTCGAGCGGGTGACGGTCATGGCCGGGCCGTCGATGAAGGCGGTGTCGAGGGGGAGGGTACTGCCCGGTGTTTCCGGCGTGCGGCGGATCGGGAAGGTGTTGCAGAAGGGGGTGACGGAGAGGTCGGGTTCGTCTGCGCCGTCGAGATCGGGGCGGGGCAGGCCGTCGACTTCCCAGCCGCCGGGCACGCGCTCCAGCGTCAGCTTCCTGTGGTCGCGGCCGTTCCAGCGCTCGACGGTGACCGATTGCGCGCTCCAGCCGCCGTCGAGCCGCCAGTGGTGGTCGAGGCGGAAGCCGCCGTCTTCGAGACAGAGAACGGTCGACGATGCCGTCACGCTCTCGGCACCGACGCTGAGCGTCAGGCGCTCGAACCCTTCGACATCGGTGCGGCGCCAGAACAGAACTGAAGTCTGCATGCGAATGCCTCCCTTTTTGGCGCGCGTACGCGCATTGCGGAGGCGGGCAAAGGGGGCGTCAGCCGGGCTCCGGGTCTTTTTGGTTTTGGACCGATCGGCATTCAGCCATGCTGGATGACTGTCGACTGGTCCTGAGGAAACCTAGCATTTCTGCCGTGCTGGTTGAACCGTGCGGTTAGGTCTTCTTGGCGATCGCGCCGATATCGTGCCAGTGGCGGTTGTCGCGCTCGATAAGCTCGTCGGCGCAGGCGGGTCCCATCGTGCCCGGCGTATAGGCTTCAGGCTCGCCTTCCTTGGCCCAGAGATCGAGGAAGGGCTGGACGGCGGCCCAGCCGGCCTCGATGCCGTCGGCGCGCTGGAACAGCGTCTGGTCGCCGATCATCAGGTCGTAGATCAGCGACTCGTAGCCGGTCATCTTGCCGATATCGAACTTGTCGGCGTAGCGGAAATCGAGCGACACCGGCACTGTATCGACGGAGAGGCCGGGCGACTTGATGGAGATTTCCATGCTCATGCCCTCATCCGGCTGTACCTGGATGATCAGCCGGTTCGGAGGCAGGCGGCGGTTGACCTCGGTCTCGCGGAACTGCGCGAAGGGCACCGGCTGGAAGGTGACGACGATCTCGGTATCGCGCGCCGTCATCGCCTTGCCGGTCCTGAGATAGAAGGGCACGCCCGCCCAGCGCCACGTATCGGCATAGAGTTTCAGAGCCACGAAGGTCTCGGTCTTGCTATTCGGCGCCACCTGCGGCGTGTCGTGATAGGCGGTGATATCGGCGCCGTTGAGCTTGCCCGCGGTATAGACGCCGCGCACGCCATGGGTCTTCGCCTCCTCGGGCGTATAGACGCGCAGGGCCTTCAAAACCTTGCTCTTCTCGTTGCGGATCGCCTCGGCGTCAAAGCTGTTCGGTGGCTCCATGGCGATCATCGCCAGCAGCTGGAAGAGGTGGTTCGGCACCATGTCGCGCAGCGCGCCGGTCGCGTCGTAGAACGCGCCGCGCGTGCCGACATCGACGATCTCGGCGGCGGTGATCTGCACGTTGTCGATATAGCGGTTGTTCCACAGCGCCTCGATCATCATGTTGGCAAAGCGCGCCGTCATCAGGTTCTGCACCGTTTCCTTGCCGAGGAAATGGTCGAGCCGGTAAACTTGGCTTTCCGCCACCTTGGAGAGGATCTGCGCATTCAGCGCCTTGGCCGAGGCGAGATCGGTGCCGAAAGGCTTTTCGATGGCGATGCGGCGGAAGCAATTCTCGCCTTCGCCGGTCAGCTTGTTCGCCGCCAGGCGCTCGACGATCTCGCCGAAGAAGCGCGGTGGCACGGCGAGATAGAAGGCGGCATTGCCATTGAGACGCTTGCCGATCTCGCCATAGATCTCGTCCTTGGTGAAATCGCCGGCGAGATAGGAGATGCGCTTGCGCAGCCTCAGCCACGCCTCGTCCTTGGAAAGCGGCTGGTCGCTGCCGAGACCGGCGAGAAAGTCGTCCAGCTTGCCGCGCAGCATCTCGTCATCGCCCTGGTCGATGCCGATGCCGAGAATGTGCAAGTCGTCGCCGACAAGGCCGCTGCGCGTCAGGTTGATGATCGCGGGAATGAGCAGGCGCCGCGTCAGGTCGCCCGTGGCGCCGAAGATGACAAGCGTTGCGGGCGGGGTAGGCACGGCATCGGTCATGGCGTCTCGCTCCTTGGCTGGTCAGGCGAATATAAGCGGCCCTACGGCGCGGGCAAGCGGGGCGGCGTGACGCAGACGCCGCCACCCGCCGTTAGGCTCAGCCCTCCTGCGGCGCTGGCGCCAGAATACCCTGTTCGACGGCGAGCGCGATCAGCTGGGCGCTGAGATCGCCGAGCGTATCGGAAGCCATGCCGATCGGCTGCATGCGGCGCTCGACGCTTTTGGCCGTTATGCCGCCCGCGCTCCAGGTGCCGCCTTCGGTGAAGAAATTGTGCAGCAGCGGCTGCAGCCGGTCCATGGCATTGGCGAAGCGGGATTCGGCTGAAGCCTTCGCTTCGAACTCGTCCCACAGCGCCCGGAATTCTTTCGCCTGATCTTCCGGCAGCAGCGCGAAAATCCGCTCGGCGGCCTTCAGTTCGCGTTCGGCCTGGCTGGCGGCCAGTACGGTGTCGTAGGCGAAGGTATCGCCGGCATCGATCTCGACGATGTCGTGGATCAGCAGCATCTTGAGCACGCGGACGAGCTCGACCTTCTCGCGCGAATGCTCCGAAAGCACCATCGCCATCAGCGCCAGCTGCCAGGTGTGCTCGGCATCGTTTTCGACCCGCGAGCGATCGAGAAGCAGCGTCCGGCGCAGCACCGTCTTCAGCTTCTCGACTTCGAGGATGAAGGCAATCTGCTGGCTGAGGCGGCGATTGCCGAGAAAGCTTTCCAGATGGTCGGCGGTGGGGCTGGGCATGTCGAACTCCTTGGGCTGCAGGCGGGATGCTCCGGGCGGGCGAGGCCACCGGCCTATCACCGAAGCCATGCGAGCGCCATATCGCCATCGCCGCCTGAAGCCGCATCCGGACTGGAGAAATTCGAGGCGGCCCTTATGTCTTGAGGCAATGGCAAGCGAATGGGAGAAAACGCATCATGGCCAAGAACACCATCTGCCTCTGGTACAACGGAGATGCCGAGGAGGCTGCCGGCTTCTACGCGGCGACCTTTCCCGACAGCGCCGTGACCGCCGTGGTCCGCGCGCCGGGCAATTATCCGGATGGCAAGGAGGGCGATGTCCTGGTCGTCGAGTTCACTGTCGCCGGCATTGACTGCATCGGCCTCAACGGCGGACCGGCCTTCAAGCACAGCGAGGCCTTTTCCTTCCAGATTGCCACCGAGGACCAGGAAGAGACCGATCGCTACTGGAACGCGATCGTCGGCAATGGGGGGAAGGAAAGCGATTGCGGCTGGTGCAAGGATAAATGGGGCCTGTCGTGGCAGATCACGCCGCGGGCGCTGAGCGAAGCGCTGAAGGCAAACCCGGCGGAAGCCAAGCGCGCCTTCGATGCGATGATGACGATGCAGAAGATCGATATCGCCAAGATCGAGGCGGCGCGGCGGGGGTAGGGTGCTATTCCTCCGCCTCGGGCGGCCACTGCCGGGAGGTGTGGACAAGCGCGAGGATCCAGACGGCGTTCTGCGCGATTTCATAGACGATGCGGTAGCTGCGATGCGGAATAGGCTCCCGCGTACCCTCGATGAGGCCTGGCTTCCCGGAACGTGGGAAGTCCGTCAGGCGCGTAATCGCTTCGGCAAACCGTTCGTCGATCGAAATGGCGGCGTTGATGTTCTCGGCGGCCAGGTGCTGGAAGATCGTCAGGCGGTCGAGCTCGGCCTGCGGCGTCCAGAGGATTCTCATCGCGCGGCTTTTTGAACTGCCTTGCGCATGTTGCTGAACAGCGCCTCCACCTCGGAGGATGGCCGGCCCTCGCCGGCGGCTACGAATTTCCGTGCACGATCGACCTTCTTCTGCAGGAAATCGGCATAGCCAGCGTCGTCACCCTGCTGGTCCACGAACTCCTGCACCAACTCGGCTATCAGTTCCTCCGGCTCGCGCCGCGCGGATTTCGCAGCATTCAGAAATGCGTCGGAGAGGTCAGTATCGAGTTCGAATTGAAATGCGCTGCGCTTTGCCATCGAAGTCTCCTGGCGGCCGGTTTCGAGTATAGCTCACGCCAGCCGCCGGGCAAGCGCCCCCTAAGCCTTCACCGCCACCATGAAGATCCGCGGGAAGCGCAGCAGCACGCGGCCATCGGCCATTTTCGGATGGGCCTTTTCGATACGCGTCAGGTAATCTGCCAGGAAGGCCGCCCGATGCTCCTCACCCGCCTGCGCGAGATAGGGCATCAGTCCGGTGCCTTTCAGCCATTCGACGATCGCAGCCGCATCGGCCATCGGGTGGTTGTAGATCGTGTGCCAGATATCCACACGCGCAGCCTTGGGGGAGAGGCGGCTGTAATAGGTCGATGCCGGCGGCAGCGGGTTGCGGCGGACGCTCTTCTTTTCGAAATTGGCCTTCCACGGCCCGGCATGGGCGGTTTCTTCCATCGCAAGATGCGTCGGCTCCGCGAGATTATCGGGCATCTGCACCGCGAGTACGCCGCCCGGCGCCAGGCCATCCATCAGGCGCTCGAAGATGTCGAGGTGATTGGGCAGCCACTGGAAGACGGCGTTGGCAAACAGCAGGTCGGGCTGGCCGGAGGGCTGCCAGGCCGAGAGATCGGCTTTGTCGAAGCGGGTCTGCGGCAGCCGCTTGCGGGCGGCTTCCAGCATGTTGTCGTCGCTGTCGAGGCCGGAAACGTTCTCGACGCCGTAGCGGTCGATGATCAGCTCCGTCGAATTGCCGGGTCCGCAGCCGAGGTCGATGGCGTTCTTGACGGATGCCAGCGGCACCTGCGCCAGAAGATCGCGCGCCGGGCGCGTCCGTTCATCCTCGAATTTGACGTATTGGCTGGCAGACCATGCCATGGGGAACCTCCTGCTTGGCTTTCTCTCTGCGGATCGCCGGCTGGCGCGCCGCGGCTCTTCTCTATCAGCAAATCACCGGGGCTTATATGCGCTGCCTGATGACATCCCGGTGAACTGGAATGAAAAAGGCGCCTGCAATGAGGCGCCTTTTCAAGGGTTTATGCGGCACGGATGGTTGTGCCGTCGCTGTTTGCGGCAGTCTCGATCCGTTGGATCGGGCCGGGCAATGCGGGCGTCTCGCCTGCGGTGACCAGAGCCTCGCCGCTGGCGCTGTCGATGGTGGCGGAAAACACCGCCTCGGCGCTATCGGGATTGGCATAGCCATAGGCCTGATGCGCGCCGATCGAAACGATATCGCCTGCGAGTGCGGCAATCTCTTGGCGCCGTCCATCGGCCATCCGCCAGATCGACAGGCGTCCCTCGATGATGCGCAGCACCTGCGGGCTGTCGATCACATCTGGCGTGGCGCTGCCGCCGGCCGGAACGGTAACGTCGACGATGCTCAGCCAGGAGCCCTGCAGCCGGACCTGCCGCTCGATGCGGTCGCCGGCCACGAAATAGACCTTCGCGCCCGTCTGCGCCAAAGTCTTAACACTGGAGTTGGACATTAACGTCCCTTTCATTCTTTTTCTTACGGCACGCCCGTTAGACCTTCGCGGCGCGTTTGGCAACGGCCGAGATGTCGCGTGATACGGTCGCGAAGCGATCGGCGATCTCGGCGAGCGCCGTTCTCTGGACCGTCTCGGCCGGGATTACGCCGCCCAGCGGGTCGGGCAGATCGCGTGTTGCCGTCGCCGAGGCGATGACCGTCGACTTCAAGCCGAGATCGAGTGCCGCGCGCGCCGTGGCGCCGACGCACATGTGGGTCATGAAGCCGGTGAGCACAAGTTCGCTCCTGCCGGTTTCCCTGGCTATGCCGGTCAGGACGGCATGGAGGTCCGTTCCGGCAAAGGCATTCGGCAGCGTCTTTTCGACCACGCGTTCGCCGTTGACGGGCGCCAGCGCCGCAATGATTTCGGCGCCGTGCGAGCTGGGGTCAAAGAGCCAGCTTCCCGCTCCCGACTTATGGATGACATGAACGACGGGAACGCCGTTTTCGCGCGCCAGATCGAGCAGGTGGCGGATTTCGGCGACGGCCGCTTCCACGCCGGTGAGCGGCAGGCTTCCGTCGACATAGTCGTTCTGCGCGTCGATCACCACGATGACGGCTTTCTGCCAGTCGGCGGCTTCGGCGGTGGCGCCGCTGCGCTGAAGAAGGGTGAGGGGAGCCATGGATCTATCTCCTGTTTCGGTTGGCAGCGCAGGAATAGCGGCTTCCGTCATGAGCGAATATTCGCTATTTAAGCGCAATGACTGAGCAGAAACGCACAGATATCGACTGGGAAGACCTGCGCTTCTTTGCGGCGCTCGCTCGCCATGGCAGCCTGTCGGCGGCGGCCCGCGCGCTCAAGGTCAATCACGCCACCGTCGCCCGCCGCATATCGGCGCTGGAAATGACGCTCGGCGTCCAGCTCTTCGAGCGCCGCCCGGATGGATATGTCCTGACCGTGCAGGGGCAGTCGATATCGGCGGAGACGACGTCGATGGCGACCGCGGCCTCCGTCATCCGCGATCGGCTCGTGTCGCCGGAGGGGCCGAGCGGGCGCGTGCGGTTGACGACCATCCGCTCGGTTGCCGATCTGCTTCTGGCGCCGCATCTCGGCAAAATCCTCGATGGGCTTCCAGGCATCGAGCTTGAGATTCTGACCGATGTCCGCGTCCATAGTCTTGCGCATCGCGAAGCCGATATCGCGCTGCGGCTCGGCCGCCCTGCGGATAGCGATCTCACCGGCAAGCGTGTCGCAACGATTACCCACGGCTTCTATGCCAGCGAGGCGGTGGCTGCCCGCTGGAGGAGTGGCGAAGCCGTGCCGTTGATCGGATTCGACCTCGACAGCGACCTGCTGATCGCCGAAGCCCGCTGGCTGGAGACCCACCATGCGCGCCATCCCTATTCGGTGCGCTCCGGCAGCGCCATCACCCAGGCCGTCGCCGCCGCGGGCGGCATGGGTGTCGCGATGCTCCAGCGGTTCCAGGCACGGCAATATCCCTCGCTCGTCGAGATCGATTTCGGTGCCGTTATGCCTGACCGCGAACTCTGGATGCTGGCGCCGCCCGGCCTCAGGGACGTGCCGAGGGTCAGCGCCATCTGGGAACGTCTCTCGGCGCTGTTCGCGGGTATGGCGACCCTCTAGATCTTCTTCTCCGTCTTGATGCGGCCTACCACCGCGTCGAGCACGGCGCCGTTGTCGGCGATGAACCGTTCGGCCACGGTCCTCAACTGCTCGATATTCGTGGCGCTGGCATCGTCGAGATCGTCATTGGCGCCCTGCAGCCTCCCGTCGATGCGGAAATAGGCGAGTGTTTCGGGCTTGGCAAAGCTCATGTCGGTGGAGCCCTCGGCGTTCAGCTTGGCACCCTTCGGGTTCAGCAGCTTGTTGGCCTGATAGGCTGCCGTGCTCGCCTGTCCCTGCATCAGCACGGAGATCAGCGGCGTGCCGTTCTGCGGGTTGATCCAGCCGAAGGCGCCCCAGTCCTTGGCCTGCTGATAGGGGATCTTGCGGTTCTGCCGCCCGGTGCCGAGCGAGAGCACGACGAAACTGTCGCTCGCCGCCTGCCAGAGCTTGCGGGCCTCGACATAGGCGGCCAGAACCGGATCGTTGGCGAAGACGCCGCCATCGATCAGCGGGATCTTCCGCTGCTCGTCGCCGGCGGGTTTTGCCAGGTTCTCGACCAGCGCCGGCTCGAAATAGGTGGGTGCCGCGGAGGAGCCGCGCGCTGCTTCCCAGAAGCGGAACTTGGCATTCTCCATATCGCAATTGGTCATGAACACCGCTTCGCGCTGCTGGATGTCGTAGGCGGTGATCAGCACCTTCGTCAGCCCGTCGGCGATCAGTGTGTTGGCGCCGAGCCGCGCCTGCAGCTTTTCTTCCAGCGTCGCCGCGCTGTAGCGTTCTTCCTGCCAGCCGCCGATATTGATGATCCGCGAGATCAGTTTCGAGTAGAAGATATCCTTGCCTTCGTCCGCATAGAGCTTGACGAGATCACCGGGCGTGCAGGCGGCGGTCTTCTTGTTCTTCGGGTTCGGGCAGGTGAGCCCTGCCGCGATGATGCCGCCGGTCGAGGTGCCGCCGATCAGGTCAAAAACCTCGTGCATCGCCGGCCCCTTCAGGCGCCTGGCGAGCTCCTCGATGATGATTGCTGGAATGAGGCCGCGAATGCCGCCGCCATCGATCGACAGGATGAATCGAACTGTCATGGTCCCCTCCACGCCGGAGTCATTCCGGGCGAGCGGGATTATGCCTCATGTATTATAAATTGCAATTCGACTAAATACACCAATAAATAGTTAACGATTGCGCCTCGACTGTCCCGATCCCGAACATTCCAAGAGGCCAATCAGAATTGGGTGATGACGCTGATGCCGAGCCCTTCGGAGCGCTCCATTGCCACCAGCGCCGGAACTCCCTCCTCGAGGCTGATGCGCTTGCCGATCAGCTTCTGAGGCGCGATCTTGCCGGCCGAAAGCATGGAGAGCATCGCGTCGTAGCGCCAGGCCTGCATGCCGTGGCTGCCATAGATCTCCAGCTCGTGGCCGATCACCTGCGCCATCGGGATCTGCGGCGTCGAGTGATCGCCGAGCATCAGGCCAATCTGCACATGGCGCCCGCGGCGGCGCAGGTTCTTGATCGAGTTGAAGCAGGTGACGGGATGGCCGAGCGCGTCGATCGAGACATGCGCACCACCCTTTGTGATCTCGCGTACCGCTTCCGGGACGTCGCCGACGGTCGCCGCATTGATCGTCGCCACCGCGCCGCATTCGCGGGCAAACGCGAGCTTCTCGTCGGAGATGTCGATGGCAACAGGATTGGCGCCGAGCGCCGCGGCAATCATGATCGCCGAGAGGCCGACGCCGCCGCAGCCGTGGATGGCGATCCATTCGCCGGGGCCGGTGCGCGCCTGGTCCGCCACGGCGCGGAACGAGGTGGCGAAGCGGCAGCCGAGGCTCGCGGCGGTCGCATCGTCGATCTCCTCGGGCAGATGCACGAGATTGGTCTCGGCATAATCGATCGCCACATATTCGGCGAACGAACCCCAATGGGTGAAGCCAGGCTGGAACTGGTTGGGGCAGACCTGCTGGTTGCCCGAATGGCACTCGCCGCAATGGCCGCAGCCGGAAACGAAGGGTACGGTGACGCGGTCGCCGACCTTGAAGCGCATCACGCCCTTGCCGGTCGCCACCACCTTGCCGGCAAGCTCGTGGCCCGGCACATGCGGCAGGCGGATGTCAGGGTCGTGACCCATCCAGCCGTGCCAGTCGCTGCGGCAGAGCCCGGTGGCGCCGACGGCGATGACGACGCCGTCTTCCGAAGGCGAGGGATCGGCCACGGTGCGGATCTCCGGTGTCTTGCCGAAGGCGTCGTAATACATGGCTTTCATCGGGCTCTCCTTTGTCTGCGATTCCGCCCGTATCATCGCACGCGGACGCGACAGGATTCCATCATTTTTGCTGATAGACCCATCGCATCCGCGTGAAGCGCGGCGATGGATTGTTGCGGCTTGTGATGCGCCCGCGTCATTTTCTTGCGTCCGGTTTTGGCGCGCCAGTTTCTCCTTGACCCTGCCAACGGGGAAGGATTTTGCTGCTGCAACTTGTTTGAGGAGAAGAAAAATGGCCGTCAACACAGCGCCCCGCTCGACCACATGGACCTATGTCGATGGCGAATGGCTTTCCGGCAACCCGCCGCTGATCGGCCCGACCTCGCATGCGATGTGGCTCGCCTCCACCGTCTTCGACGGCGCCCGCTGGTTCGATGGCATCGCCCCGGATCTCGACCAGCACTGCCAGCGCATCAACCGCTCGGCGCTCAACATGGGCCTGAAGCCGACCAAGACGCCGGAGGAGATCGAGGCGCTGGCCTGGGAAGGCATCAAGAAGTTCGACGGCAAGACGCCGATCTACATCAAGCCGATGTACTGGGCAGAGCACGGCGCCCCCTTTAGCGTGGTTACCGCCGATCCTGAATCGACCCGCTTTGTCCTCTGCCTGTTCGAAGCGCCGATGGGCGGTCATGGCGGCTCGTCGCTGACCGTTTCGCCCTTCCGCCGCCCGACGCCCGAAACGGCGATGACCGACGCCAAGGCCGGCTCGCTCTACCCGAATTCCGGCCGCGCCATCGCCGAGGCCCGCTCGCGCGGCTTCGACAATGCGCTGATGCGCGACACCAACGGCAATGTCGTCGAAACAGCATCCTCGAATGTCTTCATGGTCAAGGACGGCGTGGTCTTCACCCCCGTCGCCAACCGCACCTTCCTCGCCGGCATCACCCGCGCCCGCGTCATGGGCCTGTTGCGCCAGGCCGGTTTCGAGGTGCGCGAGGCAACGCTCTCCGTCGAAGACTTCATGGGTGCCGACGAAATCTTCACCTCCGGCAACTACTCCAAGGTCGTCGGCGTCAACCGCCTGGATGGCCGCGATTTCCAGGAAGGCCCGGTCACCCGCAAGGCGCTCGAGCTTTATATGAACTGGGCTTATGGGCGGACTGCAAGCGGGGAGTGACATCTCTTCTCCCTCATTCCTGTGCTTGTCACAGGCATCCAGCCACCGCGCGTCTACGCGGTGAATGACTCATATGCCTAGTCAGTAAGTCTTCCGCGCCCCAAGACTGGGGCGCACTGGATTCCTGTGACAAGCACAGGAATGAGGGAAGGAGGGGTTGCGCCAAGCTAAACCCGCAACTGCGCCCTCACACCGCCAGCATCCGCGCACGCTCATCCTGCGTGATCCCATAATCCTTGCAGGGCAAGCCATCCGAGACCTCGTCGCTCAGGAACTTCATCCCGAGCTTCTCCGCCACCTTGATCGAAGCATCGTTGCCGGCGAAGATATTCGCGACGATCCGCGGCAGGTTCAGCGTGTCGAAGCCGTGGTCGAGTACCGGGCGGGCGGCCTCCGTTGCATAGCCCTGGCCCCAGGCGTGACGGTTCAGCCGCCAGCCGATTTCGATATCCGGGCCGATCGTGTCGTAGGGGATCAGCATGATCCAGCCGAGAAACTGCTTCGGCGCCGTCTTGGAAAAGATCGACCAGTAGCCGAGGCCTTCGCCAAAATCGCTTTCCATGCGGTTGATGACGAAGCGGCGATGCGCTTCCGGATCGGCCCAGGGGCCGGGGATGTAGCGTGTCACCTCGGGGTCGCGGTCCATCGCCATACAGTCATCGAGATCAGCCAGCGTGCGCGGGCGCAAGATGAGACGATCGGTGACGAATATCTGCTGCAAACTCCGTTTCCCCCGTTGCATGCGGTTTCGTTCTGAAACGCAATCATAGCGGCGGGAGTTGCAAACGATAGTCTCAGTTTTCGTCTTTTGGCTTCACAATCCACGTGAAGACCGCGCCGCCGGCCAGCAGCACGCAGGTTCCAAGGAATACCGAGGACATGCCGATATGGCCGCCGACGAAGCCGCCGAGCACGGGACCGGCGACCTGGCCGACATATTGCGACGAGACCGAGAGACCGAGAATGCTGCCTGCCGCGCTGTCGGGAACGCTATGGCGAATGACGGCGGAAATACACGGAAGCAAGCCGCCGAGCGCGATCCCCATCAGGAAGCGCAGGATGATCAGCTGCCAGGAGCTGGTGACGAACGCCTGCGGGATCAGCAGCACCGCGGCGACGGCGAGTGCCCCGGCGATAACCGGCCAGTGGCCGATCCGGTCGGCGAGCTTGCCGAGCCGCGAGGCCGACAGGATGCTGCCGAGCGCCGCCGCCGACATGACGACGCCTGATATCATCGTCACCTGCGACTGGTCCTTGGCGAGCTGCGCCACATAGACGGTGATGATCGGCTCGATCGACATATTGGCGAGCATCAGCAGCATGCCGGTCAACAGCATGGCGATCACCGGCCCCTTGTCGGGGATGGAGCTCCAGCCGCCGCTCGCCTTCGCCGCCTGCTTGCGGGAAGGGGATTTCTCTTCCTTGATCAGGAAGGCCGTCGCCAGGAAGGCGAGGAAGATGATGCCGCCGGCCGCCAGAAACGTGCCGCGAATGCCGATGATCGGCGGCAGAACCCCGCCGATCAGGGGGCCGACGAGATTGCCGGCCATGATGCCCGAGGAGAGCATGCCGAGCGCCCAGGCCGAACGGTCCTTCGGCGTCTGCGTCGCGACCAGCACCATCGATCCCGAGGAATAACCACCCGCCAGGCCGACGAAGAGGCGCAGCGCCACCAGCTGCCAGACATCGCCCGCCATGCCCATCAGCGAGATGGCGATCGTCATGCCGAGGCTGGCGCGCACCAGCATCAGCTTGCGGCCGTAGATATCGCCAAGCCTGCCCCAGAGCGGTGCCACGAAGGCGGCAGCAAAGAAGGTTGCGCCATAGGCGATGCCCGACCACTGCACGATAGCGGCGTGATCGCTGACGCCGAGCTCCTCGACATAGAGCGGCAGGAAGGGAAGCAGCAGCGTCATCGCCACGATCGTGGTGAAGGAGCCGATCAGCGAGATCGTCAGGTTGCGCTTCCAGTAGAGGGACCCGGCCGCGGCATTTGCTGCGTCCATCGGGGTGTCGGTCATATCAGGGGCTCGTGCATTGCAATCTTGGGGGAGGGCCAGGTTACGCCCGGCTTTGCGCCCTGCCAAGGACGGTTCGGCCCGGAACCGTCGGCTGGTTTGCCCTAAATGCCAATTTTTGCTATAGACCAATTGCGAAATGCAATCAGATAAAGGAGGTTGCAATGAGCAGCAGCAACGAGCACGAAGCCATCATCCGTGGCCTGTTCGCCGCCTATGTCCAGGGCCGCAAGGATCTGGTGCGGCCGATGCTGGCGGATGACTTCACCTTTTCGAGCCCGCGTGACGACCATATCGGCCGTGATGCCTATTTCGAGCGCTGCTGGCCCGAGAAGCCGCCGTTCAGTGCCATCGAGATCGAATATCTCTCGGTAGACGGTGATGAGGCGGCCGTCCGCTACCGCGCCGTCAAGCATGACGGCACCGCCTTCCGCAACATGGAAAGCTTTCGCTTCAGGCGCGGCAAGGTCGCTTCGGTGGACGTCTATTTCGGCCGGGAAGCCTAGCGCTCGATGACGATCTCAGGGGCTGATCGCGTCGCTGGCCCGTGATGGACGGCCTCGATATTGTTGCCGTCAGGGTCGAGCAGGAAGCAGGCATAGTAGCCGGCATGATAATGCCGCTCGCCCGGCGCGCCGTGCTCCCGCCCGCCATGCGCCAGTCCCGCCTCGTAGAAGCGCTGGACCGCGTCCTGATCCGCCGCCTGGAAGGCGAGGTGCAGGTGGCTGACATAGCTCTCGGCGGCATCGACATAGAGTTCGTCCGAGGAAAAGAAATTCTCGCCCTCATGCGTGAAGCGCCGTCCGAGCGCGCTGAGGACCGCCTGGTAGAACACCCGGCTCTTTTCCAGATCCCGCACTCTCAGATGCACATGATCGATCAATCGTCCCTGGTGATACTGCATCGTTTTGCCCTCCCTAGAACAAGCGGATCGCCGACGTCGCAATGATGATGATCGAGACGGCGATCATCAAGGGCTTTACCGGCAGCCGCTTGACGAGCAGCGCGCCGAAGGGGGCGGCGATCACGCCGCCGATGATCAGCCCGATCGCCGAATCCAGCTCCGACCAGCCGAGCGTCAGCACGAAAGTCAGCGAGATCACCAGCGTCACGGCAAATTCGGTCAGATTGGTCGAGCCGATCACCTTCTTCGGATCATGGCCGCGCCCGACCAGCGTGCTTGTCACGATCGGCCCCCATCCGCCACCGCCGATCGCATCGAGCACGCCGCCGCAAAGCCCGACCGGCGGCACCGCCCAGTCATGCACATCGCGCGGCCAGCGCGGCCGGAAGGCCTTGTAGAGAATGATGAGGCCGATGGCGATCAGATAGGCGGAGACGAAGGGCTCGATCACCTTGCCGTCGACATTGGCGAGAATATAGGCGCCGACCGCGCCCCCGATCATCCCTGCCGGCGCCAGCCGCACCACGAGCTTCCAGTCGACATTGCGCTGATAGGCATGAGACGCGCCGGAGGCAGCGGTGGTGAACATCTCCGCCACATGCGTCATGGCACTGGCGTTTGCCGCCGGCACGCCCAGCGCCAGAAGGCTCGTCGTCGACAGCACCCCGAAAGCCATGCCGAGCGCCCCATCGACGATCTGCGCACAGAAGCCCACCAGCACGAAAAACAGGAAATCGAGCGTCATGAAATTTCCCCGAAACCGACGTTCGGGAAACAACACGCGGGGGCTGAGAAAAGTTCCGGATGAACCCGGATCGTGCCCCTTCATCCCCCGCGCTGTTCCTTAACGGGAAAAACACGTGGGTTTAACCATGTTGCTTAGGCTTTGATTCATCCTCCCGGAGCAGTTTGCGCGCCAGGGTGGCTGGGAACCAACCCCGAAGGATCGAAGCTCATGACCTATGCACTCGTGCTCTTCTCGGCCGTAACGGCAATCGTTGTCTCCATCTCGGCGATGGGCAGCGCACCTGCGCCCAACAGCAACTGGCCGCAAATCCATCCGGAAAAGACCTCCAGGCTGGTGCAGACGCATCAGCAGTGAACTGCCTTATTTCAGATGAACGTCAGGTTCATCACCGGTTCAGCGCGATCGGCAGAAGCTCCATCCTGGCTGGAAATTTTGGAGATTCGCAATGAAGATCATCACGCTGGCAGCAGCGCTCGTTATCGGAGGCCTCTCGGCGATATCCGCTGAAGCGATGCCGGTTGCGCCGCTTACTGCAAACACGACTGTCACGTCCGACGTGACCAAGGTCGACTATGCCTGCGGCCGCGGCTGGCACATGACCCGCTGGGGCGAATGCCGCCGCAACGAGTATCGCCGTTACGCACCGCCGGTCCGTTACTGGCACCGTCCTCCGCCGCCGCGCTGGGGCTGGGGTGGCGGCTGGGAACGCCCGCGCCCCTATTACCGCGAACGCGGCTGGGGCGGCTACGATCGCTACTGAGCCGAACGGCTTGAAAAGGAAACCGGGGCATTCGCCCCGGTTTTTGTTTGCGCTCAGGAGGCGATCGCCTTCGAGGGCTTCTGCCCGAAATACTGGCTCTCCGGGCGATCGAGCCCCAGATGTCCCCGTAGCGTCGATGCCTCGTAGGACCGGCGGAAGAGGCCGCGGCCCTGCAGGATCGGCAGCACTTCGGAGACGAAGAGCTCGAATTGCGAAGGCAGGATCGGCGGCATGACGTTGAATCCGTCGGCGGCACCGGAGCGGAACCAGTCCTCGATGATACCGGCGATCTGTTCCGGTGATCCCGAAGTGGCGAAATGCCCGCGCGCGCCGGCGAGGCTGTGGAGCAGCGCGCGCAGCGTCGGCCGCTCGCGCGCCACCAGCGCCAGGATCGTTTCGGCGCGGCTGCGGGCAGCCTGAACCGTTGCGGGATCCGGGAAGTCGTCGATCGAAAGCACGGCATCGAGATCGAGATGCGAGAAGTCGTAGCCGCCGAAGCGGTTGGAAAGCCGCGCCAAGCCGACGCTTGGCTCGGAGAGCTCGTTGAGTTCGCGTTCGGTGCGCTTGGCTTCCTCCTCGGTGGAGCCGATCGTCGGGCTGATGCCGGGCAGGATTACCAGCTGGTCGCTGCTGCGGCCGAGCGTCAGGGCCTGCGTCTTCAGATCCTTGTAGAATTCGATTGCCGCCGCCTTTTCGAGATGGGCGGTGAACACCGCTTCGGCATGGGCTGCGGCAAACTGGCGGCCGGTCTGCGAGGACCCTGCCTGCACGAAGACCGGCCGCCCCTGCGGACCGCGCGAGATGTTGAGCGGTCCGCGAACGGTATGCCACTTGCCGCGGTAATCGATCGGGGTAATCCGGGACGAATCGGCGAAGCGGCCGCCCTCGCGGTCGTCGAGCACCGCGTCATCGGCCCAGCTGTCCCAGAGTTTGCCGACGACATCGACGAATTCGAAGGCGCGCTCGTAGCGCTCGGCATGTTCGATACCGCGGTCATAGCCGAAATTCGGCCCGGCGCCGCCGACCCAGCTGGTGACGATGTTCCAGCCGACGCGGCCATTGCTGATGTGATCGAGCGAGGCAAACTGGCGGGCGAGATTATAGGGCTGGGTGTAGGTGGTTGAAGCCGTGGCGATCAAGCCGATCTTTTCGGTGGCGCGGGCGAGCGCTGCGAGCGTGGTGATCGGCTCCAGCTTGCCTGCGGCGCTGAATTCCACGCCTTCGCCGATCGCCAGTGTATCGGCAAAGAACACTGCGTCGAAGAGCGCGGCCTCCGCCCGGCGGGCGAGATCCTCGTAATAGCGGATATCGGTCAGCGCCAGTTCGGAGGAGGAGGGATGGCGCCAGGCGGTTTCGTGATGGCCGCGGCCGTTGATGAAGAGGTTGAGGTGCAGTTGGCGGCTCATGATCTGTCTCCGGATTGGCGGGGGTGGTCCTTTTGGGATGAGACGCCGAGTGCCGATAAAAGCTCGGCGCGCAGCTGTTCGAAGCGGGCGTCGGACTGGCGCCGGGGGTGGGAGAGATCGACGCGGCGCTCGTGGCTGATCCGGCCGTCTTCCATGACGAGCACGCGGTCGGCGAGAAGCAAGGCCTCGTCGACATCGTGGGTGACGAGCAGCACGGTCGGCTTGTGCGCGCGAACGAGCGATTGCAGCAGTTCCTGCATCTTAATGCGGGTCAGCGCGTCGAGCGCCCCGAAGGGTTCGTCGGCGAGCAGTAGCTTCGGTTCGCGTACGAGAGAACGGGCAAGCGCCACGCGCTGCGCCTCGCCGCCGGACAGGGTATTCGGCCAGGCCGTCTCGCGCTCGGAAAGGCCGACGTCGGCAAGAGCCCTGCGGGAGCGTTCGCGCAGTTCGGCGGCCGGCAGGTGAAGTCCAAGCTCGACATTGCGGATAACAGTCTGCCAGGGCAGCAGCCGCGAATCCTGGAAGAGCACCGAGGAACTCTCGGGAACCGAAAGCGCCCCTTCTTTTTCCGCATCGTCGTCGAGATCGGCAAAAGCGCGCAGCAGCGTGCTCTTGCCGGAACCGCTGCGGCCGATGAGGGCGACGAACTCGCCTTCGCCGATCGCGATCGACAGGTTGTCGAGAATGGTACGGCCGGAGAATTTGCGCGTCAGCCCGCGGGCTTCGACGGCAACCGGCCGCGCCTCGAAATCGAGATGTTTCGGAGCGAGGTTCATGAGCCGATCACCTTCCGATAGGAGAGCGCCTTGCGCTCCCAGAGCCGCACCAGCCCATCCGAGGCGAGGCCGAGCGCGGCGTAGATGATGAGGCCGACGACGATAATATCGGTCTGGCCATAGTCGCGGGCGCGGTTCATCAGATAGCCGATGCCCTGCGTCGTGTTGATCTGCTCCAGCACGACGAGCGAGGTCCAGCAGGTGGTGACGGCGAGCCTGAGCCCCGTGAAGAAGCCGGGCAGGGCACCCGGCAACGCGACGCGGCGGACGAATTCGGCGCGGCTGAGCCCGACAGTGCGGGCAAGCTCGACGAGCTTGAGGTCGATGCCGCGCAGCGCCGCATGGGTGTTGATGTAGATGGGGATCAGCACCGAGAGCGAGATCACCGCGACCTTCATCGCCTCGCCGATGCCGAGCCAGAGGATAGCCAACGGGATCAGCGCCAGGGTCGGCACGGCGCGCTTGATCTGCACCAGCCCGTCGATCGAGGCCTCGCCGAAGCGTGTGAGGCCGGAGACGAGCGCCAGGACGACGCCGATCGCCACCCCGATCGCCAGCCCCGCATAGGCACGCTCGGCCGATGCCAGGAGATGCGGCCCGAGCGTGCCGTCGGCAAAGAGCCGCCAGCCGGTTGTCACCGCCGTCGAGGGCGCCGCCAGCTGACGGGGCGAGAGCAGCCCGGTCAGCGAGGCGATCTCCCAGATGACGAGAAGAGCGATCGGGCCGAGCAGCATGCCGCGCGAGCTTAGCCGCTTCGGTGTCAGCTTCGGCTTTGCCCGGCCTGCAATGGCTGCCGGGCGGCTTACGCTACCGTCACCGCGATGGACCGCCCCCCAACGGTCGGCGAAGGCTTGCTGGTCGATCTGCGAGTGTGCGGCCATGGAAAGCCTCCCTGTTTCAGGTTTCGTCAGTTCGTGCGGTTTGCGGCGGCGATCACTTCGTCGAAGCGCAGGTCGAATTCCTTGGAAGCGTCGAGCTTTTCGGGAAGGTCGCCGGCGGCATAGATCAGGTCGGCGAGTTCCTGCTGGCGCGAGACGATCGAGGAGAGCAGCGGGAAGCTGTCATCGCCCTCGGCCTTGGTGATCGCGTCGCCTTCCGCCTTCGAGAGCTTCTGCGCCTTGACGTAATAGGCATCCACCCAGGCGTCCGGCTGCTCCTTCGACCAGCGGTTGGCGGTGATCCAGTGCGCCACGAAATCACGGATGGCGGCGGCCTTTGCCGGGTCGTCGAGCGCGGCGCGGCTGGCATAGAGATAGCTCAACGCCCGCGGGAAACGCGCATGCTCTTCGGGCGACAGCACGCTGCCATCCTTGAAATCGGCGAGATAGCGGGAGACATGCGGCTCGATCAGCGGCCCGGCGTCCACCTGGCCGGTGCGGATCGCATCCGGAAAATCTGGAACACGCAGCGGCACGAGTTCCACATCGTCGCGCTTCAGGCCGGCGAGCTTCAACGCGAACAGCACGAAGGGCTGGCGGCCGGAACCCTCGGCATAGGCAATCTTCTTGCCCTTGAGGTCTTCGAGCTTGTTGATCGTCAGGCCGGGACGCACGGTCAGGATATAATCGGCGCTGGTCTGGGCGATCGCCGCGACGATCGGGATGTCCTCGCCGGCTGCCTGCGCCTGGATCGGTGCACCGTTGCCAACGGTGGCGAGATCGACCGCACCGGCGCGGAAGGCTTCGAGAATCTGTGGTCCGCCAGCAAAATTCGCATAGGTCGTGTCGGCGGCGAGCTTCGCGTGCTCGCCGGAAGCGCGCATCATCGTCTGCAGCTTCTCGTTCTGGTCTGCGACGATGAGTTTTGTTCCTGCCGGAACGTCCTTGGGGAGGGCGGCGTCATCGGCAAGCGATGCGCCGTGAAGGCTGAAGAAGCTGGTGGCGGCGAGCGCGAGGGCGGCAGTGTGCAGAAGCGCCCGTCTGCGGATGTCGATTTTCATGCGGAAGTCCTCCGGGTTTGCGCGACTGACAAAAAGCCTAGCGCGCGGTCCGGAGATCGCGAGATAAATACTACTAAATTTATAGAGAATAACGAAATCTAATTTACGGTGAAGCCAGTTCCAGCCGCAAAGCCTATCCGGCTCACTTCGTCTTCATCGCCGCCGCGGTCACCTTCGCCGGTCCCGTCACCAGCGCGAATTCTTTCATTTCTTCGGGCTTCAGGTAGTAGAGCCGGTCGGGCGGCGTCTCCATCGCGTGGATCCAGAGGCCAGGCTTGATGCCCATCTCGTCGAGATGGCGGGTGACGTCGGCGGTGGTGCGCTGCGCATCCGACATGGCGCGCTCCGGCGAGAGCTTCTCCTTCGAGCCGTTGAAGACCTGATGGACGCCGATGACGGCGCCGTTCTCGGCGTTGCGGGTGATGCCGCCGGCGAGCACGATCGGGCAGGAGGAGGCGCAGAGCGCGCCTTTGACGACCTTTGTGCCGATCTTTTTCTCACGGATCAGCTTCGATATGGCGAGCGCATCGCCGACGGCGCCGCCCGGCGAATCCAGCGACACCGTCTTTACGTATTCGCCGCGCGCCTCGATCTCCTTCTGAAAACGTCCGGCCGCGCCATAATCGATCGCGCCGCGCGCCAGCAGGATGCCGCCGGGCTGGAGCTCGAAGGTGATCGGCTGTTTCAGCAGCTCGACGCTGGTGGTGATTTCGGACGGCGCGTTGTCGGGCTCGCCATCGGTCAATACGGGCGGCAGGACCGGCATGCTGTCGGGGGCCGCCGGATCGAAGACTGGCAGCTCGGCATTGGCGGTCATCAGGTTGCGGAAGTCGATCACCAGAAATGCGACCGCGGCGGCGATCAGCGCATGCAGCACGAGCCGCGGCAGCGTCGAATCGTCGATCGAAAGCAGCTTGCGTTTCAGCTGGTCTCCCGCCGCCTCGATCTTCATGCCTGCGGTCCCTTGCGCGGCGGCTTGCCCGGCAGGTCGAGGTTGGTGACGTTGGAAGGCTCCGTCTCATGCGCATCGGCGGCATGCGCTTCGGACGCCGCTTCCGCGTGACCCTCCGCCTTCGCTTCTGCCCGGGCAACGACCGCCTCGATATCGATGCCGCGCGCCTGCAATGCACGCTGCACCTCGATGGCTTCCAAGAGTTCGGCGGCGGTAATCCGCTCGGCAAACGGCATCTTCTGCTCCTGCCGTCGCAGCGCGCCATGCGCCACCGACAGCATCAGCACGAGCACGCCGGGCAAGAGGTCGATCGAGATCGCACCCGCCCAGCTGGGGATGAAGTCGGACGCATAGCGCAGCACGGCTTCTGCCGAGGACAGCGGCACGAAGCGCCGCTCGCCCACAGGTTCGCGCGCAAGAATCTGGTCGGCCGCCTGCGAAAGCACCTTGGATTGTGCCGCAACCGAGGAGCGGATCGTCTCCATCACCTGATCCTGGCGATTGGCGAGCTCCGCCTCGCGGCCATCGGCGACCGGGGCGATGAAGCCGAGCGACAGGTCTTCGGCGGCGCGTTTGACCGAAGGGGCGATCGAGGTCTGTTCCAGCGAGGTGATGACGCCGGTGAGTGCAACGACCTCGGCCGCGAACTGGTCGGCGCGCTGATCGATGGCGCCTGGCGCTGAAACCAGCGTCCGCATCGTTTCCAGATGCTTGCGGCCATCGTCGAAGAGGGTGGTGACGCGCTCGCGCGAGGCATTGATGTTGTTCTGCAATTCGGTGAGCTGCGAGGCCATCTGCGAGAGCAGCTGCACGACGCTGCCGGCACCGGTCGTGCCGGTCAGCGCTCCGGTTTCGCGCTCCTGATCGGCGAGACGCTGGAAGCGTTCCTGCGTGCGCTGGATATCCGGCAGCAGGCTCTGCGCCGCGAGTGCATTCTGGTGTGCGCGGTCGAGGTCGCCGGTATAGTCTTCCAGCGTTTCGGCAAGGTGCTGTTCGAGGGCCGCCGAACCTGCAAGCGCCGCCGCATTCAGCCAGCTTGCCATGGCGATGATCATCGCGCAGCCGAGCGCCATGATGCCGAGCAGCGCGGTGCGTGCCGCAACTGTCGTCACATGCGGATAGAAGCGGGCGAGATAGGTCCAGAAGGCATAGATCGCCACCGAGACGGCGGCTGAATAGATCAGCGCCGCGAAGAAGGTGGAGGTCGGCGAGCCGTCGAGCAGACTGCGCACGCCCAGATAGGTATAGACGCCGGATGCGAGCGCGAGGACCGCGAGCGCAAAGCGGGTCATCGTTTCGACGGCTTCGATGCCGTCATGCAGGCGGTGAGATGCGCCAAGCGCCATGGTTTTCCTCCGGTCGGTATCCTCTTAAGAAACCCTTAAAATCCCGGCGAAAACAAGGCCTTCAAAATGAGCGTAGCGCCTTACTCCGCAGGCGGTACGCGCATCGGCTCGCCGGACATTTCCCGTTCGCCCGCAAAACCATCGGCAGCGGAGCGCAGCGACTTCTCGGAAATATCGATCAGCGGCGAGTAGGTGGCCGCAGGCATGCGCAGCTCTTCCGCTTCTTCCATGACCGGCGCTGAAGGCCTGTCGCCGCGGGCGACTTCCAGCTGGCCGTTGAGGATGGCGCGTTCGGCGCGCAGCTGCCGGATCTCCGACTTGGCGATCTCCAGGCTGTTTCTGAGCTGGCCGATCTCGTGGCGGTCGCTGTCCATGCGGGTGTCGAGGTCGCGCTTCATTGCATCGGCCTCGCGGTCGCGGCGGGTTCGCAGCGTTTCGGCTTCGCGCAGCTTCGCGGTCAGCTCGTTGTTATAGGCGGAGAGTTCGCGGCGGGCCGTCTCGTTCTCGGTGCCGGTCACGCGGGTGCGGCGCAGCTCGTCCTCGACGCGCTCGGCGCGCGAAATGGTTGCCGCCAGCTCCGATTTCAGCCGCTTCATCTCGCCGCGCGCCGACTGCAGCTCCTCGTCGGTCATCTTGTTGCGGCCGTTGGCCGTGATCAGCAGCTTTTCGACAAGCTCTGCCTTAGAGCCGACAGCGTCGCTCTTCGTCGTCAGATGGGCGATCTCAAGCGCCGAGGAGGTGGTGATCGTGTGCAGCTCGACCTCGGCGCGCTTGTGGCGCTCCTCGACCAGCGACAGTTCCTGTTTCAGCTTGGCGATCGCCGTCTGCAGGTTGGAAACCAGGCCTTCCTGCTCCATCAGGCCGGCCTTCAGGTGGCCGCGCTCTTCCGTCAGCCGGGCGATGTCGCGTGCCTGCGAGGCGCTTTCGCGCCGCGATGTTTCGGTCAGAAGCTGCAGCGCGGTGGTCTCGCTGTCCAGCTTGTCGCGGGTGGCGGAAAGTTCGCGGCTGCGGCTGTCCAGATCCTGCTGGGCGCGCTTCAACAGCGTCGAGGCCTCGTCATACTGCATGGCGCGGGCGGCAAGCTCGCGCTCCGCGTCGATCAGCCGGCTTTCGATGATCGAGAATTCCTCGCAGGTCACGCCATGGACGTTCTGCAGCTTGGTCAGCTCGTCGCGCACCGCCTCGATCTCGACGCGGTACTGGCCGTTGGCGGTGCGGATGTCCTTGTTTTCAGAGGCGAGCCGGGCATTGTCCGCATCGGCCTTGCGCCGCGCGCTGCTTTCGTAATCGAGCAGCGAGCTGATACGCGCGCATTCGGCCTGCAGCCTGCCGGTATCGTTGAGGGACTGGTCATGGGCGCCGATCAGCGCCGAGACGCGATCCTGCAAGGCCGAAAGGCCGGCGACGAGTTCCTTGGAATTGCGCTGGTTTTCTTCGAGCACCGAGCCGAAAGCCTGGAAGTCATCGATCTCCGGCATCTGGTAGGGTTGCGGGGCTGCCGGCTGCGGCGCTATCGGCTGCTCGGTGATGGAGACCGGCCGGTAGGCCTGGCCAGTGCTGCGAATATCCGTCTTGCCCGGCTCTTCGCCCCGGCGGAAAAAACTCATGACCATCACGCGCCCCAGAAAATGAATGTCAAAAAGCAGTCTGAAACTATCAATTCACGCTAATTAAGTTGATCCTATCAAAGGTTGCTCTAACGATCTTTGCCCGGATAACTTGTATGCGCATCTAGGCCGCGAAAACCGGCGCCTGTCAAAGCATCGTTCCATGAAATCAACAGTTTTTTAAGATTCGTTACCGGCGCTGCCAGTCTTCATTCGTCGGGCAGCAGGTCGAGCTCGTCGGTCTTCAGTTCGGTGCCGATCTCGGCCGCCTTCGACTGCTTGTCGTAGACGCAGATATGGGTGACGAAGCCATTGCCGCCCTTCGGCTTGCCCGTTACCAGCGCCAGCCCGTAATGCTCGCTGCCGAACGGATCGACGACGGCTCTTGCAAATTCGAGCGAGGGTGTCGCCGCCTCCTTGCATTTCGCCGCCACGTCATCGGCAAAATCCTTCCAGGCGTCGTCCGAGGAGGCGGAGGCGCTGCCGGCCGCAAAAGTCAGGAGGAGGGCGGGGAGAAAGCGGATTTTATTCCTCTGCATCATGGCCTCGTTCAGTTCGCTGTTGCGGATCCTGCCGGTTTTGCATCGGCATCATCGGTGATTTGGGGGCAGAAAGCCAAGCCCGCAATCAAGGCAATTTTTCCTCTGACGCTCCGTTTTTTGATCGTTCCGCCGTTGCCACGCCCTGCTTCGGCTCCTATGTTCCGCCTCACCTGCCGATCACGCAACCCATTGCCAAGAGGAGACTTACAATGGCTTTCGAATTGCCCGCACTCCCGTACGACTACGAAGCGCTTTCGCCCTTCATGTCGAAGGAAACGCTGGAGTTCCATCACGACAAGCACCACAAGGCTTACGTCGACAACGGCAACAAGCTGGCTGCTGAAGCAGGCATGGCCGACCTTTCGCTCGAGGAAGTCGTCAAGAAGTCCTTCGGCACCAATGCCGGCCTCTTCAACAATGCTGCCCAGCACTACAACCATGTCCACTTCTGGAAGTGGATGAAGAAGGGCGGCGGCGGCAACAAGCTGCCGGGCAAGCTGGAAACGGCCTTCAACTCCGACCTCGGCGGCTACGACAAGTTCAAGGCTGATTTCGCCAATGCCGGCGCAACGCAGTTCGGCTCCGGCTGGGCCTGGGTTTCCGTCAAGAACGGCAAGCTCGAAATCTCCAAGACCCCGAACGGCGAAAACCCGCTCGTCCACGGCGCCACCCCGATCCTCGGTGTCGACGTATGGGAACACTCCTATTACATCGACTACCGCAACGCCCGCCCGAAGTACCTCGAAGCCTTCGTCGACAGCCTGATCAACTGGGACTACGTCCTGGAGCGCTACGAAGAAGCCACGAAGTAATCGGTTCGGACAGAACGGATTTCATGACACCCGGTGCGAAAGCGCCGGGTGTTTTTGTTTGTGGCTAGCAGGGCATGCGTGACGAGATGTTTTTGCGCTTCCGCTTGCAATTTTCTGCGGATAGGCTGCTATCTAGGGCTCAACAGGAGGAGCAGATTATGGCCAAGGGTCAGGTTCGCAGCAACAAGGAGACGCGCAAGCCGAAGAAGGACAAGGCCGCACCAAAGGCCGCTCCGACGCTCGGTTCGCAGGTCAAATCCAGCGAGAGCGACGTCAAGAAGAAGTAATTTGGCAGAAGGCATTGCCAGTCGCATTACTGCCGTCGGTGACGGCGGTAAATGGTCGCGTGCGCAAAGTTGTGTTTTCGTCGAGCATCGCGATCACAGCGGAAAAATACAGTATTTCAACAGTAGCAGGCAGCAAACGGCAGCGGTATCGAGCGCAAGCTGTCGACGATTCGTTCTGAATATGGCGCGGCGCGGACGCCGGGCATGGGTCCGGATACGCCCCAAGTCTGCCGGGCGCGGACCTTTTTTGGCACTTTGCGGACGTATTCGTCCTGCCAGTGCGTCATTTTGAAACTGATCCAGTTCTTCATCATGTTCTTACAAGGGCGTCTCTGCCGCAGGTTGCATGCGTGCTAGCGCGGAAATTGCGCTAATACAGCAACCCTTTGTATAGTTTTTTCAAAAATGCAACCTGATTGACATTTTTGGGACCGTTTGCTCGAACCTTGCATATTCCGCCGCCATAGGGGCGGAAGTTAGCGGATGCACACTTTATTTCATTCGTAAGTAATTGATAAAGCAGGGTGAGCTTTAAGATGATGATGAAGAACAACCGCCGGCCGAGCGCCGGTATCGCCGGCCGTCGCCTGTTGGAGACCTCGGCATTGACGCTGGTTCTGTCAGCCGGATTGATGGTGGCCGGTGCGGCACGCGCAGATAGCAGCAGCGATAAATTTCAGCCGATCGGTAAGGACGGCTTTTCCGTCAACAGCACCGGTATCAGCGGCAACGGAAAGGTCGTCATCGGCACCGCCTCTTCCGGTCAAGACTCGCTGGGCTTCTATTGGAAGGCTCCTGACGACTGGAATTTTCTGGATGCTCCGGACCTCGTCGAGCGGTCGATTGGGAGCTCGTCCACCGGAGCCAATGCGGTCAATGACGACGGCTCTGTGGTCGTCGGCTACTCCGACAACGGCTCTACCGTACGCGCCGTTCGCTGGACAAACGGCGTGGCCGAGGATCTGGGCAGACTCGCGGGTTCCTACGCATCCTACGCCACCGGCGTCAGCGGCGACGGCGCGATCGTGGTTGGCTATGGAAATTTCGTAGACGACCCCGACACAAGTGCAACTTCGACTGTCACGACGACACAGGCATTTCGCTGGAAGGGCTCGATGCAGGCCCTCGACGGGTTGGAGGCCGATAGCTCTTCTGAGGCCACTGGCATCAGCCGCAATGGCAAGGTCATCGTCGGTTTTTCCACCGACGCTGACAATTATAAACAGGCGGTCCGCTGGACGGACGAAGGGCAGGACATTGATAGTCTCGGCGTACTCGCCGACCAGTCCTATTCGCTCGCAAATGCGGCAAACGATGACGGTTCCGTTATTGTGGGGAAATCGGGAACCGATGGTGTCGACCGGGCCTTCCGCTGGGAAGACGGGAAAATGCATAGCATCGACACGCTGGACAGCATCACTTCCGATGCCAAGGCTGTCAGCGGCGATGGCTCGGTCGTCGTCGGTCAAGTGCAGCTGGGCGAATCACACGGTTTCCGCTGGACCGAGAGCGACGGCATGCAGACGGTCGAGGATTGGCTGATCGAACAGGGTGTCGATGTCGCGGCCAATGCTACAGTGAACGCCACCGGCATATCGAGTGACGGCAACGCCATCGTCGGTGACGGTCCAAACGGCTCGATGTACATTGCGCGGGGCGGCTCCGGCATTATCGACGTCGAGAAGTACAACACGACGCTTGCTGCCAAGCCCTCCGCGCAGGTGGGCCTCGGCTATGCCAACACCGTCCTGCAGGGCGCCCACGGTGAGCCGATGCGCGACCTGCTCGGCCTCGGCCAGCGCTCCGTCGCCTTCACCGCCGACATCGGCTATGACGACAGCCGCGTTTCCAACGGCGGTGTCGGCATCGGCGACGTGACCTTCGGCTACGGTATTGCCGAAGGCGTAACCGCTCGCTTTGCCGGCGGTGGTCTTTACACCAAGCAGGACATCGAAACCGGCGGCGACTTCCATCAGGCGGCATTCTACATGGCGCCGGAAGCCACAATCGCACTCGGAAGCAGCAATGTGTATGCGACGATCGGCGGCTACTATTCGACCGGCCGAATGAACATCGATCGCGGCTATCTGAACGGTAGCTCGATGGATTATTCGCATGGCGAGACCGATGTTCAGACGTACGGCGCCAAGATCCGCTTCGATTGGCTGAATGCCGCGACCATCGCCGACACCAAGCTGACGCCTTATGCCAGCCTGACCTACGCGCACTCGCACATGGACGGTTACACGGAAGAGGGCGGTTCCTTCCCCTCGGCCTTCGATTCCGTCAACGACCACTCGACGGTGGCGCGTATCGGCATCGACTACATCCATGATCTGACGCAGACGGTTCGCCTCACGGCGCGTACCGAAGTCGATTATCGCTTCGAGAAGCATACCGCGGGCACGAGCGGCGAGATTGTCGGCCTTTCGGCCTTCGAATTCGCCGGCGAAGACGTCAAGCAGCTCTGGCTGCGCGGCGCCATCGGCACCGAATTCGACGTTGCCGGCGGCACCGCCTCGCTCGGCGTCAATGTCACGACGGAAGGCGATGATCCGAACGTGTGGCTGCGCTCTGGCTGGAACGTCAAGTTCTGATTGTCACCAGTCTGGCGAGTATCCAGACTGCAAGATCAAAGGACCCGCCGGTTATGCCGGCGGGTCTTTTTCGTCTGAGCCTTACCCTTCCGCCGCCGCCCGCAGATAGGCTGCAGCCAGCAGTCGCGCTTCGTCGCGGAACCGCTCCAAAACCTCGGGACCCGCCACCAGGCCGGCGAAGCTGCCGCGCGAGAGGCCGGCGAGGGCTGAGAGGAGGGTGAAGGATGCACGGGCGGGGTCGCGGAACGAGGCGTCGGCCGCGTTTGCGAGTGCGCGCGTCACTGCCGCTTCCAGCCTTTTGAAGATGTCGGTCGAGAGGCGGAACTGGTCGATGGCGCCGGCAACGCGGTAGAGCGCGGTCGTTGCTTCAGGGCGGGCGGTCTTCACCGAGACATAGGCGTCGGCGATCGCGTGGGCGATGGTGCTGAGCGGTTGCCGGTCGCTGGGCGAGCAGATCTTCCGGGCGGTCGGCACGATCAAGGATGCCATGCCCGTCATGACGACGCCGCCTGATATCATTGACCGGCCGGATGCCGCGGAGCTGAAGGTCGGGCGCGGCGAAATCCGTATCGAGAATGTGAGCTTCGCCTACAAATCGGGACCTTCAGTGATCGATGGGCTCTCGCTGACGGTTCGGCCCGGGGAGAAGCTTGGTCTCGTCGGTCTGTCGGGTGCCGGCAAGACGACGCTCGCAAATCTGCTGTTGCGCTTCTACGATATCCCCGATGGCCGCATCCTGATCGACGGTCAGGATATCCGCGCGGTGACGCAGATGAGTCTGCGCCGCAATATCGGCGTCATCGCCCAAGATGTCGCGCTGCTGCACCGCTCGGTCGGCGACAATATCCGCTATGGCCGCCCGGAGGCAGAGCAGGCCGAGATCGAGGAAGCGGCGCGTATGGCCAAGGCCGATGCCTTTATCGCCGACCTTGCCGATAGCGACGGCCGCAAGGGCTACGAGGCCTTTGTCGGCGACCGCGGCATCAGGCTGTCCGGGGGACAGCGCCAGCGCGTCGCGATCGCCCGCGTGCTCCTGAAGAATGCACCGATCCTTGTGCTCGACGAGGCGACCTCGGCACTCGACAGCGAATCCGAGGCGGCGATCCAGGAGCGGTTCAATCTGGTGATGCAGGGCAAGACGGTGATCGCCATTGCCCACCGCCTCTCGACCATTGCCAGCATGGACCGGATCGTGGTGCTCGATCAGGGCCGGATCATCGAGGAGGGCGCGCCCGTTGAACTCGCCGAACGCGACGGTCTCTTCGCCCGTCTCTGGCGCCGCCAGACCGGCGGTTTCATTCCGGAGGACCTGGATTGAGAGGTGCCGCTGGACCATTTTTGGGCAGATGGCGCGAAACCGGCATCGCGATGCGAAACATCCTGATTTCCATTAACTGAGCTGCGCTATGGCTTGTTGCCCCCCAACTCCCATAGAGGACACCATACTATGAAATTCTTGCTTGCAGGCGCCGTCATCGCCGCGCTGCTGCCCGGTATCGCTCAGGCCAAGACGCTGCAATTCCCGGGCGACGCGCCGATCGCCGAAATCGCCATTCCCGACAGCTGGAACCCTGAGGAAACCGATACCGGCATCCAGGCGACCTCTGAAGATTCCGCCATCTATCTGTCGATCGATGTTGCCGACGAGAAGACCACCGACAAGGTCATCGACGACGCCATCGCCTTCCTCCAGAAGAATGGCGTGAAGATCGACGGCTCGACGCAGAAGAAGTCTGACGAGCAGATCAACGGCATGGACATGACCAATTTCGACTGGACCGGCAAGGACGACGACGGCGACGTCAATGTCGGCCTCTCGCTGCTCTCGCCGAAGGCCGGCAAACTGCTGGTCATCACCTATTGGGGCTCGCAGGGCACGCAGGAAGCCCACGGCGCCGAGCTGCAGGGCATCATTTCCTCGCTCAAGGCTGCCGAATAAGCGGAACGGGCGGGTGCTTCGGGTATGAGGCATCCGCCCGCTTCGCGGGCCCGGCTTAGAGCAGCCTGGTGGGCGAACGCTGCGACAAATACAAACTACATTTTGTAGAGCGCAAAATCGGCACAGCGGCCCAGAGTATCGCGCATGAAGATCACTGCGTTGTCCACGAGCGGATCGTGGTCGCGAATGATATTTCTCTCCCGCGCCCACCCGCACATGGAGAGAATTGGCGGGAAAGTCGGCCGGCCAAAATGCACCTTAAGATGATATCTGATCAGGGTGCGTATCTCCGCCTCAACAAGAAACAGGGCAAATGGACCATCTCTACCCTGCGGCCTTAGGCCAGGCTCGGGCAAGGGGTTATCCGGCGAGAGATCCAAGAGCAGGTAGCGAGCCGGTGTTGTTGGACTTAGCGTGAGTTCCCGAGAGTCGTTCTCTCCCGGATGAACTTTCATGCCGCAGCTCAGGTTGTGAAAGTCCTGTAACGTAACATCGTGCTGCGTTTTAACTAGCACTGTATCCGGTAGGTCAGCTGGTAACTGTAGCCTCGGCAGTGCATTGATATTCGCCTGATAGGCGTTCTCTGCTCTCTCCGTTGCGATTCCGGCCTGATGCCATAGAAAATACGGGATGCCAGCATAGAAAGAAAAGAGCACCGCGATGGCCAGTGGGTGCCACGCCCGCACGCAGTACGCTATTGTTGGAATGAGTATGCAGAAGAGCACTGTCGGCAAATAAGCAAATAATCCGACGATCAGCAGGAATGTGACCACAAAGGCAACGAAAATCAGCCCGCTCATCGCTTGTTCACACCCGTCGTTAGTCACGCCTTCTGGCTAGAACTGTGCAACGTGAATTAAAACAAAGTCCCATTATCTTGGGTTGCAATTTAGCGAATTTCGATTTCCATCGGATCGATAGGATCAACTCCGCGTTTAAGCCACAGCCTGGAACGGCATTGCCTTGATCTCCGTCACATCGCGCTTCGGCGGCGTGCCGAAGGTGCGGGAATATTCGCGGCTGAACTGTGAGGCGCTTTCATAGCCCACCTGATAGGCGGCGCTTGCGACGCTCGCGCCATCGGCCACCATCAGGCGGCGTGCCTCCAGCAGCCGCAAATTCTTCTGATATTGCAGCGGCGTCATCGCCGTCATGTCCTTGAAATGCTGGTGGAAGGAGGAGGGGCTCATGCGGGCTGCCGCCGCCAGCTGCTCGATGCGCATGGGTGCGGTGAAATTGTCGCGCAGCAGGTTGATCGCGTCGGTCATCCGCCTTGTATGGCTGCCAGGCAGCGCCAGCTTGCAGACTTCGCGGCCGTTCGGCCCGGTCAGCAGCCAGTAGCAGATCTCGCGCATGATCGCGGGATAGAGAACCGGGATCGCCTTCGGCGTCTCTGTCAGCTTCACCAGCCGCAGCACGCAATCGGCCAGCACCCCGTCGAAATCCTGCACGAAGACGCCGGCCGCGCCTTCGCCTGCCGGGCGCGGCGGTTCTTCCATCGCCTCCATCACCTCACGCAGGATCGCCACATCGAAATCGATGTTGAGGCCTATATAGGGTGCCTCCTTGCTGGCCTCGGTGATCTGGCCGAGAGCCGGCACCTCGAAGGTGACGACGAGCGACTGCATCTCGCGATAGCCGAACACCCGGTCACCGACCATGATCTGCTTGGCGCCCTGCACGACGATGCAGATCGTCGGCCGGTAGATCATGTGGCGGGGCATGACCGGCTGGCTGACGCGCGAGACGGAGAGGGCCTTCACGGGCGTCTCGAAGCGCCCTTCGGCATCGCCAGCGAGCCTGTCGATATAGTCGAGGATGGCGTGTCTCAATGGTGTCAGCATGGCCTGGAACTCCTTGCCTCAAGCTATGCGCCGCTGCGCGCCATCCCGCAAGGAGGCTGGAGGAATAGGCAAGAAATTCGAGAGTTCCGGCATCAACAAAAGACGGCCGCGGGCCTACCGTCTAGGCATCCACTCCAACAAGGGAATGCCAGGATGTCCAGCGAAAACCAAGTAAATTCAAAGCATAAGATCGCAATCGTCACCGGCGGCAGCCGCGGCATCGGCCGCAACACGGTCGAGGCGCTGGCAAGCCGCGGCGTCGACGTGATCTTCACCTACCGCGCAAATCAAGCAGAAGCCGAAGCCGCCGCCGCTGCCGTCGAGGCGCATGGCGCAAAGGCCGTTGCCATCCAGCTCGATACCGGTCGTATCGCCGATTTCGACGCCTTCGTCGGCAAGGTGAAAGAGGCGCTGCGGGCGCTTAACGCCGATCGCTTCGACTACCTCGTCAACAATGCCGGCAACAGCTATCACGCGCCGATATCAGAGACCACGGAAGAGGCCTTCGACGAGCTCGTCAACGTCCACTTCAAGGGCGTCTATTTCTTGACGCAGAAGCTGCTGCCGCTGATCAACGACGGCGGCCGCATCATTAATATCTCCAGCGGCCTTGCCCGCTTCACCGTTCCCGGCATCTCTGCCTATGCCTCGGTGAAAGGCGCGATCGAAGTCTTCACCCGCTATCTCGCCAAGGAGCTCGGCCCGCGCGGCATCACCGCCAATACGGTCGCCCCCGGCGCCGTCCAGACCGACTTCAGCGGTGGCATCGTGCGCGACAACCCCGTCTACAACAAGATGGTCTCCGACCAGACAGCGCTCGGCCGCCCGGGTCTCGCCGAAGATCTCGGCCCGATGATCGCCTCGCTGCTCTCGGCCGAAAACCGCTGGGTCAACGGCCAGCGCATCGAAGTCTCCGGCGGCGCCAATCTCTGAAAACGGAAGGCGCGCGGCAGCTCAGCCGCGCGCCGCCCACAAGAGGCCGCGGCGCAGGATCTCGCGCATATGCGGATGCTCGTATTCGGCCGCCACATGGCCGAGTGCGGAATAAAACACCCGGCCGCTGCCGAAATGGCGCTTGAAGACGACGGGCATCACGACATTGCGCGCCGCTTCGTCGTATTCGCCGGAAAAGGTCGTCGTTGCCAGCACGTCGACGGTCGGGTCGTAATGCAGGTAATATTGCTCCGATCGATAGTCGAAATCCGGAATGCCGGAGACGAGGGGATCGCTCTGCCTGGTGATATTGACGCGGAAATCGATGATGTTGCCGGGATGCGAGACCCAGGTAACGCCGGAGACATAGCGGAACGGCGCGCTTTCCTTGAAGGAGGTCGCCAGCGCCCCATGCGGACCGCCGAGCCCCAGCCCGCCGCGCACCGCCTCGACCAGCGCATCGGCATGCGCCTTCTCCAGCTTCTCGCCTGTAATGATGGGCACCAGCAGGTCGGCTCTGGCGATGTCGGGCGAACCGAAAATGCCGAGATCGCCGGTAACTTCGGTCGAAAAACCCTCCCGGCGCAGCATGTCGCCGACAATTGCGGCGCATTCCTCCGGCTCGTGGCCCTTCCATCCGCCCCAGACGACGATTGCCTTGCGCATTCCTCACTCCCATGCTGATTCCTCGGGGATAACCGCAACATAGGGCGAAGATTGCCTGATGTCAGGCCGGAGGATTGGCCCAGCCTCTCATCCAGTCGGCGCGCAGCCTGTCGCCATCGCCGCGGAAGAAGGCGTCGCCGGCCTCGCAATGGGCGATGCGGTCGCTGCGGAAATTGCGGATCGCCTGGCGCAGCTCGCACCAGCCGACCAGATTGGCATAGTGCGAATAGTAGATCAGCGCGATCGGCCGGATGACGCGTTCGGTGGCGCGGCCGAGTTCATCGCGATAGTCGAGCACCAGTTTCTGCTCGTCGCGGATCGCCCGGCGCGCCAGCCCGAGATCGAAGCTTGCGGGCGGCGGCGCCACCGTGCCCCAGGCGTAGAGCGCCTTGCTTTCCATCGCCTGGCGCAGCGGCGCCGGGACCGCGCCCGCGATCTTCTGGTTAACCCGCCGCGCCGCCTGTTTCAGCTCCTCGTCGCCGGTCCGCTCAAGCAGCGCCAGCGACAGCACGATCGCCTCGGTCTCCTCGATCGAGAACATCAGCGGCGGCAGGTCGAAGCCGGGCCGCATGATATAGCCGATGCCGCGCCCGCCCTCGATCGGCACGCGCATCGCCTGCAGCGCGGCGATATCGCGATAGATCGAGCGCACCGTCACTTCGAGACGCTCGGCCATCGCCTGCGCCGTCATTGGCTTCTTCGAAAGCCGGAGAATCTGGATGATCTCGAAAAGCCGCGATGCCTTGCGCATTTTGCCCGCCCGTTGAAACGCTCCTGACAATACACTGTCAGTTGCCCACGCGTATAGCACCTGCCTATCGGATTGAAATCACAGGCGGAGAACAGGAATGCGCCGCCTGACATCGAATAGGCAACTGACATGACCTACAGCGAAAACCTCTGGCTCTACTTCACCCTTCTCTTCGGCATCATCATCGTTCCCGGCATGGATATGCTCTTCGTTCTCGCCAATGCGCTGACCGGGGGCAGGGGCCGCGGCATGGCGGCGACAGCCGGCATCATGGCGGGCGGGGCGGTGCATTCGCTCTATGGCGCGATCGGCGTCGGCATTCTCGCCAGCCTGCTGCCCTCGCTCTTCGCGCCGCTGCTCTTCATCGGCGCCGCTTACATGGTCTGGATCGGCTTCACGCTGATCCGCTCTTCGATCCGGGTGGAAACCGTCGGCGACGGCGCCGTGCGCACCGACTGGCGCGCATTCCGCCAGGGCGCCATCACCTGCCTCATCAATCCCAAGGCCTATCTCTTCATGCTGGCGGTCTATCCGCAATTCTTGAAACCCGCCTATGGGCCGATCTGGATGCAGGGCGTCATCATGGGCGCCATGACGCTCGCCACCCAGTTCGCCATCTACGGCGCCGTCGCCTTCACGGCCGACCGCAGCCGCACGCTGCTGATCGCCAACCCCGCCGCGACGATCCTGATCGGCCGTGTCGCCGGTGCGCTGCTGATCTTGGTTGCGGTGCTGACGGCCTGGCATGGATGGCAAACGGAAGTGTCATTCTCGGCGGGCGGCAATTGAGCTATCATCTGATTCTGGCGCCGCCCGTGCCTCCCCCCTCCATCGGGAAAGTATCGATCATGCAGGGCATCTGACCATCGAACCCACTGTTCGGGCATGACGCATAAGGAGGGAATGCAGCATTTGCTCGCATCAGGAGGTTTTGATGAAACTGTCTGCACCTGTCTATCGCCTGAAACGCAAGGCAAGACTGCTTTCCCGTCAAGAGAAAATCCCGCTTCATGAAGCGCTTGACCGGATCGCCGCCGGTGAAGGCTTCGGCGGCTGGAGCCTGCTCTCCGCCAGGATGACCGAAGTCTTGCCCGGCAGCGCGCTTTTCGCGCGTCTTGACCCCGGTGATCTCGTGCTTCTTGGCGCGCGCCCCGGCCACGGAAAGACGCTGATGAGCCTGGAGCTCGCCGTCGAGGCGATGAAATCCGGCAATCGCAGCGCCTTCTTCACGCTCGAATATACCGGTCGGGACGTTCTCGATCGCTTCGCCGCGATCGGCGCGGATATCGAGCGCTTCCGGGACCTGTTCGAGTTCGATACGTCCGACGCGATCAGCGCCGATTATGTCGCCGCCCGCCTTGCATCCGCGCCGCGCGGCACGCTCGCCGTGATCGATTATCTGCAGGGCCTCGACCAGAAGCGCGACAATCCTGATCTGATGACCCAGGTCCGCGCCCTGAAAGCTTTCGCGCGTGAAAGGGGCATAGTCATCGTCTTCATCTCGCAGATCGACCGGTCCTATGATCCGGCACTGAAGCCTTGCCCGGATATCGGCGACGTCAGGCTGCCGAACCCGTTGGACCTCGGCCTGTTTGACAAGACCTGCTTCGTGAACAACGGGGCGATCGAGTTCCGGGCGGCATAGCGGAACCTTGCGCCTGTGGCCCCCTCATCCCCGCCGCAGCAAGTTGCGCCTGAAACTTTCGGGACACTTCTCCCCTCGGGGAGAAGGTGGCGTCAGCGGGATGAGGAGGCTCCGGGCGCGGCGGCGCCATTCTCGCTAGCACCCTACCAATTTGAAATCCCTGTCATATCACCCACTTGTTACTTCGCGGCCCGCATAAATTTGCCATCATGCGGCCGCGAATAAGAGGCGCCGGGATTCTAAGCCCTCGGTATCCAAGAGGAGTCGACACTATGAAGTTCAAAGCGATAGCGGCAGCTGTCATGGTTGCCGGAATGGCGGCCACGGCGGTCTTCGCACAGGACGGCACGCATGAAGCGCGTGAAGCCATGATGAAGAAGATCGGCGGTTCGGTCGGAGCCATGACGGCGATCGCCAAGGGCGAAAAGCCCTACGATGCCGAGGCCGTCAAGGCCGCGCTCACAACCATTTCGGAAACCGCCAAGGCTTTCCCGGACCAGTTCAAGCCGGGCACCGAGCAGGGCGACAAGGAAGCCAGCCCGAAGATCTGGGAAAACATGGCGGACTTCAAGGCGCGGGCAGACAAGCTGAGCGCTGACGCAGACACCATTCTGGCCCAGCTTCCGGCAGATCAGGCCGGTGTCGGCGGCGCGCTGAAGACGCTCGGCGCCAATTGCGGCGGCTGTCATCAGGCCTACCGCATCAAGGAATAGCGGTAGGTCTTCCCCATCCTTAAGGCTTTCGGTCCGCCCCTGCCTTGCCGCGGGTGCGGACCGGTTTATCTTCAGCCGGGATATCCGGTAAAAACATGGGGGTAGCGGCCGATGGTCCGCAGGTTCATCCGCTTCGTGCTCTGTCTGATCGGCGCCGTCATCATCGGCGGCGCGGCCTTCTATTTCATCACCGCGCCCAATCCGCTGCCCGAAAGCCACTGGGCCGATCTCGGCGCGCCCGATGTGAAGAACGGCGAGATGGTGTTCTGGGCGGGCGGCTGTGTCAGCTGTCATGCGGCGCCCGGTTCTGAAGGCGATGCCAAGCTGACGCTCTCGGGCGGCCTCGCGCTGAAGAGCCCCTTCGGCACCTTCCATGTCCCGAATATCTCGCCCGACGAGACGGCCGGTATCGGCACCTGGACGCTGGCGCAATTCGGCAATGCCATGAAGCGCGGCGTCGGCCCGCAGGGGCAGCATCTCTACCCGTCCTTCCCTTACGGCTCCTATGCGCGCCTCAGTGACAAGGACGTCAACGACCTCTTCGGCTACATCAAGACGCTGCCGAAGAGCACGAATGTCGCCCCGCCGCACGAACTGCCGTTCCCCTATAATATCCGACTGGCGCTTGGCGGCTGGAAATTCCTCTATTTCAACGACCAGCCGCGCGTCGTGCTGGCGAACGCCGACGACAAGCTGAAGCGCGGCCAGTATCTGGTCGAAGGTCCCGGCCATTGCGGCGAATGCCACACCCCGCGCGATGCGCTGGGCGGCTTCAAGCCCGACATGTGGCTCGCAGGCGCGCCGAACCCGGAAGGCGAGGGACGCATCCCCAACATCACCCCCGGCGGCCAGGACGTCGGCAACTGGAGCGAAGCCGACATCGCCAACTACCTCGAAACCGGCTTCACCCCGGATTTCGACTCGGCCGGCGGCTCGATGACCGAAGTCCAGCAAAACATCGCCCACCTGCCGAAGAGCGATATCGAGGCAATCGCCGCCTATCTGAAGGCAGTGCCGAAACGGTGATCTCTGTGCGGTGTAACCCGCTGTTTGATCTGGCTGCGGGGTATGCCGCAGCCATGAAAGAAGTTGACGAGTACGTTGAAACGCCCCATGTTAGATGTCAATTCGACGTCGTATTGACGGCTGATTGATTGCTTTTTGGCTCACTGGAGCGTGGACTATGACAGATTCAGCTACAAAACTCACATTGCGCCTGTCGCCTGAAGCGAGAAAGACAATTGAAAAATTGTCCATAGAGATGGGCGGCGTAACCGCGTCGGAAGTGATCCGAAGAGCGTTGGGCACTGAGCTCTTTTTGAAAGAGGCTCAAAAGAGAGGCGAGAGAGTGCTTTTGGAGGATGACGCAAACCGGCTTCGCGAAGTTGTGTTCCGATAAGATAAAATAGGGGCCAAAGCAGGCCCTTATTTTCTTTCGGAACCATAGTAGAAGCCTGTTACGGCTCCTACCAAAGCGATCGTTGGTGGGATAATGACTTTTAGGGTCTCAGCCAGCAATTGTTTGTCGAAGTTGCAAATCATAGGCCCGAAGATCGCAGCCAGAAGTGCCAGAATGATCATCCCGCTAAATGTCCAGATCAATATGAGGGCCAGTGTTCTGCGGGTTTCTTCACGATCCTTGGGCTGGGTAAGAGGCGGTTCCGGGTCGCCCAATGACTGATCTTCCTGGAAAAGAGTAGGCGACACCACTCCAAGAGTGTCGTTCTTGCCATTCACTTGATCTTTGTCCGCCAAAGGCCCCTCCTTGCGTACTCAAATGCGCAGAGCAAGAATAAACTTGGTGCCCTCATTAAGTCAACGCAGGGTTGTTTCGCCATTGGCTAAGTTTGGCGCTTGCCAAACTGTCCCTCGATCGCCGCCTTGTCGATCACCGACCAGACCGCGCGCACCTTCCCGTCCTCGAAGCGGTAGAAGACATTCTCCGCAAAGACGATGCGCCTGCCATTCACCGGCAGTCCCATGAATTCTCCCGCTGGCGCGCAGTCGAAGGCGAGCCGCGCCGCGATATGCGGCGGGTCGGAGATCAGGAGGTCGATGGTGAAGCGCAGGTCGGGGATCTCCCGGTAATCCTTCTCCAGCATGGCGCGATAGCCGGACAGCCCAAGCGGCCGGCCGTTATGTTCCGCGTCGGGATGGACGAAGCGCCCGAGTTGCGGCCAGTCCTGCGCGTTCAGGCAATTGATATAGCCGCGGTAGAGCGCTGCCAGCTGTTCTTTCGTCTCGCTCACGCTTTTCTCCTCAGGACTGCGCCGATCTCCAGGGGTTAATCCGAAAGAAGTATCGCGGTTCCCGTCTTCTTCGGCAAAGCTTGGCGAATGCAGCCGGCAGAGAAGGTTGCAAGTCGATCCATCGTCCCGTCATGGTTATATTTAGTTTCAAAAAGTATAGCCATTTTCCTATCAACAAAGAAATGCCGCATTGCAGCACAATCTTGCTCGCGCTGCTCAATACTTGCCGCCCTGGCAAGCTCTCGTCCGCGACTGACTGAAGAACACTCTGGTCTTCCGAAAGAAAAGGATAGTTGAATGCACGGCATGTCTGTCTCCTCGTCGAATGATCTTGAAGCCGTCGCCCGCAAGGGTGGCAAGCTGCGCCGCATGGCGGTGCGCATCCCCACCTATCTCGCCGATATCAGGGAAAACCCGGCCTGGCTGCCGATGTTTCTTCTGGCGCGCACCATTCCCGGCCGCCGCGCCCATTGGCTGACGGCCAAGCGCGTCAATGACGGACCGCAGCTGCTGCCGTCGCTCTTTTCAGGCGTCGAGGTGGATCATGTCGTGGATAGCCTTGAGGGAGAGGGGCTGTTTTCGGGGCTCGTCCTGCCCGGCCATATCCACCGCGAGATCGCCGCTTTTGCCGCGGAGACGCCGTGCTTCGGCAATTTCGACCGCCGCCTGGAATTTCGCGCATCCGAGCACCGCGATGCCGAGAAGCGCTTTGGCCGCGCGCTCCTGAGCGGCCACCATTTCGAGCGCGCGCTGGATTGCGATGCCGTGCTCGCCGTGCAGAAGGATCCGCTGCTATCTGCGGTCGCCCGGCGTTATCTCGGCGCCCAGGCGCAGCTCATCACCACCCGCATCTGGTGGAGCTTCCCGACTGAAGCCAGCGAGGCCGACCGCAGCCTTGCCTCGCTCGACAAGTATCACTTCGATCTCGACGACTGGCGGATGCTGAAATTCTTCTTCTATCTCGTCGATGTCGACGAGGACACCGGTCCGCATATCTATGTCAGGGGCAGCCACAAACGGCGCCGGATGAAGCACCAGCTGACATTGCTCGTCGGCCACCCGGCCGATGAGATCCTCGATTATTACGGCAGTGACAGCGCGGTGACGCTGACCGGCAAGGCCGGACAGGGCTTCGTCGAAGATCCGTTCGGTTTCCACATGGGCACGGTGCCGAAAACAGCGCCGCGGCTGATGATGGAAGTCGGCTTCGGCGTCTCGAAGCCGTCCCGGCGCCGTTTCCACGGCGAGCCGGTGATCCGCTGAAAAGCCTTGCTGGCGCTCAGGCGAGCGCCTGCATGTAGCGCATGCCGGTGACCGGGCGCGCCGTGAAATCCATGTACTGGTAGAAGCGGTGCGCCTGGATATTGCCGGTCGCGGCGCTGACGGAAAGGTAGTCGCAGCCGGCGGTCTTCGCCGTCTCGCGGGCGCGGTTGACGAGATGCTGGCCGATGCCATGGCCGCGATGGCCGTCGCGCACGAAAAGATGGTGCAGGTCCATGCCGCGCTTGCCTTCCTGGGCGCGGTAGAGCGGGCAGAGGATGGCGTATCCGATCAAGCCCTCGTCGGTTTCGGCAACCAGCGCGGTGATCCATGGAACCGGGCCGAACAGATCGCGCTCCAGCTGCTCCGGCGTCGAGGCGGCCGCATCGCCGTGATGCACGGCAAGCAGGGCAATCATCTCGTTGAGTTCGGGCAGATCGCGCGGCTTTGCCGTGCGGATCGTCACCACGGGCGGCCGTATCAATGAGATTTCGCTGTCTTCGATTTCAATCATGACCTTCGCGTCCTTTTCTATTTCTGCCGTCAGGACGCTGCCGATACAACAAAGCCGCCTGACGGCGGCTTGTTGACAATATGATCTGTCGAGCCGCCCCTTACAGGTACAGCCAAAAATACGTGCTGGTGATGTGCGCGTTCTTGATCATGGGATGATAGATTCTCCAGATCGCGGATTTTGTCAATGCCACTTTCGGTGCAGGTCGGTACGGCCTTCATTGCTTTGGCTACCGGACAGGTGAATTTTCCTTTTCGATGAGCCGTTGCCGCTTCCATCGCTTACTGTCACGATATTGCTATGAAGAATATCCTGATCGTTGACGATGCTCGAAATGCCACTTTCAGTGTGTTCCAAGCCAATGAGCAGGAATACGCCATCATCTTTCCGAACGGCCAAGACATGGAGCTGATCGAAGATCTGATCGCACGGATCGGTGATGATGAAGCCGGCCGGCTGCTGGCACCGATTTGGGAGCGGCCTATCCTCAAGCGAGAGGCAATGGGAATCCATGGGACGCTGTTCTTCGACAATGAGACCACCCAGCGAATAATGCCGGCATCAAAGCGCGAGGTTGATTGGGACGATGCTTCGATCAACCAGGCGCAAAGGCTTCTATTCTCTCAACACCGCTGAGCGCGCCAAGCAGCTTTGAGCCGCGTTTCGACATACTATTCGTCCTAACAAAACACATAGATCAGCCCGGCGATCGCTGCGATGCAGATGAGGGCGAGTGTGCCGCGTTCGATCCGGCCGCTCATCGCGGCCACCAGGCGGCGAGCGAGGAAAGGCTGAAAATCAGGGCGACGGCGAGGGTGATTGCGCACCAGCCGAGCGCCCGGCGGACGGATTGCGGCAGGCGCCGCAACGTGGGTTCCATTTGTGCCGGAGCGGCGGATGCCACCGCTTCGGCCTTTACTTCCTGCTGTTCATCCCCGGAATTCTCCATCGGGAAACCTCGCATCGCCGCTCGGTGTCAGCCGTTGCATCCCCATGAAAACGCGCCGACAGGGATGGTACACTGCCGGTGCCGGCCTGGCTTTTGCATTTGACATGTCGGGCGAAGATAACGAGGTGCCAAAAATCCCCGGAGTGGCCGAGGCAAGTTTGACAAAAGCTATGAGTGCAACAGTCCGCTCATTGCCTCCGCGACGGATTCTTTCACCGGGTGACTTTCATGAAGAACGAAAAGATTTTTGTAACCCGGCCAAGTCTGCCGCCGCTGGAAGAGTTTATCCCTTCGCTGGAGAAGATCTGGGACAGCAAGATCCTGACGAATGGCGGCCCGTTCCATCAGGAACTCGAGCAGCGGCTCGCCGAGCATCTGGGCGTTGCCCATGTCAGTCTCTTTGCCAATGGCACCATGGCGCTGCTGACTGCGCTGCAGGCGCTGCGCATCACCGGCGAAGTCATCACCACGCCATACTCTTTCGTCGCCACCTCGCACTCGCTTCTGTGGAACGGCATTCAGCCCGTTTTCGTCGATATTGACCCGGTGACGCTGAATATCGATCCGGCGCGGATCGAAGGGGCAATCACCCAGCACACGACGGCGATCATGCCCGTTCACTGCTACGGCCACCCTTGCGACGTCGAGGCGATCCAGCGGATCGCCGACAACTATAATCTCAAGGTCATCTACGATGCCGCCCATGCCTTCGGCGTCGAGGATGCGCAGGGCAGCGTCCTGAAATACGGCGACCTCTCGGTCGTCAGCTTCCACGCCACCAAGGTTTTCAACACGTTCGAAGGTGGTGCGATCATTTCCCCGGACGCCAAGACCAAGGCGCGCATCGACAATCTGAAGAATTTCGGCCACATCAGCGAGGTCGCGGTCGTTGCGCCCGGCACCAATGGCAAGATGAGCGAGTTCAACGCCGCACTTGGCGTCCTTCAGCTGAAATATGTCGATGCTGCCATTGAGGCTCGCGCCCGGATTGATGCTGCCTATCGCGAGCAGCTTGCCGGTATCAAGGGTATCAACTGCCTCGGCCCATCGACGGAAACGGTCTCTAACTACTCGTATTTTCCGGTCCTGATCCGGCCGGATTTCCCGATGTCACGCGACGAGGTCTATGATCGCCTCAAGGACACCGGCATTCATGCCCGGCGTTATTTCTACCCGCTGATCTCGAGCTATCCGATGTATCGCAGCCTGCCCTCCGCCGCTGCGGTGAACCTTCCGGTTGCTATCGAGGCGGCCTCGCAGGTTCTCTGCCTGCCGATCTATCCCGATCTTGAAATGGACACCGTCGAGAAGGTCACGGATTTTCTGCGCTCGGCGTGATCGGTCGCTCTTAATCTCTGCTGAGCAAGGCCTTTTCGTGCTCCAGCATCGTCCGGCTGCGCGGCTTAAGCGGCCGGGCCGGGTTGCCCGCATAGATCATGAATGGGTCGAGGCTCTTGTTCACGAGCGTCATGGCCCCGATGGCAGCGCCTTCGCCGATCGTCACACCGGGAAGGACGACCGCTCCCGTCCCGACGATGGCATGACGGCCGATCGTCACAGCCTTGGAGACCACGTTGGTGAATTCGGCCGGAACCATCGGGTTCGTCATCCATTCACCGCTATAGTCGTCGCTTCTGGCGTAGATCGAGACGCGCGCCGACAATCCGCTGAAACTCTGCATCGTGATCCGGGTTTCGCCGTGGCCACCATGCAGCGTGCAGTGGCTGCCAATATGGATATGGTCTTCCAGCCGGATCTCACCGCTGAGAATGGAGAAGTCGTCGATCCGGACGTGATCTCCGAGGCTGATCGACTGGGCGCCATAGATGCGGGAAAACCGACTGACCTTGCAGTTCTTGCCAAACGCCCGCAGCCCGAGCGCCTGCAACTCATCCTGAGACAAAAAGCTGTCGGCCATCGTAAATATCCTATCCCGCCTGAAGGCGAAGCACGCGGCTATGTCTAGCGCGATTCTACACGCGCTGGCTGCTTACCCGCAGGAATTCACATTTTTGTGTGACATTCGAATCGGATAGTGTCCGGGCGGCTGGACCCCTTTGGCGCCGGGCTTTTGCGGTTTGCCTGGGATGCGGAATTGCAATTCATCATGGCTGCCGAAATTTGGTTTCGGCCCTAATTTGAGAGCGAAGTCATTCATGAAATTTGTTGCGCTTATCGGCCTGATCGACGAGGCAGACTGCATCGGCACCTGCATCGATTACCACCTTTCGATCGGCTTCGATCACATTGTCGTCACTGATATCGGCTCGACGGATGGCAGCATCGAGATTGTCGAGGAGCGTATGGCCTCGACGTCGCGCGTATCCCTGCTTCACGCGGGTCTCGATCTTCGCAGCACGAATTGGCCGGCGCGGATGCTGGACTATGCCGTCAATGAGCTGGCGCCTGATTACGTCGCGCACATTGATCCCGATGAGTTCTGGATTCCCTACAGCGGAACGCTGTCATCGCTGCGCGATCCTGGTCATGCCGACATGATGAGCGTTCGCCGCTACAATGCCGTGCAGAATGTTGATGAGGTCGTGAACGGCAGGCAGCTTGACCCCGCGCGGTTCCGCGAACAGATCGTTTACATCGAGCGTGCTCCGGTTGATGCCAACAGCCCGATCGGCACGCCCATCTATTCTGGAGCGATCGGGCCGAAGATGATGCACAGAGGCGTCGGCGCGCAGCTTGCGCTCGGCCATCATTCCGTTGCCAGTCCGAATCTGAAAACGCAGGTCGTTCCGGAAGATCTCCTGATCCTGCATTTCCCGATCTCGAGCTATGTTAGGTTCGAGCAGAAATACCGGAACGCGGCAGCGACACTTGCCGCAAATCCGCAGATGCCTGCCGGCGCCGCATGGCATTGGCGGCGCCTGGCGAAGGCGATTGCCCAAGGCACGCTTGATGAAGAATACCGTCACCAGTTGTTCAACAATGAGCAGATCGAACGTCTGCTGGGCATGGGCCGGGTCGGCCCCCTGGAAGGCATTTTCGCAAGCAAGGTCTAGCTCTTTTGGCCGCGCGCCAGTAGCGCGGCCCAATTACGCTTCGGATACTTCGCAGCGCCCATCCGCGCAGCCATCGCCGCCGCCCGCGCTCTCGCCCGCATCCTTCACTGGCGCCGCCAGCGCCATGGCGATCCGGGCGCCGACGGCCATGTCGTCTTCGACGCCAAAGGCGTGGTGGAGGATGGTGCCGTCGCGGCCGATGAGGACGGAGGAAGGGGTGCCGCGCAGGCCGTAGCGGCGCATGGTGACGGGAATATCCGACTGCCCGTCGGCCTGGTCGACGCCGATCGGCGAGGTCAGCCGGTATTCGTGGATGAAGGCCTTCAGCGTCACCGGCGTCATCGCCTCATGGTGCTCGAAGACAGTGTGGAGGCCGATGACCTGCAGGTCGGTATTGCCGAAGAGCCGCTCGATGCGGCGCACCTGCGGCAGGCTTTCGGATACGCAGCCCGGGCAGAGAAGCTGGAAGCTGTGAAGATAGATCACCCGTCCGCGCAAGCCTTCGAGGGTCAGTGGCGTCCTGGTGTTGAACCATTGGCTGACGGCGAGTTCCGGCGCGGTAATGGCGGTTTCGTTCGGCATTGCTGAAATCCTTTCTTGAGCCGGCCCACCTCGGCGCAGTTGCAAACGGCCCATGCGGGGGAGTAAGTCTGGGCGGCTTTCTCTTTTCCATTTGCCTGGAGAGAGGAACATGCCGGTCCGCCGATGGCAGTTGGCGGACCGGCGCCTTCCTCACTTGGCGGGCATGACCTTGCCGGGCAAGCTGAGATTGCCCGAGGCGACCTTGAAGACATTGTCGACGCAGAGCAGCGGCGAGTGCAGGTTGCCGTTGATCTTCAGCCCGGCCGTCACGCCGTCATAGGATGCGCCCTTGATGCCGCCGATCAAGGACAGCGGTATGGTGACGTCGACGGTATCGCCCTTCAGCGCCGTCGGATATTCCGGGCTGTCGATCAGAAGCGGCACGCCCGGCCAGGTGGCCGGCAGCTTCGGCTTGCTGCCTTCGGGGATATCGCTGACCTTCAGCCCGCCGGCGCAGGCCTTGTCTTTGTTCAGCACCACCCAATGCGGATGCCAGACGGAGCGGTTCTTCTTGCCATAGGCGGCATCGTCGAAATCCGGATGGAAGGTAACGGCGAGCGCGACGATCCCCTTGTCCTTCTCGAAGCCGATATCGCCGCTGTTGAGCGAGGTCGGCCAGACATAGGCATAGACGCCGGATCCCGCGAATTTGCCTGTCGCCGCGGGCTTTTCGCTGCCGGCCTCGCCGCGCACGCGGGTCGAGAAGGTGGCGCTGTCCCTGGTCGTGGTGATCCGCGTCTCGATGATGTCGAACGCCGCCTTCACCTTGTCGTCCGGCTTGGCTTCGACGGAATGGGCTGCAGCGAAATTCGGCGCGAGCGCCAGCGTTCCGGCGATCAGCGCGCCGGTCAGTATAGGCCTGAACATGGTCGGTTCCTTTCCTGTTCCTGTTTGCCTGGAGAGCCTGCCTATCCCTTTTGAAAGGCGTCCCAGGTGGCAGCCCGGGTTGCCGGATCGGCAGTTTCATGTTCGCGGCAATCGACGCGGAAATCGCGTTGGCCGAAGGCCGCATTCACGAAGTCGCAATGATGCGGCCTGGCCGCGTCATTGTGCTGGTAGGGCCGGAAATAGCGGCAAGTGGCGCACATGCGCTGCACCGGTATTGCCTCGGCCTCCTGGAGATGCCGGATCATCTTGACGATCGACATCAGCAAATCTTCCTGTTCACCGGCGGGCAGCGCCCGCGCCGCCGCTGCCGCCGATCCCTCGGCCGCACTCGCCTCGGCCAGGATCGCGCGTCCCGCAGCGCTCACCACCACGGCCGCCGCGCGCTTGTCGCCGGCTGCGGCCGCCTTTTCCGCATAGCCCTTGCGCTCCAGCGCTGCGATCGAATCGGTCGCCGTCGGCTGCGAGACGCCGAGATGGACGGCGATCTCCTTCACCCGCACCGGCCGGTCGCGCCCGGCAAGGTAATCGAGGATCGCAAGCTGCGTCGGTTTCAGGCCGGTCGCTTCGGCGCGCATCCAGTCGTCGCTGCGCATCGCGGCTGCCAGACGCGCCAGGCCTTCGCTGATGCGGTGTGAGATCGGGGTCGGGTCAGATGGCGTTTCCATGAGGCTTATATATAGGAGTCCTATATAAATTCAAGATGGACCTGCGGCGGCTTGGCTCTTTCGTGAAGGCGCATACCCGTGATAGGGTACCCCCCTATAGTAAATCGAGAGCATAGATGTCCCACACCCAGCACCAGAAAAAGAAGCTGATCGCCCGCATCAGCCGCATCAAGGGCCAGCTCGAGGCCGTCGAGCGCGCACTCGATGCCGAACGGCCCTGCGGCGACATCCTGCAACTGCTCGCCTCGATCCGCGGCGCATTGAACGGGCTGACCGGCGAGGTGCTGGACGATCACCTGCACGAACACGTGTTGCACGCCGCCGATGAGAAGGCGCGGGCCGAGGCGGTGGAAGAAATTTCGGAAGTGCTGCGGACCTATATCCGCTAGAGACCTGAGGACTGCGCAATGACTGCAAACACGCTTGAACATGATCACGTCTTCCTGGGTGCCGATCACGACCGCAACGAACGCCGCATCTGGCTGGTGATCGCGCTGACGGCGGTGATGATGGTCGTCGAGATCGGGGCAGGGACCTATTACGGCTCCATGGCGCTGGTCGCCGATGGCTGGCACATGTCTACCCATGCAAGCGCGCTGCTGATCTCGGCCTGCGCCTATCTCTATGCGCGCAAGCAAGCGCATAATCCGCGCTTCACCTTCGGCACCGGCAAGCTCGGCGATCTCGCCGGCTTCGCCAGCGCCATCATCCTCGCCATCATTGCCCTGCTGATGGCCTGGGAAAGCTTCCTGCGAATTACCCATCCCGTGCCGATCAGCTTTTCGCAGGCGATCGGCGTTGCCGTTGCCGGTCTCGCCGTCAATCTCGTCAGCGCCTGGCTGCTGCGCGGCGAGGGCCATCATCACGGCCATGCTAGTGGCCACGATCACGATCACGGTCACCACCACCACGGGGATCACGCCCATCACGGCTCCGGAAATCACGGCCACGGCGCCGACAACAATATGCGCGCCGCCTATATCCATGTCATCGCCGATGCGCTGACCTCGGTGCTCGCCATTGCCGCACTTGCGCTTGGCAGCGTCTATGGCTGGTTGTGGCTCGATCCCTTGATGGGCATCGTCGGCGGCATCATCATCGCCCAATGGTCCTACGGCCTGATGAAATCCTCCGGCCGCGTGCTGCTCGATGCGATGGAAGAAAACGAGAATCTGCCCGGCGAAATCCGCCAGGCGATCGAAACCGGCGGAGACCACATCACCGACCTGCATGTCTGGCAGGTCGGCCCCGGCCACCACGCGGCAATCGTCGCCCTCGTCAGCGCCGATCCGCAGGCGCCCGAAGTCTACAAGGCGAAGCTCGAGGCACTCGGCGAATTGTCGCATGTGACGGTGGAGGTCAGCCGCGCAAGGGCTGCAGCCTGATATCTTTTTTGAGGCGGCGACATCGCGCCACAATCGCTCCTTAATTCTGTCCTCCGGTGATTCTGCCGGAGGATTTCATGCCCATTGCCCTGACCCGCCGGAGCCTGATGATTGGCTCTGCGCTTCTCTATCCCGCCGTCATGCTGGTGCCGGGAGCGCGGGCCGATGACGATGATGTCGACCAGCAGCTGGCGGCACTCGAAAAGCGCACGGGCGGGCGCCTCGGCGTCTCGGTCATGGATACCGGCACCAATGTCAGCTTCTCCAATCGCGAGACCGAGCGCTTCCCGCTGCTCAGCACCTTCAAGGTCCTGGCCTCCGGCATGGTGCTCGCCCGGGTTGATAAGGGCGAGGAAAATCTCGAACGCCGCGTCACCTACGATCAGGACAAGATCGTCACCTATTCGCCGGAAACCGAGAAGCATGTCGGCGCCGAAGGCATGACCGTCGGCGAGCTCTGCAAGGCGGCGATTACGCTCAGCGACAACACCGCCGGCAACCTGCTGCTCGAAAGTCTCGGCGGCCCGGAAGAGCTGACCAAATGGCTGCGCTCGATCGGCGACACCTCGACCCGCCTCGACCGCATCGAGACCGCGCTCAACGAGGGCAAGAAGGACGACCCGCGCGACACGACGACGCCGGATGCGATGCTCGATACGCTCGGCAATCTCACCCTCGGCTCGGTGCTGTCGGAGCCCTCGCGCACGCAGCTGATCGACTGGATGGTGGCGAATACCACGGGTGCCGCCCGCCTGCGCGCTGGGCTGCCGGAGGAGTGGAAGATCGGTGACAAGACCGGCACGGGCAATAACGGCTCGGCCGCCGACATCGCCGTCCTCTGGCCGGAGGAAAGCGGCTCGCCGATCCTCGTCGCCACCTATATCGCCGAGGCGACGGCGCCCGTCTCCGAGCTCAATCAAGTCTTTGCCGAAGTCGCCAAGATCGCCGCCGGCATGCTGCAATAATCAATTCCATCAAAGCGATACGGCGGAGATGTGAATCTCCGCCGCATGGACTTGAATCGGATTATGAAGGGGCGTCGGACTGTGCCGATCGGCCCCGGACCGGTCAGCCCGAAGTGGTCTGATTGTCGGATGCTGTCTGCGGCACGTCTGCTGTCGCCTGGCTGCCCTTGCCGTCGTCGTCGATGCCGGTAAGCTGCTTCTTGATCGCATCGGCGATCTGCTTTTCGATCGCCGCCCGGGCGTCCGGATCCATCGCCTTGAGGCTCTCTTCACTGAGGCCCATCTGGTCGAGGATGCTTTTGCGGATCTTCTCCGCCGGCGTCATGTTGGCGTAGTCCTGGAATTCCTGGAGCAGCGCATCGTGCTTCTGCTTGGCCTCGACATCTGCGTCCGTCTCTTGCGCGATCGTCGTATCCGATGCCGTCTGCATCGACCACATCACGCTGGAAATCGAAGGCGCCGTATAGCTCGGCGCCATCCCGCCGCCGACTTCACGCGCAGAGCTCTCGGCCTGCATCGGCGTGTTCTGCTGTTGCTGCTTGGGGCGCTGGTCGCCGGAAAGATTGTAGGGATTGAAAAGGCTTAGAACACTGCCGTTGATTTCCATGAAAAGGACTCCCTCAAAGATTGCGCAGACCATCGGCCGCCAAACCTGCGCGAGGCTGGATTTGCGTATTTCAGGTTGTGCTGAAAAGGTAGGTGGCTAGGTTTGCTGACAGCGGGTGAGGGGTGTGCTGACCTAGCGAGCAGTGGGTGGTGCTGTTCTACAACAGCGGTGTGTTCGCCAGACTATGCCCTGAGCAATGAGCTGACGTCAGAATCCGGAGCCCCCTCACCCTACCCTCTCCCCGTGGGGGAGAGGGGATGTTGGCGCGAGAGGCTGCGGCGGGGGGGGGGGCCCCCCAGGGCCGGATGAGGGGGCTCCGAGTGCCTCCGTTTCCCTCGTCCGGTGACATGGGCGCAGCCCTAAGGGTACAGGGATGAGGGCGTCAGTGGAGCGCGACCGACTGAGGCGGACTGGCCGCAAAACTGCTCTCATCACTACCATCAAGGCAACGTATACCCAATCACATAATCCCCCGGCTTGGTCCCTACCGACCCATGCCCGCCGGCAACCATCACCACATACTGCTTGTTGTCAGATGTCGTATAGGTCATCGGCGTCGCTTGCCCGCCGGCCGGCAGACGGGCCTGCCAGAGCTCTGTCCCGCTCGTCACGTCATAGGCGCGCAGATAGTTGTCGACGGCGGCACCCAGGAAGGCCACGCCGCCCTTGGTCATCATCGGGCCGCCGATACCGGGGACACCGACCTTGAAGGGCAGGGGCAGCGGCGTCATGTCGTGCACGGTGCCGTTCTTGTGCATATAGGCGATCTTGCCGGTACGCAGGTCGACGCCGGCGACATAGCCCCATGGCGGCGCCTGGCAGGGAATGCCGAGCGGGCCGAGGAACGGGCCCATGAACACGCCATAGGGCGCGCCGTCATTGCGGTTCAGGCCCTGTTCGCTGCCCTTCTCGTCCTGTCCCTTCGGCGGAATGTCGGCGGCCGGAACGAGCCTTGAGGTGAAGGCCAGATAGGTTGGCATGCCGAACATGATCTGCCGCTCCGGATCGACGGCGACGGATCCCCAGTTGAAGGTGCCGAAATTGCCGGGATAGACGATCGTGCCCTGAAGCGACGGCGGCGTGTAGCGGCCCTCGTATTTGTAGCGGTGGAACTCGATGCGGCAGGCGAGCTGATCGAACAGCGAGACGCCCCACATGTTCTTTTCCTGCAGCGGATCGGGCGAGAAAGTCAGATCCGAGATCGGCTGCGTCGGCGCCGTCTTGTCTTCCGGGATCGCCCCACCGGGGGCGGGGATTTCCTTGAAGGGAATGATCGCCTCGCCGGTGCGCCGGTCGAGCACATAGATATCGCCTTGCTTGGTGGGCGCCACCAGCGCCGGCACGACCGAGCCGTCGGGCTTGGTCATGTCGAAGAGCACCGGCTGGGCCGGAACGTCCATGTCCCAGAGATCGTGGTGGACGAACTGCTGCACCCATTTCAGCTGCCCGCTATTGATGTCGAGCGCTGCGACAGACGACGAGAACTTCTCGACATTGGCGCTGCGGTTCATCCCGAGCTGGTCGGGCACCTGGTTGCCGAGCGGGATATAGACCATGCCGAGGCCCTCATCGACCGAGAGCACCGACCAGCTGTTCGGCGAGTTGGTCGTGTAGGTCTGCCCCTGCGGCAGCGGCGTCGTCACATCGGGATTGCCGGAATCCCAGTTCCAGAGCAGCGCGCCGGTATTGATGTCGAAGGCGCGGATGACGCCGGACTGTTCCTGCGTCGAATAATTGTCGTTGACGGCCCCGCCGATGATCAACTTGCCCGCAACGGCAACCGGCGGCGAGGTCGAATAGTAGTAACCGGCCGGATTGTATTTCATGCCGGTCTCGAGATGCAGCGTGCCCTTGTCGGCAAAGCTCTCGCAGACCTTCCCGTCCGCGGCATCGAGCGCGATCAGCCGCGCGTCCGAGGTCGGCAGGTAGACGCGGTCGACGCAGGGCTGGCCGGCTGCCGTCGCCGTGTCGTGATAATAGGTGACGCCGCGGCAGGTCTGGTGCTGACGGTCCGGGTTCATGCCGGAATTGGCGTCGAACTTCCATTTCTCCTTGCCGGTCTTGGCATCGAGTGCGATCGCCCAGTTATGCGGCGTGCAGAGATAGAGCGTGTCGTTCACCTTCAGCGGCGTCACCTGATAGGTGGTCTCGCCGACATCGTCGGGCCGCTTGACGTCGCCGGTTTGGTAGCGCCAGACCTCCTTCAGGTCCTTGACGTTGGTGGCATTGATCTGGTCGAGCGGCGAATAGCGCTGGCCGAAAGGCGTGCGCCCATATTGATGCCATTCGCCATCCGGCACGTCGCCGCCGAGGGGCGGGGCGGCCGCCACCACATCCTTCGGCAGGTCGCCCGCAAGATCATGCGGATCCGTGGTCATCGAGTAGCCGGCAACCAGGATGGCGATGATCACGGGCACGCCGAGCGGCCAGGGATTGGTGCTGTAGACGGCACCGGTCGGGCTCGCAAAACCGAGCGGCCGGCGGATCCAGGGCGTCAGCAGCCAGAGCCCGAGCAGGATGATCAGGCCGCCGCGCGGCCCGAGCTGCCACCAGTCGAAACCGACTTCCCAGACGGCCCAGATCAGCGCCGCGACGACGAGCGCCGCATAGACCCAGAGCGCCACCGCCTTGCGCATGAAGAGTAGCACGCCGGTGATGATGAACATCAACCCGGCGAACAGGTAGAAGATGCTGCCACCGAGCAGCACGAGCCAGAGCCCGCCGCCGCCAAGCGCCAGTCCGATGAGAAGAAAGAGGATGGAGGTTATGGCAATCGCCATGAAAGGATCTCCCGCTGAAACCCGCCTCCGGGGGGCGGAGCGCGGGCAGGGTTTCCCGGGTGCCGGGATCGAATTGCGAAAAGGCCCGCGGCAAGGGCTGGAGGCTGCCACCGCAAGCATTCTCAAGCACATAGAGCGAGACTTCTGCCTTTCAACCGCCACAATTGCCGCAACCTGCGCAGGGCAGCCATGCGCTGGATACGGGCCGAAATGGCGATCGGCGCTAATGCCGCATTGAGCTTTGAAGGCGATGCCGCTATCAACCCTTCCGCGCCTTCAGGGCAGGGGTCACATGAAATATCTTGGTCGCAGATTCGAGCAGTGGGCGGTGCGCATTCTATGCGCCATCGCGCTCGTCTCCGTCGGCTTTGCTCATCAGCTGCCGGTCTCGGCAGCCGAGCTTTCCGGCCCCGCCGATTATTCCGCCTATGCGCTGCCGGATGGAACCCTGCCGACGCTCTGCGTTACCGTCACCGACGATAGCGGCAAGACCCAGCATGGCGCCGATCACAATCACGGATGCGAAGCCTGCCGCATCGGCGCCACCGCGATGCTGCCGTCTCCGGCCGATGTGTCGGGTGCGCCGCTCGGCTATGCCGTTTCAGAAGCGGTGCCGTTGCGCGCCGCCGTCTTCCACCGCGATCCGTTCCCACCGAATACAGGGCCGCGCGCCCCACCCGCAGATCCGCTGACTGCCTGAACCCGCGCCCCGGCCATCCGGCCTGGCGGCGTGCTTCGCTTTCGGCTGCGTCTCGGGCGCTGCCATGGATCTGGAATTCTCTCATGTCTTCAATCACCTCCACCGAGCCGGTGGAGAGCGCCGCTTCGGGCGTCTCGCTCTACCGCGCCATATGGCGCTGGCACTTCTTCGCCGGCCTGCTCGCCGTGCCCTTCATGCTCAATCTGGCGATCACCGGCTCGCTCTATCTCTTCAAGGACGAGATCAACAGCAGCCTCTTCGCCTATCGCTACGACGTCGCCCCGGCAGGCCAGCCGCTCAGCCCCCAGGCCATCGCCGATATCGCCACCTCGGCCGTCCCCGGCTCCGTCGTCACCACCTACAGGGACCCGGCGACGCCGGAGCGCTCGGCGATCGTCATGGTCTCAGGCGAGGGCAGCCCGACGCTGGTTTTCGTCAATCCCTATGATGGCAAGGTGCTGGACACGGTCGCCTCGGCCGACGAGTTCAACACCGTCGTCAAGCACATCCACAGCCTTGCCTATTTCGGCGATTTCGCCAACCGCCTGGTGGAGATCGCCGGCGGCTTTGCCATGGTGCTCGTCGTCACCGGTATCTATCTCTGGTGGCCGCGCCGCCAGACCGGCGGCGTCGTCAGCGTTCGCGGCACGCCTGACAGACGCGTCTTCTGGCGCGACCTGCATGCCGTCACCGGCGCCTTTGCCGGTCTTCTCATCCTGTTCCTGGCGGTCACCGGCATGCCCTGGTCGGGCTATTGGGGCGCCAACGTGCAATCCTTCCTCGGCAGCCACGGTATGGGCTATCCGGCGCAGCTCTGGGACGACGTGCCCAAATCGGCGAAGGTGACGGAGGATATCCTGCCCAAGGTCGGCTGGACCGTCGAGAAGGCGCCGGTGCCGCTATCCGATATCGCCGCCGCCCAATCGAAAGAGCCGATCGGCCTCGACAGGGCCGTCGAGATCGCCAAGGCGGCGGGCGTCACCCCGGGCTTCGACATGGCGATCCCGTCAACCGTATCAGGCGTCTATACCGCGGCGATCTTCCCGGACGATCTCTCCCGCGAGCGCACGCTGCATATCGACCAATATTCCGGCAAGCCGCTGGTCGATATCAGCTTCGGCGCCTATCCCTTCCTCGGCAAGGCGATCGAATGGGGCATCAATGTCCACCAGGGGCAGGAATGGGGCCGGTTCAACCAGTTCCTGATGCTGGCGACCTGCCTGGCGATCATCCTTTCCTGCGTCACCGCCGTCGTCATGTGGTGGAAGCGCCGCCCGCTGGGGCGCGTCGGCGTGCCGCCGCTGCCGCCGCAGCGCTCGGTCTATATCGGCCTCTGGGTGATCGCGCTCGCCTTCTCGCTGGCTTTCCCGCTGACGGGCCTCGCGATCCTTGCCATGATCGCCTTCGACCAGCTCGTCATCCGCTTCGTGCCGCCGCTGCGGCGCGCGTTCTCGTAAGGGAGACGATGATGAAAACCGTCCCGATCCTCCTCGCCGCCGCCCTCTCGCTGGCCGCGCCGATCACCGCCCATGCCGAGACCATGCAGATGCCCGACGGCACGACGATGGACATGCCAATGGACCAGCCGCCCTCCGGCGATCCGCAGCAGCTGATTTCGGATGTGCTGAAGACGATGTTCGAAACCCCGGCCAAGCCGCTCGCCATCGGCCCCGTCGCGGTTCAGGGCGGCTGGGCCATCGCCGGCTGGCAACAGGACGGCCGCGGCGGCCGCATCCTGCTGCAGAACGGGGAACACGGCTGGCGTCCGCTGCTCTGCAGCGGCGATGCGATCAGGGAAGGGGACGCGCTCACCAAAGCCGGTGTCCCCACCACCGATGCGACCGCGCTGGCCGCTGCTCTCAAGGATGCCGAAGCCACAGCCGATCCAAAGACCCTGCAAGCCTTCGCCAGCTTCGAGGGCACGGTGACGCTCGGTGCCGCGACCACCTCAGCCGCCCATTCGGGTCACGAAGGTCACGGCAAATAGGGTCGGTCGATGGGCGACTTCCCTTCTCCCCGTCGGGGGTCCGAAGGACGGGTCGAGACCGTCGGCTCGACCCCGGTGGGTAGGGTGAAAGGGGCTCCGGCCGAGACCGGACAGATCGTCGGCTTTGTCCGCCTCAAGTCCCGCAAAACGTCTGCAGCACCCGCTCTTCCAGTTTCGGCGGCTCCATATAGGCCGCAAATGCCGGCTGATCCTCATACGGATTGGCCAGCACCTTCACCAGCGCCTCGAAGAGCGAGAAATCGCCGTCTTCCATGGCGGCGTTGATCGCCTGCTCGATCCGGTGGTTGCGCGGAATGAAGGCCGGGTTGACCGAAAGCATCGCCGCACTCCGGGCCTCTGCCGTCTGCGGATCGCGGCTGAGCCGCTCGCGCCAGCGCACCAGCCAGCCCATGGCTTCCCCGATGCCGTCGAATGTCGAGAGAAATTCGCCCTCGGCGGCATCGTCGCCCGCGAGCTTCGAAAGCCGCCGGAAGACCAGCGTGAAATCCGCCTGTCCGGCCTGCATGGCCGCCAGCAGCGCCTGGATCAGGTCGAGATCGCCATCCTCTTCGGAGACAAGCCCGATCTTTTCGCGCATACCCGCTAGCCAATGGGCCTGGAAGCGCTCGCCGTAACCCTTGATGACCGTATTGGCGAGATCGACCGCCTTGTCCTGATCCTCGTCGAACAGCGGGATCAGCGTCTCGCCGAGCCGCGCCAGGTTCCACTGGCCGATGCCGGGCTGGTTGGCATAGGCATAGCGCCCCTGCTGGTCGATCGAGGAGAACACGGTGCCGGGATCATAGGCATCCATGAAGGCGCAGGGGCCGAAATCGATCGTCTCGCCGGAGATCGTCATGTTGTCGGTATTCATCACGCCATGGATGAAGCCGATATGCAGCCAGCGGGCAATCAGCGCCGCCTGCCGCTCGGCAATGGCTTTGTAGAGCGCGAGATAGCGGTTTTCGGCGCCCGAAATCTCCGGGTAATGCCGCTCGATCACATGGTCGGCGAGCGCCCTGACGCCATCGGTATCGCCGCGCGCCGCAAAGAACTGGAAGGTGCCGACGCGGATATGGCTGGCCGCCACGCGGGTAAACACCGCCCCCGGCAGCACCCGTTCGCGATAGACGGGTTCCCCGGTCGAGACGGCGGCGAGCGCCCGGGTCGCGGGAATGCCGAGCGCATACATCGCCTCGCTGACGATATATTCGCGCAGAACCGGCCCGAGCGCGGCCCGCCCGTCGCCCCGCCGGGAAAACGGCGTCTGGCCCGCGCCTTTGAGCTGGATGTCGCGGCGCTTGCCGTTCCGGTCGATCACCTCGCCAAGCAGGATCGCCCGCCCGTCGCCGAGCTGCGGGTTGAACTGGCCGAACTGATGTCCGGAATAGGCCATCGCCAGCGGATCGGCGCCATCAGGCACGAGATTGCCCGAAAACATCGCCGCGCCATCAAGCTTCAGCCGCTCGACATCGAGCCCGAGCTCGGCTGCGAGCTCCTCGTTCAGCTTTATCAGCCAGGGTTCCGCCACCTGCGACGGCGTCTGGCGCGCAAAGAAATGTGCCGGCAGCCGGGCATAGCTGTTGTCGAACGGAAATACGGCGGCGCGGGGCGCGTTCTGTGACGGTACTGAGCTCATGCCTCAATAGGTAGGGCCGGGGCAGAGGAGGCGCAAGCCGCTTCCGGCGCTACGCCGGCACATAAGTCAGCCGCACCACATCCCCGACGATCCGCTCATGGGCGGCGAGGCGCAACGGCGGGCGCGGCCCGGCAAAGAACGGCCGCCCCTCGCCAAGCACGACCGGATGCGTATAGAGCCGGTATTCGTCGATCAGCCCGCTATCGGCCAGGCTATGCGCCAGCACCGGCCCGGCAACCGTGATCTCTCCTTCACGCTCCGCCTTCAGCCCTGCAATCACCGCCTCCACATTGTCGCGGACAAGCACCGCATTCGGCCCGACTTCCGTCAGCGACCGCGACACCACCCATTTCGGCAGCTTCCGCCAGGCTTCGGCAAAGGCCCGGTGCTCATCGCCCCAGCCCTCCTGATCCTCGTCCCAATAACGCATCAGCCCATACATCGTCCGCCCGTAGACGGTAGCGCTCAGCTCCTGCGTCCGCTTCACCCAATGGCTGAACAAGGGCTCCGGCGACATCCGGTCATGATCCACATAGCCGTCGATCGACTGGTTCATCTCAAAGATAAGCTTCGCCATGCGGGAAAACCTCCACCCGGGGGTGGAGTGTAGCGGGAAACGGCGATGGGGGGAATGCGAGGGCGACTACGCTACCCTCCTGCACCCACCCAAGTAGCCATTCGGTTACATCATGCCAGCATTTCCTAAAATGCATGCCTTTGCCACATTTGCGGGCGTATACACGTCGTTATCCCCCGTGTGGCATCATGCCATTTCACATCTGCGGCCCTGTCGTCATCAATGGCTTCGCCGCGTCATTGCGAGTGATCCCTGCTGATGCCGGATCAGATATTCCACCCCGTTCGTACCGACCGGGCCGCCCCGAATTTTCGCACGATCGCGCTGATCGTGGCGAGTGCCATGCTGATGGAAAACGTCGATGCCACGGTGCTGGCGACGGCGCTGCCGACCATGGCGCGCGATTTCGGCGTCGATGCGCCGTCGATGAGTATCGCGCTCACCTCCTATCTTCTGAGCCTGGCGATCTTCATCCCCGCAAGCGGCCGCATGGCGGATCGCTTCGGCTCGCGCACCGTGTTCCGTTCGGCGATCGCCGTCTTCGTCGCCGGGTCGATCGCCTGTGCGCTGGCGCCGAACCTCTTCCTGCTCGTCGTCGCCCGGCTGATCCAGGGCGTCGGCGGCGCCATGATGATGCCGGTCGGCCGTCTGGTGCTGATGCGCAGCGTCGCCCGCAAGGATATGGTCAATGCCATGTCCTGGCTGCTGATCCCGGCGCTGATCGGCCCGATCATCGGCCCGCCGCTCGGCGGCTTCATCGTCACCTATCTCGACTGGCGCTGGATTTTCTACATCAACGTGCCGATCGGCATCGTCGGTTTCATCCTCGTCTCGATCTTCATCGACGAGGTGAAGGGCAAGGCGATCGGCCCGTTCGATACCGTCGGCTTCATCTTCTCCGGCATTTCGCTGGGATCGCTGCTGTTCGGCTTCGAAATGTCGAGCCGCGAGGGCGAGGCGTCGGCCGCCGTCTTCCTGATCGCCATCGGCCTGCTGTTCGGCATCTGTTATCTGCGCCATGCCCGCAAGCATCCGGCGCCGATCATGGATTTCTCGCTGATGAAGGTGCCGACCTTCGGCACCTCGGTCATCGCCGGTTCGCTGACGCGCATCACCCAGGGCGCCCAGCCCTTCCTGCTGCCGCTGCTCTTCCAGGTCGGTTTCGGCATGTCGGCGGCAACCGCCGGCCAGATCGTCATCGCCACCGCCATCGGCTCGATGGCGATGAAGCCGCTCTCCGGCCCGGTCTTCCGCCGCCTCGGCTTCCGCAACAGCCTGATCATCAACGGCCTGCTCGGCACGCTCGGCTACGGCCTCTGCGCCGCCTTCACCCCGGAATGGCCGGTCGGCGTCATGTTCGCGGTGCTGACGCTGAGCGCCTTCTTCCTGTCGTTCCAGTTCATGGCCTACAACACCATCGCGTACGACGAGATCAGCCACGAGCGCATGAGCTCGGCCACCAGCTTCTACACCACCTTCCAGCAGCTGATGCTGTCGCTCGGCATCTGCATCGGCGCCTTGGCGCTGCACGGATCGATGACGATTTCAGGCAGCGAGCAGCCGAAGCTCCACGATTTCTCGACCGCCTTCATCGTCGTGACGATCATCTCGCTCGCCGCCACAATCTGGAACCTGCGCTTCGCCCCGAACGCCGGTTCCGAAATCAGCGGCCACCGGCGCAAGGATGCCGTGGCGAGCGCCGAGCACTGACACTGCGGGCGCACCGCGCCCGGACTACTCACTACTCGCTATTCGCTCACTCACACGTCGATCGCCGCCCATGCGGCCCGATGCCGATGTCGCGCAGCAGATGGCTGTCGACGGCTTCGAAGGGCATCATGCCGGCGTCGGCGCATTGGCGGGCCTTGCTTTTGGTCTTCGGCCAGATTGGGTGATGCGTCATCATCCGTATCAGCCGTCTCGGGGTTAGTTTCTTTCTCAGGCTGGTCATCGCTTTCTCCCTCAAGCGCTCATTGCCTGCGGCAGGCAGGCTTCGCAGATTGCGGCGACATGGCGGTGGTCGGTGCCGCAGCAGCCGCCGAGCACCCGCAAATGCGGCAAGGCGGCGATCAGCTGCCGGTAGCGGCGGCCGAGATCTGCGGGGTCGCCCGCATCCAGCACCTCGCTCTCGTCGAGCTCGGCATGGCTCATCATCGAGGCATTGGCGCGGATGCCGGCGATCCGCTTCACCCAGGCGCCGCCTTGCGCCAGCACCGTGTCGAAATGCGCCGGATGGGCGCAGTTGATCATGTAATAGGCCGGCGCGCCGCCCGTCGCCGCATCCGTCGTCTCGATCGCCTCCTCGATGCTGCGGCCGGTCACCAGCCGCCCGTCGGTTTCGACGGTAAAGGAGATCGCGCAGGGTATGCCGTGAGCGCGGGCGGCCCGCGCAATGCCGATTGCCTCGTCGATATTGGTGAGCGTGAAGGCGCTGACCATGTCGGCCTCGGTCCCGGCAAAGGTGGCGATCTGCTCGCCGTGATAATCCTCGGCCTCCGCGGCATTCATTGCGCCCGCCTTGTAGCCGTCGCCGCGCGGGCCGATGGCGCCGCCGAGCACGATCGGCATGCCGCGACGCTCATAGCTTTGCCGCAAGCCGGAGATCAGCTCGATTGCCGCCTCGTTCGCCGCCTTCAGCTTGTCGGGCGAATAGCCGAGCCGCGCGCCCCAATCGGCATTGGCCCGCCATGTGGCGCTGTCGAGCACGAAGCCGGTGCCGTGGCGCTTGGCGATATCGAGATAGCGCCCGTAATAGTCCCTCAGCCTGCGCCGCCCCTCTTCGGAGGCAAGCAGCGTGAAGGCTGCAAAGTGCGGCAGCTCGACGCCCTCGTGGAAGATCAGCACCGTCTCCATCCCGCCATCGGAGATGAAGGTACCGCTGCCGAGCTGCGGCAGTTTCTGTCTGTATTGTGCCATTTCAAAAGCCCGCCCCTATAGAGGCCGGTGTCACCTCTACTTGGTGCCGGCAATAGAGTTCTCGCGCTTAATTGCATGGCAAACTAGGCGACTTGCGGTATACTTCGGATTGGTCGCCGACATTGCCTATTGAAATCATGATCTTGCTCGCGTTTTCCGATTGCCGGGTTGCGATCAGTAAAACGTTTCGGCAACTGAAAACTGTACCGGCGGTACAGGAGGGCGCATGAAAAAGGGCATCGAAACGAGGACGCGCATCCTCGATGTCGCCGAAGCTGCCGTGCTCCAGAAGGGTTTCGGTGGCACGTCGATCGAGGAGCTGATCGCCGAAACCGGCATCACCAAGAGCGGTTTCTTCTACCATTTCCGGGACAAGAACGAACTCGCCAAGGCGCTGCTCAACCGCTACATCGAAAATGACGAGCGCATCTATGACGAGATCTTCAGCCGCGCCCGCGACCTGACGGATGATCCGCTGCAGGCCTTCCTGCTCGGCCTCAAGCTGCTCTCCGAACTGCTGGCCGATCTGCCGAACGGCCATCCCGGCTGCCTGGTCGCCACCGTCTGCTATTACGAGCGCATCTTCGACCGCGAGATCCAGGAGACCAACCGCAACGCCGTGCTCGCCTGGCGCCGCCGCTTCGGGCGGATGTTCGAGGAGATCATGGCGGTCTACCGGCCGCGCGAACCGCTGGAGGTCGATCAGCTCGCCGATATGGTCTCCACCGTTCTCGAAGGCGGCATCGTGCTGTCGCGGGCGCTGAAGGAGCCGAACAGCCTCGCCGAGCAGATCCTCGTGCTGCGCTCGCTGATCAAGCTGCTGTTCCAGCCGCAGGCCGGCGCGGTCACGACGTTCCGGCAATAAAAGCAATTGCTAAGCAATGCATTGACAGGGCGCGGACCGGCAGCCATGGATGCCTCCCGTCCTGGAGCCCCTTATGCTGATTTCCGAAGCGCTTGCCCTTGGTTCCGCCATCTGCATGGCCCTGAGCTCGATGTTCATCAACGAGCTGAACGGCCGGGTGCCGCTGATGCGCCTTGCCCGCTGGCAGATCACCGCCGCCTTCCTGATGACGGCGCTTGCAGCGACCGCGCTCGGCGGCTGGGCAACGCTCGGCGCCTGGCAGTTTTCGGCGCTCGCAGGCTCCGGCCTGTTCGGCATCGTGCTCGCCAGCACCACCTATTTCGCGGCTATCTATGCCGCCGGTCCGCGCGTGACCGCGCTGCTCTTCTCGCTCGCATCTCCCTTCGCGCTCGCCATGGGCTATGTCGTCTTCGGGGAAACCATCAGCGCCATGCAGGGCGTGGGCGTCGCCCTCATTCTCTGCGGCATCGTCATTGCCATCGGCGTGCGCCGCCGCCGCCCGGCACCGATGATCCCGCTGGCCGATGGCGAGCCGATCGAGGCGCCCGCGCCGCAGGAAAGCCCGTCGGCGAAGGGTATCGCGCTTGGCGTCATCACCGCCTTCGGCCAGGCCGTCGGCAGCCTTCTCGCCCGCCCGGCAATGGCCGCCGGTGTCGAGCCCTTCGCTGCCATGGCCGTCCGCTCCGGCCTTGCCGTCATCTTCTTCTGGGCGCTGCTTTTGCTGCCCGCCATCCGCCGCCAGACGGGGGAGATCGAAAGGCGGGATTTCCCGCTCGCCGTCATCTCGGCCTTCTTCGGCACGGCGCTCGGCATGTCGCTGCTGATGGGCGCGCTGAAAACCGGCAGCGTCGGCATCGTCTCGACGCTCTCCTCCATGACCCCGATCGTCATCCTGCCGATGGTGTGGCTGAGAAGCGGAAAGATGCCGCAGCCCTATGCCTGGGCCGGCGCGGCCATGGCGATCGCCGGAACGGCACTCGTCAGCCTCGGCTGATAGCCGCTCACGAATCCGGTATCAGCGGATCCTGCACCAGAAAGAATTCCGGCACCGGCGTCACGTCGGTCACGAAGAAGCCGAAGCTCGCCTTCGTCTTCGGGTCGGCATGGCCCTGATCGAAGCGCAGCCGGTCGAAGCTCTCGAACTGGTTCTGGAAATGCGCAAACCGGTCGGAGGAGATGAAATCCGGATTGGGATTGGTCTGCCCGAAGGACAGGCCGTCGTAGAAGTCGCTGGGCTTGCCGCGGATTTCCTCCAGCTCGAATTCGAAGCCGATCCAGGCAAGCTTGCTCTGGTTCACCGTCACCATGCGCAGATGCATGGAGTTCTGCCGCAGCGTATCGAGCGTGGCCGGGTTGGCGGCGCGGATGATCAGCGTCACCGGATCGGACGAAGTCATCGCCTCGGTGATCTCGATCGGATCGGCCCGCGTGCCGGTGCCTGAAATGGCAAGGATATGGAAGCCGCCGAGCTCGTCGGAAAAGGAGAAGTCGCCGGCATACCAGCGGCCGTCGTCGGCCGGACCGGCGCTGACGAGCGCCAGTGAAAGCAGCGCAGTCAGGATCCGCCAGTGACGCCCCATCGCTCTCTCCTGGGGCGATTATCGCATTGCCGCGGCAAATCTCAAAATCGTCCTCCGGCAGAACCGTTCGCCGCCAGCGGCGGCTTGGCGGTGTGGCGTGAGGCGGCTAGCAAGGGCAGGGGATGGGGAGCCGCGATGAGCCTGGAGATCGCAATTCTGCTGTTTGCCGCAGGCATTGCCGGCGGTGTGATCAACGCGCTGGCGGGCGGCGCGACGCTGCTCACGTTTCCCGCCATGCTGGCCGCCGGCCTGCCGCCGGTCACCGCCAATGCCTCCAATGCCGTCGCCATCGTCCCCGGCCATCTGCTCGCGGTGCTTGCCGATCACCGCAAGCTGCAGCCGCTCGATCTCAGGCTTGGCCTCTCGGTTCTGATCTGCCTCATCGGCGGCATTCTCGGCGCGCTGCTGCTGCTGGCGCTGCCGGAGCGGCTCTTCGTGCTGCCGGTGCCGGCGCTGATCGGCGCCGCGACGCTGCTTTTCCTGTTCTCGCCGCAGATCGCCGCCTGGGCGGAGCGCCGCCGCGGCGGCAGCGAGCCGTCGCAGCTTGCCGGTTCCTCGGTGCTGGCGCTCGCCTCGGTCTATGGCGGCTTCTTCGGCGCCGGTCTCGGCGTCATCCTGACCGCGGTTCTGGCGATCGGCGATCCCGACGACATCCGCCGCGTCAAGGCGCTGAAGAACCTCTTGGCAACCGCCGTCAGCATCGCCGCCGTGACGATCTTCATCCTTGAGGGTGCCGTGAGCTGGCCGCAGACGCTGGTCATGCTTTCGGGCGCCCTGTTCGGCGGCTATCTCGGCGGTTACCTTGTCCGCATCCTTCCCGCCACCATCGTCCGCTGGTTCGTCATCGTCACCGGCGCGGTGATGGCGGTGGTCTATGCGGTCAAGTATTGGCTTTGAAGGCGGGCGCCTTCAGCCCTTCGTGCCGTGAAAGACGAGATCGACATAGTCGAGCAGGAAGATCGTCGTGCGCCCCGCCTGCAGCGGTCCCATGTCGACCGGGCTGACGACGCGCCTGACGATCGGCACCATGATGCCGTCGAAGGAGCGGTAGTCGTAGCAATAATGATTGGCCGGTCCGCCGCCGAGAACGTCGACCGAATAGTCGAGCCGCCGCAGCAGATGGTCGGGGCCGAAATAGAGCGTCTGCGTCGCGGTATGAACCGGGATGTCGCCGGGATAGCTGACCTCGAGCTTCCGCCAGGTCTCGCCCGCTTCGGCATGCGTGCCGAGATCGCGAAAACGCATGCCCGGTTCGGCAAAGGTGAAGGGCACCGTCAGGTAGTTCCGAAGCGCATAGCCGATGAAATAGGTGAGGTGCAGCGCATGCCAGGGCTCCTCGCGCGGCACCTGCTTCAGCGCCTCGCGCGGCGCATCGAGCGCTGCCGTCACGGTGCCGTCCGGCCGCTCGCTCCAGACCCGGTCCGGCGTATAGACGCAGAGCTCGTCGGGCGCGCCGATCCCCTGGATGACGACGCGCTGGCTGCGCAGGTCGATGGCGCAATGCGGCCGCAGGTGCCGCGGAAAGCCCTTCATTTCCAGCACGATGCCGGAAAAATTGAGATCGAGCTCGGCCGAGCTCAGCCGGTTCCAGCGCTCCAGTCCGCCATGGGCGTCGATGATGGCCTGTAGAAATTCCTGCATGACAGTCCTCGTGATTATTGATTGCGATCGCAATCATTTGACTTTGATTGCAAATGCAATTAAAAATCCGGCCTGTCAATAGGCGGGGGAATGCAGATGGTCAGGGTGTCCAGGGAACAGGCAGCGGCAAACCGTGAAACGCTGGTGGATGCCGCCGGCCGTCTGTTCCGCATCAGGGGTGTCGATGGCGTCGGCGTTGCCGAAGTCGCCAAGGAGGCGGGGCTCACCCACGGCGCGCTCTACGCGCATTTCCCGTCCAAGGAGATGCTGGCCGCCGAAGCGCTGAAATCCGGCATGCAGAAGAGCCTGAGCGATGTGAAGGCGTCGGCCGGCGACGCACAGCCGACGCTTGGCGGCTATCTCGATTTCCTGCTGTCGCGGCACATGCGCGACGCGATGGAGGAGGGCTGCCCGATGACCGCTTCCGGCAGCGAGATCGCCCGCGGCAGCGCCGAGGTCAGCCGCTCCTTCGCCGAGGGGTTCGAAAACATGGTGGCGGCGCTCGCCGCCGCCGCGCCGCCGCAGATGACCGACGACGAGCGCCGTGCGCTGGCGATCACCGCGATCGCTGCCGAACTCGGCGCCATCGTCATCTCCCGCGGCATCCTGAAATCCGACCCCGCGCTTGCCGATGGCGTGCTCGAAACCGTCCGCGCCAGGCTAGGCTATGTCCTCGGCGCCTGAGCCGCATTGACACCGGCCGCAATCTTTATTAGGCCATGCTTATGCCGGTTCGCTGGCCGTAAGCGTTTGACGTCAAGCAACGCACTTATCGATCCTTTGCCGGTCGGAGTGCGTTTTTTTGTGCCCGCCGCCAAGGAATAGCCAGGAGGATATCATGGCTTTCCGCATGACCCGCGATCCCGAGCAGCGCCGTCTGCTGCTTTTGGCCGCCATTCTGTTCATCTCCTATCTCTGCGTCGCAGTCGCCCTGCCTGTCGTTCCCGTTCATGTCACGGCGACGCTTGGCCTCGGCAATGGCTGGGCCGGTTTTGGTGTCGGCGTCGCCTTTCTCGCCACCATCCTCAGCCGCGGCTATGCCGGGGCGCTCGCCGATAAAGAGGGCGGCAAACGCGCTGTTCAGCGCGGCCTCGGGCTTTATGTGATCGGCGCTCTGGTCTCGCTCGCCTCCGGGCTGACGCTCGGTTCGCCCGTCCTCTCATTTGCGGTGCTGGTCGCCGGGCGCCTGCTGATCGGCCTCGGCGAAAGCATGGTCGCCGTCGGCGTCATCTCCTGGGGGATTGGCATCGTCGGGTCGCAGAATTCCGGCCGGGTGCTGGCGCTGGTGGGGGCGGCGATCTACGGTGCGCTCGCCGTCGGCGGGCCGGTCGGCTTGCTGCTGCTCGATCGCTTCGGCTTCACCGGCACCATGGCGGCAAGCGCCATCCTGCCGCTGCTCGGGCTTCTGGCGATCCGCCCGATCCCGGCCGTCGCCGTGCATGCGGCCGTTAGCCGCCCGCCGCTCTGGAGCGTCATCGGCCGCATCTGGCCGCATGGCCTCGTCGTCTGCCTGCAGGGCATCGGCTTTGCGGCGATCGGCTCGTTCTTCACGCTCTATTTCCGCGATCAGCACTGGGCCTATGCCGGTCTCGGGCTGACGGCCTTCGGCACCGGCTTCGTGCTGGTGCGCATCCTCTTCGGCCACCTGCCGGACCGCTTCGGCGGGCTGACGGTCGCCGTCGTCTCGATGGCTGTGGAAGCGGTTGGCCAGATGCTGATCTGGAGTGCCGGCAGTCCTGATCTGGCGCTTCTCGGCGCCTTCATGACCGGCCTCGGCTGCTCGATGGTCTTCCCGGCCATGGGCCGCGAGGTCGTCCACCTTGTCGCCCCGCATCTGCGCGGCACCGCACTCGGCGGCTTCTCGGCCTTCCAGGATCTCGCCTATGGGCTCACCGGCCCGCTCGCCGGGCTCCTGGCCGACCGCGCCGGCTACAGCGCCGTCTTCCTCACCGGCAGCCTCACCGCAGCCTGCGGCTTCGTCATCGCCGTCCTCCTGCGCGGCAGGCAGGCGGCGACTGCCGCGTCCTGACGCAAATGGCCGCCCGCGTTTTCGCGTGGGCGGCTAGCTCTCCAGCGCCGCCGCCATCTCCACAAGCTTGCGCACCGTGTTGATATTACGCGACGTTCCGGCCTTCAGCGCCGAGAGCTTCAGCTTCGATTTGCCGGAGCCTATGGGATAGTGGACATAGATCTCCCGGCCGGAGACCACCGCCTCCTCGCCATCCGGCGCGCTCATGTTATCGAGCGCATCCTTGGGTGCCGCGTCCGGCAGGAAATGCACCAGCACGAAACTCGGCTTGGCATCGGGGAAGGGGGCGTTTCCGGCGATCGTTTCCATTTCCTTGCGGCTGCGGATCATCACGCCCGGCTTCTTGCCGAGCTTCTCCCCCAGCGCCGCGTCGAGCTTCTCGCCTGCTGCCTTTTCGCCGTCAGCGGAGCGGAAGACGACATTCCCGCTCTGGATATAGGTCTTGGCATCCTCGAACCCGAGCGCATCACAGATCGCCTTCAGTTCCGCCATCGGCAAGGCACCGGTGCCGCCGACATTGATGGAGCGGATGAGGGCGATGTAGACGGGCATGGGTGGTGTCCTCCATCTTGAACGGTGCGGCCCTGCAAGCCTCCCTCTGCCCTGCCGGGCTACCGGCGTCGAGCCACGTGTCTCGACGCGCTCTTCGAGCCCCCCACAGGTGGGGAGATTGGCTGGGGGCAGCCGCCCGCTCGACCAGCAGCAGTGGAGCAGGCCGTGACGTTAATTACAGCGCGGGGATCGAGCCACAAGCCGATCTCCCCCCTTTGTGGGGGAGATGCCCGGCAGAGCAGAGGGGGGTGAACCCCACGCCCACAACGCCCTACATCTTCCCCGCAACCTTGATCGCAAACGCATACTCGAACGCAATCTCCTCCAGCCGCTGGAAGCGCCCGGATGCTCCGCCATGCCCCGCATCCATATTCGTCTTCAACAGGATCGGCGCTTCCCCGGTCGTCTTCTCACGCAGCTTCGCCACCCATTTCGCCGGTTCCCAATAGGTCACCCGCGGGTCGGTCAGGCCGCCGAGCGCGAGCAGCGGCGGATAGGCCTTGGCGCCGACATTGTCGTAGGGCGAGTAGGCGGCGATCTGTTCGTACTCTTCCTGGCTCTCGATTGGGTTGCCCCATTCGGGCCATTCCGGCGGCGTCAGCGGCAGGGTGTCGTCGAGCATGGTGTTGAGCACGTCGACGAAGGGAACGGCGGCGATGATGCCGGCGAATTTTTCCGGGGCCATGTTGGCGATCGCCCCCATCAGCATGCCGCCGGCCGATCCGCCCTCGGCGATGATACCAGCGTGGGAGGTGAACTTCTGCTGATTCAAATAGTCAGCCGCGGCGATGAAGTCCTTGAACGTATTGGTCTTGAATTCCATCTTGCCGTTTTCGTACCAGGCAAAACCCTTGTCCTTGCCGCCGCGAATATGGGCGATGGCATAGACGAAGCCGCGGTCGGCGAGCGACAGGCAGTTGGTGTTGAACCCGGCCGGAATGGTGATGCCATAGGCGCCGTAGCCGTAGAGCAGGCAGGGGGCGGAACCGTCGAGCGCGGTGTCCTTGCGGTAGAGCAGGGTGACCGGCACGGTCTCGCCATCCCAGGCGGGCGCAAAGACGCGGCGGGTGACGTAGTCGTCCGGGTTATGGCCGGACGGCACTTCCTGGGTCTTCAAGAGCGTCCGCTCGCGCGTCACCATGTTGTAGTCGTAGAGCTGGGAGGGCGTCGTCATCGACGAATAGGAGAAGCGGATGACGTCGGTATCGTATTCGGCAGCACCCGAGAGACCCAGCGAATAGGCCTCCTCGGCAAAGGCGATCGCATGTTCCTCGCCCGTCTTGCGGTCGCGGATCATGATCTGCGGCAGGCCGTCCTTGCGCTCCAGCCACAGCAGGTGGCGGGCAAAGGCCATGTGGTTGATGATCAGCGTGCCCGGCTTGTGCGGCACGATCTCGCGCCAGTTTGCCTTATCAGGTGCATTGACCGGCGCTTCCACGATCTTGAAATCCTTGGCATCGCCGTCATTGGTCAGGATGTAGAAGACGTCGCCGCCTTCGGTCAGCGTATATTCGATGCCTTCCTCGCGCTCGGCGACGATCTTCGGCTCGGCCGTCAGATCCTTGGTCGAGAGCAGCCGGTATTCCGAGGTCTCGTGGTCGTGGATGTCGATATAGATGAAATCGTCGAGCAGCGAGCCGCCGACGCCCATGAAGAAGCCCGGATCCTTTTCCTCGTAGACCAGCCGGTCCTCGCTCTGCGGCGTGCCGAGAATATGATGGAACACCTTCGAGGGACGGTGGTTCTCGTCGAGCGCCGAGTAGAAGAAGCTCTTGCCATCCGGCGCCCAGATGCCGCCGCCGCCGGTATTCTCGATCACATCTGCGAGATCTTCGCCGGTCGCGAGATCGCGAACCTTCAGCGTGAAGAATTCCGAGCCCTTGTCGTCATAGCCCCAGATGCCGCGGCTGTGATCGGTGGAATGGTCGAGGCCGCCGAGGCGGAAATAGCTCTTGCCCGCCGCTTCCTTGTCGCCGTCGAGCAGCACGGCGCGGATCGTCTCGTCCTTGGTGTCACCGTCGCGCGGGATGCGGAAATAGTGCGGCTGTTCGCCGCCGGTAACGAAGAACGTGCCATAGGCATAGGCGCCATCCTTCATCGGCACCGAGCTGTCGTCTTCCTTGATGCGCCCGCGCATCTCGGAAAACAGCACCTTCTGCAGCGGCTTGGTGTCTTCCATCGCCGCGTTCATATAGGTGTTTTCGGCTTCCAGATGCTTGCGGATCTCGGGGTCGAGAATCGAAGGATCCTTGAACATCGCCTGCCAGTTATCGGCGCGCAGCCAGGCATAATCGTCTGTCCTGGTGATGCCGTGGCGCGTATCGGAAAGCGGCTTCTTGGCAGCAGCGGGCGGGTTCGGCAGGTTCTTGAAAACGGACAAATGAAAAGCTCCGGATCGGTATTGCGGTGGGGAAGAGATAGAGGTGCTGCGGGATGCAATCAAGCGCCGCGCAAGCATCGGTGGATAAGCTCCTGCTAAATCGAAGTCTTCCTCACGTTGCCTTGATGTCACCACATTGTTTAAGAAAGTCCGCTACCATCGCGCGGGACCTGCGCTTGGCCAGACGGAGATGACGGGGGCGTCTGGCGGAGACTCGTTCCGGATTGAGCAGATAGAGGGATTATTCCTAAATGCCGAAATGCCTGGTCCTGTCCGTATCGCTTCTCAGCCTTGCCTCGTCCGCCTTCGCCGTCGATCCCGCCATCAAGAAGCAGCTTGAAAAGCTCGATCCCGCGACCCGCCTCGAACAGAGCTGCGATACCGAAGCGATGAGCCGCATCAACAGCGACAAGACCGGCTTCAAGCCGGACAAGGTGATCGCCTACACCTTCAAGGACCCGGTCCCCAGCGACGACCGCCTCGTCGCCCCCGGCGCCGTCTTCCGCAGCAAGGGCGATTGGTACCATCTCTCCTACACCTGCATCACCGGCCCGCAACACATCAATGTCCGCGAGCTCGAATACCAGATCGGCGAAAAAGTGCCGAAGGATACCTGGACCAAGTATTACCTCTACGATTGAGGCAATCGGCCCATCGGCCTGATTTTACGGATCACGCAAGCTTCGGCGGCACCTTGCCCTGATCGACGATCGCCATGTCGGCGATCTCCCTGAGCGTCGTCGCCGCGTAGCGCGCCAGCAGCTCTTTCTCGGCCGCCGCATGCGCCATCTGCAGCACGGAATTCGAGGCGCGCTCGACAGGGCAGGAGGGGTGATCGCGTGAAAGCGGCGCCGGCAGGATCGCTCCCTCGTTCAGCGCCCGCTGCACATCCAGCACCGTCACTTCGTCCAGCGTCCGCACGAGCTTCCAGCCGCCGCCGCGCCCGCCTTCCGATTCCACGATCCCATGTTCGCGCAGCGCCCCCAGCGTCCGGCGCACGACGACGGGATTGGTGTTCAGCATCTGGCTGATCCGTTCCGACGTCTCCCTGCCGCCGAGTAGGCCCATATGCACCAGCACATGCAGCATCCGGGAAAGCCGGCCATCGGTCTTCATCGCGAACCTTTCCGCAACAATTATTGTTACGCTATCTTGACGGCTTCGCCTATCTGTAACAGATATTGTTACAGATAAAAGGAGCACCCATGCTGCGCCGCCAGTTTCTACTCGCCGCACCGGCCTTGGTTATCTCAGTTTCCGGCGTCAAGGCAACAAATCAGGAGCCCATCATGAACGAGACAGTCATCGACACCAGAACGATCAGGACGGGCATCCTGGAGGCGGGCTCCGGGCCGCTCGTGCTGCTTTGCCACGGCTTTCCGGAAAGCAAGCATGCCTGGCGCCATCAGGTCGCCGCCCTCGCCAGGGCCGGCTATCGCGCCGTGGCGCCGGATATGCGCGGCTACGGCAAGACGGCGGCGCCCGAACGCGTCGATCAATACACCGTCTTCCACGCCGTCGGCGATCTCATCGCGCTGATGGATGCGCTCGGCGAGGAGAAGGCGGTGATCGCCGGACACGACTGGGGCGCGACGATCGCCTGGCAGGCTGCCCTCCTGCGTCCCGACAGGTTCAAGGCCGTCATTGCGCTGAGCGTGCCGATGATGGGCCTGCCGCCGGTGCCGCCCTCGAAGATCTTTCCGCAGAATGACGAGGCGCTGTTCTACACGCTCTATTTCCAGGAGCCGGGTCTCGCCGAAGCCGAGTTCGAGCGCGACCCCGCGCTGACGCTGCGCAAGATCCTTCATGCGGCAAGCGGCGAGGCGGGTCCGAGAAAGCCCGGCGATACCACGCCCAATCCGTTCTCGATGGTCAGCCGCAGCACCGGCCTGCTCGCCGCGCTGCCCGATCCGGCGGAGCTTCCCGCGTGGCTACCCTCCGCCGATTTCGAGAGACTGGTCGCGGACTTCAAGGCGTCGGGCTTCACCGGCGGCCTCAACTATTACCGCAATCTCGACCGCAACTGGGAACTCCAGCAGGCCAATGCCGGCCAGCGCGTCGCGATCCCCGCGCTGTTCATGACCGGCGAACGAGACCCCGGCCTCGCCATCCCCGGCATGACCGAAATCATCGCCGCCATGCCCGCGCTGGTGCCGCAACTGCGCGGCTCTCACATCCTCCTCGAGGCCGGTCACTGGCTGCAGCAGGAACGCGCTGCCGAGGTGTCGGAGCGGATGATCGCCTTCCTCCAGCAGCTGGATGCCTGAATCTCAGGGAGAGGCGGGCGGCAGCAGGAACAGCGTCAGCCCGAAGACCGAATAGACGGCGAGCGCCAGCACGCCCACATACCAGGCGCCGCGTCCGCCATTCGAAAGCAGGCTCGCCGCCATCGTCGAGATGAAGATCATGGCGACGGCGCCCGGCCAGAATTCCAGCGACATCGGCTCGGGGCCGATGAAATAGCTGAGGATGACGAGGACGGGGGCGACGAAGAGGGCGATCTGCGAGGCGCTGCCGAGCGCGATGCCGACGCTGAGATCGAGCCGGTTGGCGCGTGCCGCGGAAAAGGCCGCCGCCATCTCGGCGGCAGCGCCGACCAGGGCCACGACGATGAAGCCGACAAAGGCCGGGCTCATGCCCATGCTCTCGGCCGCCGCCTGCACCGAGCCGACGAAGACCTCGCTGATCAGCGCCACGAACAGCGTCACGACGACAAGCACGGTGATGCTGGTCGAAAGCCGCCAGCCGCCATGCTCCTCCGCCGCTTCGCCGACGCTGGCGAAGAGCTCGCGATGGGTCTTCAGCGAAAACAGCATGCCCATCGCATAGACGGCAATCAGGATGATCGCCAGACCAAGGCTGAGCTGATACAGCGTCTCCGGCTTCTGCCCGTTAGTGCCGATCAGCGACGGCACGAGCACGGCGACGGTCGCCAGAAACAACAGGCAGGCCTGGAACCGGGCGCTGACGCGATTGAACTCCTGCACATGATGCTTCAATCCCCCGAGCAGGAACGAGCCGCCGAGCATGAACAGCGTATTGGTGACGATCGCGCCGGCAATTGACGCCTTGACCAGCAGATATTCGCCCGCCTGCAGCGCGGCGAGCGCGATCACCAGTTCGGTGAGATTGCCGAGCGTCGCGTTCAGCAGTCCGCCGACGGCGTCACCCGTGCGCGCCGAAACCGCTTCCGTCGCCCGGCTCAGAAGTGCGGCCAGCGGCACGATCGCCAGTACCGAGAGTATGAAGAGCAGCGTATGCGCCTCGGGTGCAGCCATCTCCGTCAGGATCACCACCGGCACGAAGACGAGGAGGGCGAGCAGCGGCATGGCGCGAAGCTCGGCGATCGCGGCAGCCAGGATGCCCGAGGGCCGCGAATGTCCACCCGTCTGCTGAACGTTCTGCACAGCCGCCTCCGCCATATTTCGAAACGTCCCACGCTACGGCGCAGGCGGCCTGCATGCATTGACCGCGATCAAGCCTCGCGATGCCGGTGGCGGATTTTCAGTCTTTGCAGGGCGGGGTGATTGATCCTCTTCAATGCAGCCTCCGGCAGAGCTGTTATCGTGAAGCGAAGGCCGCTCCATGCGGGCCGCATCCATCCCGGGAGGCACAGTGTTCGCCAAGCTTCTCCTCGCGACGGCGCTGATTGCCGCCACGGTCGCCATCCAGGCAATCTTCATGGCTGCCGGCCTCAGGGTCTTCCGGCGCATCGACCCCCATTATCTGAACCGCCACGCCACTTTGGCGACCGTCGTCTGGGTCAGCTACCTGCTGGTGCCGATCATCCTCGACATCTGCCTCTGGGCGCTGGTCTATTATCTCATCGGCGCGCTGCCGAGCTTCGAGGACGCCGTCTATTTCTCCACCACCACCTTCACCACCGTCGGCTACGGCGACATCGTCCTCGGCCAGGACTGGCGCCAAGTCTCGGTCTTCGAAGCGGTCAACGGCTGGATCATCTTCGGCTGGGCCACAGCCCTGATCATGGCGATCATCCAGCGGCTCTATTTCCAGGAGGATGGAGAAAAGGGCAGGGGGTGAGTGCCCAAGAATTGCCACGGGCACCAGCCAGATAAGCGGCATCAGGACGCATCGCGATCCCTCGCCGGCCGGAATAGAATTCCTTCATCGAAATTATAGAAACTCGTCTCCCATGATCCGTATTGTTCTTGCTTCCGCGCTGCTTGCAGCCTCGCTTTCCGCTGCTTCTGCGGCGGAGCCTCCCGTTGCAACGCCTGCCGCTCCCGCTGCCGCGAAGCCGGCGCCGAAGGTCAAGGGGCCGAAGCTGGTGGAGCCGGAGCTGCATGTGGTGCGCTCGGGTGTTCCCGGCCGTCCGCGCGTGGCGCTGACCTTCGATGCCTGCATGGGCAAGGCCGACGAGCGGATCATTTCGACGCTGGTGTCCGAGCGCATTCCGGCGACGATCTTCGTCACGGCGCGCTGGCTGAAGCGCAATCCGGAGGCGCTGGCGGTGTTCCTGAAGAACCCTGACCTGTTCGAACTCGAGAACCACGGGCAGAACCATATTCCGGCGGTCGACAAGCCGGCGCTGATCTATGGCATTGCGGCAGCCGGTTCGCCCGAGGCGGTGCATCAGGAGGTGCAGGGCGGCGCCGATGCGATGCTGGCGGCGGGGATCGCCGCGCCCCACTGGTTCCGCGGCTCGACGGCGAAATACGACCTTCCGGCAATCGCGCAGATCCGCGCCATGGGCTACAAGATCGCCGGTTATTCGGTGAATGGCGATGGTGGATCGCTGCTCGGGGCTGCGGTGACCGAGAAGCGCATCGGCTCGGCCAGGGATGGCGATGTTGTGATCTCGCACATCAACCAGCCGACGCATGCTGCGGGTGCCGGGGTTGCCAAGGCGATTGTGGATCTGAAGGCCCGCGGGGTGGAGTTTGTCAGGTTACAGGATGCTGAGGATCTGGGGGATGATCAGACGACGAATTGAGGGTTTTGGTGAGGTTTTACAGGTTTCGTTGTGCCGTGTGAGCCCCCTCTGCCCTGCCGGGCATCTCCCCCACAGGTGGGGAGATTGGCTGGGCGTGCCCGCTCGCTCCACTGTTTGACGACTTGGCGGAAGGCTCACTGTTTGGCGGAGATCTCACCACGAGTCGATCTCCCCCTTGTGGGGGAGATGCCCGGCAGGGCAGAGGGGGGTGAACCCGAGCACAACGCCGCCTTCAGCGAAGCACCGTCTCCACCCCATATTCCCCAGCCCGAAAGCTCCTGAATCCCGGTCCGTCGCGATCCAGCGCGTAATCGTCGAACCAGTCGCGGTGGACGCCTGCCACCATCGCCCCGATCATCTGGGCGGCGAGGAAGGAGAAGGTGATGCCGTTGCCGCCGTAGCCGTAGGCGGCGTAGACGTTGGGCAGGTGGGGGACCTGGCCGATCAGGGGCAGGCCGTCGGCTGTCTCACCGAACGTGCCGCACCAGGCGGTGGCGATTTCGGTGTTGGCCTGCGGCCAGAGGCGCTGCAGCTTGTCGCGGATGATGCTTGCCTTGCCTGCGAGTTGGGCATCGCGCTTGTCGGGGTCGACGGTGGCGTCGTCCTCGCCGCCGGCGATGATGCGGTGGTCGGGGGTGGTGCGCACGTAGAGATAGGGATGGGCGTCTTCCCAGATCAGAGCGCGGTCGCGCCAGAGGGTTGCCGGATCCTGCGGCACGGTGGCGATCGCGAAGCTGGAGCTCACCTTGTGCAGCTTCGGCATGTCGATCTCGGGCATCGAATAGCCGGTGGCGAGCACGGCGGTATCGGCTTCGATGACGAAGGGGCCGTCGAGCTCGGCGGTGACCTTGCCGCCTTCGCTGTGCAGCCGTTTTACCGTGGCGCGTACCGGCATGGCGCCGCGGGCGATGGCGATGCCGAGCAGGCCCCAGGCGAGCAGCAGCGGATCGGCCTCGGCGGAACCCGGCGAGAGAATGCCCCCATCGCGGTCGAGCTCGAACTGGGTGAAGAGGTCGCAATGTTCGAGATAGACGCCCGGCAGACCGGCGCGGCGGCGCAGCTGGCGCTCTTCGAACAGATCGCGGGCGCCCTCATGGTTCTGGGCGAGATAGAGTGTCTGCCGCGGCTGGAAACCGCAGGGCAGCGCGTGGGCGGCGATCAGCTTGGCAAGGCCGGAGACGGCGGCGGCGCTGCGCCTGTACATGCCTGCCGCCCGCTCGAAGCCGTAATAATGCTCGAGCTCTGTCAGCGTGCTGTCGATCTCCCATTGCAGCATGGCGGTGCTGGCGGCGGTCGAGCCGAGGCCGGGCTCTTCCTTGTCGATGACGATCACCGAGAGGCCGCGGGCCTTCAGGTGCTCGGCGGCGAGCGCGCCGGTTATCCCGCCGCCGATGACCAGCGCGTCGGTCTTGTAGCTTTGCGTCAGCGGCTCGTAGGCCGGGCCGCGGGCGCCGCGTCCCCACGGGCTGGCGCCGCTGCGCAAAGCGTCCTGGCTTTCAGGATTGAATTCGACGCCACCGGTCATCGTCACCTCACTTCGGCAGCTGCGGCTGGACGCGCTCTTCGAGGAACAGCTCGTCGACGATGGTCATGACGATCAGCGACAGCGGCAGCGCCAGCATGGCGCCGACCGCACCCCACATCCAGGTCCAGAAGATGATGGCGAGGAAGACGACGAAGGGATTGATCTCCAGGCGGCGGCCCATGACGGCCGGGAAGATCAGGTTTTCCATCAAGAGGTGGACGACGAAGAAGCAGGCGGCCGGCAGCAGGCCGATGACGATGCCATCATGGGTGAGAATGCCGGCGACGGCGACCGCGAAGGTCATCATGGTGATGCCGAGATAGGGAATGAAGCTCGAGAGAAAGGCGAAGAAGCCCCAGAGCACCGGCGCCGAGAGCCCGCCGGCCCAGGCGATCAGCGTCATGATCACGCCGAGCCCGGCATAAATGATCGACGCCGTGGCGAAATAGAAACCGAGCACCTGCTCGACCGAGCTGATGACGCGGATTGCCGCCAGCCGCTGCGGCCGCTCGCGGAAGGTCATGATGATCGTCTTGCGGAGATTGACCCGGCCGATCAGGAAGAGCAGCAGCGCGGCAAAGAAGATCAGCCCCTGCACCAGCGCCGGCGTCAGGTTGGCGGTGACGAGATGCAAGACGTTACCGGTGTTTTCGAGCAGCTTGTCGGCCGACATCGGCCCGCTCTGGAAGGTCTCGGGGGTGATGTGCAGCCAGCGGATCTTCTCGAGATAGGGCATCAGCCGGTCGGTGGTTTTTTCGATGAAGGCCGGCCCTTCATTGAGCAGCGTCGTCACCGGCCCGGCCAGCGCATTGGAAACCAGGAAGATGACCAGCGCCACGGAGCTCGACAGGATCACCGCATTGGTGATGCGCGGCACGCCCATGCGCGACAGCTTCTCGGCGAGCATGCCGAGGATCATGCCGACGACGATCGCCAGTGTCAGCGGTATCAGGATCAGCGACATCTGATAAACGGCAGCCAGCCCGAGAATGCCGAAAATGCCGATGATCGCCCAGGCCATCGAAATATCGAGACCGTCCTTCTCGACCCGGCGAACCGGCGCCTGCGGCATCTGTTCGGTGGCTGCCGAAAGCGTCTCGGCCCAGGCGCTCTTGTGCGAGCCGCCGATCGCGATCTTCCTTGCCTGCTTGCGGATGCCGTTGGCTATGCCCATGTCGATCTGTCCCCGGAAACCCCATTGCTTCGCGACGGAAACGCAAAGCGGCGGATTCGGTTCCGCTGCGGTTTCAGCGCGATCGAAGGTGTTGCGCGGAGACCACGAAAGACGGTGGACAGCCTATGCGGCAGGACGTGGTCCGGCGCCTCAACGGCCCCGGTCATGGCGCACCGGCTCCTCCGGCATCAGCCCGCGCCGCGTGCGCTCCAGCGCTTCGATGCGCCGGCATTCGCGGGCAACGGTTGCGGCGGTGACGTCCTTCCAGGGAGCACCGTCGCTTTCCGACGCGATCACCCGGCCGCCGGATTCGATGAATTCGCAGAAGAGGCGCCGCGATCTGATCTCGCCCGAGAGTTCGGCGATGCGTGCCAGCCTGTCCATCCGCGTCTCCTTCATTCGGTAGATCAAAGGAGGGTTCGCCACGCGCGACGACGGCGAACCCTCGAACCTCGTCGTGCGATAGATTGGTCGCCAGCGCGCACAAGGTCTGCTGATGAGATAGGGCTTTCGAAACGCGCCGGTATCGGACCGAAGTCCTACCTCTGCCGCCTCTCCCGGCCGCCGCCGCGCCCTATCCGACCAAAGTCCGATATGCGGAACAAACTCGCCGCCGCGGCTTTTCCCACCCCACCAGACAGAAGGAGATTTGGTCATGAAAACAGTTCTTATCGCAGCAGCAATGACGTGTTTCGCAGCTTCCGCCTATGCCGACGGCGCCGTCACCGGCATGGTCGGCGGGGCAGCCACGGGCGCCATCGTCGGCGGCCCTGTCGGCGCCGGCGTCGGTGCTGTGGTCGGCGGCATTGCCGGCGGCGTCATCGATCCGCCGCCGCGCGAAGTCGTCACCTATGTCCAGCAGGCCCCGGTTCCGCAGCAGACCGTCGTGGTGCAGCAGCCGGTCCAGGTGGGCGCGGCCCTGCCCGCCGATGTCGTGGTGACGCCGGTGCCTGAGAACCCCAAATACGGCTATGTGGTGATGGGCCAGGAGCGCGTCATCGTCGAGCCGCAGACCCGCAAGGTGGTCCAGGTCATCCAGTAATATCCCAGTAGTGCATCCGCCCTGGTTCCAGAGTGAAAACTCCCTGCGGATGCGCGATGCAGGCGTTGGCTTCGGTCAACGCCTGTTTCGTTTTGCGCGCTATTTTGCGACGCTCGCAAACACCTTCGCCAGCCGCGCGGTCGCCACATCCGCCTCGGCAGCCGTCAAACCGGAGAAGCCGAGCAGCAGGCGCGGCTCGCTGGAGGCGGAGACATGCATCGGCGATACCGGGATGACGACCACGCCGCCCTTCAGCGCCGCCTCGGCGAGCGCCCGGTCATCCGTCCATGTACCCGTGCTTCGGACGGTGTAGTGGATGCCCTGTTCGGGGACAGGGGCGATCAGGTGTTCGGAGAGCCGATCCTTCAACAGGAGAGCGAGATTGTCGCGGGCGGCGCGGTGGCTTTCGCGCAGGCGGCGCAGATGGGCGGGGAAATAGCCTTCATTCAAAAAATCGGCGACGATGAGCTGGTGGAGCGGCGCCGGGAAGCGGTCGATGATCGGGCGCACGGCGCGGAAGGCGGCGACGAGATCGTCTGGGACGATCAGATAGCCGACACGGAAGCCCGGCAGCAGCGCCTTGCTGAAGGTGCCGGCATAGATGACGCGGCGCGTCGCATCGAGGCCCTGCAGCGAGGCGATCGGGTGGCCTTCGTAGCGGAATTCGCTGTCGTAATCGTCCTCGATGATCCAGCTGCCGCGGGCCTGCGCGAAGGAAAGCAGCTCCAGCCGCCGTGCCAGCGGCAAAGCCGAGCCGGAGGGATATTGATGTGACGGCGTCACGTAGATCGCCGCCGGTGCCGGGCCGTCGTAGAGCGACAGATGCTCGGTGATCAGGCCTTCGCCATCGACAGGCAGGCCGGTGATCGCGGCACCGTTCAGCAGGAAGGCGAGCCGCGCCGGCGGGTAGCAGGGATCCTCGATCATCACGGTTTCGCCGGGCGAGACGAGCACGCGGATGGCGAAATCCAGCGCCTGCTGCGTGCCTGAAGTGATGAAGATCTGGCCGGGATCGCAGCGCACGCCGCGCGAGGCCGCAAGATGGGCTGCCACCGCCTGGCGCAGCGAAAGTTCGCCCTGCGGATCGCGGTAACGGTCGCTGGCATAATCGATATGGCGGTGGGCAAGCCGCTTCAAGAGCCCGGCGGTGCGCTCGTCATGGATCACCCGGCCGGTGGCGAAGGCCACCTGGGCGGGCGGTGCAAGATCGGTTCGCATCGCCAGCCGCGCCGCCGTCGAGATGCCGCGCCGCGCGCTGTTATCGGCCGCCTCGCGTGCGCCGGGGCTTCCTGATGGCATCGGCGGCAGGCCGGAGGCGACATAGGTGCCGGAGCCATGCCGCCCCTCCGCATAGCCCTCGGCGATCAGCATCTCATAAGCTTCGGCGATCAGCCCGCGCGACAGCGACCATTCCGATGCTGCCGTCCGCGTCGAGGGCAGCCGGTGGTCCGGCTGCAGCACGCCCGCAACGATGCCGTCACGCAGTTGCAGATAGAGCTGGCGCACGGCGGGAACGGAGGAGGACGCGTCGATATCCGGCAGGAAGCCGGCGGCGGCGCTTTCGCGGCGCAGGGTGCGGGCGCTGGTCTTCGGGGCACTGGTCCTGCGGGGTGAAGTGGCTTGCATGGCTGGCTCGAAGTGGCTCTGGATATATCTTCGATTATTCACTTTTATCGGACCACTTTCAACCGCTCTCCGGAAATGCCCATGCGTCCCTCTGCTGCACCCTTTCTCTTCACCGGCACCATGCTTGCTGCGGCAGGCTATGGCGCCACCTTCCTGTTTTCGGCCTATTACCGCGCCCATGGCGGCAGCGATGTCGATACCGGGTTGACGCTTGCCGCCGCCATGGCCGGGACCTTTACCGGCGTGCCGCTGGTCGGCTGGCTTTCGGGGCGGATCGACGCGGCGCGGATGAGCGCGATGGCGAGCGCTGCCGTGGCGCTCGGCTTCCTGCTGCTCGCCTTTGCCGCGGGCGCCGGTCTCGGCCTGCCGCTCGTCTCCGGCTTCCTGATCGGGCTGGGCTGGGGAATGTTCTATATCGGCGCGCCGATGGCGCTGTCCGAGCGCGTCACCGACGCCGATCGCGGCTTCTGGTTCACCCGCTTCGGCGCCTTCCAGATGGCCGGCATCGGCGGTGGTCCGGTCATTCTCAATCTGGTGCTGAGCGAGGCCGGGCTCTCGGTCGAGGCGACCTTCATGCTTGTCGGCGCTGCCTGCCTTGCCGCTTCGCTGCTGCTGTGGATCTTCGGCTCGATGGCACCGGGCGGTGAGCGAACATCGGCACTGCGCCCCTGGGTGCGGGATATCGGCGTGATTGCCCGCAGCGCCTCGATCAGGCCGATCCTGATGGTGGCGCTTGGCGCATGCGTATTCTCCGGCCTGCTGACCTTCCAGTCATCGCTGGTCGCGGGCACGGGTGCGACCGCCGCAACCTTCTTCGCCGTCTATGCCGTCACCGTCGTTGCCGCCCGGCTGCTGCTTGCCCGCTTCCTGGCGACGCTGCCGCAGGCGCAGCTCGCCTCGGCTCTGCTGACCTCGATGTGCCTCGGCGTCGCCGCCATGTTCGGCGTCGGCCTTCATCCGGCCTTCCAGATCGTCTCGGCGATCCTGACCGGCATCGGCTATGGTCTCGTCTATTCGGTGATCCAGACCTGGGCCGTCAACAACACCGAACCGCGCTATCGCCATGCGGCGCTGACCTGGTTCGTGATGTCCTATTTCGTCGGCATCTTCGGCTTCCCGGCCGTGGGCGGATGGGTGCTCGTCCATCTCGGCCGGGAAATCTTTCTCTCGATCCTGCTCGCCGCAGCGCTGGCCGAACTCGCCATCGCCGCCAGCATCGGCCTGCGCCGGGTGCAGGCGGCGTGAGCCTTACTCCGCGGGGCTGGCGCAGGCGGCCTCTGCCGTCTCCGCCGGCCGGCGACCGAGAAAGGCGATGACGACGACGGCGGTAAAGACCGTGACGCCCGCAAGCAGCACCAAAAGCGAGCTGAAGGCCTGGGCATAGGTTGCGGCAAGCGCCTCGCCGGTCACGCCGGGGATCAATGTGCCAGCGGCCCGGAGATCGCCGGTTACCAGCCGCTGCGCTGCGGCTGCGGCGCCATCGCCGCCGAGCCTTGTGCCGATCAGGGCCGAGAGCACGGCGCTGACCACCGCCAGCGCCACGCCTTCGCCGGCAACGCGCGTGGTGCTGAAGATGCCGGTCGCCATGCCGGCCCGTTCCTTCGGCACGACGCTGACGGCGAGCCCGTCCATCAGGCCCCAGGGCAGGCTGATGCCGGTGCCGATCATCATCAGCGGCGCGATCAGCAGGGTCGGATCGGAGGACGGCGTGGCCGACAGCCAGAACAGACCGCCCGCCGAAATCAGCAGGCCGCCGCTGCAGATGACCGCCGCCGAGAACCAGCGGGTCAGCATGCCCGCGACGACCGGCAGCACCAGCAGCGGCCCGGAAAGCGCGACCATCATCTGACCGGCCTGAACCTCGCTCATACCGTCGATGCCGACGAAGCGCACCGGCAGCAGGATCAGCAGCACCACGAAGGCATAGGCGGGTGCGGCCGCCAGCAGCTGCACGCCGACGAAGCGCGGATAGCGGAACAGCGAGAGGTCGAGCATCGGGCGGGCGACGCTGCGCTCGATCCGCCAGAAGGCGACGAGAAGCGCTGCGGCGCCTGCAAGCAGCGCCGCAACCGGCAAGCTCGCCCAGCCCTGCTCCGGGGCCAGGAGCACGCCGTAGGTCAGGAGTGCCAGCGCCAGGGTGAAGCTTGCGGCGCCCGGCCAATCGAGACCGGCCGCATCGGGATCGCGGGTTTCATGCAGGAAGTTTGCGCCGAGCACGAAGGCGATCAGGCCGAGGGCCGCGACCAGCGCGAAGATCGACCGCCAGCCGAAACTCTCGGCCGTCAGCCCGGAGGCGATCGGCCCGAAAGCGAGGCCGACGCCGAAGCTGGCGCCGACGATGCTGAAGGCCCGCATCCGCGCATTGCCCTCGAATTCCTGCGCCAATGCGGCCATGCCGCTGGAGAAGGTCGCGGCCGCCCCCAGCCCCTGCAGCGCCCGCAGGACATCGAACCAGAGGATATCGGGGGCGAAGGCGAGCATGACGGAGAAGATGAGGAAGGCCGTGAGCCCGCTGAGAAACAGCCGCTTGCGGCCATAGGTATCGGCCAGCGTTCCCGCCGCCATCAGGCTGCTGCCGAAGGTCAGCATGAAGGCGTTCGTCACCCAGTTCAGCGCGATCGGGCTGCCGCCGAGCGAATGGGCGATCGCCGGAAGCGCCACCGCGGGGCCGGTAAAGGTCAGCGGCATTGCCGCCGCCGCAGAGCAGATGCCGGCGAGCGCCAGGATCCGCTTGGACATGTCAGGTTTGGTCATGAGCTTTCCGCCTGTTCGAAAGAGAGGGCGTGCCGCCTTGAGGTGGGAGGTCTATCGGCGGCAACACAAACAGGATAAATTCGCTTCAATCATGCGATAAGCGCCCTATCTCTCCTGGCATAATGGAAAGATTCGCTCGAATGGATGGAATGAGATGGATCAGCTGAGCGGGCTTTCGGCCTTTGTCAGAACCGCCGATCTCGGCAGTTTCGTTGCCGCGGGCCGCGTGCTCGGCCTGTCGGCATCCGCAGTCGGCAAGGCGGTGACGACACTGGAGAAGCAGCTTGGCGTGCGCCTCTTCCAGCGCTCAACGCGCAGCATCCGGCTGACGGAGGAAGGCCGCCTGTTCCACGAGCGCTGCCGCCGCGTGCTCGACGATCTCGAGGATGCACAGGCCTCGCTCGCGGCAGCGGTGGCGACGCCGCGCGGCCGCTTGCGGCTCAGCGCGCCGCTGGTCAGCTACCATCTGCTGCTGCCGGTGCTGCCGGAATTCATCCGCCGCTATCCCGAAGTCGAGCTCGATCTCGATTTCAACGACCGCATCGTCGATCTGATCGACGAAGGCGTCGACGTGGCGATCCGCAGCGGCGATTTGCAGGATTCGAGGCTGATGTCGCGGGCGCTCAGGCCATTCCAGATGCTGCTCTGCGCCGCGCCAAGCTATCTCGAAAAACACGGCACGCCTGAGGTGCCGCAGGATCTGGCAGGTCATCTCGCTATCCGCTTCCGCTTTCCAAACAGCGGCAAGATCCAGGACTGGCCGCTGATGGAGGCAGGCGGCGCGGCCCTGGCGCCACCCGGCCTGATGACCTGCAACAATATGGAGGCGCTGCGTGGCGCCGTGCTTGCCGGTCTCGGCATCGGCTGCATGCCGGATTTTCTGGCGCGGCGGCCGCTTGCCGATGGGACGCTGCGCAGCGTGCTCGGCGAGCATATCGATGGCCCCGGCCAGTTCCATGTGATCTGGCCGTCGAACCGGCACCTGTCGCCGAAGGTTCGGGTGCTGGTCGACTACCTGATCGACACGCTGTTTGCCGAGCGCTGCGACGAACCCGCAGCGCCCGGCCTTTCGGTTACCGGTCGACCGTCGGCATGATCCAGGAGGCGTAGCGGTCGCCGGAGACCTTCTCCGGTGCCAGCGCGGCGTCGAGGCTCTTCATGTCGGCGGCGGTGAGCGCGATGGCGGCGGCGCCGACATTTTCCTCAAGGTAACTCTGGCGCTTGGTGCCGGGGATCGGCACGACGTCGTCGCCCTTGTGCAGCAGCCAGGCGAGCGCGATCTGCGCCGGGGTCGCCTGCTTGTCGCGAGCGATCGCGTGGACCACTTCGGCGGCCTTGACGTTTTCGTCGAAGTTTTCGCCCTGGTAGCGCGGGTCGTTATGGCGGTGATCGTTTTCCGGATATTCCTCGGCGCGCATCACCTTGCCGGTCAGGAAGCCGCGGCCGAGCGGCGAGAAGGGCACGAGGCCGATGCCGAGTTCGCGCAGCACCGGGATGATCTCCGGCTCGAGATTGCGCTCCCACAGCGAATATTCGCTCTGCAGCGCCGTCACCGGGAAGACCGCGTGGGCCTTGCGGATGTTGGCGATACCGGCTTCCGACAGGCCGAAATACTTGACCTTGCCTTCCTTGATGAGCTCGCCGACGGTGCCCGCCACATCCTCGATCGGCACGGTGCGGTCGACGCGGTGCTGGTAGAGGAGATCGATATGATCGGTCTGCAGCCGCTTCAGCGACCCCTCGACCGCCTTGCGGATATTATCAGGGTGGCTGGTCACTTCGCCGGGCACCTGCTTGCCGTCGACGATCTTGAAGCCGAACTTGGTGGCGATGGTCACCTCGCTGCGGCGGCCCTTGAAGGCACGGCCGAGCAGGTCTTCGTTGGTGTGTGGTCCATAGACTTCGGCGGTGTCGAAGAAGGTGCAGCCGAGATCGATCGACCGGTGCAGCGCGCGGATCGCCTCGTCCTGATCGGCCGGGCCATAGGACTGGCTCATCGGCATGCAGCCGAGGCCGATTTCCGAGACTTCCAGACCCTGGCTACCGAGTTTGCGCTTCTTGAGGCTCATGATGCATTCTCCATTCGTGATTGCGCCTGGAGATTGCGCCCGGACGGCCGAATTTCAAATACTTGTAAATTCCGATTACATGCGCGAAAATTCGAGAATGTCGAACGATCCCTTTTCCGACCTGCTGACGCTTACCAATGCGCAATCCGTCATTTCCGGCGGCTTCAAGATCGGCGGCGCCTGGTCGCTGCAGTTCCGGCCGCAGCAGATCAAGTTCTATGCGCTGCTGAAGGGCAGCTGCTGGCTGGATGTCGAGGGCGGCGCCGGGCCGGTGCGGCTGGAAGCCGGCGATACCTTCCTGGTCACCACCCGCGATTTCGTTCTCTCGACCGATCTGTCGCTCACGCCGGTCGAGGCAAAGCCGCTGTTTGCCACCTTCGAGGGCCGCGTCAAGCAGATCACCGAAGAGACTGACGTCGAAATCATGGGCGGCCATGCCGGGCTCGATCCGGAGCGCGGCGCGCTGCTGACCGATGTCATGCCGCCCTTCATCCATGCGAAGGCCGGGTCGCCGCAGGCGGCCGTGCTGCAATGGGTGGTGGCGCAGATCGTTTCGGAACAGACGGCGGACCTGCCGGGCGGTTCGGTCGCCTCGGCGCAGCTGGCGCAACTGCTGTTCGTGCAGCTGCTGCGCGCGCATCTCGATCACGCCGGTTCGCTCGCCGCCGGCCTGCTGCGTGCCGTCAGCGACCGCCGCATCGCACCGGCGTTGCGGCTGATGCATGCCGAGCCCGGCCGCGCCTGGCAGCTGGAAGAACTCGCGGCCGCCGCCGCCATGTCGCGCACCACCTTCGCCGTCTACTTCAAGCAGGTGGCCGGGATCGCCCCGCTCGCCTATCTGACGGAATGGCGCATGCGGCTTGCCGAGCGCTCGCTGCGCGAAGACGACGTACAGGTCGCGACGCTCGCCCGCACGCTCGGCTACACCTCCGAAAGCGCCTTCTCCAACGCCTTCAAGCGCGTCACCGGCCGCGCCCCGAAATTCTACCGGAACGACACGCGGGCCATGGCCGTGGCAGCGGAATAGGCTGACGGGGCGATCCGCGCATGATAGGGCTGCGGCAGTCAAACATGGATGCCGCGATGCCCACTGAAATCTCCTTCCGCCAGCCCACCCCTGACGATGCCGCGCGATGCTTCGAGATCGAAACGTCGGCCTATGAGGGCGACGAGGCGGCGACGCTGGAGAAGATCGCGACGCGGATCGCGCTCTATCCCGAGGGCTTCGTCATTCTCGAAGCGGACGGCAAGATCGCCGGTTTCATTAATAGCGGCTGCGCCTTCGAGGTCGTCATGTCGGACGAGGCGTTCAAGGAGCTGGTCGGGCATGATCCCGCGGCGCCCAACGCCGTCATCATGTCCGTGGTCGTCGACCCCGCCGAACAGGGCAAGGGCTATTCCAAGCTCCTGATGCAGCATTTCATCGCGCGGATGAAGGCGATGGACAAGAAGACCATCCACCTGATGTGCAAGGAGGCGCATGTGCCGCTCTATGCCAGGATGGGCTATCGCTACACCCGGCCCTCCGCCTCCGATCACGGCGGCATGGCCTGGCACGAGATGGTCGTGGAGCTCTGATCAGATCGCCGGACCAAGCCTTATCGGGCTGCCATCCGAGAAGCGCGAGAAGCGGAAGCGGTCGAGTTTGTGGCCGGTGTCGTTGCCCTGGATCAGATCGGACATGACGCGGCCGATGCCCGGGCCGATGCCGAAGCCGTGGCCGCTCATGCCGGTGGCGACGAACAGGCCGCCGATGGCACTGATGCGATCGACGACAGGCACGACGTCCGGCATGGCATCGATCATCCCTGCCCAGGCCGTCTTCAGGCGCAAGTCTTTGAATTGCGGGAAGAGTGTGGTGAAGCCGCGTCTGATCGAGGCGAGATCGGACGCTCCGGGTGCCGGATTGAGGACGCGCATGCGCTCGAAGGGGCTCTTGCTGTCAGGCGTCCAGTCGCGCGGCGTCGACCAGCTGTCGGGGAAACCCGCGGGGGCGGCCGGGAGATAGCGCGTGCCGAAGGGATGGTCGAGCAGCGCCGGGAGATATCTGGTGGCATTGCGGAAGGCATCGGGGCCGACGAAGAGCAGGTTGCTGCCGCCCGGCGCCAGCGTATAGCCGCCATCCTGCCGGCGCCGGAAGGCGATGTCGTCCTCGATCGCCGCGCCTGCATGAAATTCCGGCAGCGGTTCCGTCGCGGCCACCGTGGCGCGGACGCTGAGCTGCGGGATCGAGACACCGTGCCTGCGCAGGAACAGCGACGACCAGGCGCCGCCTGCAACCAATACCGTCGATGTCGAAATCCTGCCGCTCTCGGTCCAGACGCCGGTGATGCGGCCGCCTGCGGTATCGAGCGCCCTGACGGCGCAGTTTTCGATGATCCTGACACCCTTGCGGGCGGCAAGCCGCGCCAGCGCCGGAACGGCGAGCCAGGGCTCGGCCCGCATATCCGAGGGCGTCGTCATCGCGCCGGCATAGCGGCGCGCCATGCCGCCGATCCTTGAGGCGACCTCTGCGCTATCGAGAAGGCGGGTATCGAGATCATGGGCGGCGGCGATCTGCATGAACTTGGCGAATTTCGCCATGTCCTTGTCGGTGCGGGCCAGATAGGTGACGCCGGTCCGCCGGAGGCCGATTTCCTCGCCGCATTCTTCCGCAAGCTGCTGCCACAGACGGCAGGCTTCGATCACGATCGGCAACTCGTCGGGATCGCGGCCCTGCTTGCGGATCCAGCCCCAGTTGCGCGACGACTGCTCGGCGGCGATGCGGCCCTTTTCCAGAAGCGTCACCTGGATATTGCGCGCAGCAAGGAAGAGCGCGGTGCTGACGCCGATCACCCCGCCACCGACGATGACGACCTCCGAGCTTTCAGGCACGGGGCTGGAATGGTTGACAGGATCGGCTTCGGAGAAGGGAAACATCAGGGAGGATCTTGCTGCATGAGGAGTGTCAGCCGATCCCTAGCCTTCCGTTAGCATCCGTTCAAGCATGGTTATGCTGCGTTTTGGCAGTGCCCGGAACGATCTTTGCGGCACATTGCTTTCCTCAGGCGAAACGCAGCGCCGAGCGCGCTTTCGCCTTGGCTGCCTCTTCCTCACGGTCGCGCGGCGGCTGCGAGGTTTCCAGCGACTCCAGCAGTTCGGCGGCGCATCGGGCGATCGACTGCACGGCATGTTCGAAGGCCGCTTCGTTGCGCTTCGACGGCTTGTTGCTGCCGCTCAGCTTGCGCACGAATTGCAGCGCCGCATCATGGATCTCCGCCTCCGTGGCCGGCGGATCGAAATTGAACAGCGGTTTGATATTCCGGCACATGGCCCGCATCCTCCTCGTCTCGGCACCCGCGAAAGACGCGCGGTACAAGGGGAAGCTAGCGGTATCGGCGGCAATTGCAACGGATCGGGTGTCCCGGGTGGCTTTCAGTCTGAGCGGACAGCCTGTTAAGCTCAGGCATGACCAGCGCCATCCCTTCAGACTATCTCATCGGCGGGACTTCCGATTGGAGCGTCAACCACCGGATCAATTCGGCCTTGCCAGGCTATCTGATGATCAGTTCGACTGCCGATACGAGCAGTCTGAGCGACCTATCCGCCGACGCGCTGAGTGCGATGGGGATGGTTTTTGCCAAGGTGCAGCGAGCGTTGAGCGATATCCTCGGCGCCGAGCGGGTCTATATCGGCCGCTACGGGCATTCGCCGGGCTATCCGATCCATTTTCACGCCATCCCGATCTATGGCTGGGTCGAGGAGCTCTTCTGGAGCGATGCGCGCTACCGGGTGCTCGAGCGCTTCGCGGATGGGCCGGGGGAGACGCCGACCGATGGCGCGGAGCTGACGCTTTTCGTCTGGCGCGAGTTCTGCGAGCGGAAAGACCCGCCGCCGATCAAGGGTCCGCCGGTGGCCGAGACGATCTCGATCCTGCGCCGGACCCTTCAGTTCTGAAGGCAAGGTGCGAGGCCCTCACGCCGTCAGCGTCAGCCCGATCCCCCAGGGATCCCGCAGGAACACGCCGCCGTCGCGGGCTTCTGCCTTGATCTCGAGTTTGTCCAGTGCGGTCTTGGCGGTGTCGAGGGCCGCCTTGTCGTTGAAGTGCAGCGCGTAGTCGGCAAGGCCGGTCATGCTGTCGCTGCGGGTGCCGGCGCCGCGGCTGTTCCAGATGTTGGCGGCGACGTGGTGGTGGTAGCCGCCGGTGGCGAAGAAGCTGGCGCCGGGATAGCGGGCCATGATCTTCAGGCCGAGGACGTCGCGATAGAAGGCGTCGGCTTCCGGGATATTGCCGACCTGCAGATGGATATGGCCGATCGCCGTGCCGTCGGCCATGCCGTTCCAGCGATCATCAGGGGCGCTCTCATAGAGCGCCTGGAGGTCGAGGCGGTTGGTGGCCATTTCGACCTGGCCGTCCTGATGGAATTTCCAGACGTCGTGCGGGCGGTCGGCATAGATCTCGATGCCGTTGCCTTCAGGGTCGGAAAGGTAGATCGCTTCGCTGACGAGATGATCGGACGCGCCTTCGAGCACGACATTGTTATGCGCAGCATGGCGCAGCCAGCGGGCGAGCTCGGTGCGGTCGGGCATCAGGAAAGCGGTGTGGAACAGGCCGGCGGCGTTGCGCGGCGCGGTCTGCGCGTTGCTGTCGGTCGTCAGCGTCAGGAGCGGCAGGCCGGCAACGCCGAGGACTTCGCCGCTGGCGGTCTTTTCGATCACCTTGAGGCCGAGCATCGACTGGTAGAAGCCGGAAACGGCGGCCAGATCCTTCACGACCAGATGCGAATGGCCGACATGGGCAGGGCGCGTCAGCGCGTAGGAAGTCTCAGATGTCATCGGTCTCTCTCCTGCCATCGGTTGCGAAGGTGTACCGGCGGTGGCGGCGAAGGCGCCGCCTGTGGCAAGCTCGAGGAATGTTCGCCGGTTCATGATCTCATGGTCCCCTCGGCCGCTGTACTTGCATCCTATATGGCGCATTCCGATTGTTCGCAGAAGACGGGTTTTTGCGGATAAATCGTTCAACATCTGTTGACGCGGCGGGCGCTGCCGCTTGATCCGTATCAAAGCGCCTTATCTATCCTCCGGTAGAGTGGATGCAGTTCATACCGGAGCAGATCATGTACAAGAAAATCCTCGTTCCCATCGAAATCGGCAGTATCGACCGCGGCGAGAAATCGCTGCGCAAGGCGGCGACGCTGCTCGACGAAGGCGGCGAGATCATTCTGCTGAATGTCGTCGAGGACGTGCCGACCTATGTGGCGATCGACCTTCCGGCCGAACTCGTCGAGAACGCCATGAAGGACGGCCGGGCGCGGCTGGAAACCCTGCGTCTGAAGACCGGCATCCCCGCCAGCATCGAGATCGGCCGCGGCCCGCCCGCCAACGGCATTCTGGTGGCCGCCGAAACCCACGGCGCCGACCTGATCATCGTCGCCTCGCATATTCCGGATTTTTCCAACTACTTCATCGGCGCCACCGCCGACCGCGTGGTGCGGCATGCGAAATGCTCGGTGCTGGTGGATAGGTAAGGGAGCCGTTCGGCTACCACCTAACACCTTGGTACCGGTTGCGCCGATACCCATTCGATGCCAGCATTGGCGCCAACAGAAACGGGTGTGCGCAATGGCAGAGTTCAACGGGATCCGCTGGGCTTATGACAAATACGAGTTGATCGCTGACGGCATCGTTCATGGTGTCGGGCTGGCGCTGGCGCTGGTCGGCGCCACGGTGCTGATCTTCTATGCCACCGTCTGGAGTTCGCATGGCGAGCTGGCCGCGGCCTGGGTCTATGGCATCGGGCTCGTCATGACGATCGGCATTTCCTTCACCTACAATGCCTGGCCTGTTTCGCGCACCAAATGGTTCCTGCGCCGGCTCGATCATTCCTCGATCTTCATCCTGATCGCCGCCACCTATACGCCTTTCCTCGAAAGAGGCTCCGACGATCCGCTTCTGTTTTCGATGCTGATCGGCATCTGGGTCGTGGCAATCGTCGGCATTCTCCTGAAATGCGTCTTTCCCGGGCGTTACGACAAGCTGGCGATCCTGCTCTATCTCGCCATGGGCTGGAGCGGCGTGCTGGTGGCCGAGCCCGTCGCCTCGCGCATCCCCTTCGCCTCGATGCTGCTGATCGTCATCGGCGGCCTCATCTATTCGGCGGGCGTCATCTTCCATGTCTGGGAGAAGCTGCGCTTCCAGAATGCCATCTGGCACGGCTTCGTCGTCGCCGCCGCCGCCGTCCACTATTCGGCGGTGCTCACCTGTTTCAGCATGAGCGCGCTTTAGTCAGCGGCAGTGCGGCGGTCCCGAGAGCGTCTTGACGAGATGCGCGACGATGGGATCGTAGAGCTTCGCATCGGCCTTGGGATAATCGAGCACGAAATAGCCGCCGGCGCCCTGGCAGAGCGAGACCGCGCGCACATAGAGGATGCGGTCCTTGCGCGTGCCGGAATAGCTGGCCCGGCCCTTGTCCGACTTGTCGTAGGAGATCGCCCAGCCGGCATCCCTGTCGGATTGCTTGCGCCTGGCGGTATCGGCGGCGAAATTCTCTTCGGTGAGATTGGCGCCGAAGACCAGAAGCTTCGCCTTGCCGTCCTTCGATTGCAGCGTCATGCCGTCGCCATTGTCGGCCTCGCTGACGGCGGCGAAATCGCCGGGCAGGTCGATGACATAGCCGAAGCGCGGATTGGCATAGGGCTTCCAGTCGGCGGCCAGCGCAGGCGAGGCGGCGAGAAGCAGCAGCAAAGCAAGGGACAGGCGCATCGGATCCTCCGGTCAGCCGCCGGAAACTAGCGCAAACCGCGCCGCCGGTCGCGGCAAATCTATCGGGTTTACATCGCCTGGGTGCCAGCGTATCGCTGCCCTATATTTTGCCGAAATGGAAGAAGACATGACCGACGCCGTCACAATCCGCGACGCCACCGAAGCCGACCTTGCCGCGATCCGCGATATCTATAACCACGCCGTCGAGCACACGACGGCGATCTGGAACGAGACGGTCGTCGATCTCGACAACCGCATCGAATGGTTCAAGGCGCGGCAGGCGAGGGGCTTTCCGGTTCTGGTCGCCGAGCGCAATGGCGCGATCGCCGGCTACGCCTCCTATGGCGACTGGCGCGCCTTCGACGGCTTCCGCCACACGGTCGAGCATTCCGTCTATGTCGAGAAGGATAATCAGGGCGCCGGCATCGGCAAGCTTTTGATGCAGGCGCTGATCAAGCGTGCCGGTGAAAACGGCATCCACGTCATGATCGCCGGCATCGAGGCCAACAATGCGGCATCGATCGCCCTCCACGAAAAGCTCGGCTTCCGCAATGGCGGCACCTTCTTCGAAGTCGGCAAGAAATTCGGCCGCTGGCTGGACCTGACCTTCATGGAACTGAGGGTGCCGAATTGACCCTCGTCGTCCTCACAGGCGCCTCGGGCGCAGGCAAGACCGCGATCTCCGATCTGATCGCCGCCGAGGATGGCGCGGACATCGACATCCGCTTCTTCGATTCGATCGGCGTGCCGCCCGTCGAGGAAATGAACGCGCTGTTCGGCTCGCCGGCCGGCTGGCAGCAGGCGATGACGGCGGAATGGATGGCGCGCATTGCAGGCACCATGCAGCCCGGCCGCCCGGTCCTGTTCGAGGGCCAGATGCGCATCGGCTTCGTCGTCGATGCCGCTGCCGCCATGGGCCTTGCCTGCCACATCATCCTCGTCGATTGCGACGACGCGACCAGGCGCCACCGCCTGGCCTCGGATCGCGACCAGCCCGAACTCGCCAATGACGACATGATGAACTGGGCCGCCTTCCTGCGCCGCGAGGCCGTTTCTGCGGGCTGCGAAATCCTCGACACATCGAACCTGCCGATCGCCGAGGCTGCGGCGATCGTTCTCCAGCGCCTGCGCGGCAGCTGAGCTTCTACCGCCCGGCCTCGAACACCATCGCGTGCCCGTTGATGCAGTAGCGCAGCCCTGTCGGCGGTGGTCCGTCGGGGAAGACGTGGCCGAGATGGGCGTCGCAATTGGCGCAGCGGATCTCGGTGCGCACCATGCCATAGGTGGTGTCGCGGTGCTCGGTGATCGCCTCGGGCGATACGGCCTCGAAATAGCTCGGCCAGCCGCATCCGGCATCGAATTTGGTATCGGAGCGGAACAGCGGCTCGTTGCAGCAAACGCAGCTGTAGAGCCCCGTCTCGAAACTATCCCAATAAGGCCCGGTAAAGGCCCGCTCGGTGCCGTGATGGCGGGTGATGCGGTATTGCTCGGGTGTCAGCTGTGCTTTCCACTCGTCATCGGTCCTGTGAAACTTCGCAATGTCGATATCGGGCATGGGGGCTTGCTCCTTCGGCGCCAAAGAAGACAGATTTTCCGACGCCGCGAATGTGGAGCGGAAATTGGGCGGTATCAAGAGTGATGCGTCTATAGCCTGAAAGCTTTAGTCCGTTTTGCCGGTTTGCGGGCGTTGGCGCTTCTCCGGTATTCTCCTTGCAACGGGGAGTACCAGGGGGGGCTTCGACGTGCTGACCATCCTCGCATTCGCAATCTACGCCGCCATCTCGGCCGCCTGTTTTCTGATCACCTTTCTGGAAGGCTGGGCGGAGCATGATCGCTACACGCCATCGCGGATCGCCGGCCTTGCCGCCTGCATCGTCTGGCCGCTGATCCTCCTCGCGCCATTGGTGCATGCCGCTCTCGGCCCGCGCTTTGCCTGTGCACCCATCCCGAAAAGGCTTGAGGCCCGGCGCCGATTGACCTAGGTCTTGGAAACGCATCCGGTTTTCCGGATTTCCGAGGGGTTTCCATCAAGGAGAGCATATGGCCGGTGTCACGGGTCTGACATTTCTTGCCCTGTGCCTGCCGTTCATCGGCGCCCTTGCCGCACCCTTCGCCGTCAGGCTGTTCGGCGCCAATGCCGCCTGGCTTCTGGCGCTCTTCCCGCTGCTCTCTTTCCTGCATTTCCTCGGTTTCCTGCCGGAGATCGCTGCCGGTGAAGTCGCGACCGGCGGCTATGTCTGGGTGCCCGGCTACAATCTCAGCTTCTCCTGGTTTCTCGACGGGCTGTCGCTCACCTTCGCGTTGCTGATCACCGGCATCGGTACGCTGATCGTGCTCTATGCCGGGGGCTACCTGAAGGGGCACCGGGATCACGGCCGCTTCTTCTCCTTCATCTTCCTGTTCATGGGCTCGATGCTGGGGCTGGTCGTCTCCGACAGCTTCCTGATGCTCTTCATCTTCTGGGAGTTGACCTCGATCACCTCCTTCCTGCTGATCGGCTTCGACCACGAGCGCGAGGCGGCGCGAAGGGCTGCTCTGCAGGCGCTCGTCGTCACCGGCGGCGGCGGCCTCTGCCTGCTCGCCGGCCTGCTGTTCATCTGGAACATCACGGGCGTCACCCAGCTGTCGCTGATCATGGAAGCAGGCGATCTGATGCGCGAGAGCCCGTTCTATCTGGCCACACTGCTCCTCGTCCTCGGCGGCGCCTTCACCAAGTCGGCGCAGTTTCCGTTTCACTTCTGGCTGCCGAACGCCATGGAAGCGCCGACGCCGGTCTCCGCCTATCTGCATTCTGCAACCATGGTGAAGGCAGGCGTCTATCTGCTCTTGCGCCTGCATCCGCTGCTCGGCGAAACACCCGCATGGGAAATCCTGCTGCCCTTCTTCGGCGGCATGACGCTGGCAACCGGTGCCGCGCTCGCCATCCGCCAGACCGACCTGAAACTGAAGCTCGCCTATACGACCGTCTCCTCGCTCGGCCTGCTGGTGCTGCTCACTGGCTTCGGCTCGGAATATGCCATCGAGGCGGCGGTGCTCTATCTCGTCGCCCATTCGCTGTTCAAGGGCGCGCTTTTCATGGTCGCCGGCATTCTCGATCATGAGACCGGCACGCGCGATATCACCCGGCTGAGCGGTCTCGCCTCGGCCATGCCGCTGACCTGCGCCGCCGCCCTTGCCGCCGCCTTCTCGATGGCCGGCCTGCCGCCCTTCTTCGGCTTCTTAGCCAAGGAGGAGATCTATGCGGCGCTGGCGATCGGCGACCTGCGCTCGATCGTCTTCACATCGGTCGCCGTCTTCGGCAACGCGCTGATGTTCGCGATCGCCTTCGCCGTCGGCCTGAAGCCTTTCATCGGTAAACGCTCGGAAACCCCGAAGCCGCCGCATGAGGCGCCGGTTCTCCTGTGGATCGGCCCGGCTCTGCTGGCGCTGCTCGGCTTTGTCGCCGCCATCTTCTCCGCCTCCGCCCACCGCTATATTTCGACGCCGATGGCCTCGGCCGTCGAGCACCGGCCGGTGGAGATCACCATTTCGCTGATGCCGCATGTCGGCGTGCCGCTGCTGCTGTCGGTGCTGACCATCGCGCTCGGCATCGTCATCTACTTCCAGCTCGATCGCAGCCGCCGTCTCGCCGATGCCTTCTTCCGCGCTGCCGGTCCCGGCCCGGATACGGGTTTCGACATCTTCATCTCCGGCCTCGTGCGCCTGGCGCACCGCATTACCGGCATCCTGCAGCCTGGGCGCCTGGAAATCTATGTGACGGCGACCTTCATCCTGCTTGCCGCCATCCTGCTTGTGCCGCTCTATCTCTATGGCGAACTGCCCACCGGCATCGCCTGGCCGGATCATGTCCGGCTGCATGAATGGGCGTTGCTGCTGCTGGCGGTGATCGGCCTTGCCGCCGTGCTGACCGCCCGCGACCGGCTGACGGCGATCGCCGCGCTCGGCATTCAGGGGCTCTCGGTCGCGCTGATCTTCCTGATGTTCGGCGCCCCCGATCTCGCCTTCACCCAGTTCATGGTCGAGACGCTCGCGGTCGTCATCCTCGCCCTCGTCATGACGCGGCTGCGGCTGTCGCCGACCGACCGCCGCCCGCGCGGCCAGCGGCTTCTCGATGCCACGATCGCGCTCGCCTGCGGCCTCGGCCTGACGCTGCTCCTGCTCCGCGCCACCTCCGGCCGCTTCGACACGGTGCTCTCGGATTTCTTCAACACCTATTCGAAGACCATCGCCCACGGCACCAATGTCGTGAACGTCATCATCGTCGACTTCCGCGGCACCGATACGCTGGGCGAAATCGCCGTCGTCGCCATCGCCGCCCTTGCCATCATCGCCCTCATCCGCATGCGCGCCGGCACCGAACGCAAACTGGCGCCGCCGGATCCGAAACAACCGGGGAGGGGGACGTGATGGTGAGGCTAGTTTCTCCCTTCTCCCCAGCGGGGAGAAGGTGCCCGATAGGGCGGATGAGGGGGCCGCTGGCTCGGCGCGCACCATCTCGTCCACAACCGTTTTACCGCATGGCCCCCTCATCCGACCCTGCGGGCCACCTTCTCCCCGAGGGGAGAAGGGAAGGCAACAGGGAGGCTCGCCCATGAACACGCTGATCTTTCGCACCATCGCCCCGTTCCTCACGGCCCTGATGCTGCTCTTCTCCGTTTTCATCCTGCTGCGCGGGCATAACGAGCCGGGCGGCGGCTTCATCGGCGGGTTGATCGCAGCTTCGGCGCTCGCGATCTATGGTATCGCCAATGGTGTCCCGGCGGTGCGCCGCGCCATCCGGTTCCACCCGCTCGCCATCGCCGGAGCAGGGCTCTTAATGTCCTCGGTTGCCGGCCTGATTTCCATCTTCGCCGCCGTGCCCTTCATGACCGGGCTCTGGATCTACCCTGTGATCCTCGGCGTCGAGGTGCCGCTCTCTTCGGTGATGCTGTTCGATTTCGGCGTCTATTTCGTCGTACTCGGCGCCATCACCGCCATTGCCCTGACGCTCGAGGAAAGGGAGGTGGAATGATGGAGCCGTTGCTTGCCATTCTCTCCGGGCTGTTCTTCACCGCCGCCATCTATCTGATGCTGTCGAAATTCTCGATCCGCATCATGCTAGGGATCGCCATCCTCGGAAACGGCGTCAACCTGCTGCTGTTCACCGCTGGCCGCCTGACCCGCGAAGTGCCGCCGATCATCCCCGCCGGTCTCGACACGCTGCCGCAGGGCGCTGCCAATCCGCTGCCGCAGGCCCTGATCCTGACGGCGATCGTCATCTCCTTCTCCTTCCTGGCCTTCCTGCTGGTGCTGACCTACCGCGCCTATCAGGATATCGGCACCGACAATACCGACGAGATGCGGCTTGCCGAGCCGCGCGACGAGCCGGTTCCGCCGGTGGGGTATTGATGATGGGCGTTGTGTGCGTGGTTACCCCCCTCTGCCCTGCCGGGCATCTCCCCCACAAGGGGGGAGATCGACTCGTGGTCCGCTTCTCGCCAATCATCAAAGGTGGAGCGAGCGGGCGCGCCCAGCCAATCTCCCCACCTGTGGGGGAGATGCCCGGCAGGGCAGAGGGGGGTACCACCCCAACCACGTCAAAGGGAGCCACCCTCTAAATGGCCGCTCCAACGACACCGATCGCCGACCTCTCCACCGCCATGCTCACCGCCCCCGTTCCGGCAGGCCACTGGCTGGTCATACTCCCCGTCGCGCTTTGCATCGTCCTCGGCGCCCTGCTGCTGACGCTGCGCGCCCATGTCCGCCTCCACGCCCCGATCGCCGTGATCGGCCTCGCGGCCCTTGTCGTCATCGACGCGATGCTGCTGCAGAAGGTCGTCGCCGAAGGGCCGGTCACCATGGTGATGGGCCGCTGGCTGCCGCCGTTCGGCATTGCCTTCACCGCCGATCTCTTTGGGGCGCTGATGGCGCTTGCGGCGGCGATCGCAGCACTGGCTGGCAGCCTCTATGCGCTTGCCGATACCGATGCCGGGCATCGCCGTTTCGGCTTCTTCCCGCTGCTGCTTCTCCTGATGGCCGGTGTCAGCGGCGCCTTCCTGACGGGAGACGTCTTCAATCTCTATGTCTGGTTCGAGGTGCTGCTGATCTCGTCCTTCGGCCTGCTGATCCTCGGCTCCGAGCGCCGGCAGATCGACGGCGCGATGAAATATGCGGTGCTGAACCTGATCGCCACGACGCTGTTCCTGACGGCCGTCGGCTATCTCTACGCCATCTTCGGAACGCTCAACATGGCCGACGTGGCGCAGAAGGCCGCAAGCCTGCGCGACAGCGCGCCGCTGGTGACGCTCGCCGCACTCTTCCTCTTCGCCTTCGCCATGAAGGCCGCCGCCTTCCCGGTGAATTTCTGGCTGCCTGCCTCCTATCACACGCCGCGCATCGTCGTTTCCGCGCTGTTCGCCGGCCTGCTCACCAAGGTCGGCATCTACGCGCTGATCCGCGTCATGGTCATGCTGATGCCGGTCGAGCGGGAAGAACTCAGCCTGCTGATCGCCGTGCTCGGCGCCGCAACGACACTCGCCGGTGCGCTCGGCGCGCTGGCGCAGACCGATATCCGCCGCCTGCTCGGCTATGTCGTGATTTCAGGCATCGGCAACATGCTGGTCGGCATATCCATCGGCACGCCGGGCGGCGTCAGCGGCGCGATCTTCTATGCGCTGCATTCGATCGTGCTGATGGTGGCGCTCTATTTCGCCGCCGGCATTGCCGGGCGTCTCGGCGGCAGCTTCTCGCTGGCGTCGCTCGGCGGGCTCTACCGGGCGCGCGGCTGGTTTGCCGCCGTCTCGCTCATCCTGTTCTTCGCCGCCTCCGGCCTGCCGCCATTCTCCGGCTTCTGGCCGAAGCTGATGCTGGTCAAGGCCTCGCTCGATGTCGGCGCCTGGTGGCTGGCGGCATCGCTGCTGGTGGGCGGCTTCCTCACCACCATCTGCTTCGGCCGCGTCTTCCTGCTCGCCTATTGGCGCCCGGCCGGCGAGGCGGCCGCGCCCGCCGCAATCGGCTGGACCATGACCGTGCCGCTGCTGCTCCTGACTGCGCTCGTCGTCGCCTTCGGCATCCTGCCGGAACAGCTCCTGTCGCTGACGCAATCAGCGGCCGAAAGCCTCGCCAATCCCTCCGCCTATATCCACTCCGTCTTCCCCGGAGGCGTGCCATGATCGCCTTCCTCTTCAATCTGCTGCTCGCCATCGCCTGGGCCGCCGTCTCCGGCAGCGCCTCGCCGCACAATCTGCTGCTCGGCTTCGTGCTTGGCGCCATCGCGCTCGCGATCGTGCGCCAGTCGATCGGCCGCGGCGCCTATGTCTTCCGCGCCGGCCGCATCCTGTCTCTGGCACTGCTCTTCCTGAAGGAACTGGCGCTCTCGGCCTGGACGGTGGCGCTCACCGTCCTGAAGCCCAGAATGGATATCAAGCCCGGCATCTTCGCCTTTCCGCTCACCGTCGACCGCGATTTCGAGATCACGCTGCTCGCCAATCTCATCACGCTGACGCCCGGCACGCTCTCCGTCGATGTCAGCGACGACCGCCGCACGCTCTATGTCCACGCGCTCGACTGCTCCAACCCGCAGGCCGCCCGCAAGGCGATCGCCGAGGGCTTCGAGCGCAAGATCATGGAGGCCTTCCGTTGATGGAACCGTCAGCCATCGTCGCGCTCGCCGCCAATGTCGCGCTCGCCGTCCTCGGCCTGGCGCTGCTCTTGACCGCCTGGCGCATCATCGCCGGGCCGACGCTATCGGACCGGGTGGTCGGCCTGGATATGCTGACCGGCATCGCCATCGGCTTCATCGCCGTGGTCGCGGTCAAGACCGGCTTCACGCTCTATATCGACATCGCCATCTCGCTCGGCCTCGTCGGTTTCCTGGCCACCGTCGCCTTCGCCCGCTTCGTGCTGTCGCGCGGCGAGCAGCAGGCGCCGCCCGCCGTCAAAAAGTCCAAGCCCAAGGGCAAGACGAAGCGCAAGACCGCCAAGCCCGGGAGGGCAGGTTGATGGATTATGCGATCGCGATCCTCGTCTCGCTTCTGATGCTCGGCGGCGCCTTTTTCGCGCTCGCCGCGGCGATTGGCGTGCTGCGTCTGCCTGATCTCTATTCGCGCATGCACGCGGCGTCCAAGGCTGGCACAGTCGGTTCCGGACTGCTGCTTCTGGCGGCCGGCACCTATTCCGGGGAATTTGCAATCTTTGCGCGAGCGCTAGCCGGCATCGTCTTCCTTCTACTGACCGCTCCGGTTGCCGCGCACCTCCTGGCGAAGGCCGCGCATGCGACCGGGCACAAATTGTGGGACGGTTCCGTACGTGATGAGATGCGCAAACGATGAGAGTATAAAATACAGGGCGTTAAGCAGTTTTACGCAAATTTTGCCTTCGCTTATGGACTAAAGTCGGGTGCTTGCTTGCAAAATCTTAATGTGCGTCGATTTTTTACGTAGAAATCACGCAAATAAGAATTGGACTTTCGGTAAAACGATGATAATTGAATTGCAAGTAGAGTTCTGATTTCGAATTAGAATCGTTTCGCTTTTCCATCCTTAACATTGATATCCAATGTCTAATTAGGGCTGCGGTCGAAGAGTGCGACGGTATGATTCGGATTCAGGCAGTATTGGGACAGAATTCGGCGGCAAGAATCTAGGGGTGGATTCGCGTTTTAGGACATGCTGCCTTAGGCTGGACTTCTGCTGTTAGCCTCTACGAAGGCGATCTTTTTGCTTCTCGAAGCATAGATCATCCATGCATGCGAACAGGAGAAACAAAATATGACGGATACCGCGACCGGCACTGGGCCGGAATTGCTGGTAGAGCTGACGGCCGATATCGTAGCGGCCTATGTCAGCAATCATGTAGTCCCGGTCACCGACTTGGCCAATCTGATTTCCGACGTGCATTCCGCCCTTAGCAACACGTCCGTACCTCAACCCGCCGCAGCGATCGTAGAAAAGCAGAAGCCTGCTGTTTCTGTCCGCAAGTCCGTTCAGGACGAGCAGATCACCTGCCTGGAATGCGGTGGCAACTTCAAGTCCCTGAAGCGCCACCTGATGACCCATCACAGCCTTTCGCCGGAAGAATACCGCGAAAAGTGGGATCTTCCCGCCGACTATCCGATGGTCGCTCCCGCCTATGCCGAAGCGCGCTCGCGCCTCGCCAAGGAGATGGGTCTCGGCCAGCGCCGCAAGCGCGGCCGCGGCTGATATCAGCGCGCTGTCGATGCCAAGAGCCGGGCTCCCGCCCGGCTTTTTTCGTTTCCGGACGCCGCTATGCCGCGAGCGCCGCCTCAACCGGCCGCCGCCCACGCAGCAGGCAGAGCATGACGATGGCCGAGAGCGAGCAGAACAGGCAGAGTGACAGCACCGCGCCGTTGCCGTAATTGCTCATCAGCCAGATGAGAACGGGCGGCGAGGCGGCCGAAATCCAGTTGAGCGGCAGCGCGATCCGCGACAGCGCCCTGGCGAATTCGCCCTTGTCGTAGAACACCAGCGGGATCGTCGAGCGCGCCACTGCCAGCGCACCGCTGCTCGTGCCGTAAAGCACGAGGAAGATGCCGACCGCGACCGGTGAACCCTGCACGGCAAGCAGGATCAACAGCGACAGGCACAGCATCGCCGACGAGCCGATGCCGATCGCCACCCCATCCCATTTGTTGTCGGCGACGAAATTCACACCGCGCGCCGCGATCTGGATGATGCCGAGCGCCGAGCCGAAGGTCAGCGCCTGCGCGGCACTGAGGCCTTCGCCTTTCAAGAGCTCGATCAGCACCGAGCTGAAGCCATAGGTGATGAAGGCATTGAAGACGATCGCCGCCACGATCAGCACGAAAGTCCGGTCATGGCTGCGCGCCGCAACGGGCGCCGCCGCCACGCCTGAAGGGGCCGCCTCGATGCGTCTGCGCGGCAGGCCGAAGACATAGAGCGGCAGGCAGACGAGAGCCGTGACAAGCGCATAGACCGCGCAGGCGCCCCGCCAGCCGATCTCCGCCTGCAGAAACGAGGTGAGCGGCCAGAAGATCGTGCTCGACAGGCCGGTCACCAGCATCAGCGTACCGATCGCCCGCGCCGCCTTGCGCCCGGCAATCTCGTTGAGCAGGATATGCGCCGGCGTCGTCAAGCTGGCACTGCCCGCGGCGCCGATGATCAGCCATCCCAGGAAATAGCCGGCCGGCGAATGCGCCAGCGACAGGAGAAGAAGCCCGGCCGCCGACCCGGCCGTCCCGGCAATCATCACAGCCCGCGCCCCAAGGTTCGCAAACACCCGCGACAACAACGCCGAACACGCCCCCATCATCACATAGAACACCGTCGTCCCGGCAAAGACTTCAGGCATCCCGATCTGAAGATCCGCCGCCATCTGCGGCGCTGCGACGGCGGGGAACCCGACCGCGCCCCAGCCGATCAGCTGGGCGATGGAGAGAACGGCGAGGGGAAGGAGAATACTGGTCTCGGTATGGTCTTCGGTCATCAATGGTGTCCGGTCTGCAATTGCAAATCATTAGCAAGTGAAGTGTATCGGTTTGATGACAAGGGAGGGTGGGTGAGGGGGAGGGAGGTGGAGATGAGAGATGAGAGATGAGAGATGAGAGATGAGAGATGAGAGATGAGAGATGAGAGATCTCTATCTCGAGTCCTTTTGGCGATGTTCCGCATGGCTGTGCCTGATGGAGTCGATAGCCTGCGCGCGTCTCGCCCGCAGACCCATCACCCGGAGCCCCCTCATCCCCGGTGCAACGAGTTGCACCTGAAACCTTCGGGCACCTTCTCCCCGCTGGGAGAAGGGGACGTCGCGACGGATGCTCCTGTTGAGCTATTGAGGCAGCAGATGGAAACGTCCCTTCTCCCCCGCGGGGAGAAGGTGCCCGCAGGCGGATGAGGGGGCCACACCCAACACCTGTCTCACGACGGTATCCTTCCCGTCTCACGCAACCTCACCCACCCCGCGCATACCGCGCCGGAGGCACCCCCGCATAGCGCGCGAAGGCGACGCTGAACGTGCTTGCCGAACCATAGCCCACCCGTTCCGCCACCTCGTCCATCCCCATCTCCCGCCTGCGCAGCAGCTGTTTGGCCAGCGCCATCCGCCAGGCGAGCAGATATTCCATCGGCGCCACGCCGACCACGCGCTGGAAGCGGGCGAAGAAGGCGGAGCGCGAAAGGGCTGCCTCCGCCGCAAGGTCGGCCACCGTCCAGGGGTGGGCCGGGCGTGCATGCAGCGCGTGGAGGGCGGCCGCCAGGCGCTCGTCGGCAAGGCCGCGGCTGAGGCCGGGGGCATCTGTCGTTTCCGTGCCGGAGCGCAGAGCCTCGATCAGCAATACTTCGAGCAGCCGCTCCAGCACCAGTTCGCGGGCCGGGCGCTTTGCGCGGGTTTCCTCGCCGACCAGCTGCATCAGCGTCGCCAGCCGCGGCTCACCGCGAACGATCACGACGTCAGGCAACAGCGACACCAGCAGCGCCGCATCCGGCGCGCCGAAGCTGCAATGGCCGATCCGCATGCGCAGATCCGCCGGCCCTTCCAGACGCCCGGCGCGAAAACGGCCGTCGCCGAGCTGCGCCGGGATCGTATCCGGCAGATCGGCTGTTCCCTCGAGGCTTTCGTTCACCAGCTCGCGCATCGCCGGCACCAGCACGAAATCGCCGGCCTCCAGGATGAATGGCGGATCGTCCCCGAATCTGACGCGGCAGGCGCCCTCCAGGATGGCGCAATAGAAGGGCTCGCCCGTCGCCTCCCGGTGGATGCGCCAGGCGCCGGCGCATTCCACCAGCTTGGAAAAGCGCGCCGCCGGCTGCAGCAGGGTGACGATGTCGGCAAGCGGATCGATGGTCATGATCAGGACTTACGCTAAAGAAATGGAGACGTCAGCCTATAGTAAGTCTTATTCCCGGTCACTAGCATCACGGCATTCCTTTTCACATGGAGATGTCTATGCCTACGATTTTGATCACCGGTTGCTCGTCCGGCTTCGGCCTGGAGACCGCGAAACTCTTTCTCGAACGGGGCTGGAACGTCATCGCGACGATGCGCACGCCCGCGGCCAGTCTGCTCCCGGCGTCCGAGCGCCTGCGCGTCCTGGCGCTCGATGTCACCGATCCCGCAAGCATTGCGGCGGCGGTTGCGAGCGCCGGTCCGGTCGACGTGCTGGTCAACAATGCCGGCTTCGGCGCTCCGGCGCCGATCGAGATGACCGACCCCGAAACGGCACAGTCGCTGTTCCAGACCAATGTGATCGGCACGCTGGCGATGATCCAGGCGGTGCTGCCGCAGATGCGTCAGCGCCGGGCGGGCGTCATCGTCAACGTTACCTCGACCGTGACGGTCAAGACGCTGCCGGTCATCGGCGTCTACCGTGCGAGCAAGGCGGCGGTGAATGCGCTGAGCGAATCCCTCGCCGTCGAGGTCGCGCCCTTCGGTGTGCGCGTCCATATCGTCCTGCCCGGCCGCTCGCCCGAGACCCGCTTCGGCCAGAATGCCCGCCCACATCTGCGTGGCGCCGATGATTCCGATTACGCGCCGCTGCTCCAGCAATTCGTGAAAAGCGTGCAGGAGGATACCGGCCCGGTGACCCATGCGCCGGATGTTGCCGCAGCCATCTGGCGCGCCGCCACCGATCCCGCCGCACCGCTGCGCATTCCCGGCGGTGCGGATGCGGAGATCTGGATGGCCGAAGCGGGGTTGTAAGTTGACCGATTGAGCGTCTCACCCGTGGCCCCCTCATCCGTCCTACGGGCACCTTCTCCCCGGGGGGAGAAGGGAAAACCGGAGACCGCCGAAACTCCCCTTCTCCCCAGCGGCGAGAAGGTGGCCCGTAGGGCCGGATGAGGGGGCTCCACGCTCGGCGCTTTGCGGTCGGCCCATAATATAGGAAAATAATCCACAAACCCTTTCAACACGTTAGGCCAAAACCAACCCAAAATCCACCAATCCTCTCCCTTCCCACTCTTCCCGCCCCATCATTCTTCAGCTACGGTATATGAATTAATTCCTATTATTCGGGAGTTTTCAAATGCCCCTCAATCAAATCCCTTTGCCCCGCCACCGTCTCGAAACCGCGCTTCGTCCGCTGATCGACGACGAGCCGCCGGCGCCGCCTCCGCCGCCGCGCCCGCCATCGGTCTCGCTCCCCATCCGCACCGTCTGCCGCATCGCCCAGAAGATCACCGCCGAGATGGTGATGATCACAGGCAGCCGCATGCTGGAGCGGCGCGACCGGCGGCGCATGCTCTGCCATGTCCGCCAGATCGCCATGTATGCCTGCCACACCGCGCTGCAGCTCACCCAGCAGGACATAGCCGGCGGCTTCGGGCGGCACCGGTCGACGGTGGCGCATGCCTGCATGGTCGTCGAGCAGCGCCGCGATGATGCCGCCTTCGACGATTTCGTCTCGGCGATCGAGCGCACCGTCGTCTCGGTCTTCCGCTTTCCGGAGGTCTCGGCCCATGAGTGAGGCGGCGAACAACAAAGCGATGCTGAAGCTCCTGCGCTTCCTGTCCGGCGGCGAGGCGAAGGTGGAGGGGCAGGGGACGCCGGCACCGGTGCTCCACCGCTCGGGCAGCCGCCAGGCGCTTCCGGCCGCCGTGCTTGCCGAGGCGATCTCCCGCGGCCTCGTTACCGAGACCCAATCCCGCCTCAGCCTCGCCGCTCCGGCCCGCGCTTATCTGCGGCGCGCGCTCGCCGCCCGCGATATCGACGGTACGCCGCAGACCCTGCGCGTCAACGAGGCGGAATCGCCGCTCGCGGCGCTCTCCCGGCTGAAGGACAAGGGCGGCGAGCCCTTCCTTCCCGCTGAAGCGCTTGCCGCCGGCGAGCGCCTGCATGCCGATTTCACCCGCGCCCAGCTGCAGCCCCGCGTCACCGCCTCCTGGCAGCCGCGCCTTTCCGGCCGCACCAGAGGCGAGCGCGGCGGCATGGCCGATCTCGCCGACAGCGCCGTCGCCGCCCGCATCGCCGTCAACCGTGCCATCGAGGCGATGGGACCGGAACTTGCAGGGGCAGCCCTCGATATCTGCTGCTTCATGAAGGGCCTGGAAACCGTGGAGCGCGAACGCCAATGGCCGGTCCGCTCCGCCAAGCTGATGCTCCGCACCGCCCTCCTGGCGCTGGCCCGCCACTACAACCCGCCGCGCCGCAGCGCGCGGATGCAGCATTGGGGCGAGGAGGGGTACAGACCGGGGATGGAAAACCTCTGCCGTCAGGGCTGATAGCGGCTGCTCCTTAAGCGATGGCGGATGCTTCCGGAAATCTTGCGTCCGCCCTCTTTCACAGCCGCCATGCAAGGCTTACATGTTCGAATGATCATCACCGGACCCACCCGCCTTGCATAAGTTAAATCTTAGCAACATTGGATATTCCTTCCGCGCAGCCTCTTGCGCCGGGGGCCACTGTCGGTTTAAGCCGGTTCGTCACTGTCCGGGCGCCTGCCCGGCCACGTAAGCGTTAACGTCACTCAACGCGTATGATCGAACGGCTCTGCGGCTTCGATCTGCGCGACTGTGTCCTGCGGATCGAGCTTTATGAGCCCCTGAAGGACAAGATGGATACCAACGCCAAGGATATTTCCGCCCCCGAAATCGAACGTGTCAGGCATGAGCTGCGCCGCCGCTCGCTGGTCGCCGAGAGCGTCACCGACATCACGCCCGGCATGCGCCGCGTCGTGCTGCGTGGCGAAGACCTCGCCGATTTCGTTAGCCTCGCGCCGGATGACCATATCAAGGTCATCGTATCAGGCGCCGATGGCGAGGAGGAGCGCCGCGACTACACCCCGCGCCGCTACGACAACGCCGCCCGCAGCCTGACCATCGATTTCGCCCTCCACGAGGCCGGCCCGGTCACCCAATGGGCGATCGACGCGAAACCCGGCACGACGCTCGAAATCGGCGGCCCGCGCGGCTCGGCGGTCATCTCCGACAAGGTCAGGCGCTGGCTGCTGGTCGGCGATGAAACCGCGCTTCCGGCAATCGGCCGGCGTATCGAGGAAAGCGGTGAGGGCACCGTCATCACCGTGCTCGGCGCCGTCGCCGGGCCGCTGGAGCAGCAGAGCTTCGAAACAGCGGCGGAGCTCACCACCCGCTGGGTCCACCGCCCGCTCGATGCCGCAACCGATGCCGCGCCGCTGATCGCCGCGCTGAGCGGCATCGACATCGCGCCGCAGACCCTCGTCTGGGTCGCCGCCGAAGCCTCGGTCGTGCGCGCCATCCGCGCCTATCTCACCGAGGAGCGCGGCTACCCGCTCGCCTGGATCAAAGCCTCCGGCTATTGGGTGAAGGGCAAGGCCGATACGACCGAAAAGTTCGGCTAGGAAACCGGCTGAGGGGCGGGCGCCACGCTCGCCCCTGCCGCTTTTCCGGGCCAATCGGCCCTAGGGTGCCAGGTTGCCGGTCAGGAATTCGCCGAGCGATTTCGCTTCCGCCGAAAGCCGTGGCCGCCCTTTCACCAGCGCCAGTTCCGACGCCGGTTGCGGCTCGAAGCCATCGGCGGCCGAAAGCGCCCGGTGCTCCGGCAGAACCGCATCCGATGGCAGCAGGCTGATGCCGAGACCGGAGGCGACGGCCGCCTGCACGCCCATCAGCCCCTGGCTGGTATAGGCGATCCGCCAGCGCCGTCCGCTGCGCTCGATGGCGCGGATTGCCCGCTCGCGATAGATGCAGCCGACCGGAAAGACCGCCAGCGGCACCGGATCGCTCTCAGCCGCCCGCGTCTCACCCTCCACCCAGATCAGCTCTTCCTTCCAGCTTGCGAGTGCTGCGCCATCGCCCGGTTCCCGCTTGATCAGCGCCAGGTCGATCTCGCCGGCTTCCAGCAGCCGGCGCAGCTCCGTGCTCCAGCCGCTCACCGTATCCAGCCTGATATGCGGGGAGGCGGCCGAAAAGCCCGAGAGCAGCCCGATCAGCCGCCGCCCGGCAAAATCCTCGGGCACGCCGAGCCGCACGGTGCGCGGCGCCGCCGGCCTGCGCATCGCCTCGGCCGCTTCCTCGGCGGTCGAAAGCAGCCGCCGGGCATAGCTGAGCAGCAGCTCGCCCGCCTCCGTCGTCTGCACCCCGCCCGTCGTGTCGCGCAAGAGCAGCGCGTGGCCGATATTGGTCTCCAGCTTCTTCACCTGCTGGCTCACCGTCGATTGCGTCAGATGCACCCGCTCGGCCGCCCGGGTGAAGCCGCCGGTATCGACGACGGCGGCAAAGGTCTTGAGGAGATCGAGATCGAAACCGTAGCTCATTTGATATTTCACTGAGGGAAATTTTCTTATTTAATTTCTCAATGGCGCCGGCCTTTGTCAATCTGCCCCAACACAAGGAGACGACGGATATGACCCTTCCCGGAAACCGCCCGAGCTGGCTGACCTTCGATTGCTACGGAACACTGATCCAATGGGACGAGGGCCTGCTCGCCGCCATGGACAGGATCCTGTCGGCGAAGGGCGGCGATATCGATCAGACAGCCTTCATCGCCACCTATGACCGCCACGAACACGCGCTGAAGGAGGAGCGTCCGCACCGCTCGTTCAGAGAGGTTAGCGCCATCGCGCTGGAGCGGGCGATGGGCGAATTCGGCCTTGATTTCACCCCTGACGATGCCGAAATCCTGACCTCCTCGATCGGCAGGATGCCGCCATTCCCCGAAGTGGTGGAGACGCTGCGGCGCCTGAAGGCGGCGGGCTTTCGCCTCGCCATCATTTCCAATACCGACGATGCGATCATTGCGGGCAACGTCGCCCAGCTCGGCGGCCATGTCGATCGCGTCATCACCGCAGAGCAGGCCGGCGCCTACAAGCCCACCACCCAAATCTTCCATCATGCCTGGAAAGAACTCGGCATCGGCATGAATGATCTCGTCCATATATGCGCGAGCCCGCATCTTGACCTTGCCGCCGCCCGCAGATTGGGCTTTCGTACGGTCTGGGTCGATCGCAGCACGGGGCGCAAGCCGCTCAGCGATTACAGCGCCGATGCGGTCGTCCCCGATCTCGAAAAGGTACCCGGCGTGCTCGCTGCCGCCGGCTGGATGTAACCACTGCTGCGGAGGCAAACATGGCTCACGAACTGAACATCACCAAGGGCGGGCCTGCCCTCCTGCGCAATGTCTCGCTCGATACCGAGGAGATCTGGAAGGCGCGCGCCGATCTCGCCGCCTGCCTCAGGATGGCGGCGAAACTCGGCCTGGAGGAGGGGATCTGCAACCATTTCTCGGCCATCGTCCCCGGCCATCCCGATCTCTTCATCGTCAACCGCCTCGGCTGGGCCTTCCAGGAGGCGACGGCCTCCTCGCTGCTGATCTGCGATTTCGACGGCAATGTCGTCGCCGGTGACGGCGTGCCGGAGGCGACCGCCTTCTATATCCACGCCCGCCTGCACAAGATGTCGCCCCGCGTCGGCGCCGCCTTCCACACCCACATGCCGAATGCCACGGCGCTCAGCATGGTCGAGGGCGAGCCGCTGATCTTCGCCGGCCAGACCGCCCTGAAATTCTATGGTCGCGTTGCCGTCGACGAGAATTACAACGGCCTGGCGCTCGACGAACGCGAAGGCGACCGCATCGCCGCCGTCCTCGGCGGCAACGACATCCTGTTCATGAAGAACCACGGCGTCATGGTCTGCGCCCCCAATATCGCCGAGGCCTGGGACGATCTCTACTACCTCGAACGCGCCGCTGAAGTGCAGCTCAAGGCCATGAGCACCGGCCGCCGCCTGCTGCCGGTTGCGCCCGAGGTGGCGGCGGCTGCGGCGAGGCAGATGCGCGAGGGCGACCCGGAAAGCGCGCGGATGCATCTGGAAAGTGTGCGCCGGGTGCTGGATCGGGAGGGGTCGGGGTATCGGGATTGAGGGCGTTGGTGCGGTTGTGGGCCGGCAAATGCCTGAAGACCATTGGAAGATGGGGCGGTGGGGGGATCGCCCACGGAGGCTTGGAAATTCCGGCGGCAAAGACGCCGCCGGACCGATATCATTTGACCACAGTTAGCGCGGCATGCATCCCTGCTTCGAAATGACCCTTGATGTTGCAGAGGAGAAGATAGGAGCCCGGTGCAAGCTTAGCCTTCAGCGTACCATCGGCACCTGGTTTGAGGTCGGAAACCTCTCCCAAGCTTTTGAGTTGCTTCTCGTCGACTCGGTGTTTGCCTTCCGCAACGGAAACCTGTTGGTTCGATGCCTTGAGTTTGACCAGAACCATCTCGTGTTCTTCGGTCATTGCGTCATTGTGGACCATGAATACGACGTCGCCTGCCTTCACTGTCGGCTGATCAACAGTCAGGGTCATAGGGCCGCCGCCCTCACCATCTTCAGTCACCTTGATCGTTGTGGCGGCGAGCGTTGGAGTTGCCAAGCACAGCACACCAAGCGCGACAAAAATGCTTTTGTATCGGAACATACGAACGAATCTCCTCGGTTGAGCCCAGCAGCTGGCACCTAGTGATCGAACCTGACGGGCACCTGAAGGTTGAAACGGGAGCCAAGATGCGGGGCCCGACGCTTACCCACCGCCCTGTGCCTGGAGAGCAACCCACCTCCCTCATTCCTGTTGCCTTAGGGCTGCGCCCACGGGACGTCACAGGAATCCAGTCAGCCCAAGTCCTTGGGCTGAAACGACTCTTTTGCCGCTTACGCGAAGGCGGCCGCACAGCACGACGTAGCGCTCTGGCGACAGCCGTTGACGCCCCACACCTCCGCGTCACCCCGCATCAATTGATAATCTCGGCCCGTTCATCTGAAAGCAGCACGGCGAGCCGTTCTCTCCACGCCTGCAGCGCTTCAGGCGTCAATCTGGTCCACTGCGTGATTTCGCCGATGACCTTGAGCGGTGCGCGGCTGCGGTAGGACCGGGTCGGGTTTCCGGGGAATTTCTTGTCTGTCACATTCGGGTCGTTCTCGAATGGCCCTGTCGGTTCCACAGCGTAGACATGCGGAATGCTGCCGCCTTTGATGAGTTCGGCCGCAATTTCGGCGGCAAGCCCGGCGCCGTCCACAAGGCTTGTGAAATAGATGTGGTTCATGACGACATCAGGATGGTAATTCGACCTGTACCCCGCGGTCAGCAGATCACCCGCGCGCAGCGCTGCGACTGTGCCATGAAAGAAAGGTCCCTCGTCGAGCACGTCCGTCATCGCAATCCTCCCTCGTTTGTTCCTGTCCTTCTAGTCGGCGAGCCAAGCCGTGCCAACGTCCCCTCTGGCTGAGCCTCCACCTTTCACATTGCCTCCGTGGAAGCCCCCGTCATATCCTGATATCCTGTTGCAGCATCGAACTGTTAGGGAATCCGGATGGACACCCCTCCGATCATTGTCGACTATGCAGAGGTCATCCAGACCTCGCTTGCCCCGGTTTTCCTGCTTGCCGGCACCGCGGCCTTTGTCGGGATCTACGTCACCCGCCTGGGGCGCGTCTCGGACAGGCTGAACGAGGTGACGGACACCCACCTGCCGCGCGAAAACCGCTCGCGCCAGCTCGTCTATCTGCGCAGCCGGACCCTGATCCTTGAGACCGCCGTCATCCTTGGCGTTTTCGCCGGTATCTGCACTTGTTGCGCAATCCTCAATCTTCTTTCGGGCGCGCTTGCCGTGCGTCTCAGGCCAGAAAATCTGGTGTGGTTCTTCGGCGGCGCCATCGTTTCGCTGATGGCCTCGCTGGCCGCCTTCCTGCTCGAGCTCCTCGTCTCCGGCCACAGCATGCTGCGGCAGATCAAGATGGATCGCGATCAGGGCGGCTGAGCGCGCGCTCCCCTCATCTGTGCAGCGCAGGGGAATTGTGGCATAACTCCTCCATGGCGATACATGTCTTGGCGGTCCATCGTGACACGGTCGGGACGGAAGAGGGGCCGGGCGGTTCGCTTGCTGCCGCCTATTCCGTGGGCGTCTTCTGCTGGCTGCTGTCGGCGGGCGTCTATATCGCCGCCAAATGGGTCTCTCCCGAGATGCCGCCCTGGGCGCTGTGCTTCTGGCGGGTGCTGATTGCCTGGGCGATCCTGATGCCGATCGTCTACCGGCATTTCTCCGCCATGATCGCGCTGGCGCGGGCCCGCGGCCTGGAGCTGCTCGTCATTGGCGGCATCGGGCTGGCGATCTGCCAGGGCCTGATCTTCGTCGGCCTCGAACATGCCGATGCCACGACCGCCGGCATCATCATCGCGCTGATCCCGATCATCACCATGATCCTCGCCCGTTTCATCCTGGCCGAGCCGATGGGGCGCTGGCAGGTGATCGGCTCGATCCTCGCCTTTCTCGGGATCCTGGTCATCATCGTCAAGGGCAACCCGGCAGCACTCCTGCGCCTCGATCTCAATCCCGGCGAGTTGTGGATCGTCGCCGGCGCCTTCTGCTTCAGCCTCTATACGGTGCTGCTGCGCCGGGCGAAATTCGATCTGAACCGCCTGGCGCTCCTGGTTCTGCTGCTCGGCGCCGCGGTCGCGACGGCACTGCCCTTCTACCTCTTCGAGCTTGCCTCCGACGAGCGCTCGGCGCTGACCGCCAGCGGCCTTCTGGCACTCGGCTATGTGGCGATCCCGGGCGGCGCGATCATGTATTACCTCTTCAACCGCAGCATCGAGGCTCTCGGCGCAGCGCGGGCCGGCGTGCTGCTCTACATCCAGACGATCTTCATCGCCGTCCTCGCCTACCTCATCCTCGGCGAGCAGCTGCAGCGCTACCATCTCGAAGGCGCAGCCCTCATCGTCGCCGGCCTGCTTCTCATCATCCTGCTGAAGTCGAAGGCCGGAGCGGAAGCGACGAAGGCCTGACGCGGGCTGTCGTGATTGCGGCGAGCCCTTGGCAGACAATTTGCTTTCCAGGTGTATTCTCGTGGCGAGCAACATGATGGAAGGTCAAAGATGCCCGAGCAGAGTGAAGAACCGTGGGGCGTGTTCAGCCTGACCGCAGCCTCGAATTTCGCCTTGCGTTGCGCCGAGCTCTCCAGGCAGGAGGGTCATCCAACAGAGCCGCTGCGTGATATCATGACGACACTCATGACCGAGCTATGGGACCGCAACTTCAGCCAATCTGAAATTCGCGATGCATTTGCCGCGGCTGTCGGTCACCTTCCTCGATATGCGGCAGGAGAAGAGCGTCGAAGCAGCGTTTCCAGCGAGCCGTTTACGCATTTCTGATCGAGAGCAATGCCCACTCAACGCCTAACGCCGCCGAGGCCGCATCGCCGCCGAGCGGTTTCTCCCGGAAAAGAGCCACGTCACTAGCTAGGTTGAGGTCCAGTGAGAGTCGGCGATGCTTCCTCATAATCCTCGCTAAACCGGCCTCGCGACAGAAACAGTTCAAGAACGTGCTGCGCCACAGGCTTGATCCGTTCAGCGCATCCCGACCGAATATACTCTGCCTCGCTCTGGAACTGCAGCGTATCCTTTGTGATGCCTTCCAGCATACGCCCCAGCGCATTCACCGCCTGTTCTTCCTCGGCCGAGAAGGCACTGTTCGGCCACACGAGCAGCTGCCCATCGTCCCAGCAGTCATAAAACCCCAGGAAGTATTCGTTGTAATTTACCGCAATGAGCCCTTCGTTCCCCCGAGCAAGAACTTCGACAGCTTCGATAATCCGATTTCGCCACCTTTGTTCGACGATGCGATCTGAGACTTCCTCATCCATGGCAGCCCTCTTCAAACCAACTCCAGGCGGAGAGTAGTGGTTTTTGTGGCGGCTGTAATGACCGCTCCTAGCGGAAGCGGCCAAAGCCTGACGCATGCCCATTTCACTTCGTCGCCTTGGTGCGCGCCGTCAGCTTGTTGCCGTCGGGATCGCGGAGATAGGCGACGAAGGCGCCGTTCGGGCGTTCCGTGGGCGGGGTCTCGATTGCCGTGCCGCCATGCGCGGCACCGGCGGCATGCCACGCCTGAACATGGTCCCGGCTCGCAGCGCCGATGCCGATCGTCCCGCCATTGGCGGCGGTCGCCGGCTTGCCGTCGATCGGTGTGGTGATCATCAGCCGGCCGCCCTCATGGTCATAGATCAGCCTGCCTCGCGCATCCATCTCGCCGGGCTTGCCGCCCAGGGCGGTGAAGGTGGCGTCATAGAAGCGGCGCGACCGCTCCAGGTCGTTGCTGCCGATCATAACGTGGGTGAACATGTTTCATCTCCATAAGCGGGGCTATTCCGGGCTAGCCTAACCGCAGAGATGCGCAGCCGGAAAGCCAAATCAAGGTGGATCTTGCTTTCGCAGTTTCGCTGCACATGTGGCCGTTAGTAGGAAGCGGTATCACGGAGGATCACGCTTGCCGATCTACGACGAAAAAACCGACGATGAGAAGGCGCGCTGGTATTCCAGCGGTGCACGGTTTTACGTGGAGGGACGGCCGCGTTATCCGGCTGCGCTGATAGCCGCAGCCGCAGCCGTCACGGGGTGGCGGCCGGACAGCCGTATTCTGGAGATCGGCAGCGGCCCGGGCACCGCCACGCAGGATTTCGCCGCGCTCGGCGGCCGCTTTACCTGCGTCGAGCCGAATGCCGATTTCGTGGCGATTGCGCGTGAAATCCTCGCCCCTTTTCCGGATGTCTCCTTCCAGACGAGCACGCTGGAGCAGGCCGATCTCCCGGTCCTGTTCGATATCGTTCTTGCCGCATCCTCCTTTCACTGGATCGATCAGCAAAGAGGCGTCCGGCGCATCGGCGAAGTGCTGGCGCCGGGTGGATTTGCCGTGCTGCTGTGGAACAAGGAACCCCAGCCGGTGGCCGGGCAGGCGGAGGCAGTGGAGGAGGCCTTCCGGCGCTCCGGCTATAAGCAGCCGATCGCGAGGCAATCGCGGGATGATGTCGCCGCGGTGTTCCGCGGGCTTGCCAGGCCCTTGCAGGCAGAGGCTTTCGAGGAGAGGCTCTTTTGCCATGTCGAGCTTGCAGAAGACTACGGCATCGAGCGCTTCTTCGCCCTGCATCGCAGCCTCTCTCCCTTCCTGGCGCTCGCCCCGGAAAGGCAGGAAAGTGTCGCCGAGGCGTTGACCGGAAACCTTCGCGCGCTTCTTGGCCCGGTCATCCCCACGACCCGCATATCGGCCGCCCACATCTTCCAGAAGGCAGAGCGCTGAGGCAAACCGCGGCGCGCGCGAATTCAACCCGATAAAATACTTAAAATTGCAATCCCGGTCTAAGACCTGCGTTAAGCGATTTGTGGCTGAATGGGGCTCTGTGGAGGGTCGTCCGCATGCAGGCAAGGCGTTCAAGGGTCATCGTACTAAGCGTCTTGCTGGCAACCGTCGGCGCGCTCATCCCTCTCGCGGTCATGGGCTATGCCTCCTGGAAGCTGGCGATCAACAAGGAACTCCGGGTTCTCGACGCAGCCGGCAATGACGCGATAGCCCGCGCGCACTTCACCTTTGCCGATGCCCGCAAGGCGCTGGTCGATATGGAAGCCTCCGGCGCCGCCCGCTGCTCTCCCGCCCATCTCGCGCTGATGCGCACGCTGACGATCAATACGCACTCCGTCGAGGAGATCGGTTATTTCGACAACGGCAAGCTCAAATGCACATCCTGGGGCCTGACCGAAGGCGATATCGGCAAGGCTCGCGTCGATTACGTCACCCCTGATGGGGTGGAAGTGACGCTTCGCATCCAGCCGGCCGTGACCCATGCAAAGCCGATGGTCGCCCTGCATCTGGGAAGCCACAATGTGCTGGTGACGCCGTCCCGCTTCGTCGATGTCGGCCTGCCGCCGGATGTCTCGCTCGCGCTCACGAATTCCACCGGGCTGTTGATCGATGGTAAGAACAGCCCCGATGTCGCCTTCGCGCGCCGCCACCTCGAACAAAAGGCCGATGGCATCGACGGCAGCGACATGTTCGCCACCGTTGCCGATGGCGGCCTTGCCGCCGTGGTCACCGAGCCCGTCACCAAGGTCTATTCGCGGCTGCGCGGCGAGCTGCTTCTGCTGCTCCCGGCCGGCCTGTTCATCGCCGCCTTCATCGTCGGCATCGTCATCTACTTTTCGCGCCGCAGGCTCTCGCCGCGCGGCGAGCTCGAGATCGGCATCCACAAGCGCGAATTCCTCGTGCATTACCAGCCGATCGTCGAGCTTTCGACCGGGGTCTGCGTCGGCGCCGAGGCGCTGGTGCGTTGGAAATGGCCGAGCGGCACGATGGTGCGCCCGGACCTCTTCATCCCGCTCGCCGAGGAAACCGGCCTGATCACCGCGATCACCGATCAGGTCGTCGATGGCGTCATCAGCGATCTCGGGCGCACGCTGGAGCAGGACCGCTCGCTGCACGTCGCGATCAACATCTCCGCCGATGACATCAAGACCGGCCGCTTCCTCGACATGGTGTCGCTGAAACTCAAGAAAACCGGCATCCGCAACGAGCAGATCTGGTTCGAGGCCACCGAGCGGGGTTTCATCGATATCGATGCGGCCCGCATCAGCCTCGATCGCGCCAGAAAGGCCGGCCATTCCGTCGCGATCGACGATTTCGGCACCGGCTATTCCAGCCTGCAATATCTCCAGGGGCTGCCGATGGAGGCCTTGAAGATCGACAAGTCCTTCGTCGACACGATCGGCAAGGGCACCGCGACCAGCGCCGTTACTTCCCACATCATCGAGATGGCAAAGGAGCTCGGGCTGTTCACCGTCGCCGAAGGCGTGGAAACCGAGGAGCAGGCGAGCTACCTGCGCGAGCACGGGGTGACCTTCGGGCAGGGATGGCTGTTTTCGAAGCCGCTGACGGCGGCCGATTTCATCAAGTTTCACGCGGCATCGGTCGCACGATACGGCCGCGCCGCCGAGGTCATCCGCGTCGCCGCCTGAGTACCGGCGTCAGCTATCCGTCTCGTCCGCCTTCGAGGCATTGAACAGGTTCTTCAGAGCGCTGGTCTTGGTCTTCTGCGCCTTGCTGAGCTTCAGGGCGCGGTTGGCGGCCTTGGCCTGTTCCAGCATCATCTCGATCTGGATCTGCTGGATCTCGGTCAGCCGCTCCCACTGCCGGTTCAGGAGGTGGTCGACCTTTTCGTGCAGGTGGCGGATTTCGAGTTCGGCCTTGAGGTTGACCTTGTAGTCGTTGAGCGCCCGCAGCCGGTCCTTCGATTCCTGGCGGCGCTGGCTCATCATGATGATCGGCGCCTGCAGCGCGGCGATGGTCGAGAGGATGAGGTTGAGCAGGATGAACGGATAGGCGTCGAAGGCCCGCTGCTCGCCCATCAGGGCGTTGATGCCCATCCACACGGCGAGGAACAGGCAGAAGGAGATGATGAAGGTCCAGCTGCCGCCGAAGGTGGCGACGACATCGGCGACGCGGTCGCCGATCGAACGGCTCTCCTCGTAATCCTCTTCGATGTTTTCGGCCAGCGTATCGTGGCTTCTGAGGCTCTCGACGACCTCGTCCTCGAGGTTTGAAAGCTCGCCGCGTTCGTCACGCAGCAGCTCGGCGATATACTGGCCGCGATAGTCGTCGACGACCTTGCGGTTGATATAGTCGTCCGAGCGCAGGCCCGGATGCTTCTGGCGCATGAAGTCGGCAAGGGCAGGGCGCAGGTCGTCGAAGTGGATGGCGTCCTTCTTCTTCAGCGCAGCACCCGTGATCGCATCGACGAGGCGCACCGACTTCGCCTTGGCCTGGGCCAGGCTGTCGCTGTAGTCCTTCATCTCGACGGTGGCGGCCTCGCCGTGCCCGGCATCGAAATCCACGATGCCGCCTGCGAATTCAAGGGGCTTTTCTTCTGCCATCCGACGATCCTCTGTGCCGTTTTTCTGCGCTCTAAACATCAAATCGAACAGGATTGTGACACTATCCGGCGATCCCTGCGAGGCCATTTGCCGCCCCTGCGGCGCTGCCGCATGACACCGGTGATAGCAGCTTCTTGGGGCCGCGATTAACGGCATCAAAAGCTTTTTGCCGTAAGGGAAAGTCATGACTACGAGTGGACTTCGAAACCTGCTTTCGCTGGCCGTTCTGCTTCTGATGATGCTGCTGCCCTTCGCCGCCGCATCGGCTGGCGAAGCGGAGCCATCAGGGATTCCAAGCTCCTGCTGGGCCCCCGCCAGCCTCTCGGAAGACATCGCCACTGTGGCCGGCGACGAGAAGCGATGGTCCTGCGATACCCGCGAATTCTCGATCGATGCCGAGCGTGTCTTGCTGCGCTTCGAGATCACCCCCGGCGAGCCGCTTCCCCGCTATTTCCTCTCGCGCCGCGCAGCGCTCGACGCCGTCCATCTCCTCGCGATCGATCGCGATGGCGCGATCCGCCAGGATACCATCGCCGCCGCCCTCCGGAGTTCCATGGCCGGCGGCTATTTCAAGGCGCACCTGCCTGAGGTCACAGCCGAAACCCGCCGGATCGTCGCCGCCATCGACCTGCCGAGCCACAAGATGACGCTGGAGCGCGCCTATCTCGCCCCGGTCGATGCCGCCGGCGATGTCAGCGACATGCGCTTCGCGCTGCTTCTGGCGGGGCTCGCCGGCATGCTGGTCATGCCGCTGATCTTCAACGCCGCCTTTTACCGGGCGCTGCGCGAAACCTTCGTTCTCTGGCACACGGCGCTCACCTTCTCGCTGCTGGCCACCATTCTGGTCACCTCCGGCCTGTCGGTCCTGCTCTTCGATCCGCCGGCGATGACGCTGAGCTGGATGACGACGGTGATCTTCGGCATGACGGTCGCCTCAGGCACAATGTTCACCTACAGCTTCGTCGAACCCGGCCTCATGCATCCGCTGCTCAGGCGCGTCCTGCCCTGGTGCGCCGCCTGGGCGATCTTCCTGAGCGTCTTTCACGCGGCATTCCCCTTCGTCGCCCGTCCCATCCAGTCCAGCGTCTATACGGCCGCCTTTGCCCCGGTCCTTGCCATCTTCATGCTGTCGATGATCGATGCCTGGCGCCGCGGAAGCCGGGCCGCGCGCTACCAGGCGATCGGCTACGCGCCGATGGTCGCGGTCGGCCTGATCCGCCTGGTAACCGGCCTCGTTCCCTGGCTGCACAGCACCGATGCGGCGCTGCTCTTCTATGCCGGCTGCGTCTGCGAAGTCGTCTTCACCACGCTCGGCGTCGCCGAACGCTTCGTCACCATGAAGCGCGAGCGCGACCGCGCCCGAAACGAAGCCGAGCTGCTCGAACGCCTCTCCGAAACCGACGCGCTGACCGCCCTCCTGAACCGCCGCGCCATCGAGCGCCAGTTCGAGCAGCTGCGCGCCGAAGGTTTCTGCGCACTTGCCGTCATCGATATCGATCATTTCAAGGCGATCAACGACGTCAACGGCCACAGCACCGGCGACGAGGTGCTGAAAGCCGTGGCCAACGCCCTCCAGCCCGGCCCGCACGCCCGTGCCTACCGCCTCGGCGGCGAGGAATTCGTCCTCCTGCTGCGCGGCGAGGACGCCGAAACGCAGGCCGAACTGCGCCGCCAGGCCATCCCCGCCATCGTCGCCCACACCGTCCCCGGCCTCGGCCGCCCGGTCACCGCCAGCATGGGCCTCACCGCGCTCGCCGGCTGCGAGGACTTCGCGGCGATCTACCAGCGTGCGGACAAGCTGCTCTACGAAGCCAAGAGCGCCGGGCGGAATCGCACGCGCGGCGGGTGCGTCGGGGCGGCTGTGGGGCAGGGGTTTGCGACGGAGCGGGCGAGGAGCGCGTGAGGGGGGCGATTCGCCTTGGGGTCGAATATCGCGATTGAAGATACGTTTGGCGTCTTGCTATCAGATGCTTGACTAGCCAGTCTCCGACCCACCACGATCTCTTGATCGGGAGATTCTTTGATGGACGGCGTTTTCCATGGCATCCAAGCGAAGTTGGGACGAAGCGGAGAGTTGCTCGCTGCGTTAGCCGGGCGACTTGAAAGGCTTAAAGAACAGGCAGCGTTCACCATTGAGGGGACCAATGAGACGGAAAGAAGCAGATATGCATTCCGTGCCATTGGCAACATGCCGTATGATGTGCCGCTCTTGGTCAGCGAGATACTTCATCATCAAAGAACAGTTTTAGATCATCTTGTTTGGGCGTCGGTACCTTTAACCGGAGCGATGCCGACCAAGCAGACTAGGTTTCCGATAGCTCTGACGAAAAAGACCTTTGAAGATGCCATTGGGAAAGGCGCTCTCGATAACGTTCCCTTAGTCCTTCAAGAGCTTATCGAGCGATACCAGCCATATCACAATGAAATTAATCCGTCGGATCATGTTCTGGCGTGCCTGCACCGCATTAACAACGAGGATAAGCACCACATGTTGCTTGTCATTGCAGCTGGCCTAGCGATGCCGGATACCATCGTTGCGCACGGTGCTGTTCGCACGACAATTCATCTTCCACCGGCTGGTTCTGGACGTCCTCTACACAGAGCTATTGAAAATGATGTGGAGGTTCAATGGATTTCTTATTCGCCACCCCATGCGGATACGAGCTTCGAAGTAAACTTCGACGTACAAATAGTCTTACGCGACCATCAGGATTGGCCGCTTGTCCATGTGCTCGAAACCATCCAGAATTTAGTCGTCGAGATAGCGGACAACTTCCAACGTGCCTCCGAAGCATTGCGCCACGGCAAAAATCTCCGGTTAGATAGTGGCACTGTGTCTCTATCTTGAGAAAGCTAGCCGACGCGTTGGGCGGCACCGAACAACAGAGGTGCTGGCAGAACGTTGTGCTCTGCCCGGATCCGAAATGTGCCTGACGCGCTGCCACACGGAAGGGCAACCACCCATCGTAGTTGAAGTATTCCGCCATCGGAGCGTCTTCGAGCACGTCTAGCGTCACCGCCATGTCGGCGTCCTGCTCCATCGTCCGCTAGTCGCTATTGCTGTCTCGGTCATTCCATGGTCCGCGCTCGCGGCGTTCTCTGATCGGCCGCAGCCCCAAAATCAAACACCTTTCCCCAATGCCACCAACAGCTTAAACCCATCCTTATCCAAGATTATCCAAATCACAGGATGTAGCACCTGATGCCGCTGCAATCCGGAACGTACGCCAGGTTGTGGATTTTGTCCTCAGAGGGGTAACAACCTCGAAAGGAAGAGATCATGACAATGCGTTACACGCTCTGCATCCTGCCTTTCGTCGTCATCGCAAGCGGTTGCGTGGCGACGGATCAGAACAGGCACCGTGGGTGTGACGGCAATCGCTTCGTCACATCGGAACAGCATCGCAATCATCGTACTCAAGGTTGCCAGGCCGGCGGCTTCTTCAGCGATTCCCGCACCGACCAGGGAAGCGACAGGAAGGGCGGCCCTTCGCTTCGCACGGCACCGGCAGCTGTTGCTCCGCCGCCACCACCGCCCCCGCCGCCGCTCGACGTTTCCGTCCTGTGAGACATACCGGCGCCGGGCCGGTCCACCGCCCCATGAGGGGCGGTGTGCTTACAGGTTGCCAGCCAATGGCTGCCTACCACGGCAACACGCCATTATGGTTGAAATACCCCGCCGTCGGCCCGTCTTCGCCGAGGGTGGCGAGCTTGACTGCCACTTCGGCGGCCTGTTCCACCGTCCTATACCCGCTATTGCCGTTCATCTCGGTCGCGGTATAGCCGGGGTCGGCGGCGTTGACCTTGATGCCGAAGGGCTCGGCGGCCTTGGCGATCGAGACGGTGGCGGCGTTCAGCGCCGATTTCGAGCTGTTATAGCCGAGCGCGTTAATGGCGTAGAATTCGTTCTCGGGATCGAGCAGCGACTGGATGGAGCCGAGCTCGCTGCTCATCATCACGATCCGCCCGGCCTTCGAGCCCTTGAGGAGCGGCATGAAGGCCTGGGTCACGCGGATCGGGCCGAAGACATTCACTTCGTAGACCTTCTTGGTGATCTCGATCGGCTCTTCCAGCGGCGAGATGCCGAAGCCCTCGGCAATCCCGGCATTGTTGACGAGCACGTCGAGCGTGCCGGTCTCCTTGGCCAGCGTGCCGGCGGCGGAGGCGGCGCTCCTGTCGTCGGTAACGTCGAGCTCCAGCCAGTGGGCGTCGAGGCCCTGTGCCCTGAGTTTGGCGGCGGCCGCTTCGCCGCGGCCCCGGTCGCGGGCGCCGAGAAAGACGCGGTATCCTTCCGCCGCCAGCCGCCGGGCGATTTCGAAACCGATGCCCTTGTTGGCGCCGGTCACCACTGCAGTCTTCGTATGGGTCATGTTCGCACTCCGTTTGTGGAGCAACAGAGATCGTGTCGATCGCCCCTCCGGCGTGAGCCCTAAAGTCCCGGCTTCTTGCCTATTCCTCCTGACGTGTGATGCGCGCCCGCTGCGCGCCTTGTCTTGCGTCCGGCCGCCATGTCACCATATGTTCATGATGGATGTGATGGACGAATTGCGCGATCGCGCGCTGAAACACGCAGACGGCCGCCTGACGCAGACGCCGGTGCCGCGGGTGACGATCACCCGGGATTCGGCGCGCACCCCGATGATCGCAGGCATCTACGAGCCGATGCTCTGCCTCGTGCTGCAGGGCTCGAAATGCGCCATCATCGGCGACAGGGCGCTGCATTATGACCGCGCCAGCTATTTCGTCGCCAGCATCGAGGTGCCCGGCGCCTGCCAGATCGTCGAGGCGGCCCCCGATCATCCCTATCTGGCGCTGGCGCTGACGCTGGATATCGCCGTGGTCAGCGACATCATCCTGACGATGCCCGATCTGCCGCCGCCTGCCGATGGCCCGGGCTTCGGCATCAGTCCGGTGACGCCGGAGCTTGCCGATGCCTGGCTGCGGCTGGTGAAACTGTTCGACAGGCCGGGCGACATCCCGGTCATGGCGCCGATGCTGGAGCGCGAGATCATCTACCGGCTGTTGCAGGGGCCGTATGGCCCGGCGCTGCGCCAGCTCGTCGTCAGCGACAGCCGCCTCTGCCAGATCCGCCGCGCCATCGGCCATATCCGCGAGAATTTCGACAAGACCGTCACCGTCGAGATGCTCGCCTGCATCGCCGGCATGAGCCCGTCGGTCTTCCACAAGCACTTCAAGGACGTGACGGCGATGAGCCCGATCCAGTACCAGAAGAAGCTGAGGCTCCACGAAGCCCGCCGCCGCCTGCTGGCTGAGCCCGGCGATACGGCCCGCGTGGCCTTCTCGGTGGGCTACGAAAGCGCCACCCAGTTCAGCCGCGAATATGCCCGCCAGTTCGGCCAGTCACCGGCGCGCGATGCGGGGCGGCTGCGGGGGCGTGGGGTGGAGAATGGCGCTTTGGCCGGGGGCTGAGCGTTTATGCCACAGCGCCAATCCGTCAATCTTGCGATGAGATAGGCGGCGACCGTATCCGCTGAGGTGGATAGGGAGCGTCACTAGGCATGAGACATGGGTGCTGATGAGAAAGCTGGACGCCGACGAACGCGCACGACTGGTTGAGCGGGTCTTTCCGCGCAAAGCTTTCTATCGATATGTGGCCGCTCTGCCGATCTTCGTACTATTCGCATTGCTGGTAAATCCGCCGGAATGGATCCTTTGCCTTGTCGGAGGAGCCTACTCTCTTTGGGGCTATTCAGTAGTCAAGGCGCCCTTCTTCGAAGCGCATAGGATCATACGCGAAGAGATGGAGAAGCTGGCCGAGATAGACAAGGGCGACTCTGCCCAAAGCATTGAACCCGGCGATGCTGCAGAGTCCCAATTTCCGGGTGCTGGCAACGAACCACAGTCGCCAAAATCGCGCAGTTCGCATCGGCAGAGAGCACCCATGACAGCAAGGCTCAGAAAGATCTTTTACTACGAGATCCGAACCACACGCAGTGATCGCGGAGACGGATGGGATCTGATGAACCGCGACCGTTTGCAACCCGATGGCGGCCGTCTCACGTTGAAGAAGGCTTGGCCGGACGGTGTTGGAGTGTTGCCGCGCGGCCCCTGGACACTTCCCGATTACCTTGAGCCGCCGCATTTCGTCTTCGATAGAAGCCTTGGACGTCCGCCGCACGATTTTGATGTGCAGGACGGGCTTTTCCTGATCTCGGCCAAGATGAAATCGCTTCTTGAGGAGCTGGCGCCGGATGCATGTGATTATCGGCCGTGTGTAACGAGCTATCGAAACGGCAAGCCCGGTCCGGAGCTTTGGGTCGGCAGCGTCGTGCGAGCCTTCAAGGACGCGGTCGATCTTGAGAATTCGAACATAAAGGTATCAGGCTACGGCTTCTACATGGCCCCGATGTATCCCCAGCAAGCGAAATTTGCCTTCAAGCCTGAGGTCATCGGATCGGCGAATGTCTTCCGCCTAGCCGAAACTCCCTTCTATCCTTTCTGCGACGAGCATTTCAGAGCGCGTTGCAGAGAGGCGGGCATCAAGGGCATCGCTTTTTCAAAGGTCGGCAGCATCACGGTGGCTTCAAACTGAAGGCACTTTACGCCGCGGCGCGCACCCGTGCCTCTTCGCGGATCCTGTTGACCATCGAGCGCAGGCCATTCGAGCGTTGCGCCGAGAGGTTCTCGACCAGGCCGATCTTGCCAAACGTCTCGAAGGCGTCGAGCGATGCGATTTCCGAGGCGGTCTTGCCGGAATAGGTGGCGAGCACGATGGCGACGAGGCCGCGCACGATATGCGCGTCGGAATCACCCTCGAAGGTCATGACGGGATTGTCGACATTGCCGTCCGTATGGGTCACCAGCCACACCTGGCTGGCGCAGCCCATCACCTTGTTCTCCGAGGTCTTCTTGTCGTCTGCAAGATCGGGCAGCGCCTTGCCGAGTTCGATGACATAGCGGTAGCGGTCTTCCCAGTCGTCGAGGAAGGAGAAGTCGTCGATGATTTCGTCAAGCGATGCCATGGGAGCGCGGGCCTTTCCGTGATGCCCTGCATATAGGTGAAGTGGCTGCCGTTTTGAACCATTAAAAAGAAAACGCCGTGAAGGATGGGCATCCTCACGGCGTGCAGCAAAGTGCTGAAATAAACAGGGCAGGCACGTCAGGCACGGGGCGTTCCCTCTGGGGAAGACCGGTGTGCAAGCTTGGTTGCGGGCCGGAGCCCGCGGAATTGGTCAGGAAACCGGGCGCGGCTTCGGTGTCGGGATGACGGCCGGAACGGTTCCGGTGACGACCGCGTCGGAGGCGGCGGCATCATCGACCGGCGGACGGTACGGCATCGGCTGGTTCAGGGCGGCGGTCTTTTCTTCCTTTGCGGAAGGGGCGAGCGCTGCGGCAGGCGCCAGGGTGGCGAGCGGGGCGACGGCCTTTGCTGCTTCGGCGATCTTCGCGGAAGGCTTGTCCTTCTCGTCGCCGGAAAGCTGGCTGTCGATCAGCTGGTAGGCGACGCGGGCGCCTTCGCGGGCCCGGTAGCCGAGCGCGGTCAGCGTTTCGCCGCCCTTGCTGCAGACTTCCGGCTTCTCGCCGCACATGCCGGTTATATAGTCATAGGCGCCGCTGACGGCGGTGAAGGCGTCGGAGAATTGAACCTGGGGGTCATTGGCGAGGCGCGTCGAGCTTTCCGAGCTGAAAAGCGGCAAGAGCACCAGCACAAGTCCGAACCAGAAGCTTCCTTTGATCAGTAGTCTCATTGTCGTTGCCCATCCTGTTTTCCCGTCCGGTCTTGTTGCCGAATCAGGGTCCGTTTCCGGTGTGTTTTCACCCTAGCGCGGAAGTGCGAATGCCACTTTTCGAAACTCCGCGGCATTTGCGGCAAATTTAATTCGAATTTTAAATAAAGGCCGACGTACCGTATTTCAGTCAAATTGTAGCCATCGGCGTTAAGCATGGCGGGACCTGCCGCCTGTAATTGCAGGGAATCTCAATGGCGGGCTCGCCGCAAAAGTTAACGCGAAGCTGAAATGCGAGCGAAATCCATCGCTTACCCCCTATTAACCACAAAAAACAAAGGAGCTTCCGGATGGTCCAAAATGGGACTTTTGCCGCCTTCCGGCTGTGGAGGCGGCCTTTGCCTTATCCTTTCTTTAAGCGGCCAGGGCCTATTGTCCGGTCTTGTTAAAGAGCCTTTTCGGGCGGGTATTGCGTGCGAGTATTGAGTGACATCGGCAACCGGGCAGCAGCCCTCGTGGACCGGGCAGCGGCAAGCTGGCTTTCCCGCACGGGAAGCGGCGAGGCCGTGGCCGAACGCGAACTTGCCATTCTCCGCCGCCTCGCTCTCCTGTCTTCGGGTGCGCTGATTGCGGCGCCTGCCGGTCTCTCCTTTATAACCAGCCCTGCTGTGGCGCTGCCTGCCGGTGTCGCCACCGTCTGCGCCGCCTTCCTGTTTTCGGCCGTCGGCAGCATCGCTCTGTCGCGCCAGACGCAGGCGACGGTTTCGGTTGCCTCGCAGCCGGCCGAAGACTTCTTCCTCGAAAACAGCGCCGGCCTCGTGCTCTTCCTTGATGCGCAGGGCAACGTCACCGCGTCCGGCGGCCGCGACATCAGCGACTATCTAGCCTGGATGCGCGAGCCCAAGGGCCGCGGCTTCATCGAGCAGGTGCATGTCTCCGACCGCATCCTCTTCCTGCAGGCGCTCGATCAGCTGCGCCAGGGCGATGAGTCCGTCAGCGTCGATCTCAGGCTCGACCGTCCCGGCGTCTCGCGGGATCTGCGCCAGTTCGCCTATCTGCGTATGGATATGACCGCGCGCCGCGATGGCGAGGGTCAGCTTGCCGCCGTCATTGCCCAGCTGCGCGATGTCTCGGTCGAGCAGCAGCTGCGCATGGATGCGCAGAGCCGCGCCGCCGATGCCGAATCCGCCAATGATGCCAAGTCCCGCTTCCTCGCTGCCGTCAGCCACGAGCTGCGCACGCCGCTGAACGCCATCCTCGGCTTCTCGGATATCCTGCTCGGCGAGTATTTCGGCAAGTTCGAGAACGAGCGCCAGCGCGAATATGTCGGCCTGGTGCGTGATTCCGGCGCCCATCTGCTCTCGGTCGTCAACACCATGCTCGACATGAGCAAGATCGAGGCCGGCCGCTACGAGCTGTTGCTCGAGCCCTTCGATATCGGTGCCTCGATCCGCTCCTGCGAGGCCATGCTGGCGCTGCAGGCCAAGAGCAAGGGCGTGACGCTGACGAGCCGCATCCAGCGCGATCTCGACGAGGTCGTTGCCGATCAGCGCGCCATCCAGCAGATCCTCATCAATCTCGTCGGCAATGCCGTGAAGTTCACGGAGCAGGGCGGGGCGGTCACCGTCGATGCGTCGGTGCGCGCAGGCGTGCTGCAGCTCAGCGTCAGCGATACCGGCATCGGCATTCCGACGGACAAGCTCGCCATGCTCGGCCAGCCGTTCATGCAGATCCAGAACGATTATACCCGCCAATATGAAGGCACGGGCCTCGGCCTGTCGCTGGTCAAGGGGCTGGTGGCGCTGCATGGCGGCCACTTTGCGCTGGCCAGCGCGCCGGGCGAGGGCACCATTATCACCATATCGATCGCGGCGGATGGTTCCGGCGCCTCTGCCGCCGATGCGGCACGGGAGACGGCCGTCGAGTTTCCGCCGCGCCTGAAGACTGCGGCAGCACCGGCTGCCGGTTTGGAAGAGGGGCTGTTCGATGGCCGCGCGCAAGCGAAAATCGCCTAAGGGGAAGAGGGGCCGGCAGCAGCCGGGTCTGCTTCTCACGGGGGCAGCCGCCTTGGGCGGCTTTGGCATGACGGGCGCTTCGATGCTCGGCGGCGTCGTTGCGCGCAATCCATCGGTCGCCGGCGGCACCGTCGCCTTCGTCGTCATCTTCTCCTTCGTTGCCGCCAATGCGCTCTGGTATCAGCCGGGCAACCACCCGCATCCCTTCTTCCGCACCCGCGATCTGACCTCGCCCTTCTCGATCGGCCGTCCGTCGATAGAGGAGCCGCATCCGGGCGACGTCACCACGTTCAAGATCGAGCGCCCGGGCGAAGAGGGCGATGCCTCGACAACCAACGCCACGCCGCCCGCCAATGCGGCCACGGGGCAGCAGCCGAATCAGCTGGTCATGGATATCCAGAAGGAGCTGATCCGCCGCGGCCTCTATAACGGCACCGCAGACGGCGTCATCGGCCCGCGCACCAGCGCCGCCATCCTGTTCTTCGAGGAAACCGTCGGCATGCCGCAGAGCGGCGATGCGACGCCGGATGTGCTGGCCGCCCTGAAGACCGATTCCATCGGCCCCTCGACCATCCCCGCCGAAAAGCCGCGCGAGGACGTCACCTCCCAGGCCTCGGCCGAAGACCCGGTCGCGGCCGCAATCCGCAGCGCCGAAAAGCAGGTGAAGACCGCACCCGCCGCCCCCAAGCAGGTCACCTCCGGCGAACTCACCAGCGTCGATCTGGTCCTGAAGATCCAGAAGGGCCTCGCCAACATGGCCTACGCCAATGTCGGCGTCGACGGCGTCGCCGGCGAACAGACCCGCGCTGCCATTCGCCACTTCCAGAAGCACTATAATCTGCCCGAGAATGGCGAGCCGAACGAGGCGGTGCTGAAGAAGCTCAAGGAAATCGGCGCGATTTAACCCGAGTCGAAATTCTCGCTTTGATTGAACTGAATGCAGCCCGACCCGTCATGGGAGGTGTGGATTTGGTAAAATTGGTACGTATGCGTTTCGCAACTAATGACAGATTGTCGCAGGTTCGACCCTTTTCAAGGGTGCAGAAATACTCCAATTTTGCCCTTTTTTCTATTTAAGTTGCTGTAAATATAGAGAAACGGCGGCGGCTTCACTGAACTGCGCTCGTATCCATGGATGCTTTATTAGCGATTAATGGATGATACTCACAAAAATATGATGTAAATTCCGGGTGCTCTTGGTGCTATTCATCCAAGTGCGACCGGGGGGCCAGTGAGGAGCATAACACTGTGACCGATTTGTCACTTTCCCGCAGTTGAAAGATACCAGTCGGATGGTATCTTTCTCTCGTCGCCACGCAGCGGGCAGCCAGGCACGTCCTTTCACCGGGTCGCAGCCGTCCCCCGCCAGGATCAATCAAATGTTGCGTGAACCTTCCTATGGCGGGTTGGGCGAACAGGACGGCTCAGACCGCGCCATGTATCGCTCGATCGCCTCGATCACCGATCTTGAAAATCCCCGGCTCTACAAGGCCCTTCATGATCACTTCGCGGCGGTCTATCCCGTCACGGCCAAAACCGGCGCTTCCGAGTTTCACCTCGGTGGAGGCCAGACCTTCCGCCTGCACCGCGGGCTGAACGACCTCAATTTCGAGATCACCTACACGGATATTTCCCGTTTTGCGGCAGTTACCCGTTCGCTCAACTCCAGAACGAAGAAATACGCCAAGGGTGGCCTGCAGTGGAGTACGTCGCGGGTTGCTGCTCCCAAGCAACTTCTGGCGCTCCCGCGTCCGCTCGACGAGCCGCGTGCTCCCGAAGACGTGCTGATGTCGATCTTCCATCTCGATCTGAACGACTCGGCCGAGACGGAACGCAGAATCACCACATGCATTGCCGCTCTCTATCCATCCGGCCCGCGTTTGGGCGGCGGACAGCAGAGCAATGATGCCCAGACCACCATGTCCAATCTGGCCGACTGGCTCTCCTTTCAGGATGTCCGGCAGATTCTCCAGATCGACGACGCCGATCACGCCGCCACCATGCTGATCTCGATGATGTTCGGCGGCTTTGCTTCCCGCATGAGCGCGGGCGAGGGCCTGCCCGACAGGGCCGCTCTCATCGGCTATCTGAAGAGCTGCATCCAGCTCTTCGTCCGCGGCTGCCGCCGCCACGACGCCTGAAATCGCTGAGGTCCGGCCGCTTCTCTCGCGGCCGGCTCACGACCCTGCCTTCCCCAATGAAGCCATAGTTCGGCAAGATCGGCCACCAGGAAGGAGCTCGTCTAGCTCGTTGCTTTTGTTAATTTTTTCTTAATGAGGCCACCCGGTTATGCACAGCAAACCCGCTCCGGATGGCCGAAATGTGGTAAAAATACAACGAGCGGAACTTCCGGCATAATTTTGGTACGAAGACGTTTATTAAATAATTGACGACTCCGGGGTCCCCTGTTCATATCCAGCCCGTGACCGAAGCAAATGTTCGGAAACGCATGGCGGACTGAAATTTCAGGGGACCGCATCCATCGCGCTAAGCAAAGAGCCAACCTTGGGGTTGGCCTCTGGAACGGAGACAGAAAATGAACATCAAGAGCCTCCTTCTCGGCTCCGCTGCTGCTCTCGCAGTAGTATCCGGTGCACAGGCTGCCGACGCTATCGTCGCCGCTGAACCGGAAGCAGTAGAATACGTCAAGGTTTGCGACGCTTACGGCACCGGCTACTTCTACATCCCGGGCACCGAGACCTGCCTCAAGATCGGCGGCTATGTCCGCTTCGACGTCGGCTTTGGCGCTGGCGACGGCTATGACAACAACGGTGGCGAAGACTGGGAAACCCACACTCGCGCACACGTCTCGTTCGACGCCAAGAGCGACACTGAATACGGCCCGCTGACCAGCCGTATCGTTCTCGAAGCTAACCGTTATGCGGGTGGCCCGAACCTGACGAACGACGCTGACTTCCCGGGTGCTGCCAATGCTGCATACGGCGGTTCTGACGGCATGAACATCGACGAAGCCTACATCGATTTCGCTGGCTTCCGCGTTGGTCGCTTTGCGAGCTGGTGGGATAACGACTTCTCGGGTGAGTCGGATATCATGGGTAACGTCACCAAGACGAACTCCATCCGCTACCAGTACGACAGCGGCAGCTTCTACGCTGGCCTCGCTCTTGAAGACGTCGGCGCTTATGACGGCCGCGGCTTTGCTGTAAACGACAACAACGGTCTCGGCATCGACGGCAGCATTGGCGGCCAGGTCGGCGGCTTCACCTGGGCGGTTTACGGCGGTTACGACGCTTCGGTTCAGGAAGGTGCTGTAACGGCACGTATCGGCGCTGATATCGGTCCTGGCAAGTTCGAACTGGCCGGCATCTACTCGAGCGATCCGTCTGCTTACTACAACGCCGGCGAATGGGCGATTGCTGCTCAGTACGCTCTGAAGGCCACTGACAAGCTGACGGTTACCCCGGAAGTTCAGTACACCGACAAGATCGATCTGGACTCCACGGGCAGCTACGACAACGGCAACATGTGGCGTGCTGGCGTAACGCTGAACTACCAGATCGTCGAAAACCTCTCGACCGAACTGACGGCTACCTACGTCAAGGAAGACCACGATGGCCGTTCGGACGACGACTACGTCGAAGGCTTCTTCCGCCTGCAGCGCGACTTCTAATCATACGACATAACCGATTTGGTGACCTCCAATCGGTTTCGAAGGAGAGGGCCCGGTATCCCAGCTGGGCCCTTTCTTCTTTTGAAGATCATGAATGCGCGACGTGGAAGACCAACCGCTCGCGATTTTTACGGCAGCAAGCCGTTGGCAAAAATCTTCAGGCTTGATCCCAGATAAGCCTTGGTGCGCTTGGCGCGCACATCGAGATCGGCGCCGGTGCGGTCGATGCTGAGGCTGCCGAAGACGATGCCGATCAGCATCGTGGCTGCGGCATCGGCATCGATGGAAATGATCCGGCCCTTGTCGCTCAGCCCTCGCAGCCAGCTGGCGAGCTCGGCGCGTGCCATGTCGAAATCCTGGCGCAGCTGCGGCACGAATTCGGTGGCTTCCCAGGCGACTTCGGCGAGGAAATACTGGCGCATGTTGGCGGGGCTCGGCGCCTCGCTGTCATCGACAGCGAAGACCTGGCCGAGCAGCGTGTCGAGTGCCGCGCCGTCCACTGCGTCCGGAAAATTGAAGACGGAGCCGCTCCGCGCCTTCAAGGCTGCGGAGAGCAGGTCGCCCTTGGCTTCATAGAAATCGTAGAAGGTCCGCTTGGAGATGCCGCAGCGCGCCGCGATGATGTCGACGGTCGTGTTGGCGTAGCCGAGTTCGATGAAGACGTCGGTGCCGGCCTCGATGATGTCGGCCTGGCGCTGGTCTAGATCGATGCTCTTCGGTCGCCCGCGCGGCCGCTTCTGCTTTTCTTCGGTGTTCGAGCTCACATTTCCCCTGCGCGCACGTGTTATTTTCATCCCTGCGGCACTGATACATGAAGAGGCGCGGCGGGTACAGCGCCTCAATGTCGCGAATATGTTACAGGGATTTGACTGCCTGCGTGAATATCGTTGCACCGAAAAATATTGCGTGCGATCCGTCAGGTGATAAGTTCCCTGACGACAAGGCGAGAGGGCGATTTTCGATTGGCCTCCGCTCCGGGGGATTGAATGGAAAGCGCCTACAGACGCCGCAAGCAGCCTGAGCTCGTCAGGCGCAACCTGCTTGATGAGGCAAGGAAGCTTGCCGTCACCGAGGGTCTTGCCGCGGTCACCATGCAGGCCGTCTCGGAAGCCGCCGGCGTCACCAAGGGTGGCTGTATCCATCATTTCCCGAGCAAGAAGGATCTGATCGAAGCCGTCTTCGACGAACTCCTGCAGGCGATCGACAAGGATATCGAGGGCCGCATGGCGCGCGATCCCGAGCCCTATGGTTCCTTCACCCGCGCCTATATCAATTCCGTCTTCGACAAGAACGAGCGGATGAACGGCGGCCATTGGGCGCCGCTGACCATCTCGGCGCTGACCGATCCCTATCTGCGCACGCTGGTTGCCGATTGGGCCAATGCCCGCGCCGAACGTCACAGCGCCACCGATGGCGACATGCATCTGCGTATCGCCCGTTTTGCCGCCGACGGCATCTGGCTCGCCAATCTCTACCAGGTCGATATCTCCGACGCGGAGAAGATCAAGGCCGACCTTCTCTCGGTCACCGAAAGGCCACGGGCAAAGGCCTGATACCGCCGCCTACAACCTAAGTCTAAGCCCCCGTAATTTTTGCAACTTGTTAACCATAATGCCTGACGCTCCGCTAATGTACCGGGGGAGCTTTGTCATGCAGGCAATGAGGGCGGTCGATGTATCTGAAGAGGGGAATGCGCAGCCGGAGGACCCGGCCTTGCGGCATATCCTGTCGAAGCTGGCCGAGGAGGCATCGACGCTCGGCATCGACCTCGTCGATATTGCCGGTGCCATCCAGGACATGGCGGCGATGTCCGCCCGCCATGCCAATGCCTTCGACGACGTGACGCGCACGGCGCTCTCGATTGCCGAAACCAACCGGGCGGTTGCCGTGTCGCTGCGCGAGACCGACCAGACCGCCGCCGATGCCCGCCACATGCTGAAGGAATCGGCCGGGCGGCTCTCGGGGTCGGTCGAGGAGATCGGCCATATGCTGCGCTCCTCCGAGGAGATCAGCGCCGAGATCAGCACGTTTGCCCGCTCGCTCTCCGATGTCGACACCGTCGCCGGCGAGATCGGCACCATCGCCCGCCAGACCAACCTGCTTGCCCTAAATGCCGCGATCGAGGCGGCGCGGGCCGGTGAGGCAGGCAAGGGCTTTGCCGTCGTCGCCTCCGAGATCCGGGCCCTCTCGCTGCAGACCTCCAAGGCGACCGGCCTGATCCAGGAAACGCTCGATCAGCTGCGCGCCAAGATCGGCAGGCTCTCGGCCGCCGGCAGCGGCGCGCGCGATAGTGCCGCCAGCGTCAAGGAGAAGTCGCAGGCCATGCACGGCGCCTTCCACAGCATGGAGCAGGTGATCACCCAGATCCTCGACAGCTCCTCGGTCATGGCCAACACGACGGAAGCGGTCGATCGCCAATGCGCCGGCTTCGTCGCCGCGCTCGGCGAAATGTCGGCCGAGGTGCTGGAATCGAACGGCAAGCTGCAGCACGCCGCCAAGCGCGTCGATAGCGTCGTCGGCCTGTCGGAAAAGCTGGTGCAGCTGACGGCGAGCGCCGGTGTCGAAACCGCCGACAGCCGCTGGATCGCCCGCGCCCAATCGGTCGCCGCCGACATCGCGGCCGCCTTCGAGCGGGCTCTGTCATCCGGCCAGATCCGCCTGGAAGCGCTCTTCGACCGAAACTATAGGCCGATCCCCGGCACCGATCCGGTGCAGCTGATGGCAGGTTTTACCGAACTCACCGACCGTCTTCTGCCGCCGATCCAGGAGCCGGTCGCGACCTCTGACGAGCGCATCGCCTTCTGCGCCGCGATCGACGAGAACGGCTACCTGCCGACCCATAACCGCAAGTTCTCCGAGCCGCAGCGCCCCGACGACACCGCCTGGAACACCGCCAACTGCCGCAACCGCCGCATCTTCAACGATCGCGTCGGCCTCTCGGCAGGCAGAAGCACCGCACCCTTCCTAGTGCAGACCTACCGGCGCGACATGGGCGGCGGCAATTTCGTGATGATGAAGGACATCTCCGCCCCGATCACGGTCCGCGGACGGCATTGGGGCGGGCTGAGGCTGGCGGTCAAGGTCTAGCGTAACCGCCGCCATTCATCCTATACGTCACGCATGAGACTTCGCACTGACATCTTCGTTTCCGCCCTGCTGCGCCGGGTCTTCGCCATGGGCGATTTCGCCGCCGTGGAGAAGAAGGGCGCGGAAGAGGCGGGCGCGGTCTTCATCCGCCAGCATTTCCGCGACGGGCTGGAGACGCTCTATGGCCCGGCGCCGCAGAGTTTCTTCGATGAAGACGAGACTGCCGGACGGCTGTTCGAGATCCGCCTCGACCGGCAGGAGCCGGATGCCGTGCGCGAACTGCTGGAGCGCGAGCGCAGGTTCGATCCTGATCTGTGGATCGTCGAACTCGAAACGGCAGATGCGGCATCGCTATTGCCGCTGGCGGTAGAGAAGAAGAACCCGCTCTAGCTCTGAAATCAGCGGCGGCCGACGGTCTTCAGGTCGCGGGCCGGCGGTATCAGGCGTGCTGTGCGGGAGATCGTGCCGGCGGCGGCAGGCGCGGCAGGGTTTTCGCCTTCTTCCGGCTTGTAGGTATAGCTGTCGGCGCGCCGCCAGGCTTCCACCCGCTCATGGCATTCTTCCGGATCGAGCGCATCGAGCACCATCCAGGCGCGGGTCACGCTGTGCTGTGGCTCGGCGAGATGCGGATAGAGCTTTTCCAGGACGAAGACGGCATCGAGAAAGCCCATGCCGAGGCTGACGAGCGTGGTGGCCAGCTGCTGGCCGGAGAGATCGAGCATGATGCGCTCGGCCAGCCAGCGGCTGGCGGACAGTGCATCGGCAAGCGTGCTGGCAAAGTGGCTCGCCTCGCGCGAGCGGGCAAAGCGCACCAGCAGCGCTTCCTGGATGTCTGAGATCGTCCTGAGGCCCAGCCGGTCGTCGTCATCGCGGCCGAGATGGTTGGCGAGACCGCGGATCTTCTGGCGCATCGCCTCTTCATTGGCGAGGCGCTCGGCAAAGTCAGGATCGACGGCCGGCGGTTCGGTTGCGACGGGCGCAAAGACCGGCGCCGGTGCTGCGGCCAGCTGTTCCTCGATGGCGGGAAGCGTCAGGTCGGCGGGCGAGGGGCGGGCGGTCGCCTGGCGCAGCGCCACCAGCGCATCGATGACCTTCGGCGAAAGATTGTCGCGGCTGACGATGGCGCGGATATGGGCGGTGCCCTGCGTGCGGGCGATCATGATCAGCGTATCGTCACTGACCGCCTGCGAGGCCGTCAGAAACGGTGCGGCAACGGCGATCGGCAGGTTGCCGATGAAGAGAGCCACGGCCTGCGGAATGACCGGGCATTGCGAGAGGGCGGCGACGGCCTGGCGGCGGGCTTCGTCGGAAGAGGCTTGGAACAGCGGGGTAAAGAGCTCGGCGAACTGGCGCAGCTCGGATCGCGTCGGATGCGCCAATCCCTCGAAGCTGCTCACGGTTGCCATCAACACCACGTCCTTCTTGCGGCTGGCCATAGGCCCTTCTAGGTCTCTAAACCGGTCACGCACAAAGAATACCCCGGAAACGCCGATACTGAGGGATCGAATGTGCCGGCTGGACGGAGGCCGGGCTCAGACGAATATGAACAAATCCTACACCGGCAGGGTTAATGCTTGCTGAAGATTTTAATCAAATGCGCAGCAATGGTACACGCAGAACGTGTTCAGCTGTGGATGGCGCACAAAAAGAAAGCGCCCCGCAGATACGAGGCGCCACCGTTTTTCCGGATCGCTCCGGCCTGGAGATGAATGTCAGAGTCCCTTGTGGGCACGCAGAGCCAAAAGCAGCTTTTCGCCGTCGTTATGGCCGGCCTGATAGAGGTCGAGCGCAGCCGAAGCTGCAAACTGGGCCTCGGGGCTTTTGATATCCAGACGCTTTTCCGAGCACCACGCATCGAGCGCGCCGCGCAGCACATCCAGATCTTCAGGAGAGAATGTCGGGTTCATGAACAAAGACATTTTCTGCCCTCCGTATCTACGGCAAGAGCATGGGTTGTCTCTCAAGCGGTCATCGCCATAAAACTTTTGACCGATGCGCCGACCATACGCCTATTCACCTGAACTGCAATTGATATTTCGGTGACGCAAATCGGCAACACATCCTTATGACGTAAAGGTGATCGGCTGTACTTGGTCAAGCCTATGAATTCATAAGTCTTTCCTAATTAAATCTGACTTATTGCCGATTGAAACTAAAAGCCAGCTCGCAGCGTTTATTGAACAGCCCTACAACAGGGCTGAAATATTAGGAGACTGTTAACTATCGTATGTCTCAATTCGGACAGGAACGGCGCGGTTCGATGCTTCGGCCGTAAAGATTCCACATCACGGTATTCAAACAGGTGCCGTGAGAAAGGCGCGAATGACCTCGGTTCCGGTTTCCGGCATTGCAGGACGCGCTGGCCCGCACAGGCGGGCAGGGTGAAATCCGCTTTGCTTCATCCGTCTCGGGCAGTGCATGGAGACGAGAATGGCCACTATAGTCGCATTGGCTGACAGGCGCTCGCAACAGCCGCGCCGAAAAGACCGGGAGCCCGTCGAGGCTCAGATATTGCTGTTCACCGGCGTTCGCTACGAGCGTCTCGTGGAGAGCCCGAAGCGCCGCGCCCCGTCGCGCGCATCGCGTGTAAAGACCAAGTAGGCGTCAGTTGTCCGAACCGTAGGTCTCGCAGCCTGCCTCGGTGAGGAAATTCTTGGCTGCGTCATCGAAGCTCGCCTGCGGCGCAAGAGTGCGCAGCACCGCATAGCCCTCATTATGCGTCATCTCCACCAGGATGGTCTGCTGCAGATCCTGCGGCAGTGATTTGCGCAGCTCCGTCAGCTTGATCGGGCTTGCCGCCAGCACATCGAGCGCGCCCCCCACCGACGTCCTGTCATTCATGCTGAACACCTCGTTCGAGGCGCCGTCATAAACGGCGATCGACCAGAAGGGCACGCTGCCCTTGGCGGTGAAGCGCACAGGGCCATCCTCGAGATCGAAGGAGCAGACGGCGGTGCGCACGAAGGGATCGCTGTTGGAAAGCCCGGCATCGTCGTAGTTCGACGACAGCAGATAGAAATTGTTCGGATCGCCCTCGGCGATCACCCGCGTCTCGGCATCCTTGCCGGTGAAATGCGGCAGCGCCAGAATGATGATCAGGTGCAGCAGGGCGGCGCCGAACAGGCCGGTGATGATGGCAAAGACGATCCTAAGCATTGCCGCACCCGGTCTTCTCGAGCTTCGGCATGGAAAGATCGATAACCCCGGAACTGCCCGCCGTCGGCGTATCGAACAGCGTCAGCACCAGCCGGAACGTGCCAGCGGCCGGCAGCGCCAGCCAGTTGCCCGGCCGGGCATTGGCCGAGACGTCGATCACGAAGCTGCTGTCGGGCTGGCGCAGCACAGTCCAGGAATTCAGCGCGCCCGGCAGACCGGGACGCACGGAAGCCGGATTGCCGCCATTGTCGGATGTATAGAGCGTCCACAACCGCGCCGCCGGCGTTTGCCCGCTGATCCTATAGCTGCAGCCCGCATTGAGCCGCTCCCCGCCATCGTCGACGCTCGCCGTAAAGGTTAGTCCCTCGGCACTGCCGTAAAGCAGCTTGCCCGCCCGCGCCCGGTGCGATTTCGCATAAGGATCGGCATCGGCCGTCTGCAACTCCGGAAACGCCTCCCAGGCCCCGAGCTTGATGGCGCCAAACCCCTGCGTCACATCGAGCGCATACCGCGAAACCATGATCCCGCCGCCGAAAGCGACGATCAGCGTGATCGCGATAAATAGCGGAAATCGAAACACTGCATGCCCTTGAGATCAAATCAGGTGAAAGGGTTAGCACTGATTCTGGCGGGGTGGAATGGTGAGCAACGTTTTCGCGGTGGAGGTTGGCGCGTGAGTCTCTCGCCGCGCAGACGCACGCCGGGTGGATTTCTGTAACGAGCACAGGAATGAGGGGGAGATTGGGGATGCGTCCGACGGTCACATTGCCCGATGGAGAATGCTGAACGGCACGCTCGACCTCTCAACTATCCACTGCGGTCCACCCAATACTCCCTCATTCCTGTGCTTGTCACAGGAATCCAGCCACCGCGCGTCTGCGCGGTGAATGACGCCTTTAGACTTGTAGCCTCGGCGTCTCGTGTCCCTCAGTGACGTGAAAATCACTCAGCGTCCACAGCGAAAAGAGTCTCTCCGCCGCGCAGACGCGCAGAGACCGGATTCCTGTGACGAGCACAGGAATGAGGAGAGATTGGGGATGCGCCAGAAAACCTTATCAGCGGTGCCGCGAACAGCTCCCCTTCACTCCACACTCGCAACCTTCTGCGCCTCGAGCGGCGCCGCATCCTTCAGCTTCTCGCCGAGGTCCTTCAAGATCTTCGTGCTCTCCACCGAGAGCATGCGCGGGCGCACCAGTTGGGGGATGCCGTCGGCGGGTTTGGCGGCGGCGGTCTTGGCGGCGTCCTTGGGGGAGGGCAGCGGGTTTTCGATGCCGGGGATGGGGCGCAGCACGACGCCCTGGTGGGCGTAGTCCATGGCGCGCTTGAAGGTCATGGCGGGCAGGGAGCCGCCGGTCATGTTGTTGGTCGAGGTATAGTCGTCGTTGCCGAACCAGACGGCGGTCGTGTAGTTGCCGGTGAAGCCAACGAACCAGGCGTCGCGATAGGCCTGCGTCGTGCCGGTCTTGCCGGCGGTGACGATGCCGTTGTCGAGTGCGGCCTTGCGGGCGGTGCCGACATAGGGGATGCGGCTCAGCATCTGGTTCATCTCGTCATCGGCTTTTTCCGACAGCACCCGCTTTGCCGGCGGCTCGTCGCGGTCGAAATCGTAGAGCACGTCGCCGTCGTAATCGAGGATCTGGGTGATGCCGTGGCGGCGCGACTGGTAGCCGCCGGCCGGGAAGACGGCATAGGCGGTCGCCTGGTCAAGTACCGTGACCTCAGATGTGCCGATCGGGATCGTCACGTCGTCGCGCACCGGCGATTCCACGCCCATCGCTTTCGCCATGGCGCGGATCGGCTGGATGCCGAGCTTTTCCTTGGCGAGACGCACCGGAATGGTGTTGATCGACTGGGCGATCGCCGTTTCCAGCGTCACGCGTCCGGCATAGCGGTTTTCGTAATTGTGCGGGCTCCAGTTGCCCCAGCTGATCGGCGCGTCGATGATCGTCGTCTTCGGCGTCATGCCGCTCTCCATGGCCACCGAATAGGTGTAGACCTTGAAGGAGGAACCCGGCTGGCGCAGCGCCTTGGTGGCGCGGTTGAACTGGCTTTCGCCGTAATCCCGGCCGCCGACCATGGCGCGCACGGCGCCGCCGTTTTCGATCATCACCATCGCGCCCTGCTTGGCGTGATAGCTCTCGCCATATTCGCGCAGCGACGTCTCGACCGAATCCTCGGCCGCCTGCTGGATGCCCATGTCGATGGTGGTGCGCACGACGAGCGAATGCTGGTGGAAGCGCGAGGCGAGCCGCTGCACTTCGTCGAAGGCCCAGTCGAGGAAGAAATCGGGCGCTTCCTGCTCGTTGCGGTCGATCGCCGTCGCCGGATTGCGCCGGGCGGCGATCACCTGGCCTTCGGTCATCAGGCCGCTCTGCACGAGATTGGTGAGCACCTCGTTGGCGCGGGCGCGCGCGGCCGGAAGATTGACATGCGGCGCATATTTCGCCGGCGCCTTGAACAGACCGGCAAGCATGGCGCTTTCGGCCAGATTGACGTCGGTGATGCTCTTGCCGAAATAGAACTGCGAGGCTGCCGCCGCCCCGAACGTGCCGCCGCCCATATAGGCGCGGTCGAGATAGGTGGAGAGGATTTCCTTCTTCGAAAGATTGGCCTCCAGCCATAGCGCCAGGAAGGCTTCTGTGATCTTGCGGTCGATCGAGCGTTCGTTGGAAAGGAACAGGTTCTTCGCCAGCTGCTGCGTCAGCGTCGAGCCGCCCTGGACGACTTCGCCGGCCTGGGCATTGGTGACCAGCGCGCGGAACAGGCCGATGACATCGATGCCGAAATGGTCGAAGAAGCGGCGGTCTTCGGTGGCGAGCACCGACTTGATCAGGCTGTCGGGCAGCTCGTCGATCGGCACCGAGTTCTGGTGGATGACGCCGCGATGGCCGATGACATTGCCGTAGCGGTCGGTGAAGGTGACGGCGAAATCGCCGCGATTGCGCCAGTCTTCCTTGGTTGCCTCGAAGGCGGGCTGGGCGAGCGCCAGCATCAGCACGGCGCCGACCGAGCCGAGCGTCAGGCCTTCGCCGCCGAGTTCGAAAACGATGCGCTTCCAGCCGCGAACGCGGAAGCGGCGGAAGAAGATGGTGATGTCTTCCCAGATTTCGGCAGAGCGGAAGCCGGCATTCCAGACCGTGGAATCGATCCAGGAATCGATCTTCAGCAGAAGATGTTTGCTCTTCTTCGGCTGCTTTTCCGGAGTTTCAGGATCCTGCACTTTGTTCTTCCCGCCCGATCGCGCTTGACGGCTGGCCCCCCAGGCGTCAGAGCAACAGCCTGATTTGGCATTGCGCTCTTCGATAAACGAAGCATGCTGAATGTTTGATTGATTTGCCCGACGATAACAAGAGACGCAGCCGGCCTCACGCGAATTTGCGGAACGGCTGTTGCAGAAACGAAATGATGGAAGATACGCCCTTCTGGAAGCGCAAGACGCTGCCCGAGATGACCAAAGAGGAATGGGAGAGCATCTGCGACGGATGCGGGCTCTGTTGCCTCAACAAGCTCGAGGAATGGGACTCGGGCGATGTCTATTTCACCTCGGTCGCCTGCAAGCTGCTCGACGGCGAGAGCTGTCGCTGTTCCAACTACGAGAAACGCTGGGACTTCGTGCCCGATTGCGTGCAGCTGACCAAGGAAAACGTCCCTGATATCGCCTGGCTGCCGCCGACCTGCGGCTACCGGCTGATCAACGAGGGCGAGGACCTCTACTGGTGGCACCCGCTGGTCTCCGGCGACCCCGAGACCGTGCACCAGGCCGGCATTTCCGCCCGCGGGCGGACGATCAGCGAGACGGAGATCGATCCCGAAGCGCTCGAGGATTATGTCGTCGACTGGCCGCTGACGGTGGGCAACGATGCGAAGGAGCGGCCGGAATAGACCGGCCGCGGCCCGACTTACTTCGTATATTTTTCCAGCGCTTCGATGAGCTTCAGCCCCGCTTCGGCGCGCGCCGTGTTCGGATAGTTGCGGTTGGCTAGCACGGTGAGGCCGATGCCGAGTTTGGGGGCGAGGACGACATAGGCGCCGAAGCCGCCGGTGGCGCCGGTCTTGTTCATCAGCACGGATCTCTGTGGGGTGAGCGGGGTCTTCAGGGCTTTGACCGGCTGGCTTTCGAGGCTCATCTTGTTGGAATTGCCGTCGGTGAGCTGCTTTGCCTTGACCGGCCAGGGATACTGCTCCCAGACCATGTCCTGCGTGTAATAGGCGGTGGTGAAATAGCCGGTATGGGTCTGGCGGATGGCGGCGGCGAGATCGGGTGCCAGGCCCTGCTGATCAAGGTTGAGCGCCATCAGGTGCGTCATGTCGCGGATCGTCGTCTTGACGCCGTAGGCCTCGTCGTCGAGGACGCCGGGATTGACGCGGATCGGGCGGTTGTCCTTGGAATAGCCGAAGGCATAGCGGTCCCTTTCTGCGTCGGGCACGCTGATGAAGGTGCTCTTCAGGCCGAGCGCCGGGAAGAGCTCCTTCTCGGCCGCCTCGCGGTAGCTGCCGGCAAGGCGCTGGCCGGCGATGCGGCCGAGCAGGCCGATGCTGACATTCGAATAGGAGCGCATCGTGCCCGGCTTGTAGGGCGGTTTCCAGCTCTTCAGGTAGGCCGTCAGTTCGGCATCATTTGTGACGCTGTCAGGGACCTGTAGCGGCAGGCCGCCGGATGTGTGGGTGGCGAGATTGACGAGGGTGATCTTGTCGAAGGCGCTGCCCTTCAGCTCCGGCAGGTAGGTGGAGGCGGGATCATCGAGCGAGATCAGGCCGCGCTCGGCGGCAAGCGCTGCGAGCGTCACGTTGAAGACCTTGCTGACCGAGCCGAGCTCGAAGATCGTATCGGTGGTCACCGGCGTCTTGGCTTCACGCGAGGCCTCGCCCGACACATAGAAAAATTGCTTGCCGTTTATCGAAACGCCGATCGCCATGCCCGGGATGTCATAGGTCTTGATGACGGGCTGGAAGGCGCGGGCGGCGATTTCCTGGAAGGCCTTGTCCGTCAATTCGGCGGCGTGGAGCGGACTTGCGGAAAGGGAAAGCGCGATCAGGCAATGTTTCATCTTCATGGGCGGCTCCTTGCGATGCATCCGGATAAATCTCCGGTGCAGGCTCGATAGCGTGCGCCGATGCCCCGTCACAAACGATAAGAACTCGCGGGAGACCCTAGATAAATTTGGGCTTGGGGATCAGGGCCGGTGAAGAAGCGTCTTCAGGAACAGCCTGAGTTCGCGCTCGACATAATCGGCAACGCGGCCCTCCGAGGTGAAGCCCCACCAGAGCAGCGAGCCCTGCCATTGCGACAGCATCAGGCGGGCGGAGGTTTCGGGGTCGGGCGTGGACGCGAGGCATTCGGTGAGTGCTGCGGTCAGTGCTTTGGCCCATGCCGCACCCCGGGCGCGCAGCACCGGATCGCGGAAATCCTCGCGCAGCACGAGGAGGCCCTGGGCATAGGCGGCGGGGTCTTCGCCGTAATCCTGGGAGAGCGCGGTGAGCAGGCCGACCGCGCCATCGGGGGTCTTGTCCGCAGCGGCGGAAACCTTTGCGGTCTCGGCATCCAGCCGGTCCCAGGCATGAAGGAGGGCGGCGCGCAGCATGCCGGCCTTGGTGCCGAAGCGCTGGACGAGGGTGGAGCCGGAGAGGCCGCTGACCTTTGCCACCGCGCCGAAGCTCACGGCATCCGGACCCTCGGCATGGATGAGGGCGAGAACCATCTCCAGAAGCTGCTCGTCCGGCAGGGTGCGGGTGCGCGGCATGAAATTTCCTCTTGCGTTCGCATCGATTATGAACGAACGTTCGTTTATATTCAATGGCCCGTCGCGAGGCGGGCGAAATTGCTTCTAGCGTGGAGGATCGGATTATGACAGCGGAGCTCAGGGGAAAGGTGGCACTGGTGGCGGGCGGCACGCGCGGCGCGGGACGCGGGATCGCGATCGAGCTGGGGGCAGCAGGCGCGACCGTCTATGTGACGGGCCGCTCGACGCGCGGCCAGCGCTCCGAATACGACCGGCCGGAGACGATCGAGGAGACCGCCGAATTGGTCGAGGCGGCCGGCGGCCGGGCGGTGGCGCTGAGAGTCGATCATCTCGTGCCCCATGAAGTGGAGGCGCTGGTGGCGCGCATCCGCGGCGAGGAGGGTAGACTCGATATTCTCGTCAACGACATCTGGGGCGGCGAGCACCTGACCGAATGGGAAAAGCCTGTCTGGGAACATTCGCTGGAAAACGGCCTGAAAATGCTGCGGCTGGCGATCGACACGCATTTCATCACCGCCCGCTACGCCCTGCCGCTGCTGATCGAACGGCCGGGCGGGCTGCTTGTCGAAATGACCGACGGCACGGCCGAGTATAACGCCACGCATTACCGGCTGAACCCGTATTACGACCTCGTCAAGACCGGCGTGACCCGCATGGCCTGGGCGCATGGCAGGGACCTGGAAAAGCACGGCTGCACGGCGGTTTCCATGACGCCCGGCTGGATGCGCTCGGAAATGATGCTGGAGATCTATGGGGTGACCGAGGCGACCTGGCGCGACAGCACCATCGCCCCGGCGCATTTCGTCATCTCGGAGACGCCGCGCTTCGTCGGCCGCGCCGTGGCGGCGCTGGCGGGGGATGCGGAGATGCGGCGTTTCAACGGACAGTCGCTCTCGAGCGGCGGGCTGGCGAAGGTCTATGGGTTCGACGATGTGGACGGGTCGAGGCCGGATTGCTGGCGGTATATGGACGAGGTGGTGGAGACGGGGAGGGAGGCGGATGCGGTGGGGTATCGGTGAGGGCAATTTCCAGCGGGTCGTGGCCGAAAATCAATATATGGTATATTTGAGCGAGAATTGGCATCTATTGAGTTTCTGAAATGTTCTGCCATTATCTGACTTGGGGGCTTTGATTCCTTTGAGGAGTAAGGGCATGTTAACAGGTATCGCAGGACTTCCTCCGCAGGCCAACTATTTGGCAGCTGCTAAGCCTTGCTTTCACCACTGGCAAGGCGCCTCTGGGCGATGGTGGATAACGACTGTTTATCCCTTGTTGGCATCTCACATTGATCTGCCTGCAGTGTATTTGATGGTCCGGCGAGACGTAAATGGCCTCGCGCATCCGCTGTATATAGGCCAGACGTCAAATACAGCGAGGCGAATGAACGAGCACCAGAGCGACAAAATTCGGCAGGCGACCGTGCTAGGAGGGAGCGAGCTTCATCTCCACTTCCTCGCCGAAAGGGAATGGGAGCGGTTCGCGATTGAGACCGATCTCCGCAATGGTCATCACGCTCCGCTTAACCGCCAAGATACCGCTGTTGCATCGGGTCTCTTTGGACTTCTAGGGAGGTAGCTGAGCTACAGCGAGTCCCGTTATCGGGACCCGGATGTATTACGCTCGAGCGGGATATCGCCGCCGGGAAAAGTCTTGAGAAAGGCGGAGAAGCTTGGTCGTTCCTGCCTGCAAGCCGCTGTGACGGCTTCTACGCTGACGAGAACCGCAAGAGGCTTGCCCGCGCTAGTGATTGTCACAAAGTCGCCGGAGCGGGCTGCCTCGACGTGCTGGGCAAGGGTACGTTTGGCATCATCCAGTTCGACAGTTTTCATCTCATCACTCCCGAGCCGGTTTAGGCGAAGTTTGATTGGTCGTTTCTGCATAAGCAAGCGCTAGCTTCCGAGAAGCCCATGCAACCCCTTCGGCGCCACATTCAGCCAGGCCTTGCGCACGAGGTCGCGGGTCAGCGTGTCCTCGGCGAGCGTGTGATAGAGGCGGGTGGAGCCGCGCAGGCCCCAGCCGCCGGGGACGGGGAGGGTTTCCTTCGGGGCGATTTCGAGGGTGAGTTTCTGCTGGTCGGGGGTGAGGCGGACGACGCAGTAATCCTGGTCGGGAAAGGTCAGAAAGATCTTGCTGCGCACGCGAAAATCGCGTGTGCCCATATGGGCGCTTTCGACCGCTTCCGGCAGTGAGAGCGCAAAGGCTGCAAGCTGTTCCCGGTCCATGGAAGATTATAGCATGGATGGGGTGGCGGACAAATGTCGACGGCGGTTTTGGCGCGGCCGGCCGCTTTTACGCCGCCTTCTTTTCGATGGCGGTGCGGTCGAGCGCGCGTTCGAGTGCGGTGATGCAGACTGGATCGTGGCTTTGGCCGGCACCCTCCCAGAGAATGGCGAGCGCCTTGGTGATCGGCATGGCGGCGCGGTAGGGGCGGTCGGCGGTCAGCGCGTCGAAGACGTCGGCGGTCGAGACGATGCGGACTTCCATGGGGATGGCTTCGGCGGTCAGGCCGCGCGGATAGCCCTTGCCATCAAGCCTTTCGTGGTGGGCGCCGCCGATGACGGCGGCTTCGGAGAAGGCGTGGATGCGCGACAGGATGAGCTCGGAGAATTCCGAATGGCGCTTCATCTGCTCCCATTCCTCGCCTTCGAGCTTGCCGGGCTTGTCGAGCACGGAATTGGAGACGCCGAGCTTGCCGATATCATGAAGCAGGGCGGCGCGCTTCAGGAAGCGGCGGCCCTCGGCATCGATGCCCATTTGCTCGGCGATCAAATCGGTAAACAGCGCGACACGATCGCTATGGCCCGATGTATAGGGGCTCTTGGCGTCGATCACCTTGGCGAAGGCGGCGGCGATATCGTCGAGGTAGTCGTCATCGGCCATGATCGCCTGCTGGCCGGGCTCGCTGCTCAGCACGACATCCTCCAGCGCCTCAGAACGCAGGATTTCCCAGAAATCGGGGCGCGCGGCGACGCGGGCAAAGGCAGCGGTGAGATCGGGATCGAACCATGTGCCGGACCGCTTGGCGATCTCGGCTTTCGAGGCTTCCGGGCCGCCGCTCGCCTGAAAGATATCGGCGATCTGCGACAAGAGCGCGATGCGCGAAAACAGCGGGATTTCGGTGCCCGACAGGCCGATCGGCCGGCCGCCGCCATTCCAGTGTTCGTCGAGGCCGAGAATGCCGTTTGCCACCGCCTCGGAAAACCGCATCATCCGCGCGATCTCGGCGCCGCGCTGGCAGCGCGTCTGGATCAGGTCGGTGACGATCTCGCCGCCATTCTGCAGGATGTTGAGAATGCCGCGAAAGCGCTCGGCAAGGCCGGCCTGCATGCCCGTGTGGCCGATGACGAAGCGCAGCACCTGGCCGAGGCTGCCGTCGACCAGCTTGAAATCGCGCTTGAAGGCGAGATCATCGGCCAGATAGATTTCGCAGATGCGGGCGGCATTGCTGCTGCAGCCGAGGTCTTTCAGCAGCAGCGTGTAATAGAGATCCTGCAGCTCGCCATCCGGCAGGCCGAGCTCGCGGCCGATATGGGTGCCGATATAGCAGGCGCGGATGCAATGGCCGGGCGGCTGCCCTTCCGTCAGATCGAGCGCCTTGCTGAGCGCTTCGATGATTTCCGCAAGCCGGATCTGGATGCCGCTCATGATGTCCTGCCGTTCCTGGATGTGAGGAGTCTTGGGGTAGGGGTGGTTGCGGAAGGGTTCAGGGGATTGGTTAAGATCGCGGATTTCAGTTGAATTTCAACATATTAGAATGATTGAATGAAGCTTGTACGAGATGATGCGAGAAGGGGTAATTGCAGATTGTAGGAAAATAATCCTTGACGGCGTGACGGTGGTTTGCTAGGGTTATGGCATAGTCGGAAAGTTGCGGCTGGGGGATGCGGTTGGTGGCGCTGAGCGATTGTTGTTTGGCGCGTAGAGCCACATCACGCTCCCTCATTCCTGTGCTTGTCACAGGAATCCAGTGCACCCCAGTCTTGGGGTGCGGAATACCTTCTTATTAAGGGCATGAGTCATTCACGGCGCAGACGCGCCGTGGCTGGATCCCTGTGACATCCCGTGGGCGCAGCCCTAAGGGCACAGGGATGAGGGGAGAACTGTGGTCTTGGCCCCCTCATCCGCCCTGCGGGCACCTTCTCCCCGCTGGGGAGAAGGGAAGACCTGAGTGCGGCTCCCGCCCTCCTTAGTCTCGCACTTTACGGCACCTCGCCGAAAGGATCCTCCATGAGCACTGGTGAATTCAGTCCCGAGCTTTGCGGCTTCTGGCCTGAGCGGCGGACCTATGGCGGCGGGCAGCTGCTGGAGACCAAATCGGAGGGGGTGCCGGGGGATGAGCTCCGGGTGTTGCTCAACCAGATGACGGTGGAGATGCGGGAGCAGTTTGCGGCTTTCGTCGAGCTGCGCAAGGGCGCCGAGATTGCGGCGCTGAGCGGTGACGAGGCGGCGGAGAAGCTGGCGCGGGCGGATCTGAAGGCGGCGGCCGATGCCATGGGGCTGATCGTCCGCACGCTCGAGAAGATCGACCAGCTGCAGCGCCAGCTCGCCCGTGACCGCGAGATGGAGATCGAAAGCCGCGAACAGGCCGAAGGCTATGCGGCGGCCAGGGGGCAGCTTTTGGCGATCATCGAGCAGCGCGCCGAGGAGAAGGCGGCGCTGATCGTCGAACAGCGGATCAGGGCTTGGCAGGCGGAGGCGGGCGGACGTGACGGGATTTCCCTTACCGAGACGGACGATGCGGCCGCGATCGGCGCGCCAGAAGCGGCGGGCCGAGGCGGCGAAGGTGCGCTCGGCGATGGCGCAGGCGCTGTCGGCAGCCGGAATGTTGCGGCAGGGGCTGGAGGCGATCGGTGCTGGCCTGGCGGATGAGCGGGACGCGGCGGGTTGTCGCGTCTCAGGCTCGGAGCCCGCAGCGGCTCTCGGTCCCGTCCACCCAAATCACCCCGTCAACACACCAACGGAGGTCTGGCCGATGCGGCTTGAGCCGGGGCTTTCGGCGCTTGAGAGGCTGGAGCGGATCGGCGGGCCGTTGCTGGAGGGGTTTCCGGGGGCGCTCAAGGACTGGGCGTTGGCCGGGCGTCTCGAGCAGATGGCGCCTGTTGGCGACTGGCGGACGTGGTTGCTCCTCGGTGGGCGCGGGTCCGGCAAGACGCGGGCGGGGGCGGAATGGGTGCATGCTTTGGCGAGCGCCGGGCAGCGCTCGGATCTCAGGATCGCGCTGGTGGCGGAGACGCTGGGCGATGCGCGTGAGGTGATGATCGACGGGATTTCCGGGATCTGCAGGATCGCGCGGCGCAACCGGCCGGAATTCGAGATTTCGCGGCGCAGGCTGGTCTGGCCGAATGGCGCGGTGGCGCAGGTGTTTTCCTCGGAGGATCCGGAGAGTTTGCGCGGGCCGCAGTTTCATATGGCCTGGTGCGACGAGCTGGCGAAATGGAAGCATGGGCAGGAGACCTTCGACATGCTGCAGTTCGGCCTTCGTCTTGGCGCAGCGCCGCGGCAGCTGGTGACGACGACGCCTCGGCCGGTGCCGTTGCTGAAGGCGCTGATTGCGGATGAGGGGACGCGGGTTGTGCGGATTAGCACGCTTGGCAATCGCGCCAATCTAGCGCCCGGTTTCATCGATGCGCTGTCGGCACGCTATGGCGGCACGCGGCTGGGGCGGCAGGAGCTCGAAGGCGAGCTGATCGAGGATCGCGAGGACGGGTTGTGGAAGCGCGGGCAGATCGAGGCGCTGGTGACGCGGGCGATAGGCGCCTTGAGGCGCATCGTCGTGGCGGTCGATCCGCCGGCAGCGGCCGGCGCGCAATCCTGCTGCGGCATCGTCGTGGCCGGTATCGAGGTTTCCGGGCGTGCGGTGGTGCTCGCGGATTGCTCGGTCGAGGGCCTGAGCCCGGCCGGATGGGCGGGCGCGGTGGTGCGTGCCTATCAGCGCTTCGGCGCCGACCGGGTGATCGCCGAAATCAACCAGGGCGGCGACATGGTTTCTGCTATGCTGAAAAGCATCGATGCGACACTGCCGGTTTCGAGCGTGAGGGCGACGCGGGGAAAATTTCTAAGGGCCGAGCCGGTGGCCGCACTCTACGAGCAGGGACGGGTGGTTCATGCCGGGCGCTTCACGGCGCTGGAGGACCAGATGTGCGATTTCGGCCCGGACGGGCTCTCGAACGGCCGCTCGCCGGACCGGTTGGATGCGCTGGTCTGGGCGCTGACGGCACTGGTGCTTGACGGCGGCGGCGAGCCGCGGGTGAGAGGTATATGACGGTTCGCCGCTCGCCTTTTGCGCCTTGGCAGTTTATCGCTGCTTCGGCGGTTCTGCAGGGCGCGGTGCTTCGCGAACCGGGCGGACCTGGCGCCACTCGTTTTCCATCTGGTCGACGAGGTGCTGGGGAATGATGGGCTGCTGTTGGGTCTCGGTCGTTTGCATCGGTCTCCTCTCCGGCTTGACGGCCAATCGGCTGGGCCAAGGCTTTCGAAAGCCTGTGGCGCTGCGGCGATAGGAAACGCATGACACAGCTTAAATATGCTGTAAATCAGGGGCTTAAACGCTTTAAACGATTGAAATTATTTTAATCGATTAAGGCCGGGACGATTTTCATGGTTATCCACATCGACCGCCGATACTTCTTCGATCAGGTGCGTGGCACGCTCTTCAAGGGCAGCCTGCAGCAACAGCAGGTGGAGGGCATCAATGCCATCCTCGACTATTGGGAGCGGCATCACGACCGCGCCGATCCGCGCTGGCTCGCCTATATCCTGGCGACCGCCTTTCACGAGACCGCCTACACGATGCAGCCGGTGCGCGAGACGCTGGCTGCGAGCGACGAGAAGGCGGTGGAAATCCTCGACCGTGCTTATGCGGCGGGCAAGCTTTCCTGGGTGAAGACGGTCTATTGGCTGCCCGACGAGGACGGCAAGAGCTGGCTGGGGCGCGGGCTGGTGCAGCTGACGCACAAGCGCAATTACGAGGCGATGAGCAAATTGACGGGGATCGACCTGGTGGCCGATCCGGCGCGCGCCATGGAGATGCAGACGGCGGTGACCATTCTCGTCGAGGGGATGATCTCAGGCAGCTTCGCGCCGCACAAGCTTGCCGATCACCTGAATGCCGAAAAGGCGGATTGGGTAAACGCCAGGCGCATCGTCAACGGCACCGACAGGGCGGAAAAGCTCGCGGATTACGGCCGGACCTTCCATGCGGCCTTGCGCCGCGACGGTGTCTGCGGGCTGTGGCAGCGGTTGATGGCCTGGCTTTCGCATGCTATCGCGCGGCGCACTTGAAAAAAGAGGGAGAGCCCGCGTGATCCGCCACATCGTTTTCTTCACCGCGCCAGAAGAAAATCGCGAGGCGGTGCGCAACGGCCTGTCGCGGCTGACCGGCATCCCCCACGCGCTGACGCTGGAGATCGGCGAAAACCTGAAATCCGACCAGTGGGGCAATGCCGTCGACTTCATCGTCTACGGCGAGTTCGCCGACGAGGCGGCGCTGGCGGCCTACAAGGCGCATCCGGACTACGAGCTTTCGACCCGGACGGTGAAGCCGCTGCGCGAGACACGGGTGGCGGCGGATTTCGACAGCGGGCTGGCGGTGAAGGTGCCGGTTGCTTGATCTTCCCTTCTCCCCGGCGGGGAGAAGGTGGCCCGGAGGGCCGGATGAGGGGGCCGCGTGCGCAAAGGACAGCCTTTCGCTTGCCGCTCAAGGCACGTTTCGCTGCGCTCATCGTCCCCCTCATCTGCCCTGACGGGCATCTTCTCCCCGCTGGGGAGAAGGGGGAAACGTCGGCGCGCTGACCTTTCAACAAGGGACATCATCATGAATATCCGGTCTTTCCTGCCGTGGGCGGGGCGTAGTGCCGTGGCCGAGAAGAAGGCGGCGGGGTCTTTGTTGTCGCTGGCGGCGCAGGGGCAGGCGAGCTGGACGGGGCGGTCCTATGCGGCGCTGTCGCGCGAGGGGTTCATGAAGAACCCGGTGGCGCATCGCTGCGTCAGGCTGGTGTCGGAGGCGGCGGCGGCCGTGCCCTGGCTGATCTATGAGGGCGAGCGGGAGCGGCCGGAGCATCCGGCGGCCGCGCTGCTGCGCCAGCCGAACGGACGGATGGGCGGGCCTGATTTCTTCGAGGCGCTCTATGGGCATCTGCTGCTCTCGGGCAATGCCTATGTCGAGCCGCTGATGGTCGGCGCGGCGCTGCGGGAACTGCATCTGCTGCGGCCCGATAGAGTGAGCGTCGTCGAGGGGCGGGACGGGTGGCCGGAGGCTTATGACTACAGGGCGGGCGGCTCGGTGAGGCGCTTTGCGGCGGAGGCCGAGGGGATGGCGCTGCTGCACCTGAAGCTCTTTCATCCGCTCGACGATCATATGGGTTTTCCGCCGCTGGCGGCAGCGCAGGTGGCGCTCGATCTTTCCAATGCGGCGGCGACCTGGAACAAGGCGTTGCTCGACAATTCCGCCCGTCCCTCCGGCGCGCTGGTCTATCAGCCGAAGGAGGGCGGCAATCTTTCGCCCGATCAATATGAGCGGCTGCGCCAGGAGCTCGACGACGGCTATTCCGGGCCGATGCGCGCCGGGCGGCCGCTGCTGCTCGAGGGCGGCCTCGACTGGAAGGCGATGGGGCTTTCGCCGAAGGACATGGATTTCGTCGAGGCGCGCAATGGCGCCGCCCGCGACATCGCGCTCGCCTTCGGCGTGCCGCCGATGCTGCTCGGCATTCCCGGCGACAATACATTTGCCAATTACCAGGAGGCGAATAGGGCCTTCTATCGCCTGACTGTGCTGCCGATGCTGACACGGACGGCGGCCTCGCTCTCGGCCTGGCTCGGCGGAGCTTATGGCGAGGGGTTGCGGCTGGAGCCGGATCTGGACAGGGTGGCCGGGCTTTCGGCGGAGCGCGGGGAGCTCTGGGCGCGGGTGGGGGCGGCGGCGTTTCTGACGGATGAGGAGAAGCGGGAGGCTGTGGGGTATTGACCGGTGGCTGCCAGCCTGTGAAGCCTATGGCGATTTTGCAGGCTGGGGGCGCTGTGGATTTCGAGGGCATCGAGGGGCTGAGCTATGTGCCTGGCTTTCTGGCAGGGCAGCAGGCGGACGAGGTTTGCCGTGCGCTCGATGCCGGCGATTGGGACACGACGCTGAAGCGGCGGGTCCAGCATTTCGGCTATCGCTATGATTACCGGGCGCGGAGGGTGGCCGATGATGCGCGGCTGGGGCCGTTGCCGGACTGGCTTGGTGGTCTGGCGCGGCGGCTCGTCGGGGATGGACACTTCGGCGCTCTGCCGGATCAGGTGATCGCCAATGAATATCTGCCGGGGCAGGGGATCAGTGCCCATGTCGATTGTGAGCCGTGCTTCGGTGGCGTGATTGCGTCGCTGAGTCTGCTCTCTGCCTGCGAGATGGTGTTTCGTCATCGTGGCAGTGGTGCGCGGCGGAGCGTTGTGCTGGAGCGTGGCTCGCTGCTGGTGATGCAGGGGGCGGCGCGCTACGACTGGACGCATGAGATACCGGCGCGGGCTTCCGACATCGTCGATGGTGTGAGGCGGATGCGCGGGCGGCGGGTTTCGCTGACCTTCAGGACCGCGGTGCTGGGATAGGCGATTGAGGCCGGGCGGCGATTTTGTTATACGTCGTATTACAAAATGGAGACGCTGCCATGTCCAAGCCTGTTCTTTCCGATCCGATCGCGCTCCGCCTTCCTGAAGATATGCTCAGGGATATCGAGACGATCGCAAAGGCGACCGAGCGGACGCGCAGTTGGGTGATCGTGCGGGCGTTGAAATATTACCTGCAGCAGGAGGGCAACGACATCCTTCAGGTCCTGCAGGGTGAAAAGCAGATCGAGAACGGCGAGGCCGTCGATGCCGACGATCTGTTTGCGCGCCTGCTTGCCGATGCCAGGGATAACGCTGCTTGAAGCGGATCGTCCTTTCGGCCGATGCGGCGGGATATCTTGAGCGCGAGAAGGCTTACCTTATGAAGGCCAATCCTCGCGCGGCGGCGACGACCTTGCGGCGTTTGCAGGCGGCCTTTCGAATGCTGGCGGCGCATCCGAACGCGGGTAGTCCCGTGTTGCCGCTCGCCGGGCGGCGGCGTTTCGTCGAGGCGCCCTATGTCATCGATTATCGTGTCGAGGCCGACGCGATCCTCATTTCGGCGATCCGCCACGGGCGCCAGCAGGGAACGGTTCTGGACATCGACGAAGACGATGATTTCGAGGTTCCCGGCGACAGCTAAGGCGCGCCGTTGAATCAACCTCTCAAGCGCCTGGTTCGATCTGAGAAGTCTCAGGCGTAAGCGATTCAAACAATTCGGGGAAATTGGGCCTGCCGGGGCGCGCGTGATGCGCTGGGCGGGTTTTGGCGTGTTGCTGCCTGTCGGGATGGCGGGCGGTTTACCCGGGAGGCCTAACAATGGCTGACTTTTCCAATGATGGCGGGCTCTGGGCCAGCCGGGCGCTGGGGGCTTCGGCGGGGGCGGCGGTGTCGCTGATCTATCTCTTGCCGAAGAGCAGGCGGGAGGCGGCGAGCCGGTTCTTTTCGGGGCTCTCCTGTGGGCTGATCTTCGGTGGTCCCACCGGGATCTGGCTGGCGGAGCGGCTCGGGATCGCCGACCGGCTCTCGGCCTCCGAAGTCATGCTGTCGGGCTCGGCCGCGGCGAGCCTCTGTGCCTGGTGGGGGCTCGGGGTTTTGGCGCGGGTGGCGAAGAGGTGGAAATAGCGAATAGTTTGTAGCGAATAGCGAATAGTTTTTGGGGCTCGCCGATGAAGCTCGGTCGAGCGCAGTCGACGCTATTCGCTATTCGCTATTCGCTATTCGCGACAGCAATCCCCCGCCAGCCTTTCTCATTTCACAATCAGGAGCACAACCATGGCCGCATCGCTCATGGGCGCGGAGACGCGCAAATTTGCCAATCTGGAGCTGCGCGGTGTCCGGCGCGACGGGACGTTTTCGGGCTATGCGAGCGTCTTCGGCGAGATCGATCTCGGCAAGGATCAGGTGGAGCGCGGGGCGTTTCGCAAGTCCTTGTCGGAGCGCGGCGCGGAGGGCGTCAGGATGCTGTTCCAGCATGATCCGTCCGAGCCGATCGGCGCCTGGAAGACCATCCGCGAGGATGGGCGAGGGCTTTATGTCGAGGGCGTGCTTGCCGATGGCGTGGCGCGGGCCCGCGAGGTGCACCAGCTGATCAAGAGCGGGGCGCTCGACGGGTTGTCGATCGGCTTCCGAACCGTCAGGGCGCGGACGGATGCCAAGAGCGGTGTCAGGCGGATCATCGAGGCGGATCTCTGGGAGATCTCGGTGGTGACCTTCCCGATGCTGCCTTCGGCGCGCGTGCAGAACATCAAGAACGCGCGGTGGTTCCGCGACAAGGAGACCGAGCTCGTCCGCGCCATGCGCCGGGCGGCGCGGCAGATGCTGACCGAAACCTTCAGATAGGACCTGAACATGAGCGATATGACTGCGAGGACGGCACCCGAGATCAAGGCGGTGCCGGAGACGATGACGGCTGCCTTCGACGATTTCATGGAAGCCTTCGAGGCCTTCAAGGAAACCAACGACCGGCGCCTCGGCGAGATCGAGGCGAAGTTCACCGACGATGTCGTGACCCGCGACAAGATGGATCGCATCAACCGCGCCATGGACGAGCAGAAGAAGCTGCTCGACCAGCTGGTGCTGAAGAAGGCGCGCCCGCCGCTCGGACGCTCCGGCGGCGGCGCCTCCGACAACGGCGAGCACAAGGCGGCCTTCGAAAACTATATCCGCCGCGGCGACGAGGCGGGGCTGCGCGAGATCGAGGCGAAGGCGATGTCGGTGGGGACAGGGGCCGACGGCGGCTATCTGGTACCGCCGGAGACCGATACCGAGATCGGGCGGCGTCTTTGGGTCGTCTCGCCGATCCGGTCGCTGGCGACCGTGCGGCAGGTGTCCGGCTCGGTGCTGAAGAAGCCGTTCTCGACTTCGGGCATGGCGTCCGGCTGGGTGGCGGAGACGGCGGCGCGGCCGCAGACCGGCAATGCCCAGCTTGCCGAACTGAGCTTTCCGACCATGGAGCTCTACGCCATGCCGGCGGCGACGCAGGCGCTGCTCGACGATGCGGCCGTCGATATCGAGGCCTGGATTTCGGGCGAGGTCGATACCGTCTTTGCCGAGCAGGAGGGCACGGCCTTCGTCTCCGGCGACGGCACCAACAAGCCGAAGGGGTTTCTCGCCTATACGGCGGTGGCCGAAAGCGGCTGGAGCTGGGGCAATCTCGGCTATATCCCGACCGGCGCGGCCGGCGCCTTTGCCGCGAGCGGCGCTTCCGACGTGCTGGTCGACGCCATCTATGCGCTGAAGGCGGGATACCGCCGCAACGCCAATTTCGTCATGAACCGCAAGACGCAGGCGGCGGTGCGCAAGCTGAAGGATGCCGACGGCCGCTACATCTGGCAGCCGCCGGCAGCGGCAGGCCAGGCGGCAACGCTGATGGGCTTCCCGGTCGCCGAGGCCGAGGACATGCCGGATATCGCGGCGGGTTCGCTGTCGATCGCCTTCGGGGATTTCCGGGCGGGGTATCTGGTGGTGGATCGGACCGGGGTGCGGGTGCTGCGGGATCCGTATTCGGCGAAGCCGTATGTGCTGTTTTACACGACCAAGAGGGTTGGCGGCGGGGTGCAGAATTTCGAGGCGATCAAGGTGGTGAAGTTTGGGGTGAGTTGAGAGTAGTTGGTAGCGAATAGTGAGTAGCGAATAGTTGGTTTGGTTTGGTGGATGTGGCCCCCTCATCCGCCCTGCCGGGCACCTTCTCCCCCAGGGGAGAAGGGGACTCGTGGCGCGCTCTCCGGTTTTCCCTTCTCCCCAGCGGGGAGAAGGTGGCCCGCAGGGTCGGATGAGGGGGCTCCGGATGATGAGCGCTATTACTATGCTCTCCCGCACCCAAGGACTTGGGTGCGCTGGATCCCTGTGACGGGCACAGGGATGAGGGAGCTTGAGGCGCATCTAACGCCAGCTCTCCACCGTCTTTCAAAAAGGAATTTCCGATGACCTATGCATTGATCACTCCGCCGTCGGCGGAGGCGCTGGCGCTTGGGGAGGTGAAGGCGCATTTGCGGTTGGATGGGGGCGAGGAGGATGCGTTGCTCGTCTCGCTGATCTCGGTGGCGCGGGAGCATCTGGAGCGGGTGAGCGGGCTTTGCCTGATCAGCCAGACCTGGCGGCTTTATCTTGATTCAGTTCCTGAAGACGGGGTGATTCAGATTGCCAGGGGGCCGGTGCAAGCGATTGAAAGCGTGACGCTTTACGATGCCGGTGGCGAGGAGGTTTCCTGGCCGGTGGAGGGGCATGTGCTTGATCGTCAGGCACGGCCGGCGCGATTGTTGTTGAAGCGGGGCGAGGGTGTGGCGCGCGCTATCAACGGGGTCGAGATCGACTTTACGGCGGGGTTCGGCGAGAGCGGGGCCGAGGTGCCGGATGTGCTGAAGCGGGCGATGCTGATGCATGTGGCGCAGATGTTTGCGTTTCGCGGTGCCGTCGCAGCGGCTGATCAGCCGGCGGATATTCCTAATGGTTACGACCGGCTGATTGCGCTGTTTCTGATGAGGCGGCTCTGATGCGGGCGGTGGTTCTCGATCCCGGTGCGCTGAGCGCGCGGCTGGTGTTGGAGCGGCCGGTCGAGCTGGCGGATGGGCAGGGTGGGGCAGATGTTTCGTTCGAAGCGGTAGCTTCGCTCTGGGCTCGGATCGAGCCAGTCGGCGAGGTCAGCGAGGAGCAGGCGGGGTCTGAGATCGTCACGCTGACGCATCGGGTATGGGTGCGGTTTCGCACCGGCGTCAGGAGCGGCATGCGGCTGCGCAAGGGGGAGCGGGTTTTCGTGATCCGCAGCCTGCGCGATCCCGATGAAGGCGGGCGCTATCTCGTCTGCCTCTGCGAGGAGGAGGGGCGATGACGGCGGTTCTGGCGGTGACGCTTGGCGATCTCGCGGCCTTTCTTTCCCGGGTTTTGGAGCAGCGGCGGAAGGAGGCTGCGGATGAGCGCGGCAAATGAGCTTTTGACGGCTGTCCATGCGCGGCTTTCCGGCGATGCCGGGCTTTCGGCGCTGATCGATGCCGATGGGGTGCGCGACCGGTTGATCGCCGGCAGGAAGGTGCCGTGCATCGTCATCGGCGAGATGACGAGCGGGGCGGTGATCCTTGGCGAGGCCGGGGAGGAGCATCTGTTTTCACTGGAGATCTGTGTCGAGGATGGCGGACGCAGGGTGGCGGGCGAGATCGCGGGGATCGTTGCGGTCCTGCTCGATGGCGTCGCGCTGGTGCTTGCCGGGCATCATCTGGTGACGCTGCAGCATCGGATAACGCGCTCGCGGCGCGAGGCAAAGACTAGGATGCATGTGGCCGAGATGCGCTTCAGGGCAGTGACGGAACCGGCTCAGCCTGCCTGACCATGGCGGCGAGGCGGAAGATCAGGATGAGAGCGATGGCGGCGAGCACGAGGCAGATGCCGATCGTCAGGCCCGTGCCGCCGCGATCGAGCGTCGCGGTGAAGACCACGGGTGCGACGGCGTTCGCAAGGTTCTGCGGGGTCGAGAGGCGGGCCGGCTGCAGGCCGTATTCCTTCGCCGAGAAGAAGGTGAGCGGCAATAGTGCGCGGGCGACCGTCAGCACGCCGGTGCCGAAGCCGTACATCAGGATGAAAGCGACGAGGACGGGTGTGGAGCCCGGCGCCAGTAGCATCAGCAGGAAGCTTGCGGCCATCAGGGCGATCCCGGTGATCGATGTCAGGATCGGGTTGCCGCGCTTGCCGAGCAGCATGTCCAGCCCGCGGGCGGAAATCGCGATAATGCCGCGCGCCGAGCCGAGCTGCAGGGCGAGCGCCGGAGAGGCGCCGGCCTGATGGAACACTTCGATCAGCGACGGCGACAGGCCAAAACTGATGAAGGTGCAGAGCGTCGTGGAGATGGCGAGCAGCAGGAAGGCCCTGCGGCGCTGCTCTTCGGTGAGATGGATCGGTGGGGTCTCGGCGGCGGCGCCCTGCGTGTGTTCGGCGGCTGGTTTCGGCAGCGCGAAGAGATGCAGCGGCAGGCAGATGAGAATATGGAGCGCGGCCGAAATGACGAAGGTGATGCGCCAGCCATAGGCATGCGTCAGCTCCGTCAGGATCGGCCAGAAGATCGTCGCCGACAGGCCGGTGAACAGCATGAGGATGGCGATGATGCGCTTGCCGTTCAGCCCCTCGCGCTCGACGACGGCGGTATAGGCGGGCGCCGAAAGCCCGAGCGCGCCGGCGAGACCGATGACGGTCCAGGCGGCGGCATAGAGCACGATGCCGTTTGCGGCGGCAAGCAGCAGGAGGCCGATGGCAAAGCAGATCGACGAGGCGGCGAGCACGCGGGCAGCACCATAGCGCGCCAGCCAGCGGCCGGTTGCCGGACCGGCAAGGGCGCTGACGACCATCATCAGGGTGAGCCCGGCGAAGGCGATCTCGTTGGCGATATCAAGATCGGGCGCGATGACGCGGCCCATGACGCCGAGCATGTCGAAGGTCGTGCCCCAGCCGATCAGCTGGGTGACGGCGAGAACGGCGATCGTCTGCGCCGAGCGGAGCGGGAGTTTTGGCATTGGTGCTGGAAGTGTTTTGGGTGCTGGAAATGCGGGTGGCTTAGCAGGTTTGGTGGGGTGGGGGAAGGTGGGTGCCTGGGGCGTGAGTTTAGGGGTTGCATGTCCTTTCGCTCCCTATCGAGAAGGTGTCGCCCGTGGCCCCCTCATCCGGCTGCCGCCACCTTCTCCCCGCTGGGGAGAAGGGGACTCGCGGTGGGCTCCGGTCTTCCCTTCTCCCCTCGGGGAGAAGGTGCCCGAAGGGCGGATGAGGGGGCTCCGGGTGAGGCGCCCCGCGATCACTTAGGGACAAGGACTCCTCTCGCCGCGCAGACGCGCGGCGGCTGGATTCCTGTGACGGGCACAGGAATGAGGGTGGATTGCGTGGCGGTCGGGATTTCAGGAGGACAAAAAAATGGTGGCGCAGAAGGGTAAGGATTTGCTGTTGAAGGTCCATAACGGGGCGGCGTTCGAGACGGTGGCGGGGCTCAGGTCGAAGCGGCTCGCCTTCAATGCGGAGACGGTGGATATCACCGATGCGGAGAGCGCCGGGCGCTGGCGGGAATTGCTGGGCGGCGCAGGCGTGCAGCGGGCTTCGGTTTCGGGGGCGGGCATCTTCAAGGATGCGGCTTCGGACGGGCTGGTGAGAGCGGCGTTCTTCAACGGGGCGATCCTCAGCTGGCTGATCGCGGTGCCGGATTTCGGCACGGTGAGCGGTCCCTTCCAGGTGACGGCGCTGGAATATTCCGGCGAGCATGACGGCGAGGTGACGTTCGAGCTGGCGCTGGAATCGGCCGGTGCGCTTAGCTTCGATGAACTCAGCTTCGGGGCGCTCTGATGGGCGGCGCGGGGGCGAGGGCGAACCGCAGGCGCGGCGAGATCGAGGCGGTCGTCGATGGCGAAAGGCGCATTCTGTGCCTGACGCTCGGGGCGCTGGCCGAGCTCGAGACCGCATTTGCCGCCGATGACCTGACCGATCTTGCCGGGCGCTTTTCGGCCGGGCGGCTGAAGGCGGGCGACATGATCCGCATCATCGGCGCCGGGCTGCGCGGCGGCGGCAATCTCTATTCGGACCAGGATGTCGCCGAAGCCAGCGTCGAGGGCGGCATTGCCGGTTTCGCCGGTATCGTCGGCGACCTCCTGATGGCGACATTCGCGGACCCTTCAGGGGCGGAAAAGACCTCCCTCCGCCCTCTGGAGCCGCAGCAGGCATAGGGGCCGGGCGCCCCGGCCCGTTCCCATGGACCGGAGCGCTGCATACCGGCCTCTGCCTGCTGCGGCTTCCTCCCGAGACATTCTGGGCGATGACGCCGGTGGAGCTGCATGCCGCCGCCGGCGGGCTGGCGCCGCGCGCACCGGTTCTGTCGCGAGCGGGGCTGAGCGAGATGATGGCGCGGTTTCCGGATGGGTGAGGTGATCTCTGCCCGTGCTATGCTCGGCACCGGGATTCGGAGCGGCGATGGCGCAGTCGGACAACATGTTTGCGAAGGGAATGGTCGTCTTCCCCTTCGGTGACTGGGACGAGCGGCCGGCTTCGCTGTTCGGTTGGTCCGAGGCGCGGCTGGCGACGCTTTCCGCCGAACTGGAAAAGGGCGAGAGCAGTGCCTTCATGATCGTACAGGGCGGGCGTATGATCTACCGCTGGGGCGATATCGCCTTGAAATCGAGCATCGCTTCGGTGCGCAAGAGCCTGGTCAACGTGCTCTACGGCATGCTGATCGCCGAGGGGCGGATCGATCCGCTGCAGACGCTGGCCGATTTCAACATCGATGACATGACGCCGCTGACCGCAGGCGAGCGCAGCGCGACGGTGATGGACCTGCTGCGAGCGCGCTCCGGCGTCTATCTGCCGTCGGTCTACGATACGGCGAACGGCAGGCCTGACAGAGGCAGTCATCCGCCGGGCGTGCATTGGTTCTACAACAATTGGGACTTCAACGTTCTCGGCACGATCGTCGAGCGGGCGACCGGCGAGACCGTGCTGGATGCGCTGGCGTCGCGCGTGGCCCGGCCGCTCAGGATGCAGGATTGCGTTGCCGGCGACGGCTGGTTTCAGCATGGGCCGGAGTCCATGCATCCGGTCTACAAGATCCAGCTCTCGGCGCGCGATCTGGCGCGGGTCGGGCTTCTCTATCTCCGGCATGGACGCTGGGGCGCAACGCAGCTGGTGCCGCAGAGCTGGGTGCGCGACAGCGTGCGCCCGCATTCGGCGGTTGGTGACGGGTGGGCCTATGGGCTGCTGTGGTGGATCACGCAGGCGAATGCGCCGGATGACGCCATGGCCGTGCATGTGCCGATGTTCTACGCCAGCGGCTGGGGCGGCCAGTATCTGATCGTGCTGCCGGATCTCGATATCGTCGTCGTCCACCGGTCGGCGACGGCGCTCAGGGTTGGTCCGGGTGTCAGCCATGTCAGGATGGGAGAAATCCTGCGGACGGCGCTTTCGGCAATGCCGAACAAGGGCTGACGGCCCACACATTCAGGAGACATCGATGGAAGACGATGACACCGGGCTCGCCGAGATGGCGGGGCAGACCGATGAACTGCGCCGGGCGCTGGAGGGTCTGGAGGGGCGGTCGCGCTCCTTCGGATCGGCGCTGAGCGGCGCACTGAGGAGTGCCGTCAGCGGCGGCAAGGGGCTGGATGACGTGTTGCGCTCGCTGGGCAACCGTCTGGCCGATATCGCGCTTTCGGCGGGGATGAAGCCGCTCGAGGGACTGATCGGCGGGGCGGTGTCGGGGATCGGCAAGGTTCTGCCCTTTGCCGATGGCGGCGTGGTGTCGGCGCCGAGCTATTTTCCGATGGGCGGCAATATCGGGCTGATGGGCGAGGCGGGCAGCGAGGCGATCCTGCCGCTGCGGCGCGGGCCTGACGGGGCGCTGGGCGTTGCGACTTCGGGCTCCGGGGGCGGGCCGCAGATCGTTTTCAATGTGACGGCGACGGATGCGCAGAGCTTTCAGAAGAGCGAGGCGCAGATTTCGGCGATGCTGGCGCGCACGGCGATGCGCGGCCAGCGCAACCTGTGAGGCTGAGATGGCCGGTTTTCATGAGGTGCGGTTTCCGCTGCGGCTGGCGCTGTCGACGAGCGGCGGGCCGGTGCGGCGGACCGATATCGTCAATCTTTCCAACGGGCGCGAGAGCCGCAACAGCCGCTGGCGCAATGCCAGGCGCGCTTACGATGCGGGCTCCGGCATCCGTTCGATCGGCGATCTCTACGAGGTGCTGGAATTCTTCGAGGCACGCGGCGGCGAGCTCTACGGCTTCCGTTTCCGCGATCCGCTCGACTGCCGCTCCGGGCGGCCGGATCAGCCGGTGACGGCGCTCGATCAGGCGCTGGGGATTGGTGACGGGGTGAAGGCGGATTTCCAGCTGGGGAAGACCTACGGGGACGCGGGCGGCAGCAACCTGCGAGTCATCGCCAAGCCGGTGGCCGGGACGGTGGTGGTTGCGGTTGATGGTGTGGCGAAAGCAGCTGGGACTTTTTCCTGCGATGCGGCAACTGGCATCGTCAGTTTTGCGTCCGGGTATGTGCCGCCTGCGGGGGCGATCGTGACGGCGGGTTTCGAATTCGATGTGCCGGTGCGCTTCGCGACCGGTCGGATCGACGTCAACCTGACGGCCTTCAATGCCGGGCGCATCCCGGCCATTCCGCTGATGGAGGTCCTGCCATGAGGGTGATCGATCCCGGGTTGAAGGCGCATCTCGACGGGGGCGCGACGACGGTTTGCCATGCCTGGCGGGTGACGCGCCGCGATGGTGTCGTGCTGGGCTTTACCGAGCATGATCACGATCTGACCTTCGCGGGCACGGTGTTTCTCGCCGCCAGCGGGTTTTCCGCAAGCGGCATGGAGGAGGGCATCGGCCTGCCGGCGGCGACGAGCGAGGTGACGGGCGGCTTTTCGAGCGAGGCGATCCGTGAGACCGATCTGCAGCGCGGGCTCTATGACGGGGCGCGGGTCGAGGTGTTTCTGGTCAACTGGGCGGTACCCGAGCAGCATCTGCTGTTGAAGGTACAGGAGATCGGCGAGGTGACGCGCAGTGAGGGCGAATTTCGCGCCGAGCTGCGCAGCTTCGCCCACCGGCTGAACCAGCCGCAGGGGCGCCTCTATGGCCGCCGCTGCGATGCGGCGCTGGGGGATGCGCGATGCGGTGTCGATCTGGGGCAGGGTGCATTCCGGCGGCAGGGGATCGTGGCTGAGGTGATCGATGCGACGCGGATTGTCGTGTCGGGGTTGGCGCCTTTTGCCGACGGATTGTTTCGCTATGGCAGTCTTGAATTTCTCGGCGGGCCAAGTGCTGGAGATCGGCTGGATATCGAGGCGCATTCTTCAGCCGGTGCGGATGTCGAGGTGACGCTGTGGCTGCCGTTGGCGCGGGCGCCTGACGTGGGCGATGCCGTGCTGATGACAGCCGGTTGCGACAAGGGTTTTGCCACCTGCAGGGCGACATTCGCCAACCAGCAGAATTTCCGCGGCTTTCCGCATATGCCGGGCGCCGACTTTGCCTACACCTATGCGGATGGCGAGAGCATCCATGACGGAGGCGCGCTGTTCAGATGACTGCTATCCATGAGAGGGCGTTCGCCGCGGCCGAAGGCTGGATCGGCACGCCTTACCGGCACCAGGCTTCGGCCAAGGGGATCGGCTGCGATTGTCTGGGGCTGATCCGTGGCATCTGGCGGGAGCTCTACGACATCGAGCCGGAAATGCCGCCGCCCTATGCGCGCGACTGGGCCGAACGCAGTGGGCAGGATCGCTTGCTCGATGCCGCCCTCAGGCATTTCGGGGAGCCATTGTCCGCCGAGGCGATGCTGCCGGGTGATCTCATGCTGTTTCGCTGGCGGCCGGATGTGGCGGCCAAGCACGCGGGCATTTTTGCCGGGGAGAAAAGTTTCATCCATGCCTACGAGCAGGCGGCGGTGATCCGCTCGGCTCTGGTGCCAAGCTGGCGGCGGCGGGTGACCGCTGTGTTCCGGTTCCCTGAGGTTGTGCCGAAACTTGAAAATTGAAGCGCGTGCATGTATGTTTCGGGAGTGGTGAGCGGAGTTCCAGCTCCGCCCACCGTTTGCTTATGTGTGGAATTGGACCCGGATGGCTATAGACCAGCCCGTCCGGGTTTTCCTCACACTAAGCGTGATACTGAGTGGCAAGAACCACATCGCATCACCTCCTTGATCGAGAGCAAGGCCCTTGCCGAGGCTGGAGAGGCCTATCCTCTCCAGTGCGCCGGCTGGTCTCGGCGCTTCTGCTTCTGCTCACGACTGCAGCAATCTAACACAATCATTGCGGGAAAAAGCAAGTGCCGTGTGAACGGCGCTGGTGGCTCGCTGCGAGGTTTTCATGGCCACTCTCCTTCTGCAGGCGGCGGGTGCTGCGCTGGGCAGCGTTTTCGGGCCTGTCGGCGCGATTATCGGCCGGGCGGCGGGCGCGCTGGCGGGCAATGCGCTCGACCGGGCGCTGATCGGCGGCGGGCAGACGGTGCGCGGCTCGCGGCTTTCGACGGCACGCATTCCGGGTGCCGATGAGGGCACGTCGATCAACCGCGTCTATGGCGCGGCGCGGATCGGCGGGACGATGATCTGGGCGACGCGCTTCGAGGAGGAGGTGACGCGCGAGCGCACCGGCGGCAAGTCTTCCTCCGGGCCGACGGTCGAGAGTTTCCGCTATTTCGCGAATTTCGCCGTCGGGCTCTGCGAGGGGCCGATCGCCTGTGTCAGGCGCGTCTGGGCGGATGGCAAGGAGCTCGATCTGACGAAGATCGAGATGCGGGTTTACAGGGGTGATGCGACGCAGCTGCCCGATCCGCTGATCGAGGCGAAGCAGGGGGCGGGCATGGCGCCGGCCTATCGCGGGCTTGCCTATGCCGTCTTCGAGCGGCTGCCACTCGACAACTACGGCAATCGCATTCCGCTGCTGCAGTTCGAGGTGGTGCGGGCCATCGGCGCGCTGGAGGAGCAGGTGCGGGCGGTGTGCATCATTCCCGGTGCGACAGAGCATGGCTACCGGACGGTGGCGGTATCGGAGAAGACGGGGGCTGGGAGCGCCCGGGTGGTTAACCGCAACAGCCTGCAGGGGCTGACGGATTGGGACGTCTCGATCGACGAGCTGATGGCGGTCTGCCCGAAGCTGGACCGTGTGGCGCTTGTCGTCTCCTGGTTTGGCACCGACCTCAGGGCCGGCAATTGCCGGATCGTTCCGGGTGTCGAGGTTAGCGCGAGGAATGGCGAAAGCAGCCCGTGGTCTGTCTCCGGTGTATCGCGCAACGAGGCGTATCTCGTCAGTCGCCGCGACGGCGGGCCGGCCTATGGCGGCACGCCGGATGATGCGAGCGTCGTTTCGGCGATTGCCGATCTGAAGGCGAGGGGGCTGGAGGTCTATCTCTATCCTTTCGTGATGATGGATATTGCCGAGGGGAATGCGCTGCCCGATCCCTATGGCGGGACAGGGCAGGCGGCCTATCCCTGGCGCGGGCGGGTGACCTGCCATCCGGCGATCGGAGAGCCGGGATCGGTGGACCGGACGGCGGCGGCGCGGGCGCAGATCCAGGTTTTTCGCGGGGCGGCGCAGGCGGGGCATTTCAGCATTTCCGGCCAGCGAGTGAGCTATAATGGCAGCGAGGAGAGCTACCGGCGCTTCATCCTGCATTATGCGCAGCTGGCGAAGGCCGCGGGCGGCGTCTCGGGTTTCATTATCGGCTCCGAGATGCGCGGGCTGACTCAGGTGCGCGATGAGGCAGGGGCTTTTCCGTTTGTCACGGCGCTGACGGCTCTGGCGGCGGATGTGAAAGCGTTGCTGCCGCAGGCGAAGCTGACCTATGCGGCCGACTGGAGCGAGTATTTCGGCTACCGGCCGGACGACGGCAGCGGCGACGTCTATTTCAATCTCGATCTGCTCTGGGCATCGAGCGCCATCGATGCCGTGGGGATCGACAACTACATGCCGCTCTCCGACTGGCGGGATGCCGATCTGGCGCAGGCGAACCCGGAGGGTATGCGGACGGCGGATGATCGCGATGGGCTGATCGCCGGTATCACCGCTGGCGAGGGCTTCGAATGGTACTATGCCGACGATGCGGAGCGGTCGAGCCGGACGCGGGCGCCCATCAGCGACGGGCTTGCGGGCAAGCATTGGGTCTATCGCTACAAGGACATCGAGGGCTGGTGGGCGAACCGGCATTGCGAGCGGATCGGTGGCGTCGAGAAGGCTGATGCGACGGCCTGGCAGGCGCGGATGAAGCCGGTGTGGTTCACCGAGCTCGGCTGCGCGGCAATCGACAAGGGCGGCAATCAGCCGAATGTGTTTGCCGATCCGAAATCGGCCGAGAGCGCGGTTCCGTATTTCTCCAACCGCATGCGCTCCGACACGATGCAGCGGCGGTTTCTGGAGGCCCATCATCTCTGGTGGCAGGGTGATGAGGCGCCCGATGCCATGGTCGATCCAGGCCGTATCTTCGTCTGGTCGTGGGATGCGCGGCCCTATCCGGCCTTTCCGCTGGATGGCGGCGTCTGGAGCGATGGCGGGAACTGGCGAACGGGCCACTGGCTGAATGGAAGGCTGGGGGCGGGGACGCTGGCGGATGTGATTGCGGCGGTGCTTCACGATCACGGCTTCGAGGATTTCGACGTTTCGGAAGTGTCCGGCGACCTGACGGGCTATGTTCAGGGCGACATCACAACGGCGCGCGGGCTGATAGAGCCGCTGCTGGAGGCCTTCCAGATCGATGCGGTGGAAGACGGCGGCTTGCTGCGGTTCCGCTCGCGCGGCCGGGCGAGCTTGCCGGCGACGGAGGTTGCGGTGCTGGCCGATATCGAGGACCGGCCGCTGTGGCAGGAGACGCGCGGGCACGACAGCGACCATGCGGCCGAGGCCGTCATCACCTTCTACAATCCCGATCTCAGTTACGAACAGGCGGGTGTGCGATCGCACCGGGCGCAATCGGCGACGAGCCGGGTGCTGAAGAGCGATCTTTCGGCGGTGCTGGCCGAGGAGACGGCGCTGAACGCCGCGGAAGCGCTGCTGCGCGACAACCGGATCGGCAGGCGCTCGGTGCGCTTCTCGCTGGCGCCCGCCGAACTCGGTTTCCAGCCGGGTGATGTCGTGACCTTCGCGGATGGGCCGGAGGGGCGCTTCCTGATCGGCTCGATCGAGGACGGTGCGGTGAGGCAGGTCGAGGCGCGCGAGTTCGCGCCATCGGCGGGTGCGGCGCCGCCAAGCGAGACCGGCGGCAAGAACGGCGCCGGCGATCCTTCGAGCTTGTTTGCACCGCTGGTGGAGCTGATGGACCTGCCGCGCTTTGCGGCGGGCGAGGCGGCGGGTTTTGCGCGGGCGGCGGTTTTTGCAAAGCCCTGGCGGACGATCGGGCTTTCGTCTTCGGTGAGCGAGGAGGGGTATCGCGGGCGGGCGCTGGTCGAGCGCCCGGCGCGGATCGGGACGCTTACCGGGCCGCTGACGGCGGGTGTGCGGGGGCGGTTCGACTGGTCGCAGGAGCTGGAGATCGATCTGCCGTTCGGCGCGCTGTCCTCGGCGGCGGCTGTGTCGGTGCTGAATGGTGAAAACCTGATCGCGGTGGCAGCCGACAACGGCGGCTGGGAGGTGATCGGGTTTCGGCGGGCAGAGGAGATCGGCGCCGGGCGCTGGCGGCTCGGCGGATTGCTGCGGGCGCTGGCGGGAACCGACGATGCGATGGCGGCGGGTGCCGTTTCAGGGGCGTCCGTGGTGATGCTCGACGATGCCGTTGTGCCGCTTGGCCTTACTGCCGATGAGATGGGGCTGCGGCTCAATTGGATCGCCGAGGCGGCCGGTGTGAGCGGCAAGGCCGGTCCCTTTGCCTTCGAGGGCGGGATGCGGGCGGAGACGCCGCTTTCTCCGGTTCATCTGAGGGCGGCGCGGGGCGAGGCCGGGGCGGTCGAGTTTTCCTGGATCCGGCGCGGCCGGGTCGATGCCGACAACTGGATCGCGGCGGATATTCCGCTCGACGAACCCTTCGAGCGTTACCGGATCGAGGTGATGGCTGATGGGGTGGTGGTGCGGCAGGTGGAGATCGGCGGGCCGCGATGGACCTATCCGCTCACAGACGAGCTTGCCGACTTCGGCAGTGTGCAGAGCGCGCTGACGATACGGGTGAGGCAGATGGGGCAGCGGATGCCGCTCGGCATTCCCGCAGTCGCAACGATGACGATGTGATTTTCAACGAAAGGAATGGTCATGGGTGATTTGAAGGACTGGTATCATTCGAAGACGATCTGGGGTGCGCTGATTGCGATTGGCGCTTCGGTTCTGCACGCGGCGGGCATCGATATCGACGCCGGCGACCAGAGCCAGATCGTCGATTCTCTCGTCAATATCGCCGGCGCCATCGGCGGGCTTCTGGCCGTCTATGGACGGCTGACGGCGAGCACGGCGATCCGCTGATCGAGCATTTCGGGAGGGCGGCGGCAGCGATATCAATAGCTTCCGCCGCCTCGTCTTTTGGCTGTGAATATCGTTGCGGCAATACAGTCGAGAATTGTTCTAAACCACCGTCATTACAGTGCATTCATTTGCCATTCAGGTCACGTGAGTACATAGTCGGCCCAGGTTGGAATTACGTTGGAAGCATTGCACATGGCCTCTCCTCTGAGCGTCGTAGCCTTGGCCGCAGGGCTGGCTGTATCGGCGCCCTCACCGGACGACTCGCGCACGCTTGTGGTGCGCGTCGCTGGCGATTGCAGCGCCGCCGCGCAGCAGGTCGTCGAGCAGACGGGCGGCCAGCTTCTTTCCGTGCAGCCTTCGGGCGATTCATGCATCATCACCGTGCTCGTTCAGGGCAATGGCCAACGCCCCCGCAAGGTAACCGTCAAGGTTCCGATGTAGGCGGAATCGGCCTATAACGCACTGACTGAAACAAGGTGAAAGCGGACCGATGCGCATTCTGGTAGTCGAAGACGATGTCAATCTGAACCGTCAGCTGAGCGATACGCTGAAGGAAGCCGGCTATGTCGTCGATCAGGCCTTTGACGGCGAGGAGGGACACTTCCTCGGCGATACCGAGCCCTATGACGCGATCATCCTCGACATCGGCCTCCCTGAGATGGACGGCGTGACCGTATTGGAAAAGTGGCGCGGCGCTGGACGCGGCATGCCGGTGCTGATCCTGACGGCGCGCGACCGCTGGAGCGACAAAGTGGCGGGCATCGATGCCGGCGCCGACGACTACGTGACCAAGCCGTTCCATGTCGAGGAAGTGCTCGCCCGCATCCGCGCGCTGATCCGCCGCGCTGCCGGTCATTCATCCTCAGAGATCGTCTGCGGTCCTGTCAGGCTCGATACCAAGACCTCCAAGGCTGTCGTCAACGGCGTGGCGCTGAAGCTGACCTCGCACGAATATCGGCTGCTTTCCTATCTGATGCATCATATGGGCGAAGTCGTTTCGCGCTCGGAACTCGTCGAGCACATGTACGACCAGGATTTCGACCGTGATTCCAATACGATCGAAGTCTTCGTTGGACGCCTGCGCAAGAAGATGGGCGTCGATCTGATCGAAACGGTGCGCGGTCTCGGATACCGCATTCAAGCGCCGGCCTGATGCGAATAAAATCGCTCACCGCACGCGTTCTACTGCTGACGACCGTATGGTCGACGGTGGCGCTTGTGGTGATCGGTCTGTTGATCTCGACACTCTATCGCCGCAGCGCCGAGCGTGGCTTTCAGGACCTGCTGCGCGCGCAGCTCTATAACGTCATCAATTCCGTCACCATCGGCGACCAGGGCGCGCTGGCCGGCAGCCCGCAGCTCGGCGACCTGCGTTTCGCGCAGCCGCGCACCGGCTGGTACTGGGTGGTGGAGCCGCTCGGGACCTATACGACGGCGCCGCTGGTTTCGCCCTCGCTGGGCTCGGCGACCATTCCCGTTCCCTCCGTTCTCGAAGCGCCCTTCGACAAGAATTACGAACGCTACTACCAGGTGACGGATGCCAGCGGGAACCGGGTGCAGGTGGCCGAGACCGAGGTGGTGCTCGATACCGACGGCCGCGCCGCGCGCGTTCGCGTCACCGGCAATGTCGAGGTCGTCGAATCCGACGTCAGCAACTTTTCCCATAGCCTCTATCTGGCGCTCGCCGGCTTCGGTGTCGGCAGTCTGATCGTCAATGCGCTCGCCATTCTCTTCGGCCTGAAACCGCTCGACAAGGCGCGTGCGGCGCTGGAGCGTATCCGCGCCGGCGAGAGCGAGCAGCTGAAGGGCGATTTCCCGCGCGAGATCCTGCCGCTGGCCAATGAGGTCAATGCCCTGATCGACAGCAACCGCCGCATCGTCGAGCGCGCCCGCATGCAGGTCGGTAATCTGGCGCACTCGCTGAAGACGCCGATCGCCGTGCTCTTGAACGAGGCGCGGGTGCTGGAGCGCTCGCATGGCGAGCTCGTCAAGAACCAGGCGGAAGCGATGCAGGGGCAGGTGCAATCCTATCTCAACCGCGCCCGCATTGCCGCGCAGCGCGAATCCGTGCTTGCTCGCACCGACGCGGAACCGGCGCTGGAACGGCTGGTGCGCGTCATGCGCCGCCTGAACGTCGACAAGGAATTCGAGCTTTCCGTCACGCAACCGCATCTGGCCGTTGCCATGGAACAGCAGGACCTCGAGGAGACGGTCGGCAACCTTCTGGAGAATGCGGCGCGCTTTGCCGTTCACAAGGTCAAGGTGAGCGCATCGGAAGCCGCCGAGGACGTGAAGGGTGCCGAGACCAGCGGCCGCAGGCACTGGGTCGAGCTCATCGTCGAGGACGATGGGCCGGGGCTGGAGCCCGATCAGATCAAGGAAGCGCTGAAGCGCGGCAAGCGTCTCGACGAAAGCAAGCCCGGAACCGGGCTCGGTCTTTCGATCGTCACCGAGATCGCCAATGAATATCAGGGCCGCCTGGAGCTTTCCCGCGGTGCTGCCGGCGGGCTCAAAGCAAAGCTAATTTTGCCCGGTCTCACAAAGGATGTTGCGTGACCAATTGCTTGATGTCACAAAGACATAGGCAGTTGCATAGCATGCTTTGCCTTAAAGCCGACAAGTGCCTGTGCGCATCTGCCGGCATTGATTTGTTTCTTTCTGCTGGTTCGACCGAATGATATCACGCGCGAATGCCATGATCGTTTCCTCGCTTTTCGTTGCCGTTGCCCTGAGCGGCTGCACGACGACGAAGAGCGCCAGCTCGACCGGCGTTTTCTCCCGCAAGCCTTCGGCCTCGGCACAATTCATCACGGCTCTTCAGGGCGGCATTGTCGGCCGCACCGGCATCGAACTCAGCGACAGCGACAAGCAGCGGGCGCTGGAAGCCGAATACCGGGCGCTGGAAGGGGCCGCCGTCGGCCAGCCGGTCGTCTGGAGTGGACGCAATGTCAGCGGCAAGGTTATCGCCGCGGCGCCCTATCAGGTCGGCTCGCAGAACTGCCGCCAGTACACGCACACGCTGACCGTCGACGGCAAGGAGACCGTGGCGCGCGGTTCGGCCTGTCGCAACGATGACGGCAGCTGGTCGCCGCTCGGCTAGGACATTCGGCCCATGCTGGCCTGCAAATGGCGCCTTTCCACGCTTCCGGTGCTCACGTACCTTTAGTACGCTGCGCTCCGGGTCGTGGAAAATCACCATTTTCGGCTCAGCCCGCACCGAATGTCGTGTGTCGTAAGCCGCAGCGAATATTGCGGCGAAACGCCTCAAATCTTCGTCATTCCGGCTTTGCCAGTTGGAATGGCCGCGCGCTTCAAGTATTGGGGCCGTTATGCTTTTCTGGATTCTTGTTGCTGCAATGACGGCGGCTGTGGCCGCGCTGCTGCTTTACCCGCTCCTGCGCGGCGGAAAGACGCTTGATGACACGCGCGCAGGCGAGGCTGCGGTCTATCGCGACCAGCTGCGCGAACTCGACCGCGACCTCTCGGGCGGCCTGATCACCTCCGATGAAGCCGACTATGCGCGCGCCGAGATCGGCCGCCGCTTGATCGCCGTTTCGGCGACGGGTCCTGCCGCCGAGCCGAAGGCGGCGCGCCATCACCGCTTCAGCGAGGCTTTCATCCTGCTACTGCTGCCAGCCATCGGGCTCTGTCTTTACGTTGCGATGGGACGGCCCGGCCTGCCATCGCAACCGCTCCAGGCACGGCTCGAAAATCCCGGCAACGACATGGCGATCCTCGTCTCCAAGGCGGAGCGCCATCTGGCGCTCAACCCGGATGACGGCAAGGGCTGGGACGTGCTGGCGCCGATCTATTTCAATGCGATGCGCATCGCCGATGCCGAGAAGGCCTATCGCAATGCGATCCGCCTGCTTGGACCGAGCGCGATCCGCCTCGACGGCCTGGCGGAGTCGCTGATGGCCGGTTCCAACGGCATGGTGACGCCCGAGGTGCGCCAGACGCTGGAACAGTCGCTGTCGATCGAGCCCGACAATCCGCGCGCAAAATTCTACGTGGCGCTGAGCCTGGAACAGGCCGGACAGACCGGGCAGGCCAAGGCCGCCTTCGAGGCGATCGCCAAGGAATCGCCTGCCGATGCGCCGTGGCTGCCGCTGGTCAACGATCACATTGCCAAGAATGGCGGCGCGCCGATTGCCTCCAACAAGACGCCGGGCGGACCGACGCAGGAAGACGTGGCCGCGGCCCAGAATATGAGCCCGGCGGACCAGCAGCAGATGATCCGCGGCATGGTGGATAGCCTCGACGCCAAGCTGAAGGCCGATCCCAACAATTTCGAGGGCTGGGTGCGGCTCGTCCGCTCTTATGCCGTATTGAACGACAAGGATCGCGCGGCCGACGCGCTGAAACGCGGGCTGGCCGTGTTCCCGGCCGGCGGCGATCAAGGCAAGCAGCTGCTCGCACTGGGGCGCGAGCTGGGTATTGCGATCGAGGGGGTAACGGAATGACGCGCAAGCAGAAGCGCCTGGCGGTAATCGGTGGCGGCATGGGCTTTATCATTGCCGCGGTGCTGCTCGTGATGTTCGCCTTCAGCCAGTCCGTCGCTTATTTCTACATGCCGGCCGATCTTGCCAAGACCCCGGTGGCGCCGGAGACGCGCATCCGTTTGGGCGGTCTCGTCGGCGAGGGCAGCGTCGTGCGCGGTGTCGGCTCGACCGTCGAATTCGCCGTGACCGACGGCGGCGGCCAGCCGGTGAAGGTGAAATATACCGGCATTCTTCCCGATCTCTTCCGCGAGGGGCAGGGCGTGGTGACCGAAGGCAAGTTCGAGGCATCGAGCCACGAATTCATTGCCGATACCGTGCTTGCCAAGCATGATGAGAAATACATGCCGAAGGAAGTGGCCGACCGGCTGAAATCCCAGGGGCTGTGGAAGGAAGGCGAGGGCGCGCAATGATCATCGAGATCGGCCACTACGCACTCGTGCTGGCGCTGGCGACGGCGATCATTCTCTCGGTCGTCCCCGTCATCGGCGCCCGCCGACGCGACCAGGCGATGATGGACGTCGCGCCGCTAGGCTCGATCGTGCTCTTCGGCCTCGTCGCCTTTTCCTTCGGTGTGCTGACCTATGCGCATGTCGTCTCCGACTTCTCGGTCGAGAATGTCTGGGAGAACTCGCACTCGCTGGTGCCGCTGATCTACAAATATTCCGGCGTCTGGGGCAATCACGAGGGATCGATGATGCTCTGGCTGCTGATCCTGGCGCTGTTCAGCGCCATGGTGGCGCTGTTCGGACGCAATCTGCCGGATACGCTGCGGGCCAATGTGCTGGCGGTGCAGGCATGGGTCTCGGTTGCCTTCATCCTCTTCATCCTGCTGACCTCCAACCCCTTCGTGCGCCTCGATCCGGCGCCGGCAGAGGGGCGTGACCTCAATCCGGTATTGCAGGATATCGGCCTCGCCATCCATCCGCCGCTTCTCTATCTCGGCTATGTCGGCTTCTCCGTCTGCTTCTCCTTCGCCGTCGCGGCGCTGATGGAAGGCCGGATCGATGCGGCCTGGGCGCGCTGGGTGCGCCCGTGGACGCTGGCCGCCTGGACCTTCCTGACGCTCGGCATCGCCATGGGCTCCTACTGGGCCTATTACGAGCTCGGTTGGGGCGGCTGGTGGTTCTGGGATCCGGTCGAGAACGCCTCCTTCATGCCCTGGCTCGCGGGCACCGCGCTGCTGCATTCGGCGCTCGTCATGGAAAAGCGCGAGGCGCTGAAGATCTGGACGGTGCTGCTCGCAATCCTGACCTTCTCGCTGTCGCTGATGGGCACCTTCCTGGTGCGCTCCGGCGTGCTGACCTCGGTCCATGCCTTTGCGAGCGACCCGAGCCGCGGCGTCTTCATTCTCTGCATTCTGATGATCTTCATCGGCGGCGCGCTGTCGCTCTTTGCCTTCCGTGCGCCGCTGCTTTCGGCGGGCGGTCTCTTCGCGCCGATTTCGCGCGAGGGCGCGCTGGTGCTGAACAACCTGATCCTGACGGTTGCCTGCGGCACGGTGCTGACGGGCACGCTCTATCCGCTGCTGCTTGAAACGCTGACCGGCGACAAGATCTCCGTCGGCCCGCCCTTCTTCAACATGACCTTCGGGCTGCTGATGATCCCGCTGCTGCTGGTCGTGCCTTTCGGGCCGCTGCTCGCCTGGAAGCGCGGCGACCTGCTCGGCGTGCTGCAGCGGCTCTATGTCGTCGCGGGCCTCGCTTTCGTGGCGGCGCTGGTCTTCTTCTATATCGAGCATGGCGGGCCGGTTCTTTCGGTTCTCGGGCTTGCTGCCGGTCTCTTCCTCGTCTTCGGCGCTGCGGCTGATCTTTGGTATCGCGCCGGCATCGGCAAGGTGGCGACGAATGTCGCCTGGCGGAGATTGACCGGCCTGCCGCGCTCCGCCTTCGGTACCGCGCTCGCGCATGCCGGTCTCGGCGTCACCGTTCTCGGTATCGTCGCGGTCTCGACCTTTGCGACGGAACATGTTCTGGAGATGAAGCCCGGCCAGACCACGGATGCCGGCGGCTACTCGCTGCATTTCGACGGCATGCAGCCGGCGACCGGTCCGAACTACAGGGAAGACCGCGGTCATTTCAGCATCCGCCGCGGCGGTGTCGAAGTCGCCGATGTCTGGTCCGCCAAGCGCGTCTATGTCGCCCAGCAGATGCCGACGACGGAAGCGGGCATCCTGACCTTTGGGCTGAGCCAGCTCTACGTCTCTCTCGGCGACCCGACCAATGACGGTGGCATCGTCGTGCGCATCTGGTGGAAGCCGTTCATTCTCTGCATCTGGGGCGGGGCGTTGATCATGTCGATCGGTGGCTTTGTGTCGCTGAGCGACCGGCGCTTGAGGGTTGGTGCGCCGCGGCGCAAGGCCAAGGCGGCGAAGCCATCGGCTCCGGCGATGGAGCCTGCGGAATGAGACGCTCGTGGTTTCTCCCTTCTCCCCAGCGGGGAGAAGATGCCCGAAGGGCAGATGAGGGGGATAAGCAGCGCAGCTGCGAAGCCTTCGAGCATCAGCGAGAAGCAACCGGCAGCACGCGTGGCCCCCTCATCCGCCCTGGCGGGCACCTTCTCCCCGAGGGGAGAAGGGGATTGTGGCGCTCGCTGCGGCTCCTGCTCGTACTTGCCGCTTTCCTCTCGCCACTCCCCGCCTTCGCCGTAAACCCCGACGAAGTGCTCCCCGACCCGGCGATGGAAAGCCGGGCGCGGACGTTGTCGGCGGAGTTGCGGTGCATGGTGTGCCAGAACCAGTCGATCGACGATTCCAATGCGGATCTCGCAAAGGATCTGCGTCTGCTGGTGCGCGAGCGCATCAAGGATGGCGACAGCGACGAGCAGGTGTTGAACTATATCGTCTCGCGCTATGGCGAGTTCGTGCTGTTGAAGCCGCGCTTCAGTATCCGCACGGTGATGCTCTGGGGCGCGCCCATCGTGCTGATCCTGGCAGGTGGCATTTCGCTCATCGTCTTCGCACGCCGCCGGACCGGCAAACCGACCGGCAGCCGTCTTACGGCAGAGGAACAGGCCAAGCTCGACGAGTTGATGCGGACTGACCGCCAGGCCTGAGTCCTGCGGAAATCCGGCCCGTTGCGTGCGTTGCAGCCGAAAGCTGTAGCGCTCTCAACATTACAAATTTTTCATTGCCCAGACAGTTCGCAGTAAGGTCTCGCATCCTATATCTTCCTTCATCAGCCGATCCCGACCGGGGGCCGGACCGACTAAATGAAGAAGAGAAGGTGCCTATAATGTTCAAGACTCCCTCCCTTGCCACTGCGCTCAAGGCTTCGACCGTCGCAGGTCTCGCAGCCGCCGTGCTTGCCACTGGCGTGCCGCTTGAGATCACCCGTTCCTATGCCGAAGCCGTCAATGTTCAGGCGCCGCAGGTTCCGAGCTTTGCCAATGTCGTCGACGCCGTTTCGCCGGCCGTCGTTTCCGTCCGCGTCGAATCCCGCATCAAGCCGGCTTCCGACGACGGCAACGGTTTCTCCTTCGATTTCAACGGCCGCGGTTTTGACGACCTGCCGGACGATCACCCGCTGAAGCGCTTCTTCAAGCAGTTCGGCGAGCAGGGTCCGAACGGCGGTGACGGCCAGGATGGCCAGCAGCGTCCGCCGCGCCACTTCGGCGATCGCGGTCCGGGTGGCCCCGGCGGTCCTGGCGGCCCCGGCCGTCTGCGTCCCGTTGCCCAGGGCTCCGGCTTCTTCATCTCCGAAGACGGCTATATCGTCACCAACAACCACGTCGTTTCCGACGGTTCGGCTTTCGTTGCTGTCATGAACGACGGCACCGAGCTTGACGCCAAACTGATCGGCAAGGATCCGCGCACCGACCTCGCCGTGCTCAAGGTCGACGGCAAGGGCAAGAAGTTCACCTACGTCAACTGGGCCGACGACAACAATGTCCGCGTCGGCGACTGGGTTGTCGCAGTCGGCAATCCGTTCGGCCTCGGCGGCACGGTGACCGCGGGTATCGTCTCGGCCCGCGGCCGCGACATCGGCTCCGGCCCGTATGATGACTACCTGCAGGTGGATGCTGCCGTGAACCGCGGCAATTCCGGTGGCCCGACTTTCAACCTCAACGGCCAGGTCGTTGGCATCAACACCGCGATCTTCTCCCCGTCGGGCGGCAGCGTCGGCATCGCCTTCGCCATTCCCGCCTCGACCGCCAAGGACGTGGTTGCCGACCTGATGAAGGACGGTACGGTGTCGCGCGGTTACCTCGGCGTGCAGATTCAGCCGGTGACCAAGGACATCGCCGACTCTCTCGGCCTTTCCGAAGCCAATGGCGCGCTCGTCGTTTCCGCTCAGGACGGCACGCCCGGCCAGAAGGCCGGCATGAAGGCTGGTGACGTCGTGACTGCCGTCAATGGCGAGCCGGTCAAGGATGCCCGCGATCTCAGCCGCCGCATCGGTGCGATGCAGCCCGGCAAGAAGGTCGAAGTGTCGATCTGGCGCGATGGCAAGGCGCAGTCGCTCAACGTCGAGCTCGGCACGCTGCCGGCAGACCAGAAGGACGCTTCCAACGACGACAGCGACCAGCAGCAGGAGCCGCAGGCACCGGCTTCCGAGAAGGCGCTTGCCGATCTCGGTCTGACGGTCGGCCCGGCCGATGACGGCAAGGGCCTGGCGATCACCGGTATCGACCCGAATTCCGACGCTGCCGACAAGGGCATCAAGGAAGGCGAGACGATCACCTCGGTCAACAACCAGCAGGTTTCGAGCGCTGACGATGTCGTCAAGGTTCTGAACCAGGCGAAGAAGGACGGCCGCACCCGGGCGCTCTTCCAGATCCAGTCGAAGGACGGCAGCCGTTTCGTCGCCCTTCCGATCAACAGCCAAGGCTGATCCCCCACAGCCTTGACCGGCGCATCCCCATGATGCGCCAGAGAAGGGGAGCCGCGCTTCCAGCCCAGCGCGGCTCCCTTCCGTTCCATCCACAGGTGCCGCGATGACCCAAGCGCAACAGGAAGACGTATTGAGCCTTGCCGAAACAAAACCGGCAGGTAATGTCAGCCGCATGAAGATTCTCATCATCGAGGATGACCTCGAAGCTGCGGTATACCTGACGAAAGCCTTTCGCGAGGCCGGGATCGTCGTCGATCACGCAAGTGATGGCGAGAGCGGTCTCTTCATGGGCTCGGAAAATACCTACGACGTCATCGTCATCGACCGCATGCTGCCGCGCCGCGACGGCCTTTCCGTCATCAGCGAGCTGCGCCGCAAGGGCGTTCATACACCCGTTCTCATTCTTTCGGCTCTCGGCCAGGTCGACGACCGCGTGACCGGCCTTCGCGCCGGCGGCGACGACTATCTGCCGAAGCCCTATGCCTTCAGCGAGCTGCTCGCCCGCGTCGAGGTTCTCGGCCGCCGCAAGGGCACGCCGGAGCAGGACGTCGTCTACCGCGTCGGCGATCTCGAGCTCGACCGGCTTTCCCATGAAGTGCGCCGCGGCGGCAAGGAAATCCCGCTGCAGCCGCGCGAATTCCGTCTTCTCGAATATCTGATGAAGAATGCCGGTCAGGTCGTGACCCGCACCATGCTTCTCGAGAATGTCTGGGATTACCATTTCGATCCGCAGACCAACGTCATCGACGTGCACGTTTCGCGCCTGCGCTCGAAGATCGAGAAGGACTTCAGCCAGCCGCTGCTGAAGACGATCCGCGGGGCGGGTTACATGATCAAGGATGAGGGATGAACCGTTTCTGGTTTCTCTTCCGATCTACCGCAGTCCGCCTTTCGGCCCTTTACATCCTGCTCTTCGCCATCTGCGCCGCGACGCTCGTCATCTATGTGACGGCGATGTCGCAGCGTCTGCTGACGGGGCAGATCCGCGAGGCCGTGCAGCAGGAAGTCGATCAGGTCAAACGCGCTTATGACACCGGCGGCATCAACGCGCTCTTGCGCTCAATGGAGCGCCGCTCCCGCCAGCCGGGCGCCAATCTCTACATCATCGCCGGCCCTTCTGGCGACATCCTGGCGGGTAACGTAGCCTCGGTGCAGCCCGGTGTCTTCGAGGAGACGGGCTGGACCTCGGTTCCCTTCTTCTACCAGCGCTATGCCGAAAGCGGTCTCGACCGCCGGCATATGGCGATCGCCAATATTTTCGTGCTCGACAATGGCTTGCGCATTCTCGTCGGGCGCGACCTCGGCGAACCCGAGCGCTTCCGCGTGCTGGTGCGCCAGGCGCTGATGGTGGCGCTGGCGATCATGGGGCTCGGCGCGCTGATCATCTGGTTCGGCATTGGCCGCAACGCGCTGAAACGCATCGACCGCATGTCGGCGGCGAGCAAGAAGATCATGGCCGGCGACCTCTCGCAGCGCCTGCCGGTCGCTGGCTCCGGCGACGAATTCGACCGCCTCTCGGTGTCGCTGAACACCATGCTGGAGCGTATCGAGAAGCTGAACGAGGGCCTGCGGCAGGTCTCTGACAACATCGCCCACGACCTGAAGACCCCACTGACGCGGCTGCGCAACAAGGCGGCCGACGCGGTGGATACCGATGACGGCGAGCAGCGCCGCGTGGCGCTCGAAGGGATCATTTCGGAATCCGACCAACTGATCCGGACGTTCAACGCGCTGCTGATGATCTCGCGCGTCGAGGCGGGATCGGTGGCTGCCGAGATGTCGACGGTGGAGATTTCGGCGATCGTTGCTGACAGCGCCGAGCTTTACGAGCCGGTGGCCGACGATGCCGGGCTGACGCTGACCTCGGATATCGAGCCTGGAATTTCGGTGCAGGGTAACCGCGAGCTCATCGGCCAGGCGCTGTTCAACCTGATCGACAATGCCATCAAATATTCCGTCGATTGCGACGGCCACGGCCAGATCGCCATCAAGCTGGCGCGTCGGCAGGACGCCATTTGCCTCTCGGTGGCCGACAGTGGCGCCGGTGTGCCCGCGGACAAGCGCGAGGCGGTCATCAAGCGTTTCGTGCGGCTGGACGAGAGCCGGTCGAAGCCGGGGACCGGGCTTGGCCTGTCGCTGGTCGAGGCCGTCATGGAACTGCATGGCGGCACACTCGAGCTTTCTGACACCTATCCCGACAAGGAAGAAGGGCGTGGCCTGACGGTGACCATGCATTTTCCGGTCAAGGCCGCCTGAGTTTCGAGCACTGAAAGACGGTATTGGCTCCCGGCGTTTGCCGCTCTAGGTTAAGCGCATGCGAGACAACGCGAATCCGGCGCGTTGCGGCAGGGAGGCGGGATGCTGAAGAAGTCGACACATCTCTTGAAGGACGCTGGCGAGGTGGCGCTGAAGCCGCTGAACCAGGCCGAATTGAAGCTGGCACTGAGCGATCTCGCGGAGATCGGCCGCGAAGAGCCCGCCGTTGCCGCGATGGTGAAATCCGGTGGGCCGCTGCTCGATTTCATCGCCGCCGCCTTCACCCTGTCTCCCTATCTGCGCGAGGTCGCCAATATCGACAATGCCGTGCTGGCAGCGGCGATCTCGGCGCCGCTGGAGCCTGAGATCGAAGGGCTGATCGAGGAGGCGCGCGCCTGCTGGAAGCCTGTCGACGGCGCGTTGCCGGCCGAGTCAGCGGTCATGGCGAGGCTGCGGCAGATCAAGCGCAAGGTCGCCTTCCTGATTGCGCTTGCCGATCTCGCCCGGATCTTCGACGGCCGCCAGACGACCGGCTGGCTGAGCGCGCTCGCCGAGGCCTCGGTTGCCGCTGCGATCGACCATCTGCTGATGTCGGCGCATGAAGCCGGCAAGCTGGTGCTGAAGGACGTCGCCAAGCCGAGCGAGGGCTCCGGCCTGATCGTACTCGGCATGGGCAAGCTCGGTGCTTCCGAACTTAATTACTCCTCCGACATCGATCTGGTCGTCTTCTTCGACGAACAGGCGGGCATCGTGCCCGATCCTGATGATGCGATCGAGATCTATCCGCGGCTGATGCGCCGGCTGGTGCGCATCCTGCAGGAGCGGACGGCTGACGGCTATGTGTTTCGCACCGATCTGCGCCTGCGTCCCGATCCCGGCTCGACGCCACTGGCGATCTCGGTCGATGCGGCGATGATCTACTATGAGGGCAGGGGACAGAACTGGGAGCGGGCGGCCTTCATCAAGGCGAAACCGGTTGCCGGCGATCTCGCTGCCGGTGAGGATTTTCTTCGCGGTCTCGTGCCCTTCGTCTTCCGCAAATATCTCGACTATGCGGCGATCGCCGATATCCATTCGATCAAGCGGCAGATCCACGCCCATAAGGGGCACGGGGCGATCGCGGTGAAGGGGCACAACGTCAAGCTCGGCCGCGGAGGCATCCGCGAGATCGAGTTCTTCGCGCAGACGCAGCAGCTGATCGCTGGGGGGCGGATGCCCGTGCTTCGCAGCCGCGGCACCGAGGAGACGCTTGCCGAGCTCACAAAGGCGAAATGGATCGATGCCGAGACGCGCGACGAACTGACGGATGCCTACTGGTTCCTACGCGATGTCGAGCACCGCATCCAGATGGTGCGTGACGAGCAGACTCATCTGTTGCCGGAGACCGAGGCCGACCTGAAACGCATTGCTTTCATGATGGGCTTCGGCGACACGCCGAGCTTCTCCGAGAAGCTGGTGGAGGTGCTCAGGACGGTGGAGCGGCGCTATGCGCGGCTCTTCGAACAGGAAAACAAGCTTTCGACCGATACCGGTAATCTTGTCTTCACCGGCCAGAACGACGACCCTGACACGCTGGAGACGCTGAAACGTCTCGGCTTCGAGCGCCCGTCCGACATTTCCCGCATCATCCGCACCTGGCACTATGGCCGATACCGGGCCACGCAATCGGTGGAGGCGCGCGAACGGCTGACGGAGCTGACGCCGGAGCTCCTGCGTGTCTTCGGCGAGAGCAAGCGGGCCGATGAGGCGTTGCTGCGCTTCGACAGCTTCATCTCCGGCCTGCCTTCGGGCATCCAGCTGTTCTCGCTGCTCGGCAGCAATCCGGCGCTCCTGTCGCTGATCGTCAACATCATGTCCTCGGCGCCGAAACTGGCGGAGGTCATTGCCGCCAAGCCGCATGTCTTCGACGGCATGCTCGATCCCGGCCTGATGGCGGAACTGCCGACGCGCGACTATCTCGGCGAGCGTCTCAAGGCATCGCTGGTGCAGGCGCGTTACTACGAGGAGCTTCTCGACCGGCTGCGCATCTTCGCCGCCGAGCAGCGTTTCCTGATCGGCATCCGGCTGCTGACCGGGGCGATCAACGGAGCCATGGCGGCGCGCGCCTTTACCCATCTTGCCGATCTGATCATCGAAGCGGCGCTGGACGGCGTGCTGAAGGAGATCGAGGCGGCGCATGGCCGTTTCCCGGGTGGCAGGGTTGCGGTTGCCGGCATGGGCAAGCTCGGCAGTTTCGAGCTGACGGCCGGCTCCGATATCGATCTCATCCTGCTTTACGATTACGACGATACGGCTGCCGAATCCGACGGCGAGAAGCCGCTCGATGCGCTGCGCTATTTCACCCGTATCACCCAGCGCCTGATCGCCGCTTTCTCGGCGCCGACGGCGGAAGGCATTCTCTACGAAGTCGACATGCGGCTTCGCCCCTCCGGCAACAAGGGGCCGGTGGCGACGCGCATCAACTCCTTCGAGAAGTATCAGCGTGAGGAAGCCTGGACCTGGGAGCATATGGCGCTCAGCCGCGCCCGGCTGATCTGCGGCGATGCGAGCCTAACGGAAGCTGCAGAGCGGATCATTTCCGATGTCTTGTCTGCCAAGCGCGATACGGCCAAGGTCGCCCGCGATGTCGCCGAGATGCGCGATCTCATCGACAAGGAAAAGGCGCCGGAGAGCGGCTGGGATCTGAAGCTGATCCCCGGCGGCGTCATCGATATCGAGTTCATCGCGCAGTATCTGGCGCTGGTGGCGCCGGCCAAGGCCTCGGTGGTGAAGGTCAACGGGTTGAATACCGGCGAGGCGCTGAAGGCGCTCGGCGGCAAGCTGATGGCGCCTGCCGATCTCGACACCTGCCTCGAGGCGTTCAATCTCTATACGGAGCTGTCGCAGCTGATCCGGCTCTGCATCGATGGTCTGTTCGATCCGAAGGAGGCGCCGTCTGGCCTCGTCGAGCTCGTCTGCCGCGCCGGCGATTGCCCTGATATCAAGACGCTGGAAGGCGAAGTGAAACGGCTGTCGAAGGCTGTGCGGAAGATCTTTCAGGTAACCGTTAAAGCATAGCGGGCAGCATCCGGGATGCGGAAGGTGACGGCGGTGCCGACGCCTTCGCGGGAGCGGATGCGCATGTTGCCGCCATGCAGCGAGGTGAGCGAGCGCGAGATTGCCAGGCCAAGACCCGAGCCGCCCTTGCTCTTGGCATACTGGCTCTGGACCTGCTCGAAAGGCTGGCCGATCTTGGTCAGCGCCTTGCGCGGGATGCCGATGCCGGTATCGGCGATGGTGACGATCAGGCCTTTGGCGTCGCGGCGGGTGCGAAGCGCGATGCGGCCGCCATCATTGGTGAACTTCACGGCATTGGAGAGCAGGTTCAGCAGGATCTGCTTCATGGCGCGGCGGTCTGCGGTCAGCGTCATGCCCTCGCAGAGGCGCTGCTCGATGACGATGTTCTTCTCGGCAGCCGGAATGGCGGTGAAGCGCAGGCTCTCTTCGATGAGCGGGGCGAGATCGACGGTTTCGCGATGCAGCTTCATGTGACCGGCTTCGATCTTCGACATGTCGAGAATGTCGGTGATGACGTTGAGCAGGTGCTGGCCGCTATCGTGGATATCGCGGGCATATTCGTCGTATTTCAGCGAGCCGAGCGGGCCGAACATCTGGTTCTGCAGGATTTCCGAGAAACCGAGGATGGCGTTGAGCGGCGTGCGCAGCTCATGCGACATGTTGGCGAGGAATTCCGACTTCGCCTTGTTGGCGGCTTCGGCGCGTTCCTTCTCGACGAGATAATTGGCGTTGGCGACCGACAGCTCGGCCTTCTGGTGTTCGAGCGTCTGGCGCGATGCCTTGAGGTCGCCGATGGTCGCGACGTGGCGGCGCTCGGAGTCGCGCAGGCGCTCCTGGTTGCGCTTCAAAAGCGTGATGTCGGTACCGACCGAGACCATGCCGCCATCGCGGGTGCGGCGCTCGTTGATCTGTAGCCAGCGCTCGTCGGCGAGCTGGACTTCGGCGGTGCGCGAGTGGCCGGCGCCGTTCGGATCGACCATGCGGCGCTCGATGACCGGGCGGGCGGCTGCTGCATTGACGACGCTGCGCTCTGTGCCGGGAACCAGCACGCTGTCAGGGAGGCCGTAAGCCTGCTGGAAATGGACGTTGCACATGACCAGACGGTCGTTCTTGTCCCAGAGCACGAAGGCTTCGGAGGTGCACTCGATCGCGTCTGCGAGGCGCTGGTCGGCTTCGGCATAGCGCTGAGCCAGCCGGTGCTGCTCGGTCACGTCCATGGCGATGCCGATCATGTGCATGCGGCCGGAATTGCTGCGGATCATCTGGGCGCGGGCGCGCATCCAGACATAGTGACCGGCGGCATGGCGCATGCGGAAAATCTGGTCGACCTGGCCGGAAGTGCCCTTGGCGATCGAGCGGGCGATCTCGTGCAGGCCGCCATCTTCAGGATGCATCAGGCGGGCGGCCTCGTTGAAGGACATGGTCTTGTCGGAAGCGGGCAGGCCGAGCATGTCGTACATCGAGCGCGACCAGAAGAATTCGCGGTTCTCGAAATCGAAATCCCAGAGGCCGCAGCGGCCGCGCGACAGTGCGGTTTCGACGCGCTGGTTGGATTCGACGAAAATGTCGTCGGCATCACGGGCGCGGCGGACCTGCACGTAATAGGCGTAGAGGATGACGAGCAGGATCGAGGAAATGCCCGCAAACAGCGTGACGTTGAGCGTCAGCTCCTCGCGCCACAGCTTGCCGATCTGATCGAGCGAGGTGGCGGCGACGATATAGCCGCCCGCACCGCCGACAAGGCTGATCTCGGCATAATGGGGATCGCCGCTGATCGTCGTTTCGATGACGCCGGCGCGGTCTCCGAAGCGGCGGATGGCGGAGACTTCGGGGAAGAAGTCGGCGACGTTGGAGCCGACATAGGAGACGCCCGCAGCCGATGCGGCAAAGACCTTGCCGCTCGCCTGAACGAGGAGAATGAACGAGCCACTGTCGAGCCGGTCCTGCGGCAGGAACTTCGAAAGGCGGGCCTGCGCCTCGGCGGCGTTGCCGGCCTCGAAGAGCTGACCGGCATCGGTGAAGACGGCGGCGGCCGCAGCAGCAGAGAGCGACGTTGCGTGGCGGGCGGCTGCGCCCATCCGCGAATATTCCGACATCATCCCGAAGATGTGCGAGGCGGCAACGACGGAGAGAAAGGCGATAATCAGCGCCGGGATGGCGCGCTTGAGGATGGTTTCGACCTGCGGAAGACGCGGAGCGCCGGAGCGGCTGGCAGCCGGACGGCTGCTCTGAGTGGCCCGAGACCAACCCCGCAACGCCCCGAAATCAACACGCAGCCGTCCCTCGGCCGCAGTTGCCCGCCGCACGTTCATCATCGCTATAACCTTGATCCCTCGTGTGATTCGCAGCGCCGCCGCTCGAACCTGACCCAATGAATCACTCCTGATTCGCCGTGTCCAGAGGCAAAGGTAAAAATCTGTTAACTATTTATAAGTGCTGATTTTTTGAGGATTCCGAAAAGGCTCCGCCGATAGCGGCGAAGCCTTTTGCTCGCAAATCACCCCTTGAGCGTACGCTCGACGATGTCGCGCACGTCGGTCGAGAGACCGGGCGCCCGTTCGATTTCCATCAGGGCCGCGCGGGCGAAATCGGCACGCGCCGGCTCCAGGGAGCGCCACGACCGCATCGATGTCAGGATACGCGCTGCGAGCTGCGGGTTGCGCTGGTCGATGTCGAGGATCTCGCGGGCCAGGAAGCGGTAGCCTTCGCCATCGGCGCGGCCGAAGCCGGTCGGGTTGGTGAAGGCGAAGGTGCCGATCAGCGAGCGCACGCGGTTCGGATTGGTGCGCTTGAAAAGCGGGCTGTCCATCAGCTTCTTGACGCGGTCGAGCGTGCCGGCACCCGGGATCGTTGCCTGCACCGAGAACCACTTGTCGACGACGAGGGCGTTTTCGGAGAAGCGGTCGCGGAAGGCGGTCAGCGCGCTGATCGCTTCGGCGCTGTCGGGGAAGCGGTGCGCCAGCAGCGTCAGGGCATGCAGAAGCTCGGTCATGTTGTTGGCGGCGTCGAAGGCGGCCTTGGCACGAACCGGCGTGTTCTCCGCATAGGAGAGATAGGTGAGGGCGGCGTTGCGCAGCGCGCGGCGGCCGGCGCTCTTGGCATCCGGGCTGAAGGCGCCCGGTGTCGTCATCGTTTCGAACAGCGTGGCGAAGATGGCAGCACCCTGATCGGCGATCTGCTTCATCACCGCCTGGCGGCCGGCATGGATCGCGTCGGGATCATTGTTGCCGCCGAGTTCGCGGGCGATATCGGCTTCGCTCGGAAGCGCCAGCGCCTGGGCGCGGAAGGCGGGCTCCAGCGCGTCGTCGGAGGCGGCTGCAAGCAGCGTGTCGACGAAGGTCTGTTCGCAGGCGACCGCCTTGCCATCACGCGCATCGCGGGCGGCCTTGAGAAGGTTCGGCAGCGCCAGATCGGTCAGCGCCTGCCAGCGGGCGAAATGATCGGTCTCGTGGCGGGCAAGCAGCGCGAGATCGGCCGGTGCCTGATCGAAATGCAGGTTGATCGGCGCCGAGAAGCTGCGGTTGATCGAGACGACGGGGCGCGAGGCGATGCCGTGGAAGACGGCGGTCTGCGTGCGGCCGGTCAGGTGCAGGACCTCATCGGCATATTCCGCACCATCGACCGACTTCGGCTTGATCGCCTTGCCGCTTTCGGCAAACAGCGCCAGGCTGAGCGGGATATGCATCGGCTTCTTGTCGGCCTGGCCGGGTGTGGCCGGAACCATCTGCTCGAGCTGCAGCGTGAAGGTCTTGGCCTTGGCATCATAGGTGCCGGACGCGGTGACCAGCGGCGTGCCAGCCTGATGGTACCAGAGCGAGAACTGCGAGAGATCGCGGCCGCTCGCTTCCTCGAAGCACTGGACGAAATCCTCGATCGTGACGGCCTGGCCGTCATGGCGATCGAAATAGAGGTCCATGCCCTTTTTGAACGCCTTCTTGCCGAGCAGCGTCGCGATCATGCGCGTCACTTCGCTGCCCTTCTCATAGACCGTCGTCGTGTAGAAGTTGTTGATTTCGCGATACTTTGTCGGGCGTACCGGATGGGCGAGCGGGCCGCCATCCTCCGGGAACTGCTCGGACTTAAGGTGGCGGACTTCGGCAATGCGCTTGACCGGGCGCGAGCGCTGGTCCGACGAGAACTCGTGGTCGCGATAAACCGTCAGACCTTCCTTCAGGCAGAGCTGGAACCAGTCGCGGCAGGTGATGCGGTTGCCGGTCCAGTTATGGAAATATTCATGCGCGATGATCGCCTCGATATTGGCGTAGTCGGCATCGGTCGCGGTCTCAGGATCGGCTAGGACGTATTTGTCGTTGAAGACGTTGAGGCCCTTGTTCTCCATCGCGCCCATGTTGAAATCGGAGACGGCGACGACCATGAAGATGTCGAGGTCGTATTCGCGGCCGAAGACCTCTTCGTCCCACTTCATCGAGCGCTTCAGGGCGTCCATGGCGTAGGCAGCGCGGGGCTCCTTGCCGTGCTCGACATAGATCTTCAGCGCCACTTCGCGGCCGCTCATCGTCGTGAACGTGTCTTCGATGACGCCGAGGTCGCCGGCGACCAGCGCAAAGAGGTAGCTCGGCTTCGGATGCGGATCGAACCAGGCGGCGAAATGCTTACCTTCGCCGTAACCGGCGCCGCCGAGGAAGTTGCCGTTGGAGAGCAGCAGCGGGTTCTGCGCCTTGTCGGCGATGATGTTGACCGTATAGGGCGCCAGAACGTCAGGACGGTCGGGGAAATAGGTGATGCGGCGGAAGCCCTCGGCCTCGCACTGCGTGCAGTAGATGCCGCCGGTGCGGTAGAGGCCCATCAGCTGGGTATTCTCGGAAGGATTGATGATCGTGGTGATCGTCAGTTCGAACGGTTCGCTCGCAGGGAGATCGCGGACCGTCAGACTGTCGGCCGTCGCGGTATATTGCTCCGCCGGCATTTCCATCTGATCGAACAGCAGGCTGGACAGGGAAAGCTCGTCGCCATCGAGGATCAGCGGCGTCTTCGGATCGACACCTTCGCGGCGATGGAAGATCAGCCGCGCCTCGACCTTCGTTTCCGTCGGGTCAAGCTCGAAGGTCAGGTCCACGCGCTCAAGGACGAAATCGGTGGGCCGGTAGTCTGCCAGATTAATGACCTGGCCTGTGTCTGTACGCATAAGTGTTCCCTGAAGACCTTTATCGATATGACCGAGACAGGGACGGAATCCCCGCCGTAAATTTTGGGGGCGATGATTACATTAAAGTCTGAACTAAACTTAAAGCAAAGACCATTGATCTTTCTTTTCCGCATGACGTGCGGACTTTTCCTGGCACGTCCGCAAAATTCGCTTTTCTTCGGAAATTTTTCCCAACGCCTGATCTCTTTGGTTACGATGGTGCTGCACTTCGATGTGCCGCCGAGTCGGCGGCCTCCTCCCGCAAGCGAGCATTGGAAGACATGGAATCGGTACTGAGAAACCCGATGAGGGGGATCCTGATGAAGGTCTCGTCGGTGGTCGTGTTCCTGGGCATGCAGACCTTCATCAAGCTTGCGGGAACTGATGTCGCTGCGGGGCAGGTCACGTTCTACCGTTCCTTCTTCGCGCTCTTTCCGATCATGGCCTATCTCGCCTATCGCGGGCAGCTGAAGGCAGCCTTCTACACCGCCAATCCTATCGGCCATGTGAAGCGCGGCACGATCGGCATCGTTTCGATGGGTTTCGGCTTTTACGGCCTGATGCATCTGTCGCTGCCCGAGGCGATCGCGCTCGGCTATGCGACGCCGCTGATCGCCGTCATCTTCGCCGCCGTCTTCCTACGCGAGCGCGTGCGGCTCTATCGCTGGAGCGCGGTGTTCTTCGGCATCGTCGGTGTGGCGATCGTCTCCTGGCCGAAGCTGACGCTGTTTCGCGCCGGCGGCATCGAGGCAGAGCAGGCGCTCGGCGCCATCTGCGTGCTGATGTCGGCAGTGCTGGCCGGCATGGCGATGATCCAGGTGCGCAAGCTTGTGGAAGAGGAGAGGACGGCGACGATCGTACTCTACTTCTCGATGATCGCTTCGCTCTGCTCGCTGCTGACGCTGCCTTTCGGCTGGTATTCGCTCGACCTGGAGACGACGCTCTATCTCATCGTCGCCGGTTTTTGCGGCGGGGTGGCGCAGATCCTGCTGACCGAGAGCTATCGCCACGCCGATGTCTCCACCGTTGCCCCGTTCGAATACACATCGATCCTGCTTGGTGGCGTGATCGGCTATGTCGTCTTCGGCGATGTGCCAGGTGGGCACATGATGGTCGGTACGGCGATCGTCGTTGCCGCTGGTATCTACATCATCCACCGCGAGCACCAGCTCGGTCTGGAACGGCGCAACGCCCAGCGCGCCGGCGGCGGCTAGGCTTTCCGGTTGTTTTCGCTGTCGATTCGCGCTTTTGGCGGGAATGTACTGGCGAAATCTTGGGATACACATGACCCGCTGAATATGGTTGATGAAACTGACGAAGTTTCATTTATTCAAAGCCTTGCATATGCGAATGGCCACTGACGCCGGACGGAAATGTCCCTGAAGTGGTAGCTCCGGAAGCTGGCTTGCGAGCGGGGGCGCTTATGGCATTTTCGGCGGACGAACTGGCTCAGCATCCGAACTTCCTCGCCGCTATCCGCCTGCTCGCAGGCAACATGCGCGGCATGTTCGACGCTGCCCCGCGCCTGGCGCGGCTGCTTGCCTCCCACCAGCGCTGGCTCCTGACGCAGACGGCCTACGGTCTGAGCCTGCGGCATGACCCATCCGATCCGTCATCCGGCTTTACCGCCGTGGCGCTGACCGGGTGCATCACCGAGCACAGGGTCGCCAGCCGCAACACCGTTCTCAATTTCATCGAAGAGCTGATCACCTACCGCTTCATCGCCCATACGCCGGGCGAAGAGCGGCGCCGTCCCCGGCATTTCGAGCCTGCCGATGTCAGCCATCAGGCGATGGCGGGGTGGTTTCTCTCGAACCTTGCAGCACTCGACGTTCTCGATGGCGGCAACCGCGCCGCCTGTTTCCAGGCGAACCCGGAATTGATCCGCATCGCCCAGCCGATGGTTGCCGAAAACTGCCTGAAGGATGCCCGCTGGCGCGAGCCGCCGGAGCAGGTGGCACTCTTCATGTGGACCGAAGCCGGCGGCCTCGTCGTCGATCACCTTGTTTCGAAGATCGATCTGGAGACCTGCGAAGGCGAGCGCTATGACGCCGGCCGTATCGAGACGCGCAATCTGGCGGGCGATTTCATGATGTCGCGCACGCATCTGCAACGGCTGTTCGCCAAGGCGGTACAGACGGGATGCCTCGGCTGGTATGACGAGCCGAAGAAGACCCAGCTTTGGATTTCGGGCGCATTCCTGAGGGAATATTGCGGCTGGCAGGCGATCAAGTTCGCCTATATCGACCAGGCATTCGAAGCCGCCAAGATGCAGATCGAGCGCGATCCGGTCAGGTTTGCGGTCTGCGCTTAGAGCGCGATCGCCGCGACGTCGGTCGCCTTGCGGTCCGTCTGCGTCGAGCAGAGCTCGCGCTCATATTCCTTCGCAGCACAGACGGCAGCACGGATATGCTCGATCGTTTCGATATTGCGCAGAAGCGAGATGATGACGGCAGACATGTTTTACTCCATCCGCGCGCCCGGCTGGGCGGCGCGGTTACTCAATATTCCTGGAAATCGGCGAAGATCGCGGCCGGACGCGTCGTGCGGCCGGTGATGCCGGTGCCGCGGGCGATCATCTGTTCGTTGGTCGCGAAGCCGAGACGGCTGTAGCCTTGCGTCGTGCGAACCGCGTCGCTCGCGAGGCGGAGGGTTTCAAACCCGCAGTGTATAGGACGAAAACGTGTGTTCATTGCCTTGGTTCCTGTCAGATTCCTCCCAAGACACGAGTATATATTGCAGCGCAGCATCGATTCTGCAATGCACCTAAATGAGACGCAGCCATGCATAAAGCGCATGGGTCGTTTCATAAAATCTTTAAGATTGGCTATTTTGTAATCAGATCGAGATCGCGCAGTCTCTGCTGAAACGCTAAAAGATCGTTCCAGGCCAAGCGCTTATTGACCGGCGCGGTCAACAGATCCTGCGGATGCAATGTGGCGATTGCCGGAATCGTAAGCCCGCCGGCGCCGATCTCCTTCCACTGGCCGCGCAGACCATGGATCGTATCCGTTTCCCCGAAAAAGACGCGCGCCGCGAAATTTCCAAACAGCAGGATGGCTTTCGGCTCTGCAAGCGCGATCTGCCGTTCGATGAAGGGGCGGCAGATATCCATCTCGGCGGGCGACGGCACGCGGTTGCCCGGCGGGCGCCAGGGAATGACCTGCGTCAGCAGGATGCCGGAACGGTCGAGGCCGATCGCAGCCAGCATCTTGTCGAGAAGGGCGCCCGGGCGTCCCGCAAAGGGTTGCCCCTCGCGGTCGTCTTCGGCGCTCGGCGCCGAGCCGATCACCATGATGCCGCTCGCCGCATCGCCCGTCGCAAAGATCGTCGAGCGGGCGCTGTGTTTCAGATTGCAGCCGTTGAAGGCTTCGAGCGCGGTCTTCAATTCCGCAAGCGAGCGGGCGCTCTCGGCGGCAAAGCGCGCCTGCTGGACGGCTTCGCCATCGGGAATGGCGGGTTGCGGGCGGGCTGCCGGAGCGCTGGCGGCAGCCGGTGCCTGGCGCTGGGGCGCCGCGGCGCGGCTCTGCTGCTGCGTGTTTTGTTGCGGAGCCTGCTGAGGTGGCGCCGCGCGGCGCGCCGCCTTCATCGCCTCGAATTCGGCAAAGCGATCAACCGCCTCTTCCTCCAGCAGCCACTCGACGCCCGCATCTGCATGGAAATGCAAAAGCGCGGCAAGTTCGGCCGGGGAGAGGTCGTTGGCGGAGATCATGCGGCAACCTTAACGGACGAGCGGCGGCAATGAAAGTGCAGCCGCCCGCCTAAGCGGCTATTGCACAGTCCATTGCGCGATGTCGTCGCGCTCGCCGATCAGCGCCAGACCGTGGGCGATGGACAGCAGTTCGCCGCCGGTCTCGATCTTGTCCTGGTCGAAGCGCTCGGTGAAGATGCGGCGCACGGCGGGCACGAAGGAAGTGCCGCCGGTGAGAAACACCTTGTCGATGCCATCGGCCCGCGTCTGCGTCTTTTCCAGCACCTCGTCGAGCGCGCCTTCGATGCGGGCGAGGTCTTCGCCGATCCAGCCTTCGAAATCGCTGCGCTTAATCGTGCGGTGACCGCTGCGGCCGAGCGGGCCGAAATCAAATGCCGCTTCCTCGTTTGCCGAGAGCGCCATCTTAGTGGCAGAGACCGCCTGATAGAGCGGGTAGCCCTCGTCGTGATCGACGAGATCGACGAAGAGCTCGAGCTTTTCCGGCTCGAGGGCAGTCCGCACCAGCTTCCTCAGGTCCTCGAACTCGCGCGAGGTCTTGAAGATCGACAGCTGGTTCCAGCGGCCGAAGCTCGAATAGTAGTTCGACGGCACCTCAAGGATCTTGTCGAAGCTCTTGAAATGACTCCCCTTGCCGATCTGCGGCGCGACGACATTGTCGATCATCCGGTAGTCGAAATGGTCGCCGGCAATGCCGACACCCGAATGACCGATCGGCTTCGCCGTCAGCTTGCCGGCGACGGTCTCGAAGCGGATCAGCGAATAGTCGGTGGTGCCGCCACCGAAGTCGGCGACGAGAACCGTGGCATCGGCCTGCAGGTTCTGCGCGAAGTAGAAGGCGGCTGCGACCGGCTCGTAGACGTAATGCACTTCCGGGAAGCCGAAGCGCGACAGCGCCTCGTTGTAGCGCTGTGTCGCGAGCGCCGGATCGGCGGTGGTGCCAGCGAAATGCACCGGGCGGCCGGCGACGATGCGGCTGACATCGGACGGCCAGTTGTCGCCGGCATAGGCGCGCAGGCGGCGGATGAAGACCTCCATCAGGTCTTCGAAGCTCTGGCGCTTGCCGAAGACGATCGTGCCCTGAAAGAGGGCGCTGGCGGCAAATGTCTTGATCGACTGCAGGAAGCGGCAATCGCCGGGATTGTCGATGAACTGCCGGATTGCCGCCGCACCCGCCTCGACCTTCAAGGCCGATGCGCCGAGCTGCGGATCCTTCATGAACGACAGCGCCGTGCGCATGCTGTCGGCAGTGCCTGCCGCGCTGGTGAAGCTCATCGAATGTGTCGCATTGGCGCCATCCGCCATTGCCAGAACCGTATTGGTCGTGCCGAAATCAAGCCCGAGCGCCCGTGCCATGGCCGTGCTCCTTAAATCAGTAAAAATGCTTTGAACCGGGAAGAGATGACCCGGATGTGACAAAGGGCGGCAAATGCGCGCCCGCGAATTTTTGAGAGGGCGGGTGATCGCACAGGACGGAGGCGAAAGCAACCCGCTGGGATCAGTCGCCGCGGGTCTCCGCCGACATCTCCTGCAGCCAGCGCCGGAAGTTTTCCATCGCCGGGGTCACCGGCCGCGACTTCAGCCGCGTCAGCCAGTAGCTGCCCTTGGAAATATAGATGGGGAAGGGCTGCTCGATCTCACCGGATGCCAGTTGGCGCGAGAACATCAGTGGCGGGGCGAGGGCAACGCCCGCACCCTGCATCGCCGCCTCGACCATCAGCACCGAGGAATCGAAGACCATGCCGAGGATCGGCGGCGCCGAGAGCCCGGCCTCCTCGAACCAGCTTGGCCATTCGTCGGAGCGGTAGGAGCGCAGCAGCGTCTGGCCCGCGACATCCTCCGGCGTCTTCAGCTGCCGCGCGATCGGTGGGATGCAGAGGACGGAGAGCGGCGCCTCGAACAGCGCTTCCGCCTCGATATCGTGCCAGGCGCCGTTGCCGAAGCGGATCGCATAGTCGAGGCCCTCGGCGGCGATATCGACGCGGTTGTTGTTGGTCGAGAGGCGCAGGTCGATATAGGGAAAGCGAGTGCGGAAATCGGCAAGCCGCGGCAGCAGCCAGCCGACGGCGAGCGTCCCGACCGCGCCGATCTTCAGAACTTCGCGTAGCTGGCCGCCTTCGAAGCGCTCCAGCATGTCGGCCATCCGGTCGAAGGATTCGCGCAGCACCGGCAAGAGCGCCAGCCCCTCCTCGGTGATCATCAATCCGCGCGGCAGGCGGCGGAAGAGCGTGACGCCGAGCCGTTGCTCCAGAAGCTTCACCTGATGGCTGACAGCCGCCTGCGTCACGCAGAGCTCGATCGCCGCGCGGGTGAAACTCAGATGCCGGGAGGCAGCCTCGAAAGCGCGCAGCGCATTGAGGGGCAGGTAGGGCCGAACCATGTCATGACCTAATTCAATTCATGCCTGCCCGCAGATATCATCGTTTTATTGGGCCTCGCAAGCCGACCTGGAAGGCCGTGCCCTTGGCCATGATGGGCCATGACGCGGGCATTCTCGTCGATGATCTGCCAAAGCTCGTGGCCGGCCGCTAAATGAAAAGGGCGCCCTTGAGGCGCCCTTCCTGTCTTATTCGGCAGCGACCGCCCGTGCCTCGGGCTCGCCATCCTCGTTGGCCGGCGTATCGTGCTTCTTCTTGCGGCTGAACAGCCGGCCGAGCCAGTTTTCGAAGCGGCCCATCTCGACGAAGATCACCGGCGTGATGAACAGCGTCAGCGCCTGCGAGACCAGCAGGCCGCCGACAACGGCGATACCGAGCGGCTGGCGCAGTTCCGAGCTGGCACCGGTGCCGAGCGCGATCGGCAGGGCACCGAGCAGGGCGCAGAAGGTCGTCATCATGATCGGCCGGAAACGGCGGACGCAGGCTTCGTGGATCGCTTCCGAGGCTGACATCGATGTCGACCTCAGGTTTTCCAGCGCCACGTCGATCATCATGATCGCGTTCTTCTTGACGATACCGATCAGCATCAACAGGCCGATGAGCGCGATGATCGACAGATCGAGGCCCATGACCTTCAGCGCCAGGAGCGCCCCGAGAGCCGCGGCCGGCAGGCCGGACAGGATCGTCAGCGGATGAATGAAGCTCTCGTAGAGAACGCCAAGCACCACATAGATCGTCAGGACCGCCGCCAGGATCAGGTAAGGCGTATTGCCCTGCGACTGCTGGAAGATCTGCGCCGTGCCGCCATAGCTGGTGAACACGTCGGCCGGCATGTTGATATCCTTCTTGATCTGATCGATCGCCACGGTGGCATCGCCGAGCGATTCCCCTGCTGGCAGGTTGAAGGACACGGTGGTCGAGACCAGCTGGCCGGTCTGGTTGATGGTGACAGGGCCGGTGGTCCGCTGCACATGCGCAAAGTTCGACAGCGGCACGAGGCTGCCATTCGACGAGGCGACGCGAATTTCGGCAAGCTTCTGGTCGTCCCATGGCTTGCTCGTGTCGTATTCGACGATGACGTCGTAGCTGTCGCCGGTCGACTGGATCTCGGCGGCCGTGTAGCTGCTGAAGGCTTCCTGCAGCGTCGTGCGCAGGTCGTCATTGTCGATGCCGTAGGCGGCAGCCTTTTCGCTGTCGATGACGATATTGGCCTGCAGCGCGTTGTTCTGGGCGTCGGTCGTCACATCGGTGAAGCGCGGATCCTGGCGCAGCGCGCTCTGGATCTTGCCTGCCCAGAGATTGGTCTGATCGGCGTTGAGCGCCTGAACGACCAGCTGGTATTGGCTGGCAGTCTGGCGGCCACCGAAGCGCAGGCTCTGGTTCGGCGTCACGAATGCCTGCAGGCCCGGGATCTTGTTGATCGCCGTGCGCAGTTCACGCAGCGTCTGGTCGAGTGGCGGACGCTTGTCTTTGTCCTTCAGCTCGACATAGATCGTGCCGCTGTTCAACGGCTTGCGGGCATTGCCGCCGACTGTCGACATGACGTGATTGACGGCAGGGTTCGCCTGTACGACGGCGGCCGCCTGCTTCTGCAGCGCTTCCATCGCCGGATAGGAGATATCCTGACGTGCCTGGGTGGTGACCTGCAGGCGGCCGATATCTTCCTGCGGGAAGAAGCTCGCCGGCAGCGTCATGAACAGGTAGATCGTCAGCGCGATCGACGCGAAGAATACGCCGATGACCGTCATGTGGTGCTTCAGGCACCAGCCGACGGCGCGGTCGTAACCGCGCAATGTCCGCTCGAATCCGGCGTCGAAGATACGAACCAGGAGGGGTGGACGGCTGTGGTTGTTGGAGAGTCGCGAGCCGAGCATCGGCGTCACCGTCAGTGAGACGATCGCCGACGAGACGATGGCGATGGCGACTACCATGCCGAATTCGTTGAAGACGCGCCCGACGACGCCGCCCATCAACAGGATCGGGATGAAGACCGCGATCAGCGAGACCGACATCGAGATGATCGTATAGCTGACTTCAGCCGCCCCCTTGATCGCCGCCTCGCGGACCGGCATGCCGTCCTCGACGTGTCGCAGGATGTTTTCCAGCATGACGATGGCGTCGTCGACCACGAGGCCCACCGCGAGCGTTAGCCCCAAGAGTGAGATGTTGTCGATACTGTAGCCCAGCACATACATCATGCCGAAGGTCGAGATCAGCGACAGCGGCACGGCGAGGCCCGGAATGATCGTTGCGGTCAGATGGCCGGTGAACAGGTAGATGACGAGAACCACGAGGCCGATCGTCAGAAGCAGCGTGAACTTGACGTCGGAAATCGCTTCGCGGATCGGCGTTGCCGCGTCGTTCATGACGACGGTTTTGACCGATGGCGGGATTTCGGCATGCAGCTGCGGCAGCTTGGCGTTGATCGCATCGACGACATCGACGGTATTGGCGTCGGGCTGGCGCTGGATCGCTAGAATAATGCCGCGCTGGCCGTCATACCAGCTGCCGGTGTTCTGGTTCTCGACGCCATCCTGCACGTCTGCGACATCGCTGAGGTGGATCGCCGCGCCGTTCGGCGAGGCGATGACCAGCGAGCGAAACTCGGCAGCGTTCGTGCGCTGCGTATTGGCATTGATCGTCAGTGTCTGTGCATTGTTCTGCAGCGTACCGACGGGGTTCTGGTTGTTGGCAGCAGCAATCGCCTTGTTGACGGTATCGATGCCGATCCCGCGAGCCTGTAGCTTGTTGGGATCTGCCTCGACGCGCACAGCGTAGGTCTGTGCACCGAAGACCGTGACTTCAGCAACGCCTGGAAGTGTCGAGAGCGACGGCGAGATGATGTCTTCGGCGATTTCGTCGAGCTTGCTGCGGGGCAGGGTGTCGCTCTGCACTGACATGAGCATCACCGGCGCGTCGGCCGGATTGGTCTTGCGGTAGCTCGGCGGCGTCGTCAGATTGTCGGGCAGCTGGCGTGTCGCATGCGAGATCGCGGCCTGCACGTCCGCGGCGGCCGCATCGATGTTACGGTTCAGATCGAACTGTAGCACGATGCTGGTATTGCCGAGCGAGCTGGAAGCGCTGATTTCGCTGATGCCGGGGATAGTCTCGAACTGCTTGATCAGCGGCGTGGCGACCGAAGTCGCCATCGTCTGCGGCGATGCGCCGTTCAGCTGCGCGGAGACGTTGACCGTCGGAAAGTCGACCTGAGGCAGGGCGGCAACCGGAATGAGCTGGTAGCCCGCGAGACCGGCAAGGACGGCGCCGATCGCCAGAAGCGTCGTGGCGACGGGGCGCTGGATGCAGAAATTCGGAATCATTCCTCAGTCCCCGCGGTAGCATTTTGGGTTTGCTGCTGCATCGTGTCGGCGGCTGAAGCAACGTTCAGCGCCTTGTCGTCGAACTGTTCTGATATTGCCTGCTTGTCGTTCAGCTGGCCCTGGCCCTCGATTACCACGTGGTCACCGGCCGAAATGCCTGCCGAAATCGCCGAGAAATCGCCGTTGGATCGGGCCACCGTGACAGGCGTCAGCTGCGCCTTCCCGTCCTTGACGACAAACGTAAAGAAACCGTCCGGGCCGGGGCTGACGGCGACCGTCGGCACGACCACCTGCTGCTGCTTGTTCTCGAAGTGGACGACGACATTGACCGACTGGCCGGGCCAGAGGGCGCCGGAGGCATTCTCGAACCGCGCCTTGACGGCGATCGTGCCCGAAGCCTTGTCCACGGTATTGTCGTAAAAGCTGACTGCACCCTTGCGGACTTCGCCCTTTGCGGAATCGGGCGCGGTGCTGACATCGACCGGGCCTGCGGCAAGTGCCGTCTTCATCTCCCGCAGATAGCGTTCCTGCAGATTGAACTGCACATAGATCGGATCGTACTTTGCGATCGTCACGATCGCCGATCCCGCATTGACGAAAGCTCCGTCGCTGATCGCCACGTCGCCAAGGCGGCCATCGAATGGGGCGCGGATTTCCGTATGATCGAGAGTGATCTGGTCGGCGGCAAGCGCCGCCTTGTCGGCCTCGACGGTGGCGGCTGCGCTATCGCGGGTCGCCTTGGCCTGATCTGAACTCTGCTGTGTGCCGGCCTTCTGATCGGCAAGGTCCTGAGCGCGTGCAAGTGCGATCTCGGCGCCGTTCAGCGTCGCCTGATCTCGAACGATCATCGCATTGTCCTTGTCGACGGCGGCCTTTGCCGAGCGGTCGTCAAGCTTGGCTATCAGATCGCCGGATTTGACGGTCGCGCCATCCTGGACATTGATGCTGACGATCAGCCCCTGTTCCTGCGCGGCGATCGTCGTATTGTCTTCGGCAACCGCCCAGCCGGATGCGCCGACATCGATCGGCAACGCAGCCTGCGCGGCGGCAACTGTCTTGACCACAGTCGGGCCGCCGGCGCCACGGCGATGTCCGCCATTGCCGCCGCCCTGGTGGCTGCCGCCATCCTGCGATGCACCGGCCGCAGCCTGCTGGTCGCCGCCAGCTGCGCCGCCATCTCCCTTGCCGCCACCATGGGCGGGCTGCTTGATCAGCTTCGAAAGATAGGGAATCTGCTGTGCATAGGGAATGCGATTGCCGTACTGCCAAAGGCCGACTGCGGCAATTGCAACGACGCTGACTGTGATCCAGAATTTCTTCATGAGCGAGACCGGTTTTAAACAGAATGGGGCGAATTCTATGCTCTAAATGAGCCGCCTATTTTGCGGCGCAAAAAAGACATTATTCGCCGCTTACGATCACTAAGCGTTTATAACAGCTTAAATTTTCGTAATGAACATTCCGTAATATTAGTCCGTCTCTAATATATACTGGATCGCTACATGGGTCGACTACACCGAGCGGGCCGCTCCACCATCACAACGGATCAATGAGCCCGTGATGTAACTTGCTGGTTCGCTGCACAAAAATGCCGCCGTGGCCGCAAACTCATCGACCTTTCCGTAGCGCCCAACTGGAATTCGCGCTTCCTTTTCCGAGCGGATTTCGTCCATCTTTTTGCCGGTGCGTCTTGCTGCCGCACCATCGAGTTCGTCGAGGCGGCCGGTCAGAATGCTGCCCGGCAGCAGCAGGTTGGTGGTGACGCCATGGCTGGCGATCTCGGAGGCAAGCGTCTTGCTCCAGCCGGCAAGGGCAGGGCGCAGCGTATTGGAGAGCGCCAGGTTGGCGATCGGCTCGATGACCCCTGATGAAGCGACCGTCAGGATGCGACCCCAGCCCTGCTGCTTCATGCCGGGGAGCAACGCGTTGGTCAGTGTGATGACCCGTAGCACCATCGAGAAGAAATAGGTCTCGAGCTTCTCGGCGCTCATCTCCTCGGTCGTGCCGGGCGTCGGGCCGCCGGTATTGTTGACGAGGATATCGAGGCCGCCGAACTTCTCCTTGACCGCCGCCGTCACCGTCGCGACGAAGTTCTCGTCGCCGAGATCGGCCCAGATCCAGTCGGCCTTGCCGTTGCCCTCGGCATTGATCGCCTTGCAATTGGCTTCCAGCTGCTCGCCGCTGCGCCCGCAGAGCAGCACGTTTGCGCCCTCGCGCGCCAAAGCCACTGCGATCCCCTGGCCAAGGCCGCGGGATGAAGCCAGAACGAGTGCGCGTTTGCCCTTGATGCCGAGATCCATGATGTCCTCCTGATGTCGTGCTTCTGTATAAGGCGCCGCCAGTGGGAAAGGAAAGCGCAGAGAGACGCAAAATCGGCATCGCATAATTGACGTGAACGTAAACGTTAAATAGGTTTATGAGCACGGAGGAAATCATTGTGCGAATTGGAGGATTGGCTGTCGCTTCCCGGCTCGACAATGCTTTCCGGTTTTGACAAGAGATTACCCCAGATGGGGAATATGGCCGGACGAACGGCCGAGCGGAGACCTGACTGATATGACCGAGACGACTGAGCTTCCGGAACGCGAAAGCATGGAATTCGACGTGGTGATCGTCGGCGGTGGACCGGCCGGTCTTTCGGCCGCGATCCGCCTGAAGCAGGTCAATCCGGATCTTTCGGTCGTCGTCCTGGAGAAGGGCGCCGAAGTCGGCGCGCATATCCTCTCGGGCGCCGTCGTCGATCCCATCGGCATCGACCGCCTGCTGCCGGACTGGCGCTCGGAAAGCGACCATCCCTTCAAGACCGAAGTCAATGCCGACCACTTCCTGGTGCTCGGCCCCGCCGGCTCCATCCGCCTGCCGAACGCGCTGATGCCGCCGCTGATGAACAATCACGGCAATTACATCGTCTCGCTCGGCAACGTCTGTCGCTGGCTGGCGGGCCACGCCGAAGCGCTCGGTGTCGAGATCTATCCGGGCTTTGCCGCCACCGAAGTGCTCTATAACGACGAGGGCGCCGTCATCGGCGTCGCGACCGGCGACATGGGCATCGAGAAGAACGGCGAGCCCGGCCCGAACTTTACCCGCGGCATGGAGCTGCTGGGCAAATACGTTCTGATCGGCGAAGGCGTGCGCGGCTCGCTCGCCAAGCAGCTCATTGCCAAGTTCGATCTGCAGAAGGATCGCGAGCCGCAGAAATTTGGCATCGGCATCAAGGAACTCTGGCAGGTCAAGCCGGAGAACCACAAGCAAGGGCTCGTGCAGCATTCCTTCGGCTGGCCGCTCGGTATGGCGGCGGGCGGCGGCTCGTTCCTCTATCACCTCGAAGACAACATGGTCGCCGTCGGCTTCGTCGTGCACCTGAACTACAAGAACCCCTATCTCTATCCGTTCGAGGAATTCCAGCGCTTCAAGACCCATCCGGCGATCCGCGGCACCTTCGAGGGCGGCAAGCGGCTCTCCTACGGCGCCCGCGCCATCACCGAGGGCGGCTACCAGTCGGTGCCGAAGCTGACCTTCCCGGGCGGTGCGCTGATCGGCTGTTCGGCCGGTTTCGTCAACGTTCCCCGCATCAAGGGCAGCCACAACGCTGTGCTGTCGGGCATGCTCGCCGCCGAGAAGATCGCCGATGCGATAGCCGCCGGCCGCGCCAATGACGAAGTCGCCGAGATCGAGAACGAATGGCGCAAGACCGCCATCGGCAAGGACCTGAAGAAGGTCCGCAACGTCAAGCCGCTCTGGTCGAAATTCGGCACGCTTGTGGGCATCGGCCTCGGCGGTCTCGACATGTGGACCAACACGCTGTTCGGCTTCTCCTTCTTCGGCACGCTCGGCCACGGCAAGACCGACGCCGCCTCGCTGGAACCTACCTCGCAGCACAAGAAGATCGAATATCCGAAGCCGGATGGCGTCCTCACATTCGACCGTCTCTCCTCGGTGTTCCTGTCGAACACCAATCACGAGGAAGACCAGCCTGTTCATCTGCAGGTCAAGGACATGGCGCTGCAGAAGTCGTCGGAGCACGACATCTACGCCGGCCCCTCGACCCGCTACTGTCCGGCCGGCGTCTACGAATGGGTGGAGAAGGACGGCAAGGATACCTACGTCATCAACGCCCAGAACTGCGTCCACTGCAAGACCTGCGATATCAAGGACCCCAACCAGAACATCAACTGGGTTCCGCCCCAGGGCGGCGAGGGGCCGGTTTATCCGAACATGTGAGATGTGGACCCGGTCGCGATCGGTCCCCGGATCTCGGCGCCGAGGGGATCAGAACCTGACGGCGCCGCCTAATCCTGATTGTCGTTGTCACCCCAGGTGCCGTCCAGATTCCAGCGGCGGCGGGGCGGGGCCCCGCGCACTGCTGCCCAGCATGAAGACTCGCTGCGCAGCGTCCTGTTGAATGAGCCTTGTCAGTGCTTCCTTCAGGAGCGCTGATTTTTCGTGGATGCCAGTGACTTCCTCTGCCCGCTCGATCAGGGCGTCATCCAGCGTAACGGTTGTTCTCATCTCCCGTCCCCCATCGAAAACGACAGCAAATGATGCGCTTTCCAGTGCGCCATGTCGAGGCGAGCCCTTATTTCATGCTCTTCGAACTCAACTTCCACGGTCGCGCTTAGCAGTTCATTAACCATAATCTCATTAACTTCGGTCGCATCAACCGAACGTTAAGGACCTGTTTCGATGTCGATTTCCCGCCGCGGTTTCGTTTTGGGCGTTTCCGCACTTCTTGCTGGATGCGCGTCGAGCGGTCCTGATCATCGAGCCAACTATGCGGCCCTTCCGGCCGAGAAGTTTCCGCTTCCGGCCATGCCGCTCGACAAGGTCGAGCCGGAACTGCGCCGTCAGGAAGTGTCCTACGTCTCCAATTATGATGCCGGTACCGTCGTCGTCGACACGCCCGCCCGCCGCCTCTACTACATCCTCGGCGATGGCAGGGCGATGCGCTATGGCGTCGGCGTCGGCCGCGAGGGGCTCGCCTTTGCCGGTGGCGCCTATGTCGGGCGCAAGGCGGAATGGCCGAGCTGGACGCCGACCGAAAACATGCAGCGCCGTGAAGAGCGCTACCGCAGGCTCGCCGGCGGCATGCCGGGCGGCCCGAACAACCCGCTCGGCGCCCGCGCCATGTATCTCTACCGCGGCGGCAACGACACCCATTTCCGCATCCACGGCACCAACCAGCCGCAGTCGATCGGCCTTGCGATGTCGAGTGGCTGCATCCGCATGCTCAACCATGATGTCATCGATCTCTATGATCGCGTCGCGCCTGGCGCCAAGGTCGTAGTGATGCAGGCTTGAATGCAAAAAAAAGCCCGGCGTCTCAGCCGGGCTTTTCATGTGAGGAATGACTAGCGGCGTCTGGCCGCAATGCCCGTCGAGAGCGCGACGCCGATGCCGGTGATGACGGCGGCGGCGATCTCCGCCATGCCGACGGGTTCGCCGAGCAACATGCCGCCGCCGATCGTGGCGAGGACGGGCGTCAGCGCGGTGAAAGCTGCTGCCTGCGTGCCGCCGAGCGTCTTGACCGCAGTGCCATAGGCGACCATCGCCACCAGTCCCGAAAGCACGCCCTGGCTCAGCACCTGCAGGCCGAGATCGGCAGCGCTTGCCTGTGCCAGCGAGGTGCCGAAGACGAGGGCAAGGACGGCGATCACCAAGAACGACCAGATGGCGACGAGGGCGCTTGCCTGCAGCGCCGTCAGGCCGCTGCGGCGGAAGGCATGGGTATAGCTTGCCCAGAGCACGGCACCGGCAGGCAGCATGACGAAGCTCGTCCAGGGAAGCGATGCATCGGCGAGGCTTTCGATCAGCAGGATCAGCACGCCGCCGACGATCGCCGCAAGGCCGAGCTTGCGGGTGATGTCCGGCCGTTCGCCGAAGAGCAGGATGCCGATAACGGCTGTTGCAAGCGGCATCGAGCCGCCGAGCAGGATGCCGGATGAGGCGGCAGGCGTTGAATGGATCGCCAGCGTCGTGACGAGGAAGAAGACGGCACCGGCACCCGCGACCATCAGCGCCAAGAGATGCAGCGGCAGCCCCTTCGGCAGCAACCCGGTTTTCAGCCAGACCGGCGCCAGCACGAGTGCTGGAATGCCGTAGCGGATCAGGCCGATATCGATCGAGCCGAGTGGCGTCGCCGCGCTATGGCGTGTCGCGAGGAACCACGAGGCCCAGATAAGCACGGTCACTGTGCCGCCCGCATAGCCGGGAAGCAGGGACGGGGACTTGTCGTTGGTGAGGCTGATGCTGGCCATGGCTCTATCCTTTCCGTGGTCCGGATGATCTCCGGTTGGAAAGAAGATAGGCCGGAAGGCCCCGGCATGTCCTTGCTATCTATGGCAAGGAAATCGTGATACTGGCAATTATCTGCCAAGATCATCTCAGAAAGTTGTCGGATATGCCAAATCTCGATAAATTCGATATCGCCATCCTCAAATGCCTTCAGGAGGATGCGCGGGCCACCAATGTGGAGATCGCCGAGAAGGTGAACCTCTCTCCGTCGCCCTGTCTGCGTCGTATCCGCAACCTCGAAAAGTCGGGCGTCATCCGCGGCTACCGCGCCGATATCGACCGCAAGGAGGTCGGGCTTGGGCTCACCGTGTTCGTCGAGTTCAAGGTGGCGCATCACACCCGCGAGAATTCCGAGGCGCAGCAGGCCGCGCTTCTGGCAATCCCCGAAATCGTCTCCTGCTTCCTGATCTCGGGCACCGCCGATTTTCTGGCCGAGGTGGTGGTCGAGGATCTCGCCGCCTATGAGCGTCTGCTGACCGAAACGCTGCTGACCTTGCCCAATGTCAGTGACATCCGCTCGAACTTCGCGATCCGCAGCATGAAGACCCACGGCGCCCTGAAACTGCCTGAGAAAAAATAAGGTGAGAGTTTTTGTAAACTTTACTTGAAGTCTGCACGTCAATTCTGTAGCGGAATTTTGAAGCGGGACCCGCCTCCCGCAATTTTCAGCTGGGAGTTTGATGTGAGCCTGTTTCAGAACCCGATGTCCCGCCGCAATTTCGGCCTCCTCCTCGGCGCCGCCGGCGCCGCACTCGCGGCCCGCCCGGCTTTTGCCGATGACGCCGCCCGCACGATCGAGCACCGGCTCGGCTCCACGGAGATCAAGGGCAGGCCGCAGCGCGTCGTGGCGCTCGAATTCTCCTTCGTACAGTCTCTGGACGCGATCGGCGTCGTGCCCGTCGGCATCACCGACGACAACCAGCCGAAGCGCATCGAGCAGCTTCTCGGCAAGACGATCGACTACAGCTCGGTCGGCACCCGGCTGGAGCCGAACCTCGAGCTTGTCAGCGCTCTGACGCCCGATCTCATCATCGCCGACGAAATCCGCCATTCGGCAATCTATGCGCAGCTCAGCGCCATCGCGCCCACCATCGTCCTGAACAGCTGGGAAGGCAGCTACCAGACGATCAAGGAAGGCGTCGTCACCATCGCCGATGCGCTGGGCGACAAGGCGAAGGGCGAGAAGGCAGTGGCCGATCACGAGGCGGTCGTTGCAGCGCTGGTCGCCAAGATCCCGGCTGGCGAAAAGCGCCGCTTCCTGTTGGCGGTCGCGACGCCCGATTCCATGAGCCTCCACACATCCTCGTCCTTCACCGGCTCGGTCTTCAAGGCGATGGGCCTGACGCCGGCTGTCGATTCTTCCGACGCAGTCGAAAGCGGGGCGGGCCTCGAGCGCCTGATCGCCGTCAATCCAGATGTGCTCCTGGTCGCGACCGATGCCGGTGGCACGGTGCTTGACCAGTGGAAGGGCAACAGCGCCTTCGCAAATATCTCGGCCGTCAAGGACAGCAACATCTTCGAGGTCGATCGCAACCAGTTCTCGCGCTTCCGCGGGCTGAAGACCGCCGAGATGATCGCCCGCGAAATCCTCGCCAAGGTCTACAAGGCCTGACAGCGGTGAGCAAAGCGGCGGCAGCACGAAGCGTTGAAGAGCGGCGGATGCAGCCGCTCGCGCTCGGCTGCCTGCTGCTTGCCGCGCTCGCTGCGGTCATCATTGCCGCTATATCCTTCGGCGTTTCGGAGCTGCCGGTTCTCCGCGCTCTGTCGCTTTTCTTATCTCCCGATGGCTCGCCCGATAGCGCGCTCGTCTGGGATGTCCGCTTGCCGCGGGCGCTGCTCGCCGTCTTGGTCGGCGCCAATCTTGCGGTCGCCGGCGTGCTGATCCAGACGCTGACCCGCAATCCGCTCGCTTCGCCGCAGACCTTCGGCATCAATGCCGGCGCCTCGCTGGTCATCGTCCTCTGCCTCATCGCGCTGCCGGAGCTGAAAGGCGCGGGCACCGTCTGGCCCGCATTCACCGGTGCGGCCGCCGTTGGCCTCGCCATGTGGGCGTTGTCGGTCTCGGGCGCCATGAACGACATGAAGCTGGCGCTCGCCGGCATCTCGATCCAGCTCGTGCTCGCCGCTCTCGTCCAGGCGATCCTGATCGCCAACAATGCGGCGCAGGATATCGTCTATTGGCTTGCCGGATCGATCAACGGCGCGCAATGGGACAAGGTCTGGATCATCCTGCCATTCTCGATCCTCGGCGGCGGCACGGCGCTGCTGGCAGGCCGACATTTCGGCGTGTTGGCGCTCGATGACACGACGGGCGTGTCGCTCGGCCAGAATGCGCGCCGCGTCGGCGGGCTGGCTGCGGCGCTGATCGTCGTGCTCGCCGGTTCTGCGGTCGCCGTCAGCGGCCCGATCGGCTTCATCGGCCTGCTCGTGCCCCATATCATCCGCAGGCTCGTCGGCGGCGACCAGTTCACCGTCATCGCGCTCAGCGCCATTGCCGGTCCGCTCTTGCTGAACGCCGCCGATCTTGCGGGCCGCATCGCTGCCTTCCCCTCGGAAATGCCCGTCGGCATCGTCACCGCGCTGGTCGGCGCTCCGGCCTTCCTGATGATCCTCTGGAGGCAGCGGATCCGATGAGTGCGCTTGCCGCAAGAAATACCCGGGCACTGACGGTGTGCCTCACCATCGCCGTCCTGATCGCCGTTCTCGCCATCCTCGGCATGACCGTTGGCGCGGTCACGCTCAGCATCGCGCAGGTGCTCGATGGTATCGGCGGCGGCAAGAATGCCTTCATCGTCATGCAATACCGGGCGCCGCGCGTCGCCGTTTCCATCCTTGCGGGCTCGTCCTTCGGTCTCGCGGGCGTCTTCCTGCAGGGCGCCTTGCGCAATCCGCTGGCCTCGCCCGATGTCGTCGGCATCACCAAATGCGCCGGTCTCGGCGCCTTCCTGGCGGGCATGATGACGCCACCGGCCTGGGCGGTCTGGTCGATCCCGTCGGGCGTTATTCTCGGCGCCGTCATCGGCGCCGGGCTGCTGCTCGTCATTGGCCGCGCCTTCGGCGGCGGCATTGCGGCGCTGGCACTCGTCGGCGTGGCGCTCGGCATGCTGGCTCAGGCGCTGATGCAATATGTCATGGTGATCTTCCCGACCCGCGCCGATCAGTCGATGGTATGGCTGGCGGGCAGCGTCTATGGCAGTTCCGCCGCTGATGTGCTGATCCTCAGTCTGTGGCTTATCGCCTGCCTGCCGCTGATCCTGATCGCCGCCGCCAGGCTCGATGCCGGTGGCTTCGGCGACGACACGCTGATCAGCCTCGGCATGTTGCCGGGAGCCCTGCGCGGCGGCCTGATCGTCGTCTCCGTTCTGCTCTGCGCCGGTGCGGTCGCCAGCGTCGGCAGCATGGGCTTTCTCGGCCTGCTCGCGCCGCATGCGGCACGGCTGATGGTCGGCCCGCGCGCCCGCCATCTCGTGCCCGCCAGCGCGCTGATGGGGGCGCTCGCGCTCTCCGCCGCCGATCTGGCGGGGCGGCTGGTGGCGCTGCCGAATGAGATCCCGGCGGGCATAGTCGCCGCCGTCATCGGCGGTCCCTATCTGATTTTCCTGCTTATCAAGGAGACCGGCCGCCATGAGTAGCGCCGCGCAATCCCGCCTTGCCGGAGAAAAGCTGACGCTCGGCTACGCGGCCATCCGCGTGCTTGAGAATGTCGATGTGTCGATACCCGACGGCAAGATCACCGCGCTGATCGGCGCCAATGGCAGCGGCAAGTCCACGTTGCTCAAAGCGCTCGGCCGCATCATCGAGCCCGCTTCCGGAACGGTCTATCTCGACGGCAAGGAAATCTCGGCGATGCAGGGCAGGGCGATCGCCCAGGCTCTTGCGCTTCTGCCGCAAAGCCCGGTCTCGCCGGACGGACTGACGGTGCGCCAGCTCTGCCGCTTCGGCCGGCATCCGCACAAGGGTCTGCTGTCGCGCACGTCGGCTCATGACGATGAGATCGTCGATGGGGCGCTTGCCGCCACCGGCCTTTCCGATCTCGCCTCGCGCCCGCTCGACCGTCTCTCCGGCGGTCAGCGCCAGCGCGCCTGGATCGCCATGGCGCTGGCGCAGGAAACGCCGATCCTGCTGCTCGACGAGCCGACCACCTATCTCGATATCGCCCATCAGCTGGAAGTGCTGGAACTGCTGCGCGACCTGAATCGCAATCGCGGCCGCACCGTCGTCATGGTCGTCCACGACCTGAACCATGCGGCACAATATGCCGATCACATCATCGCCGTTGCCGATGGCGGCATCCACGCAGCAGGAAGCCCCGGCGCGCTGTTGACGCCGGAGCTGATAAAGGCCGTGTTCGGAGTGGATGCGGCGGTCGTCCCGCATCCAGTGGATGGCACGCCGCTCTGCCTGCCGATCGCCTCTAGAGAAGCGTCCCGGTGAGGATCAGCAGGGCGACCGAGAAGTAGATCACCAGGCCGGTCACATCGACGAGCGTTGCCACGAACGGAGCCGATGCCGTTGCCGGATCGAGCTTCAGCCGCTGCAGCACGAAGGGCAGCATCGAGCCGGATACGGAACCGAAGGTGACGATGCCGATCAGCGCTGCAAATACCGTGATCCCGACCAGAACCCAGTGCGGGCCATAGTCGTAAAGCCCGGCGCTCTGCCAGAAGAACACGCGCAACATGCCGACGAGACCGAGGATGGCGCCGAGCACGACGCCGGTCGGCAGTTCGCGCAGCAGCACCTTCCACCAGTCGGAAAGCTTCAGCTCGCCGACGGCGAGAGCGCGGATGATCAGCGATGTCGCCTGCGAGCCGGAATTGCCGCCGGAGCTCATGATCAGCGGGATGAACAGCGTCAGCACGACGGCCTTTTCGAGCTCGCCCTCGAAATGCTGCATGGCGCTTGCCGTCAGCATCTCGCCGAGGAAGAGGGCACAGAGCCAGCCGGCGCGCTTGCGGATCATGCCGCCGAAGCTGATCTTCATATAGGGCTTGCCGAGGGCTTCCATGCCGCCGAAGCGCTGGGCGCCATCGGTCGTATCGGCAATCATCGTGTCGATCACGTCGTCGACGGTGACGATGCCGAGGATCAGGCCGTGATCGTCGACGACGGGCAGCGCCAGCAGGTCGTGCTTGCGGATCAGCCGTGCCACGTCTTCCTGCTTCATCAGCGGATCGGCGGCAACCGGCGTGCCCTTCTGGGCGACGGTCAGGATCGAGGCGTCGGGTTCGCCGGTGATCAGGCGGCGCAGCGTCACGACATGCAGCAGCGCGCCGGAATTCTCATCCAGCACATAGATCGCATAGACCGTCTCGCGCGAGCGCTCGACATGGCGCACGTGGGCGAGCGTCTGCTCGACCGTCCAGTTGCCGGGCACGCTGACGAACTCGGTCGTCATGATGCTGCCTGCCGTGCGGGCCGGATAGCCCATCAGGTGCTGGATGGCGACGCGGACCGGCTCTTCCAAGCTGTTGAAAAGCCGGGTGCGGGTATCGGTGTCGAGCTCCAGCAGAACGTCGGCGACACGGTCGTTCGACATGCCGTGCAGCAGGCGTGCAGCATCGGCGCGGTCCATCAGCGCCAGCGCTGTGGAGGCGTTGCGCAGTTCCGGCCGGTCGAGAATGTTGACGGCATAGTCCTGCGGCATGCGCGACAGGATGCGTGAAACCTCGGTCGGGGCGAGTGCATTCAGCGACTCGACGCGCTCGGCGATGGTCGCAACTTTATTGTTGGTCATGAAAGCGCGCGCGGCATTGCCGGCCCGCAGGTGGAAGCGATTGATATTCATTAGCTCGCCTTTCCGTCGATCCGCCGTAGCGTCCGATCGGGCGAGCCCGGAGCATCCAGGTCAGCGCGAAAGGGCCGCGTACGGCAAAGGCAATCGACTGCTACTGTCGCTTGGCATCGTGATGATGGCTCCGTTGATATCCGCGTCCGGCGCAGCGCCGTTCGCGTCAGGAACAGGTGGTCCTGAACGCTAAAAAAGTCAACTGGGATATGTGCTTAATGGCAGAATGCCGCACCATCCGGCGCGGCATTCTTTGCGATTATGATTTACCGGATATTTCCGGACGAAAAGCCGGTCAGAAACCTGCCAGGACGACCTTGCCCTTGGTCTTTCCGGTCTCGATCATCGCATGCGCCTTTTTCAGGTTCGCCGCATTGATCGTGCCGACTGTGTCGGTCAGCGTCGTGCGGATCTTGCCGGCATCGACGAGCTCGGAAATCCTGTTGAGAAGCTTGTGCTGCTCGATCATGTCAAGGGTTCCGAAGATCGGCCGGGTGAACATCAGCTCCCAATGCACCGAGATCGCCTTGCGCTTGAAGGGCATGATGTCGAGCACTTTGGGATCGTCGATCAGCGCGAACCGGCCCTGCGGCGCGATCACCTCGACGATTTCGGCCAGATGCTGGTCGGTATTGGTGGTCGAGAAGACGAAGCCCGGTGCGCCGATACCAAGGGCGGCCACCTGCGCGGCGATCGGCTTCGAATGGTCGATCACATGATGGGCGCCGAGTTCCTTCACCCACTCCTGCGTTTCCGGACGCGAAGCGGTGGCGATGATGGTCAGATCGGTCAGCGCGCGGGCGATCTGGATGGTGATCGAGCCGACGCCGCCGGCGCCGCCGATGACGAGCAGGGAAGGGGCGGCACCCTGTACGGCATCCTGCACCTTCAGCCGGTCGAACAGCGCCTCATAGGCGGTGATCGAGGTCAGCGGCAGGGCGGCCGCTGCGGCAAAATCGAGCGTCTTCGGCTTGCGGCCGACGATGCGCTCATCGACGAGATGGAATTCGGCATTGGAGCCGGGGCGGGTGATCGAACCGGCATAGAAGACCTCGTCGCCCGGCTGGAACAGCGTTACATCGGGGCCGACGGCCTTAACGACACCGGCCGCATCCCAGCCGATGACCTTCAGCTCGCCGGAGGGCGGCGCGACATTGGCGCGGATCTTGACATCGACAGGGTTGACGGAGACGGCCTTGATCTCGACCAGCAGGTCATGCCCCGTGGCCTCGGGAACGGGTAGCTCGACATCGACGAGCGAGGTTTCTGCCGCGATCGGCTGTGGGGTCTTGTAGGCGACGGCGCGCATGGGAAACTCCTGTGTTTGTTGCACAGTGGCTAGATGCGTCTTATGCTCTGTTAACGCAAGAATGCACAAATTCTGTACGTAGTACCCAAAAGGATACCGTCAAATGTCTCTGCCCCGCGCCAAGCTGACGAAGAACTTCCCCGGCTGCCCGGTGGAGGCGACGTTGAGCTTTCTCGATGGCAAATGGAAGGGCGTCATCCTGTTCCATCTGATGGACGGAACGCTGCGCTTCAACGAGCTGCGCCGAAAGCTTCCGGCGGTGACGCAGCGCATGCTGACCAAGCAGCTGCGCGAGCTCGAAGATTGCGGGCTGGTCTCGCGAAAGGTCTATCCGGTCGTGCCGCCGCGCGTCGAATATACGATGACGCCGCTCGGCGAGACGCTGAAGCCGGTCATCCGGGCGCTGGCTGCCTGGGGCGACGAACATGTGTTCTGCCGCCCCGATGGCATGGAATTGCGCGAAGCCTCAGGCGCTGCGGCTGCGGCGCTCCAGGCGTAGCGACGCCGCGAAGACGAAGATACCGAGGAACGACAGGAAGGCGCCGACATAGCCCGTCGAGGCGTAACCGTAGCCCCAGGCGATGACCAGGCCGCCGAGCCAGGCGCCGAGCGCATTGGCGATATTGAAGGCCGAGTGATTGGAAGCGGCCGCCAGCGTCTGCGCATCGGCGGCAACATCCATCAGGCGGGTCTGCAGGGCAGGGCCCGCCGCAAAGCCGCAGCCCGTCAGGAACACGCAGGCGGCGAGCATGACCGGATTGGCGGCCGTCAGCGAGAAGCAGCTGAGCACGACGATGTTGAAGATCAGCGAGCCGCCGATCGTGCCCATCAGCGACTTGTCGGCGAGCCAGGAGCCGAGCACGTTGCCGACATTCATGCCGATGCCGAACAGCACCATCATCACAGCCACCATGCTGGCCGGCAGCATCGCCACCTTCATCGTCGTATCGGCGATATAGCTGAACATCGCGAACATGCCGCCGTAACCGACAGCGGCAATGGCGAGCGTCAGCAGCACCTGCGGGCGCTTGAAGGCGCCGAGTTCGCGCATGAAGCTTGCACCTTCCTCCACCTGATCGCGCGGCACGTAGTACCAGATCAGCGCCACGGTCACGAGGCCGATGACGCCGACGGTGGTGAAGGCGATGCGCCAGTCGAGCGACTGGCCGAAGAAAGTGGCAAGCGGCGTGCCGAGCAGCGTGGCGATCGTCAGGCCGAGCATGACGCGGCCGACGGCGCGCGCCCGCTTGTGAACCGGCACCATCGACGCGGCGACGATCGCCGCCACGCCGAAATAGGCGCCATGCGGCAGGCCGGTGATGAAGCGCAGCAGCGTGAAGCTCTCGAAGGTCGGCGCCATGGCGCTGAGGATATTGCCGACGGCGAAGATGCCCATCAGCAGTAGAAGCAGCGAGCGCCGCGCCATCTTCGCCGCAAGCACGGCGATGACCGGCGCGCCGATGACGACGCCGAGTGCATAGGCGCTGATCACGTAACCCGCCTGCGGGGTGGTGACCGAGAAGGTGCCTGCCACATTCGGCAGCAGGCCCATGATCGCGAATTCACCCGTGCCGATGCCGAAGCCGCCGCAGGCAAGCGCCAGCTGCACCAGCGCGACCGCCATCGGCGAAGGCGCCTCCGCAATCGGTGCATCGAGGGAATCGTCTACGGCGATCTGGCTCACGGGAGCTCCTTGGGCATGTATCAAAAGCGGTTCACCGGAAGCGTTCGGCTCCGGTGTCGGCCTGTCTATGGCGGGAAGGGAGGTACGTGCCTCCATTTTGCATTCTATCCCTGATTGGCGGCAGAGCGTCGAGTGCATTTTTTGCAGTGCAGCGTCCTGTTATCGGCATACGTCCATTGCATTATTAGCATTTGCCAAGGCTTGCCGCCGCACTGCGCAAACTAGCTGCGCGCTTGAAATCGCCTATCGCAAAACCATCTCTAGCTGTGATTTGCAATTCGCCGTGGGGGCATGGATACCGCATGAAGCTTGTCGGTTTTTTTAACAAGGATGGTGGCACGTTCCGCACCACGGATATGGAAGCCTATGAGCGGCAGGCCGAGGCGACATTCCGCGAGGCTGGCCATGACTTCGAAGCCATCGTTTTTCCCGGCAAGGAGATCGTTCCGGCCATGGAACGCGCCGCCCGCCGCGACGATATCGACGGCATCGTTGCCGGTGGCGGCGACGGCACGATTTCGGCGGCTGCCTCGATCGCCTGGAAGAACGGCGTTGCGCTCGGCGTCATCCCTGCCGGCACGATGAACCTTTTCGCCCGCTCGCTGAAAGTGCCGCTCGATATCTGGCAGGCGCTGGATACGCTGGCCTTCGGCGAGGTCGATCACGTCGATATCGCCAGCGCCAACGGCCGCCCCTTCATCCACCAGTTCTCCGCCGGTCTTCACGCCCGCATGGTGCGCTACCGCAATTCCTACAGCTTCCGCTCCCGCCTCGGAAAGATGCGCGCCAGCACCCGCGCCGCCTTCGGCGTGGTGATGAACCCGCCGGAATTCGAGGTCGAGTTCGAGGCGCTGGGTGTCCGCGAGCGCCGCCGCGTCTCGGCAGTCTCGGTCTCCAACAATCCCTTCGGCGAAAACGCGCTGCTCTATGCCGACAATCTGCGCAGCGGCGAACTCGGCTTCTATACTGCGAAGCCGCTGCGGCCGATGGGCGTCGCGAGGCTCGCCTTCGATATGCTGCGCGGCAAGGTCCGCGATAACGCTGATGTCATGGTGATGCATCCGGCCGAGGTGCATCTGCATTTCCCGAAGATGCGCGCCAAATCCAATTGCGTCATGGATGGCGAATTGCTGCCGCTTGAGCGCGACATCCGCCTGCAGCTGCACCCGGAAGAGCTGAAGGTTCTCGTCAGGCAGGGTCTCGCCGCGCAGAACGACGAGACGGAACGGCGGGAGCCTGCCGCCTAGAGCGTTTCCTGGTTATATTGAAGCGTTCTGTTGGCTCAAACGGAGTCGAATGGTCGACCGGCTGGCGCGCGTCGTAGCCCAGATCTACGGCCAAGCCAGCCGGTCGATCAGGCGGCCCGTTTCAGCCAACCCTCCGGGCCGGGCATCTTTCCGCCAGGATCAAAGGCGATTGGCTCGACCGTACCTAGGGGTATGCCCTTCGCCAATCGCCTTTGCCCTGTCGAAAACCTGCTCCGGCAGAATGCTTCAATATAACCAGGAAACGCTCTAGATCCGCGGCAAGTAGGTGCGGTAGTCGAAATCAGACACGGTGCGCAGATGGGCCAGCGCTTCCTTGTATTTCGTATCGCCGTAGAGCTTCTGATAGCGCGCGCCGAAGACATCCTTGATGAAGGGCGATGCGCGGAAGGCTTCAACCGCCGTCAGGAAATCATGCGTCAGCCGCTCGGTATTCTCAGGCACATGCGAAGGCGTCGTCTCTTCGCCCGGGTCGAGATCGCCGTCGAGACCAAACAGCATGCCGCCGAGGATTGCTGTCAGCAGCAGATAGGGATTGGCGTCGGCTCCGGCGACGCGATGCTCGACACGGGCCGCCGGGCCATTCATATCCGGGATGCGGATCGCCGTGCCGCGATGCCCATAACCCCAGGTGAGATCAACAGGCGCAAACGACCCCGGCTGAAAGCGGCGGTAGGAATTGGCGAAGGGCGCGAAGACCAGCTGCGCCTCGCGCATCGATTTCAGCATGCCGGCGGCGACTGACTTCAGCAACTTAGGCTCGCCGCCCCTGGCGTCCAGAATATTGCGGCCATCCTTGTCGATGATGCTCGCGTGAACATGCAGGCCGGAGCCGGCATGGTCGGAATAGGGCTTGGCCATGCAGGTGGATTTCAGGCCGTGCCGCTTCGCTGCCTGCTCGGCGACGCGCTTCAGATAGATGCAGTCGTCTGCGGCTGCCAGCGCATCCGGCCGGTGCAGCAGGTTGATCTCGAACTGGCCGGGGCCGAATTCTGCCGTCGTCGCATCGGCGGGCAGCTCCATCGCGCTCGCATAGCCACGCACGGTCTTGAGATAGTCGTCGAGCGCATCCGTCGCGCTCATGTCGTAGAGCTGATAGCCGTTCGGCTCGCCGCGATAGGTGAGCTTCTTCGGCGGGGAGGGGCGGCCGGTTTCCAGCCAGTCCTGCTCGACGACGTAGAATTCCAGCTCGGTGGCGACGACGGGCGTCAATCCGCGCTCGTCATAACGCTTCAGCACCGAAGCGAGGATGGCGCGCGGATCCATGAAGCTCGGGCTGCCGTCGAATTCGTGCATCGTCGCCAGCACCTGCATCGAGCCCTCGGGCGCCCAGGGCAGCGGCGCCAGGCTGCGCTGGTCGGGGATGCAAAGGCCGTCGGGATCGCCGATCGTCAGCGACAGGCCGGTAATGTCGTCATTGTCGTCGCCCCAGATATCCAGCGACTGCGTCGAGGAGGGCAGGCGCACCTCACCGGCCCAGACCTTCTTCTGTGCATCGAGCGGAATGCGCTTGCCGCGCAGGTCGCCGTTCATGCCGACAAGCATGATTTCGATCCAAGGCTCGTCAGTTGCAGCTTTGCCGTGCATCTTGTCAGCCGTCATGATCTTGAAAATCCCCTCTGAGCAGGCCAAGGTCGTAACCCATTGGGAAGATCCTTTCAATCTCTGCAGGTGTTTCGCAAATCATGTCCGATACTTACCAGCGCTCAAATCTCGCCGCCCTTGATGCCGCCCATCATCTTCACCCCTTCTCGGACATGAAAAAGCTCAACGCGGACGGCACGCGCATCATCGAGCGCGGCGAAGGCGTCCATATCTGGGATAATCAAGGCAAGAAATATCTGGATGGTTTCGCCGGTCTCTGGTGCGTCAATGTCGGCTATGGCCGCAAGGAAATCACCGATGCGGTCTCCCGGCAGATGAACGATCTGCCCTATTACAACACCTTCTTCGGCACCACGAGCACGCCGACGACGCTGCTCGCCGAGAAGGTCACCGCCCATGCCGGAGAGCGCTTCAACCACGTCTTCTTCACCGGCTCCGGCTCGGAGGCCAACGACACCTGGTTCCGCATGGCGCGCGTGTATTGGAGCGCTGTCGGCAAGCCTTCGAAGAAGACGGTCATCGCCCGCCGGAACGGCTATCACGGCTCGACCGTCGCCGGTGCCAGCCTCGGCGGCATGAAATACATGCACGAGCAGGGCGACCTGCCGATCCCGGGGATCGTCCATATCGGCCAGCCCTACTGGTACGGTGAGGGCGGCGATCTCTCGCCCGCCGAATTCGGCCTGAAGGTCGCCCGCGAGCTGGAAGCGAAGATCGACGAGCTCGGCGAGGAGAATGTAGCCGCCTTCGTCGCCGAGCCGATCCAGGGTGCTGCCGGTGTCATCGTCCCGCCGGAGACCTACTGGCCGGAGATCGCCCGCATCTGCAAGGCGCGCAACATCCTGCTGGTCACCGACGAGGTGATCTGCGGCTTCGGCCGCCTCGGCGAATGGTTCGGCCATCAATATTACGGCGTCGAGCCCGATCTTGCCCCGATCGCCAAGGGCCTGTCCTCAGGCTACCTGCCGATCGGCGGCGTGCTGGTGTCCGACCGCGTCGCCGATGTCCTGATCAACGATGTCGGCGATTTCAACCACGGCTTCACCTATTCCGGCCACCCCGTCTGCGCCGCCGCCGCGCTGGAAAACCTGCGCATCATCGAGGACGAGAAACTGGTCGAGCGCGTCCGCGACGACATCGGCCCCTATTTCGCGAAAGCCTGGGGCGCACTCGCCGATCACGACCTCGTCGGCGAAGCCGCAAGCGTCGGCCTGATGGCCGCCCTGCAGCTCACCGCCGACAAGAAGACCCGCACCCGCTTCGAAAAGCCCGACGCCATCGGCTCGCTGGTCCGCAACCACGCGCTCGCCAACGGCCTGGTACTGCGCGCCACCGCCGACCGCATGCTGGCCTCGCCGCCGCTGATCATCAGCCATGCGGAGGTCGACGAGATGGCGCGGATCACGAAGATCGCGCTGGATGCGGCGTGGAAGGAATTGCGCGGTTAGGGGGCAGGCGGCGCGATCAGCGCATAGCCGAACCGGTAGGTGTCGTTACCCTTGGCGTAGAAATACGGCACATCGATCGCTGAAAGCTGCTGGACGGAGCCGCTGAACTCCGGTCTCGCGGCCAGCCATTCCGCGGCCTTTGCCGGCAAGGCGGTCTCCTCCCTCTTTCGCTGCTGCCACACGATCAGCAAAGGATGTTCTTTCGAGATCGAAACTTTTGGGTTGAAGGCGGCATAGTCCAGGGCAGTGACAGTGACGGGGAAAAGGTCTTTCCGAAGGTTGCCGCCAAGCAGGCTGGTGTCCGCAACAATAGCAGCGGGATTGGTCTGCTGCCGCAGCGCTTCGGCGAGGCGCAGGTAAGGCGTGTTGAGCCGCTCGTAGTCCCCGTTGAAGCTCGCCATCGCGATGCGGCCGATAAGGATCGAGGGGACTGCAATCATGATGATCACGGCGATCGGCATGAAGCGGCGAAGTGCTTGGGCAACATCGATCTTCGATGCTTCGATTTTCAGCGCCAGATAGAGCGGCATGACGAAGAACAGCGGCACTAGCCACCGGTCCTTGACCTGCGAGGCGCCGCCGAAGAAGACCAGCATGAGAATGCCGAGCATCGAAAAGAGCATCATGCGTCCGAAGAGGCGCGTCCATGCCGAGCTCCCCGAAAAGGCGGAGAGTAGTGGTTTGCGAAAGACGATCGCGAATATGAGCAAGGTCACCGCGCAAAAGCCGATGACTGCAAGCAGCAGCGAACCCGTGCCGGTCAGTACCTGCATGACATAGCTTGCATCGCCGCTATCCGTTAGCTTTTCGAGCGTGCGAGCGGTGGCAAAGCCGAGGTTATCCTTCAGCCAGAACAGGTGCGGCGTGGCGATCGCGATGGTGACGAGTGCCGTCAGCGCAATGCGCCAGTCGAACACCCGCTTGCGCATCTGCTGATCGAAGAGAACGGCAAGCAGCGCGGAAATCGGCAGAAGTGCGAAATTGTATTTCGAGAGGAACCCGAGGCCGATCCCGAGGCCGGTAACGACATAGGCCAGCGTATCGCCTTTGTGGAGCGCCCGGATGAAGCCATAGAGGAACAGGCATCCGGAGAAGAACACCGCGACCGTGTGCGTCAGGTCGCGCTGCATCTCGAACGCCACTTGAGGCAGTGTAAGAAGCCCGAGCGTCGCGATTGCGGCGAGCGCATCGTTTCGTAGCAACCGCCTCGCCGTCAGCCCGTAGAGCAGATAGGAAATGAAGAGAAGCGTGTTTTTCGTCGCGGCAAGCGCGAGCACGGAGATGCCGCTGAACGAGAAGATCGCATATTGCAGCCAATTGTAGAACGGCGGCTGCGGTCCATACCCGGCGGCCAGCCATTGCGATCGAAAGGCTTGCTCCGCTTCGTCGAGGCCGAGCGTCGGCGGCATGACGATCCGCACGATGACCTGCAGGATGAAGTAGCCAGCCAGCAGGACGAAAACCCAGCCGATCCCGCTCTTGCCGGCGTTAACGGTGCTGTTCATTCTATTTGCGCCCAACCCAAGCGTAGCCAAAGGTGAACGTGTCACCGCTCTTGCCGAGATAATAGGGGAGCGCGAGCGTGCCGAGGTCGCTTGGCTCGATCTTGTTCTCGCTCATCCAGGCCGAAAACGCTTTTGGCATCGGTGCATCCTGGCCGTTCTTGCTCCGCCAGACGAGGAGCAGGGGGCTCGCGTTTATGGCATCCACGGAAATGCCTCGATCAGGAAAATCCGGGATGATGATTGGCGTACCGGGAAACTGGAGCCGGAGATTGCCACCGACATAATGATCGTCGGCCATGATGAGTGCCGGCCGTCCCTGGCTGGCGAGCGATCTTGCCAATGTTGCAAAGGGAACGTTCAGCTTTGTGTATGAGCCGATGTATTCCCCTGCCACCACTCGTATGGCGAGGATGGCGACCACCACTATCATCAGGATCGGGACGGCGCGAAGGAAGCGGCGAATCGGCAGGCCGAAGTCGGCGCCGGATACTTCGAGCTTGCGGAACATATAGAGCGGCAGGACGAGCAGGAACGGGTCGAGCCAGCGTTCGCGAATGTGTGTGGTGCCGGTCACCAGGATCACGCCAATGATTGCGATCAGGCTGATCGCAATCATCCGCTCCATCAGCCGTGTCCAGCGATCCCCGGCTTTCAAGGCGCGGATAAGGTCGCGCCGGAAGGAGGCGGCGAAGATCACGATTGTCAGTGCTGAAAAAGCGATGAGCGCGATGACGAACGAAAGCAGCCCTTCGCCGGCCGGAAAGACGTCGCTTGCCTCACGCCGATCGACCATCTTGCTCAGCGTTCCCGCGGTTGCCAGATCGACATTGCTGTAAAGCCACAGCAGATGCGGCGAGGCGATTGCGAGCGAGACTGCAAGCGCCGGCAGGATTCGCCAGTCGAAGAGACGCTGGCGCCACTCGCGGTCCGGGATCGCAGCGGCGATCGCGATCAGCGGCATGAGCGCAAAATTGTATTTCGAGATGACGGCAATGCCGGTGGCGATGCCGAGCAGCATGTAGCTGCCGAAACTCGGTCTTTCGAGTGTACGGAAAAAACCGAACAGGAACAGCGAGGTGGCGCAGAGCAGGGCGACCGTATGCGTCAGGTCCTGCTGCGGCATGTAGGCAACCTGCGGCAGTGTCAGGAGCGCCAGCATCGACGCCGCCTGCACGGAGCGGTCCTTCAGGACCTCGCGTCCCGCCAGCCCGTAGAAGACGTAGCAGAGAAACAGCAGGATGTTCTTGGGCACGGTCAGCGCCCAGATCGACGGTCCGACGACCGCGACGATCGCATATTGCAGCCAGTTGTAGAACGGCGCCTGCGGTCCGTACCCGGCGAGCAGATATTGCGAGTAGAAGATCTGCTCTGCCTCGTCGAGCTCCAGCGAATGCGGGAGCGCGACGCGAAGGGCAATGTTCAGCAGAAAGTAGGCGGCAAGCAGAATGAGTGCGTTGCCGATCGATCTGCCGAACGATTGGACCGGGTGGATACCCGGCTGAGCCTTAACTCTGGCTTCCATCGAAGATCTGCCGGACGATGTAGTTCGGCGAGGCGTCGTCGCGGTAGTAGGTGCGGGCGATCATTTCGGCGAGGATGCCGGTGGTGATCAGCTGCACCGAGGACAGCAGGAAGACGACGCCGACCATCAGCATCGGGCGCGTGCCGATGTCGTTGCCGAGGATGAACTTGTCGAAGAACAGATAAAGCAGGATCAGTGCCGCGATCGCGCCGAAGCCGAGACCGAGCGAACCGAAGAAGTGGCCGGGACGCGCCTTATAGCGCATGAAGAACATCACCGACAGCAGGTCGAGGATCACGCGGAAGGTGCGCGAAATGCCGTACTTCGACACACCGTGCTGGCGCGCGTGATGCGTCACCGGCACTTCGCCGATGCGCGAGCTCGGCACGACGCCGGCGACCCATGCCGGGATGAAGCGGTGCATTTCGCCCATCAGCTTCACCTGCTTGATGATCGAGGCACGGTAGATTTTCAGGCTGCAGCCGTAATCGTGCAGCTTCACGCCGGTGATGCGGCCGATCAGATAATTGGCGCACCAGGAGGGGATCTTGCGCAGCAGCAGGCCATCCTGGCGGTTCTTGCGCCAGCCGACCAGCAGGTCGAGTTCGCGGCGCTCGAGTTCGGAGACCATCGAAGGAATGTCCTTCGGGTCGTTCTGCAGGTCGCCGTCCATGGTGGCGATCAGGCGGCCACGGGCCGTATCGATACCGGCCTGCATGGCGGCCGTCTGGCCGAAATTGCGCTGCAGCTCGACGATGCGCAGCGTGAGCCCGGCGCGGCCGGCATATTTCTTGGCGTTGACGAGCGTCGCATCGGTGCTGCCGTCATCGACCAGGATCAGCTCCCAGCTGCTCGGATACTGGGCCATTGCCTCGCAAATGCGCTCGACGAGCGGGCCGACGCTTTCTTCTTCGTTGAAGATCGGAACCACGAGCGAAAGCTCAAGCGGCGCTCCGGCATCATTTGCGGTCGAAAGCGACTCTGACATTGTCTGCAACTCTTATTGCTCCTAAAAGGCCGTTCATGGCCAAGCAGGCGGCCGTCGCCGCCCAAAGTCAGGATGCCTACTACATGAACTCTCCGGTTGGCGCTAGCCGACAATCCTGGTTCGCACGCAATCGCATGACGTTGCTCACCGTTGTGATTGTCGCAGCCTATGCACTCTTCATCGAATGGTTTTGGGGCTGGTCCTCCATCCTGGCGCAATGGGCAGCCGTCGGCGTCCTGCCGATCGTCATCGCGCTCGTTCTCTTGACCAGCACCTATTTCCTGCGCACCTGGCGCATCCTCGATTACTTCCCGCGCGAGACATCAGGCCAGTTCCGCACGCTGTTCCGCGTCACCCAGATCCATAACCTGCTCAACATCATGCTGCCTTTCCGCAGCGGCGAGACCAGCTTTCCGCTGCTGATGCGCACCGAGTTCGGCATTCCGCTGGCGCGCGGCACCTCGGCGCTTCTCGTCATGCGCCTGCTCGATCTTCATGCATTGCTTGCGGCAGCCGGAATCGGTTTGGCAAGCGAAGCGGGTAACGGCTTGATTGCATGGATCATCTGGGCGGCCTTCCTGGTGCTCCCGGTCGCAGCCTTCATCGTCCGCAAACCGCTGCTGCGCTTCGGCTTCAAGCTTGCGCCGAAGAAGGCGCAGGGCTTTCTGGCCGAGATCGAGAACGGCCTGCCGGTCGATGGCATCGCCTTTGCGCGTGCCTGGGCGATGACCGCGGTGAACTGGCTGGTGAAGGTTCTGGTCCTTGCCTGGGCTCTCAGCCTGATGGGCGTGCTGCCGCTGGCCGCGAGCTTTGGCGGCGCGCTTGGCGGCGAGCTCTCGTCCGTTCTGCCGGTTCATGCACCGGGCGGCGTCGGCACCTATCCGGCCGGCATCACCGCCGGTGCAGTCGCTTTCGGCGCCTTGGGCGGGAAGGAAGCGCTGGCGGCACTGGCGCAGGCGAGCATCAATGCGCATCTGCTGATCATCGTCTCGGCCCTGACGGGAACCGCGATCTCACTGCCCTTCGGCCGCCGCCGTCAGCTCTGAGATCCGCTTCCTCAGGAAGTTTCGCTCCGGCTCCTGCTGGCAGAGCGACAGTGCACGCTCATAGGCCTCGATTGCCTCCGCGATCCGTCCGAGGCGGCGCAGGAAATCGGCGCGCGCCGAATGCGCCAGATGATAGCGCTCGAGATCGCCGGATTGCAGGATGCCGTCGATAATCGCCAGACCCTGTTCGAAACCCTCGGACATGGCGATCGCCACCGCCCGGTTCAGCGCCACGATGGGCGAGGGCTGGGCTTTCGCAAGCAGATCATAATAGCGGGCGATCTGCCGCCAGTTGGTGGCTTCTGGCGTCGCCGCTTTCGAGTGCTCGGCGGCGATCGCCGCCTGCACCGTATAGAGCCCGACCTCTTCGCCAGCCATCGCGCGCTGCAGCAGCTGTAGCCCTTCGATGATCTTGCCGCGATCCCAGGCGGAGCGGTCCTGCTCGTCGAGCAGCACCAGGCGCCCGTCATCGCTCGATCGCGCCTGCCGCCGCGAATCCTGCAGCAGCATCAGCGACAGGAGCCCGTCGATATCCCTATGCGGCAGCAGCTCGCCGACCAGCCGCGCCAGCCGGATCGCTTCACCCGTCAAGCCGCTGCGCACGACTGCGCTGCCTGAAGAGGCCGAATAGCCCTCGTTGAAGACCAGGTAGATAACGTGCAGCACCCGGTCGAGCCGCTCCGGCAGTTCAGGCTTTTCCGGCACCTCGTAGGGGATCTCCGCCGCGCGGATCCGGTTCTTCGCCCGCACGATCCGCTGTGCCACCGTCGGCGCGGGGACGAGGAAGGCATGGGCGATCTCTTCCGTCGTCAGGCCGCAGACTTCGCGCAGCGCCATTGCCACCTGCGCCTCGGCAGGAATGACGGGATGGCAGCAAGTGAAGATCAGCCGCAGCATGTCGTCGGCAATCGCGTCCATGTCGTCTGCCTCCTCTGTTGCGGGATAAAGGCTGTCCTCGATGTCCTGCACGGACGCGTCGAAACGCGCCCGGCGGCGGATATGGTCGATCGCCCGGAAGCGCCCGGCCGAAACCAGCCAGGACACCGGATTGCCGGGAATGCCGTCGCGCGGCCAGGTTCGCGCCGCCTCGGCAAAGGCGTCGTGCAGCGCTTCCTCCGCCCGGTCGAAATCGCCGAGCAGGCGGATCAGCGTCGCCAGAACCCGGCGCGACTGCGAGCGGTAGATATCCTCGATGACCCTGTCCAAGCGCTACTCCGGCAATGTCAGAAGCCGCACCGGCCGGACCTCGACCGCTCCGAAACGCGCCGACGGGATTCGCGCGGCGATCTCTTTTGCCGCTTTATCGTCGGGCGCCTCGATGACGTAGAACCCGGCAAGATGCTCCTTGGTCTCGGCGTAGGGGCCGTCGGTCGCCTGCAGCTGGTTGTCCCGCACCCGCAGCACCGTCGCCGTCTCCGGCGGCTGCAGCGCGTCGGCATGGATCATCGTCCCGTCGGCACGTAGCTCCTCGTCGAAACGGAAATGGTCGGCGACCAGCTGATGCCCTTCGGCCCGTGTCAGCGTTCCGTCGCGGTCGGCGGAATTGTAGATGAGGCAGAGATAGCGCATCGGCTCACACCCCGTCTTCGATCGAATAGGCCGGCCGCACCTCGATCGACGCATATTCGACGATCGGGAAGGCCGAGGCGATCTCGGTCGCTTGGCTGATGTCCCGGGCCTCGATCAGCACGAAGCCGCCGAGATGTTCCTTGATCTCCGCAAACGGCCCGTCGGTAGCATTGAGCGTTCCATTCGTCACGCGAACGGTCACCGCGCTCTCCGGCTCGCGCAACGCGAGCGCGGTCAGCAGGTGTCCGCTGTCGCGCCAGCGGTTGTCGCTGAGGATGCATTGCTCCGTCAGCCTGTCCCACTCGGCCTGGGTCACCTGCTTGCTCTTTTCGGTATCGAACCAGATCTGGCAGAGGAATTTCATCGCGCGGCCTCCTGCAGCTTGCTCTTGAAGTCATGGACCGGCCGGACTTCGATCGAGCCGTATTTCGCCAGCGGAATGCCGGCCGCAGCCCGGATCGCATCGTTGAGATCCTTGGCTTCGATCAGGATGAAGCCGCCGAGCTGTTCCTTGGTCTCGGCAAAGGGACCGTCGGTCATCGCCATCTCGCCGTCGCGGACCTTGACGGTCACCGCCGCGCTCGGCGCCTGCAGCGCTTCGGCATGGATCATATGGCCGCTGACCTCCAGGTCGAGATCGTATCCGGCCGAATCCCGGTCGAGTGTCCTTTTTTCCTCATCACTCATCCGTTCGAGCACCGATGGCTCGAACCATACCTGGCATAGATATCGCATTGCGGCTTTCCTCCTGGCTGCCTCTCACAGCCCTTGGACGAAGAGACTAGGCGGAAATCGACAGGCGCGGGAAAAATCTTTGTTGGGCTTCCGCTGTCGAAAGGACGGAGGCGCAAACGACCATGATCGTCGAAACCATTGGAGTCACGATCATGGGAATTCTTGAGATTGGAATTGCAAGCTGGGCCGCGCGCAAAAGAGCGCCGGTCAGCGCTGACGAATATTATGACATGCAGGGCTTCGATCTGCGCGGCCTGCTCGTGCGCCTGATGTTTGCCGTCGCGGTGTTCGCGGCCGTCATCTCGGGGCTCGAACTGTCGAGCCCCGCAGACAGCGGTCCGCAGGTGATTGCGGACCGCGATGTCAGGTAGGCTTACTGGAAGGCCGTCTCGAAGAAGCTGCGCAGCTTGCGGGAATGCAGCGCCTCTGGCGGCATGGCCGCCAGCTTCTGGATGGCGCGGATGCCGATCTGCAGATGCTGGTTCACCTGCGTCCGGTAAAAGGCCGTCGCCATGCCCGGCAGCTTCAGTTCGCCATGCAGCGGCTTGTCGGAAACGCAGAGCAGCGTGCCGTAGGGAACGCGGAAGCGGAAGCCGTTGGCGGCGATTGTCGCCGATTCCATGTCGAGCGCGATGGCGCGGGCCTGGGACAGGCGCTTCACCGGGCCCGCCTGGTCGCGCAGTTCCCAGTTGCGGTTGTCGATCGTGCCGACGGTGCCGGTGCGCATGATGCGCTTCAGCTCGAAGCCTTCATAGCCGGTGATCTCGGCAACGGCCGCTTCCAGCGCCACCTGCACTTCGGCGAGCGCCGGGATAGGCACCCAGACCGGCAGGTCGTCGTCGAGCACGTGGTCCTCGCGCATATAGGCATGCGCCAGCACATAGTCGCCGAGGCGCTGGCTGTTGCGCAGACCGGCGCAGTGGCCGAGCATCAGCCAGGCATGCGGGCGCAGCACCGCGACGTGGTCGGTTATCGTCTTGGCGTTGGAGGGGCCGACGCCGATATTGATCATGGTGATCCCGGCATGGCCCTTCTTCTTCAGGTGATAGGCCGGCATCTGTGGCAGCCGGCCGGGCGTTGCATCGCCTTCGGGCGCGCCGGAGCCTGCATGGGTGATGATGTTGCCGGGCTCGACGAAGGCCGTATAGCCATCACCGCCATCGGCCATCAGCTTGCGGGCCCAGGTGCAGAACTCGTCGATATAGAACTGGTAGTTCGTAAACAGCACGAAGTTCTGGAAATGCTGCGCACCTGTTGCCGTGTAGTGGGCGAGGCGGGCGAGCGAATAGTCGATGCGCTGCGCCGTGAAGGGCGCAAGCGGCGAGGGCTCGCCGGGTGGCGGGATATATTCGCCGTTGGCGATTTCGTCGTCGGTCGTGTTCAGATCCGGCGTATCGAAGAGATCGCGCATCGGGATGTCCATGAAGGCCGATGCGGAGGCCTCGACATGGGCGCCTTCGCCGAAAGCGAAATGCAACGGGATCGGCGTCGAGGATTCGGAGACGACGACGGGAACGTTGTGGCTCTTCATCAGAAGCGCCAGCTGCTCCTTCAGATAATGGCGGAACAGCTTCGGACGCGTCACGGTCGTCGTATAGACGCCGGGCGAGGTCACGTGGCCGTAGGAAAGACGGCTGTCGATATGGCCGAAGCTCGTCGTCTCGATGCTGACCTGCGGATAGAAGGCCCGGTGCCGCGCGGTGATCGGCGCACCCTTGGCGATCGCCGTGAAGCTGTCGATCAGGAAGGCCGTGTTGCGGTCGTAAAGCTCTGTCAGCGCGTCGACGGCCTTTGCCGGGTCGTCGAAGCTTTGCGGTTCAAAGGCTGGCGGAGAGGAAATATCGAGGGGTGCTAATGGAGAGATTCGTTTGCTCATGGCGCATTATAGGTTGCCATGTGCAACACGCAAGCGACGGCGGGCGGGCTCGCCCGCGCTACCTACTTATGCTCGCCCGAGCAGAAGGGGCTGGAGGATTCCAGGCAGGTATAGTTGGCGCCGAAATGCGACTGGGCGCCACCGCCGCCGCCATGCACGACCGCCGCCGAAAAGCTGATCGCAAACAGCGCCGCAAACAGCGTGATGATGGTGAAACGTCTTGCCAAGATTTGCACGTCCATATTCCCTAACCCATAAGCCCCTTCATTCTTGCCTCCCTTCTGACACAGGGCGGCTGAACGAGTGCTGAGATGCCGGTTCATATGGCGTTCAGGAATATTGACGGGTTTGGGGGAAGCATTGGGCGCGCTTGCCTTCGCCCTCATCCCTGTGCTTGTCACAGGAATGAAGGAAGTGTGGTGGCTGGAGCCCCTCATCCGGCCACCTTCTCCCCCAGGGGAGAAGGGAAAGTCGAGGATGCCGCTTCCGCCAACTTCCCCTCTCCCCCGCGGGGAGAGGGTAGGGTGAGGGGGCTCCGGCTTCGACGGGCCGTTCTAACTCCCGATCCAGAAGCGGCGAGGAAGAATAGCCCTTACAGCCGCGTCCAGGTCTGCGACTTGCAGAGAACCTTCAGAACGCAGCCCTTCATCTTCAGCGAACTGCCCGAAACCGTGCCGGAGCCGCTATAGGTCTTGTCGTTGGCAGGGTCGGTGATTTCGCCTGTATAGGTGCCGCCGGTGCCGGATAGCGTGCCGATCTTCTTGCCGGCGAACTTGCCGGTCTTCAGCGTCACGCAGAAGCCGCCGCTGCAGGGTGCGATCTCTGCCGTATCGCCGGCGACCGTCTTCCAGTTGCCGACGATCACCTCGTCGGCATGCGCGAGCCCTGCCGAAAATGCCACTGCGCCTGCGAGAATAAGTGTGCGGATCATCCATTCCTCCCTGATGTCCAAAACGCCGGCGGAAAATAACTGACGCGAACGTAAAGGTAAATAAGACTGAGCCGCAAAAGCCCGGTTTTCCGGGGGGGCCGGCAGCCGATATTTCCGTTTTCCGATTTGCCTGCTCGTTTCGTGGTGAACGAAGCGTTGATTTCGAGATCTGAATCTTTCGTAAAATTGTCTCGAAACTCCTTAATTTGCAGGCTTCGCGATGTTTAACAAAAACCCAAGTTTACCAAGCATTTGGACTTTGTTTGTCTCAAATTAATCATGCATTTTAGGCGTTTTTTGAAAGGCCAGGAGCATAGTGGAGCCATCAAACGAGCGGGGCAAACCCGCCGCACCGAAGGGACCGAAAGCCGCGATAGACGGCACGGCCCGGAAGGTAAAACAGGGCAAGTCGACAACAGGCTAAACAGGGATAAAACCGATGGCACGCTTTGAAATGCACAATGCTGAAATGGCCACCATGGGTGGCGACAAGAACGCCGACGTCTTCTGCGAAATGGGTCTGATGTATGCAACCGGCCGCGGCTGCGACGTCGATCTGGTCGCCGCGCACAAGTGGCTGAACATCGCCGCCATCAAGGGCAGCGACCGCGCCGCCGAACTGCGCGCCGATGTCGCCGCTTCGATGAACAAGATGCAGATCGTCGAGGCGCTCCGTGCGGCTCGCGAGTGGATGACCATCCACTAAGCTGCATCGAAAAATCAGACAAGAATAACAACCTCAAAAAGAGGGGGCTGGCGGGGCACTTTGGACGGGGCCGCAGCCAGGAGAACGAAACCGCGACCGGCAGAAACAAGGCCGGCGCGGTTTTTTCGTTCAGAGCGTGCGCAATACCTGCGGCAGCGATTGCTCGAACAGCGCCATATCGGCTTCCGGCCCGACGCTGACGCGGATGCAGCGGTTGAGCGGCGCCACGCCCGGCATGCGGATGAAGACGCCGTGCTGCATCAGCCCGTCGACGATCGCCCGCGCATAGGTGCCGTCGCGCCCGGCATCTACAGCCACGAAATTGGTGGCCGAGGGCAGCGGGGACAGCTGGTTTGCCCGGGCAATGTCCGAGATGCGTTCGCGCGCGGCCTGGATCTTGCCGACGACTTCGGCGAGATAGGCCTGGTCCTTCAGCGCGGCGAGAGCGCCGGCCGTCGCCAGCCGGTTCATGCCGAAATGGTTGCGGATCTTGTCGAAGGCCTGGGCTGTGCCCGGCGTCGAGATCACATAGCCGACACGGGCGCCGGCCAGACCATAGGCCTTCGAGAAGGTACGGGTGCGCACGATGTTCGGCAGGTCGATCAGCGAGGCGATCGAGGGAAGCGAGCTTGCCGGTCCGGTCTCGCTATAGGCCTCGTCGAGAACCATCAGGCAGGTCTCGGGCAGGGCGCGTGCGAAGGCGACGATCTTGTCGGCATCCCACCAGCTGCCCATCGGATTATCAGGGTTGGCGAAATAGACGAGCGGCGCATTCTCGCGCTTGACCGCGTCGAGCAGCCCGTCCAGATCTTCCCGGTCGTTGACATAGGGAACGGTGACGAGACGGCCGCCAAAACCGGCGACATGGAAATTGAAGGTCGGATAGCCGCCGAGCGAGGTGACGACGGGCATGCCGGGCTCGATGACGAGGCGGACGATCTGGCCGAGCAGCTCGTCGATGCCGCCGCCGATGGCGATATTCGCCGGGGTGACACCGAGATGGGCGGCCAGCGCCTCGCGCAGCTCGAAATTCTCCGGATCGTTGTATTTCCAGATATCGCCGCCTGCAGCACGCATCGCTTCAAGCACGGAAGGCGCCGGGCCGAAGCCGTTTTCATTGGCGCCGATGCGGGCCGCGACCTTCAGGCCGCGCTGGCGCTCGATGGCCTCTGGGCCGACGAAGGGAACGGTGGAGGGCAGGGCGCTGACCAGCGGTGTGAAGCGCGAAAAGGCGGACATGGAAATGCGGGATCCCGAATAAGACAAAAGCGGCGCCAACAATAAGCGCCGCTCCCTTCATGGCAAGGAAGATTATTCCAGAATCCGGCCTATTGCATCGCCGTGATGCGTCCGCCGCGGCGCGCTTCCATGGCTTCGACATTGCCGGCCATGAAGTCGGCGCGTACCACGCGGCGCAGCACTTCCGGATCGAGAACGTTGATGAAGCGGACGCCGATGCGCTCCTTGTTGCGGTAGACCTCGGCGCAGCCGATGCGATAGGCGAGGCCGAGAATGTTGAGGTAGTAGTGCTTGGGAAGACCTGCGGTCGAGGAGACCAGGAAGGTGGCGCCGCCGCGCGAGATATCGAGGATCTCCGCACTTCTGAGCGACATGCCGGTGAGACAGGGGCGCACGGCGATGATCCGCGCCGGGCGGTTCACCTGAAACTGCTCCCAGCGCTGGTCGTAGACCTCAGATTTCACAGTCGCAAGATGCGTTGCCCGATCCATGGACATCGTGCAGTCCTCCGTCTGGGCCAAGCTCATCCCGGCCCGTTATGGCAGAGCCTCACACGAATGTTTTGCGCATTCGTCAAAGACATCAAGACAATTTTAGTGATTATGAATTTTGTGCTTACGTGGCACAGCCTGTGCCGCGGCGGGATGGCGATCAGCCGAAAGCGCGCGCCGCCGCATAGCCGCCGGCAGCCGTGGCCGCCGTCACGAAGGTGCCCCAGGCCATATCCACCAAGCTCATCGTCACCGGCCAGTTCTTCAGCGTCGAAAGATTGGTGATGTCATAGGTGCCATAGGCGGCCAGTCCCAGAATGGCACCATAGGCAAGCGCGGTGCCGAGCGAGGCGGCATTGACCGCCGGAAGCACGGCGAGCACGACGACGGCGACGGCAAAGAACAGATAGAAGAGCGCGGCAATGCCGAAGGCCGGCTGCGGCAGCATCAGTTCGCCCAGCTGGTCGCGATAGAAGGTGCGGGCGACGAGGCCGAGCCAGATCGCATCGAGCACCAGCAGCGTGGCGAACGAACCGGCATAGGCGACGAGGGCAGTCTTCATGGCATCTCTCCCTTTTACCGGTCTCTACGCGCGGTTCACAAATTGGATTGCCGCCGTGAATCGATTTATGCGCCCGGCGCGCGAACTCTTTCAATTCCTGCACGTTTTGCCCTAGTCGATGAAGCGCTTTGCCGCTTCAGCAAACAATCAAGAGGAAAGACAAATGGCCGACATCAGAGTGCCTTGGGAATCTTGGGTTGTGGTCTGCGATGGCGCGAAGGCGCTGTTCATGCAGAATGCCGGTGACGCGCAGATCATGAATCTGCAGGTGCAGGAAACCCTGACGCAACCGAGCGCACCGACCCGCGAACTCGGCACCGACAAGCCGGGCCGCTCCTATGCGCCCGACGGACTGAGCGGCAGCGCGATCGAGCAGACAGACTGGCAGGCACAGGCCGAAGCCGAGTTTCTGAAGCAGGTTGCCGCCAAGATGGACGATCTTGTGCACCGGAAGGATGCCCGCCGCATCGTCCTCGTCGCCCCGCCGCGTGCGCTGGGCACGCTGCGCCCGGTCTTGAGCGCCGACGCGCAGGCCGCGATCTCCGCCGAAGTCGCCAAGGACTACACCAACCTGCCGGTCGACCAGATCGAGCGGCATCTGGCAGCGTAACCGGATATCTCGAGGCCATGTAATATGCGGGCAGCCGGTGCTGCCCGTATTTCGTTTAGGGGAAGTTAGACGCCGGTTTCGAAGCTCAGGCGCAGGACATGGTGCAGGAATTCCGCATTGATCAGCATGTTGAAGCTGATCGTCACCAGGTCGCCCTCGCGCTTGACGACGGTCGAGCCGATCTCGTCGTGGATGCCGAGGATTTCGAGGAAGAAGTGGTTGGGCATCTCCACCGAAGGGCTGACTTCCAGCACGGCGCCGCCGAGATTGATCGTGCGGATCAGGCAGCGCACCTGCGTGCCGGTGCTGAGATGGTGGCCGACGAAGATGATCTTGCCGGGCCGGTCCAGAGTGAAGTCTCGGTAGGATTGCTCCTGGTTGCCGTCATTGAGGTGCATCTGAAAGGCCATGTCAGCCTCCGCTGGTTGTATGATTGAAATGTAACACGCGAATGCTGATAAGTTCTGAAAAGCATTGGTAAATTTTGAGCCTTATGCGTGGCTGGCGGCAAAAAGCGCTTTGTTTCCGGTGGTTATGCCCCGCCGCGCGTGGTCATTATGGGGCATTCTTGACAGGAAAGCCGCTTTCCCACATACAGAAGGCGGTTCGAGGCACCGGCCGCTCGCGGATGAAAGTCCATGGTGAAGCCTCGTTTTCATAGTCACGGCCATCCGGTGCATGCTGACTGACGGCAATGCGAGCTCCCATTCACAGTCGATAATGGCATGCCTTCCGAAAGGCTGAACCTGTGACGACGACCTATCCATCCATCGACGAGCTGAAGGCTCAGGCAAAGCGCCTGCGCCAGGCCATGGAAGCCCGCGGCAGTGCGCTCTCCCATAGCGCCGCGCTCGAACTCATTGCCCAGCAATATGGCGCGCGTGACTGGAACACGCTCTCAGCGCTCGCCACCCGCCCGAATGCCGAGCCTGTCTCGCTCCTTTCGGTCGGGGCGCAGGTGCGCGGCCGCTATCTGAACCAGCCCTTCTCGGGCCGGATCCTGGCGCTGGCGCAGACCAATGGCGGGCTGCACAACATCACCATCCATTTCGACGAACCCGTCGATGTCGTGACCTTCGAGAGCTTCTCGGCCTTCCGCCAGCGCATCAACGCGCAGGTGGACGGCAACGGCATCTCGCCGCGCAAGACCTCGAACGGTCTGCCGCAGCTCGTCCTCGACATCTGATCATTCATTTCGATAGCCGGACTCCATCGATGAAACCCGTATCCGCAACCAATCCGTTTCTGACCGCGCCGCTGCCCAGGGTCTTTGCCCGCACGGCAGCGCCGATCATTCTCATCACCACCATCAACGGCCTGTTTGCCGTGGTGGACGCCTATTTCCTCGGCGCCTATGTCGGCGCCGGGGCACTTTCGGCCGTCACCCTGATCTTCCCCGGCCTGATGATGGTCGTGGCGCTGCAATCGCTCGTCTCGAACGGCATGGCGAGCATTCTGGCCCGCGAGCTCGGCGCCGGTAACCGCGATGCCGCGCGCCGCACCTTCGCGGCCGCCCATGCCCTGGCGATCGCCGTCGTCCTCATCGTCAACCTGATCTACTGGAGCGTCGGCTGGCGCATCGTCGGCAATGCGGCGGCAGGCGATCTCGCCGTCGCCGAAAACGCCCGCACCTTCATGGGCATCATGGTGGGCGCAGCACCCGTCGCCTTCTTCCTGTCGCTCAATATCGATGCGTTGCGCAGCGAAGGACGGATCGGCTTCATGACGCTTGTCATGCTGGCGGCATCCGCCCTCAACATCGCCGCCAACTGGTTCTTCATGGCGATCCTGCATTGGGGCGTTGCCGGCTCGGCGCTCGGCTCGGTGCTGGCGCAGGCGATCTGCCTGATCGCGGTGCTCGTCTACCGCTGGCGAAACGCCGCGGCGCTGCGGCCGGCCACAGGCTTCCCGCTCTCGGACTGGAAGCCGATCCTGGCGCTCGGCGCGCCGATGAGCCTCGGCTTCATCGGCATCTCGCTCTGCTCGGCCGCCGTCATCTTCAACCTGTCGATCTGGGGCGAGGGGGATTATGTCGCGACCGTCGGCGCCTACGGCATCATCACCCGCGTCATGACCGTCGCCTACCTGCCGCTGCTCGGCCTCAACATCGCCTTCCAGACGATCGCGGGCAATAACTACGGGGCGGGGCTTAGCGATCGCGTCGGCCGCAGCCTGCAGATCGCGCTGATCTCGGCGCTCGTCTATTGCGCCGGCGTCGAACTGATCGTCGAACTCTCGGCAACGCGCCTCGGCCACATCTTCGTCGCCGACCCCGTCGTCATCGCCGAAGTGTCCCGCATCCTGCCCTGGACTGTCGGCGCCTATTTCCTGTTCGGCCAGATGATCGTGCTGTCCGGCTATTTCCAGGCGATCGGCGATGCCAGACGGGCGGCGATCTTCGGCCTGTCGCGCGCCTATCTCTTCACCCTGCCGCTGACCTTCCTCCTGCCGCACGCCTTCGGCGAGATGGGCATCTGGATGGTCCCGGTCTTCGCCGAAGCCTGCATGTTCATGCTCGCCTTTGCGGTGCTCGCGCGGAATGCGCGGAGGATGGGGTGGCGGTATGGGTTGTTGCCGGTGTGAATAGGGAAGTGCCCGAGAAGGCGGTCGGCGAGGTGTTGTAGCGCTCACCCCACCCACCCTCATCCCCTGTGACGAGCACAGGAATGAGGGGGCTAGGGCCTTACCCTCAGTCCTTCTTGCCCGCCGTCGCCGCCGTATCGGCCTCCTTCAGCGCCTTGGCGCATTCCTCGCAGCAGACTTCGACGGTCGTGCCGCCGAGCTTGACGCTGATGGCGTCGTGGCCGAGTTCGCAGTCGCAGGCGGCGCATGTGGTCTTCTTCATCTTCCGGTCCTCCGTTGGTGATCCCGTTCGGGACAGGACCATAGAACCACCGGAGGCACCCGCCTCGCTGTCGAATTCTTTAGCGACTTATCGCGGACGCAGCCGTGCCGCGCGCTGGAATTCGCCGGGCGTCTGGCCATAGGCCTGGCGGAAGGAGGAGGTGAAATGGCTGTGGCTGGAGAAGCCAAGATCGAGCCCGAGGGCCGTCAGGTCGTCGTACTTGCCGAGCAGATCGAGCGCCCGGGCGAGCCGCAGTCGCAGCTGGTAACGGTAGAGTGGCGTCGCCTCCACCTGCTGGAAGACCTGCGTCAGATAGACGGGCGAGACGCCGACTTCGGTGGCGATTTCCGCAAGCGTCCAGCGCCTTGCGAGGTCGGAGGAGAGCACCAGCTTGGCGCGGTCGACGAGCTTCTGCCGCCCGGTGGTCGCCGCGGCCGCATGCGAAGTCCGTTCGCCGAGCGAGCGGCGCACGAGCGTCAGTGCAAGCGTTTCCGCTTCCAGCGTCTCGGCCGCGTTCTGGCGTAACCCATGACGGAGGAGCGCGACGAGCGCCTGCGCCCGCGGATCGATCCGGCGGCGCTGGCGGCGAAAGCCGAAAAGCTCTCCCGCCTGGATCTGGTCGCGGGGCGCGAGCTCGGCAAGCAGAGCATCGTCGACGGAAAGATCGATGCAGGCATCGCCGCCATCGACGGGATGGCTGATCTGGTAGCCCTGGCCGGCATTGAAGAACAGCATCTGGTTGGCTTCCGCCACCGTGTCGTTGCGCCCGACATGGCGCATGAAGACGCCGCGATAGGGATAGACCAGGCTGGTCTTGTGGGCGCATTCCTCGCCGCCGCGATGACGGCATTCGCCATTGCAGACAACGTCGCGGATGGCGACGGTGTCCGTCTTCAAAAGCAGCGCTGTCGAAAATTGCGGCATCACATCGTCCGGAGATTGGAAAGGCACACTACCACAGTTCAGTCGCGGCAATAGACGTGCACGTCGCTTTCGGTCTGGTAGCGCGAAAGCCCGATATCCTTCAGCTGCGCATCGGAGAGTTCCATGACGGCATTGAGGTTGCGCCGCTCCCTGAGCTTGCGCGCCGTCCAGCGATAGAAGGAGAGGAGGGTGGCCAGCAGGCGCGATTGCGCCTTCTGCTGCTGGCGGCCGTCGCGGCCGGAAATGAGGGTGGTCGAGCCGTGCATGATATTGCTCCATCGCTGTTGTTTCGATGGAGGCAGTCAACCATGTGCACGGCCCGCCCGCTGTCAGATTATTTAGCGATCGAGCGGCAGATTATTTCAGCAGCCACTCGTGCTCCGGCGCATTGTAGAATTTCCAGACGCGCTTCGGGCCGGCCATGACGTTCAGATAGTAGAGGTCGTAGCCATGCGTGGCGGCGCAGGGGTGGTAGCCTTTCGGCACCAGCGTCACGTCGCCGTCTTCGAGCACCATGGCTTCGTCGAGCGACCGGTCGTCGGTATAGACGCGCTGGAAGCCGAAGCCCTGCGGCGGGTTGAGGCGGTGGTAATAGGTCTCTTCCAGGAAGCTCTCGTTCGGCAGATTGTCCTGGTCGTGCTTGTGCGGCGGGTAGGAGGAGGTGTGTCCACCCGGCGTGATCACCTCGACGACCAGCAGCGAGTGTGCCGATGCATCGTCTTCCGGCATGATGTTGTTGACGTAGCGGACATTGGTGCCCTTGCCGCGGGTCAGCGCCGGATGCGTGCCCGGCGGGATCGCCTTCGCCTCATAGGTACCGCCGCCCGGTGCCGAGCAGACGGCAAGCTCGAGATCGGTCTCGGCGGTCACCGACCAGGCCGATTCCATCGGGATATAGAGGGCATGCGGCGCACCGTCGAACGGGCTCATGCGCTCGCCGAGCGTGCCGAAATCGCGGGTGCCCGACGATGCCTTGCCCTTGCCGCTGACCCAGACGAGGCAGACTTCGCGCTCGCCGGTTTCGCCCGATGCGGTCTCGCCCGCCTTCAGCCGGTGCATGTCGAAGCCGACATAGGTCCACCCGGCGCTTTCAGGCGTTACATGCGTGACGCGGCCGCTGGTGCCGGAGGGTTTTACCTTGAGGTTTGGCATTGGTGTTTCTCCTCGATGTATCCGTGGGTGCGGCCCCCTCATCCCCGGTGCAAAATTTGCACCTGAGCTGCCGCCACCTTCTCCCCGAGGGGAGAAGGGACGATGCCGCGCCCTCGAGCTTCTCCTTCTCCCCAGCGGGGAGAAGGTGCCCGAAGGGCGGATGAGGGGGCTGCTTGCTCCAGTGTTTCGATCGGCGGCTTCAAGCCCCCTTCGGGAAACCTTCCGTCTCGACAGTGTAACCGGCCGCCGTCATCACCCGCATCAGTTCGGCATGGCCGATCTCGGCCATCTTCTGCGGCGGTGCCTTGCGCGGATCCTGCTCGGCTTCGACGACGAACCAGCCTTCATAGCCGTGATCGGCAAGACGCTGGACGATGGCGGCGAAATCGAGCGAGCCGTCGCCGGGAACGGTGAAGGCGCCGAGCGCCACCGCGTCGAGGAACGACTGTTTGCTGCGGTCGAGACCGTCGACGACAGCCTGACGGATGTCCTTGACGTGAACGTGGTTGATGCGGGCGTGGTGATTGTCGATGGCGCGCAGCACGTCGCCGCCTGCAAACGCCAGATGCCCGGCATCGAGCAGCAGCGGAATGCCGGCGCCCGAATTCTTCATGAAGGCGTCGAGTTCCGGTTCGGTCTCGACCACGGCCGCCATGTGGTGGTGATAGGAGAGCGGCATGCCCTGATCGGCGCACCATTCGCCGAACTCGGTGACGCGGCGGCCATAGGCCTTCATCTCGTCGTCGGAGAGGCGCGGCTTGGTGGCGAGCGGCTTGGAGCGGTCGCCCTGGATGGAGCGGCCGACTTCGCCATAGACGATGCAGGGCGCGTTGACGGCCTTGAACAGCTCGATCATCGGCGCGATGCGATCCTTGTTGACCGCCAGCTCCTCGTTGACGAGCGTGCCGGAGAACCAGCCGCCGCAGAGCGTCACGTCGGCGGCGCGTAGGATCGGCAGCATCTCGCCGGGATTGTTCGGAAAGCGGCGGCCCTGTTCCATGCCGGTGAAGCCTGCACTGCGCGACTGGCGCAGGCATTCTTCGAGGGACACGTCGTCGCTGAGCTCAGGAAGATCGTCGTTCCACCATGCGATGGGCGACATGCCGAGTTTGGCCTTCATTGCAAATTCTCCTCGTGGATTGGTGGCCTTGGCCCCCTCATCCGGCTGCCGCCACCTTCTCCCCGAGGGGAGAAGGGACAATGCCGCGCCGCCTCCGTTCCCTTCTCCCCAGCGGGGAGAAGGTGGCCCGAAGGGTCGGATGAGGGGGCCACCAGCTCAAAGTCTCAAAACAAATCAACCAGCCCGCTGCGCCGCACGGGCCTTCAGATAGGCCTCATGCGCCTTGTTGACCTCGCTGCGCGGGCTGACTTCGGGAACTGCGACATCCCACCAGTGGCCGCCGGCTTCCGTGGTGATTAGCGGATCGGTGTCGATGACGAAGACCGAGGTGCGGTCGTTCTTCTTCGAATCGGCGATCGCCTTTTCCAGCTCGGCAATCGAGGACACCTTGACGGCGACGGCGCCCATCGCTTCGGCATGGGCGCGGAAATCGATATCCGGCATGACCTCGTGATAGGAGTCCTTCAGGAGATTGTTGAAGTTGGCGCCGCCGGTTGCCATCTGCAGGCGGTTGATGCAGCCATAGCCGCGGTTATCCAGCAGCACGATATTGATCTTCAGGCCCATCATGACGGAGGTCGCGAGCTCCGAATTCAGCATCATGTAGGAGCCGTCGCCGACGAGGACGAAAACGTCCTTTTCCGGATGCGCCAGCTTGGCGCCGAGACCGCCGGCGATCTCGTAGCCCATGCAGGAGAAGCCGTATTCCATGTGATAGCTGCCCGGTGCCGTTGCCGGCCACAGCTTGTGCATTTCGCCGGGAAGACCGCCCGCAGCGCAAAGGCCGATCGCCTTTTCGAGCTCGATCGAGCGCGTCACGGCGCCGATGACCTGCGCGTCGGAGGGGAGCGCCGTATTGGTGGAGGCCATCGCCTTGTTGGCAGCATCCATCCAGATGTTCTTTTCCTTAGTCGCCTTCTCGGCAAGTGCTGCCGGCGCCTTCCAGCCGGAAAGGCCCTTGGACAGCGCCTTCAGGCCTTCGCGGGCATCGGCCACCAGCGGCTGCGCGTCATGCTTGACGGCGTCGTAGGCGGCGATGTTGAGGCCGAGCATCTTCAGCTTGTCGTTCTTGAACAGCGCCCAGGAGCCGGTGGTGAAATCCTGGCAGCGGGTGCCGACGGCGATGATGAGATCGGTCTCTTCGGCCAGCGCATTGGCGGCAGAGGTGCCGGTGACGCCGACCGAGCCGAGAGCCAGCGGATGGCGCTCGTCGATCGCCGACTTGCCGGCCTGGGTCAGCAGAACCGGAATGCCATGCGCATCCGCAAAGGCCGCAAGCTCCTTGGTCGCCTGCGAATAAAGCACGCCGCCGCCGGCGATGATGACGGGCTTTTCGGCCGTCTTGATCAGCGCGATCGCCGAAGCCAGCTCATCGGCATCCGGCTGCGGCCGACGGGTAGACCAGACCTTCTCTTCGAACAGGCTTTCCGGATAGTCGAAGGCTTCTGCCTGGACATCCTGGCAGAGCGACAGCGTCACTGGGCCGCAATCGAGCGGATCGGTCAGCACCTGCATGGCGCGCTTCAGCGCCGAGATGATCTGTTCCGGGCGGGTAATGCGGTCGAAATAACGCGAGACCGGGCGGAAGGCGTCATTGGCCGAAACCGTGCCATCGCCGAAATCCTCGATCTGCTGCAGCACCGGATCGGGCGCGCGGTTGGCGAAGACGTCGCCTGGCAGGAAGAGAACAGGAATGCGGTTGACATGCGCCACGCCGGCTGCCGTCACCATGTTCAGCGCCCCGGGGCCGATCGAGGTCGTGCAGGCCATGAAGCGCTGGCGGAAGCTCGCCTTGGAAAAAGCGATCGCGGCATGCGCCATGCCCTGTTCGTTATGGGCGCGATAGGTCGGCAGTTCGCCGCGCACCTGATAGAGCGCTTCGCCCATGCCCGCCACGTTTCCATGGCCGAAGATCGCCCAGACGCCACCGAAGATCGGAACCTTCTTGCCGTCGATGACGGTCATCTGCTTCTTCAGGAAATGCGCAACAGCCTGCGCCATCGTCAAACGAATTGTCTTACCCATCGGGTCCTCCCGAACCTTCGCTCTGTCTCTTCCCCTCCCAGCCCTCATCAGTCGAGAGGGCTGGAGAGGGTCTAATCCTCAAACTCTCAATTCAGCCCGCGCGTCTTCAGCCAGGCTTCCGTCAACTGGCGGAAACGTCCCGCCATATCCGATATCGCGTCCTCGTCGCTCATCTTGCCCGACAGCCAGCCACGTGCGGCATCGGCAAAGATCGTCCGGCCGACGGCAAAGCCCTTGACCGACGGGGCGGCAAGCGTCGCCTCGAAGCCCCTGAGCAGCTCGTCCGCAGGCGCCTCGAGCCCGAGCAGCACGATACCGCGGCACCATGGATCATTTTTGGCAATGACGGCGTCGATCTTCTTCCAGGCAGCGCTCGATGCCTGCGGCTCGAGCTTCCACCAGTCGGGCTTGATGCCGAGCGCGTAGAGTTCTTCCATCGCCGTCGAGACCGTATCGTCGGTCAAGGGTGCGTTCTTGCTGGCGATGATCTCGACCAGCAGCTCGCGGCCGACCTTGCGCGCGGCCTCGAACAGCGTGCGCAGCTTCTGCTGCTGCTCCGCCTTCAGTTCCGCCGGATCATCCGGGTGATAGAAGCACAGGCACTTGATGCAATGGTTGAGCGGCCATTCGACCAGCTGCGAGCCGATATCCTGGCTGAATTCGAAGCGCAGCGGCTTGGAGCCCGGCAGTTCGACCGGGCGGCCGATCCAGGAGAAATTCTTGGTCGCGGCATCGAAGAAGGCATCGCGGCCGAAGCGCTCGTCGATCAGCATGCCGTAGCCGCTGCGGTTGTTGGCAACGCGCGCGGCGGCCTCGACGGCCAGCCGCTTGAAGGCGACGATCTGCTTGTAGTCGACGCCGAGTTCGTCGCAGACGCTGGTCAGCTGCGAACGATGATCGATCGCCAGCGCCATGAGGAGCGGGATATCGCCCTTGCGGGTCGACGCCCAGTGAATGTGATTGATCGCCTCGTCCTTGCGCAGCGCACGATGTTCGCTGCCCTTGGTCAGGAAGAAGTCGAGCTCGGCCCAAGTCGGATATTCGGGCGAGCAGAGGAGGCGGGAGACGGCGAAGGCGCCGCAGGCATTCGCCCAGGTGGCGCAGGTCTTCAGCGGCTCGTCCTTCAGCCAGCCGCGCAGGAAGCCGGACATGAAGGCGTCGCCGGCGCCAAGCACGTTGAACACTTCGATCGGGAAGCCCTGGCCGACAATGCCGTCTTCCAGATTGTCGCTGATCGGGCCGTCATAGACGACGCAGCCCATGGCGCCGCGCTTCAGCACGATGGTGGCGGGCGAGACGCGGCGAATTTCCTTCAGCGCCGCAAGCACGTCGTCGGCCCCTGATGCGATCAGAATCTCTTCTTCCGTGCCGACGATCAGATCGCAGTCCGGCAGCGTTTCCTTCATCTTCGAGGAGACGCGGTCGGACTTCACATAACGCTCGAAGCCCTCGGCATGACCGGCAAGGCCCCAGAGGTTCGGGCGGTAGTCGATGTCGAAGATCACCTTGCGGCCATTCGCCTTGGCGATACGGATTGCCTTACGCTGTGCCGCCTCGGTATTGGGGCGGGAGAAATGCGTGCCGGAAACAAGAACGGCGCGCGACGACTTGATGAAATCCTCGTCGACATCGCCTTCGTCGAGCGCCATGTCGGCGCAGTCCGAGCGGTAGAAGATCATCGGCGAAACGCCTTCGGCCTCGACCGCCAGAAGCACGAGCGCCGTTAGCCGCTCCTTGTCAGTCTTGATGCCCTTGGTCTCGACGCCTTCGCGCGCCGACTGTTCTATGATGAAGCGGCCCATCTGCTCGTTGCCGACGCGGGTGATGAGGGCGGACTTCAAGCCGAGCCGCGCCGTGCCGATGGCGATATTCGCCGGGCAGCCGCCGACGGACTTCGCGAAAGAGCCGATATCCTCAAGCCGCGTGCCGATCTGCTGGCCGTAAAGATCGACGGACGAGCGGCCGATGGTGATCACATCGAGAGCTGCCTCGGGCTGCGAACCCGGATTCGATTGTACCATAGTATCCTCCCGCTCATTTTTGTGCGGCGTCCAGCGCCTGCGAATTGGCAATAATGAAACAACGGTTCCGTCTTGTTGTCAATTCGGAATGTTTATTCCATTTTGCTTTTCGCAGGCTTTTGGCTCTGCGTTTTGCGCCGTCGCTCCGCGATAGCGACCGGAAGCGCCATCGTCAGCGCCATCGAGGCCGAGAGCGAGCGGAAACCGGCGAAATCGGCCTCGGCAACCTCGAACCAGCAGGTGGCGCGCGACGCGAGCGGCGAAAATGCCGAATCGGTAATGGCGATGACAGGCACGCCACGATCCGCAAGCTCCTCCGCTTGCGAAAGGCTGTCTGCTGCATAGGGCGAGAAGCTGGCAGCGATCGCTGCATCCTTCGGCGTGGCGAACTGCACCATTTCCAGATCGACGCCATTCGGCGAAGCGACGATCTGATGCCGGATGCCGAGCTTCGAGAAGGCATAGGTCATATGAGCCGTCAGCGGATAGGAGCGGCGCTTGGCGATCAGATAGATCGTCTCGGCAGCCGCGAGAATATCGACTGCCTTCGTGAAGGTGTCGCTCTGCACCGTCGAGGCCATGCGGGCGATCGACTGGCTGGCTGCGCCAATGAACCCTGCCAGCAGATTGGCATCGTCATCATCGCCGCCGGATTGCTCCAGCGTTACCAGCCGTTCTTCGTAGCTCAGCGTACGGTCGCGCAGGCGCTCGCGGAAAATGCTCTGCAGATCCGAAAAGCCCTCATAGCCGAGGTGATGCGCCAGGCGCACCAGCGTCGACGGCTGCACTTCCGAGGCGGCGGCAATGCTTGCCGTCGTGCCGAAGGCGATTTCATCCGGGTTGCTTAGCGCGAAGGCCGCGACCTGCGCCAGGCGCTTCGGCATGCTCGCCTTGCGTTCGATGATGGTGCTGCGCAGGCTTTCGAAATCGCGGGGCACGCGCGTCAGCGTTTTTGCGTCTTCATCCATGCGAACAACCCAAGAAATGAAACATATATTCCATAATTTGCACCATAAATGATTTCTCTCGTCGATCCTAATTGTTTTTAATATGCTGAATTTTCAGTATTTTAGACATTGAGGCGGGTCGAATGCCGCAAATGTCGCAACATTAGCACCTTGTCAAAATGGTCTAAATATTCCAAAAATCGCCGCGCTTTCGGAGGAGGATACGCAAAATGAAACCACTTGGCATAGGTCTGATCGGTACCGGCTACATGGGCAAGTGCCACGCGCTGGCCTGGAACGCGGTCAAGACCGTCTTCGGCGATGTCGAGCGGCCGCGCCTTGTGCATCTGGCGGAAGCCAACCCCGAGCTGGCGAAATCCCGTGCCTCCGAATTCGGTTTCGAGAAGGCGACCGCCGACTGGAAGGCTCTGATCGCCGATCCCGAAGTCGATGTCGTCTCGGTCACCACACCCAACCAGTTCCACGCCGAAATGGCGATTGCGGCGCTCGAGGCCGGCAAGCACGTCTGGTGCGAAAAGCCGATGGCGCCCGCCTATGCCGATGCGCAGCGCATGCTCGAGGTCGCCAGGCTATCCGGCAAGGTCGCGGTTCTCGGCTACAATTACATCCAGAATCCCATCATGCGCCACATCAAGGCGCTGATCGAGGAGGGCGCGATCGGCACCGTCAATCATATCCGCGTCGAGATGGACGAGGACTTCATGGCCGATGCCGATGTCTTCTTCTATTGGAAGAGCGAACTTTCGGCCGGCTACGGCGCGCTCGACGACTTCGCCGTCCATCCGCTGTCGCTGCTCTGGTATCTGTTCGGTCATGTCGAGGCCGTCATTACAGATATGGTGAAGCCCTATGCCGATCGCCCTCTGAAGGAAGGTGGCCGCCGCGCGGTCGAGAATCACGATGCGGCGAACGTCCTGATGCGTCTCGGCGGCGGCATCTCCGCCGTGCTGATGGCCAACCGCGCCGCCTGGGGCCGCAAGGGCCGCATCGCCCTGCAGATCTACGGCTCGAAGGGCTCGATCGCCTATGATCAGGAGCGGATGAACGAATTCGATCTCTATCAGGCGACGGGCCGCGGCACGGAGCAGGGTTACCGCAAGGTTCTCGCGGCCCCCGCCCATCAGCCCTATGACCACTTCATCCCGGCGCCCGGCCACGGTCTCGGCTTTAACGATCTGAAGATCATCGAATGCCGCGAGCTGATCCGCGCAATATCCGGTGAGCCGTCGTCCTTGGTCACATTTGAAGACGGTCTTAGGATAGAGAAGTCTGTTCACGCCATGGCACAGTCGTTCCACGAGCGCCGCTGGATCGAGATATGAGACAGTCTCTTCCTGTTGACGGCGCGAGGGGCGGGGACTACCTCTCGCCTCAATAACGAATGCAGGGAGCGGGACCGTGACGGACAGACTGGTAATCATCGGCGCAGGGCAGGCAGGCTTCGCCATGGCAGCAAAGCTGCGCGCCCTGAAGGATACCCGCCCCATCACCATTCTCGGCGCCGAGGATGTTCTGCCCTACCAGCGCCCGCCGCTCTCCAAGAAATATCTCCTCGGCGAGATGAGCTTCGACCGCCTGCTGTTCCGCCCGGAGCAGTGGTACCCGGATAATAATGTCGAGATCCGCCTCTCGACCTGGGTCGAGCAGATCAAGCGTGATACAAAGCAGGTCGTGCTGCAGGACGGCTCGACAATAGACTATGGAACGCTGGCGCTGACGACCGGCTCGACGCCGCGCCAGCTTCCCGCTTCTATCGGCGGCGATCTCGAAGGCGTCTATGTCGCGCGCGACAAGCGCGATGCCGATCTGCTCGCCGGCGAAATGCGCCCGGGCCGCCGAGTCCTTATTATAGGCGGCGGCTATATCGGCCTCGAAGCGGCGGCCGTTGCTCGCCATCTCGGCCTCGAAGTCACCGTCATCGAAATGGCCGACCGAATCCTGCAGCGCGTCGCTGCCAAGGAAACGGCCGACATCATCCGGGTGATTCACGAGACGCACGACGTCGTCATCCGCGAAAAGACCGGCCTGAAGCATCTGATCGGCACGAACGGCCGCGTCACCGGCGCCGAGCTCTCCGACGGATCGGTCATCGACATCGATTTCGCCATCGTCGGCATCGGCGTCGTGCCGAACGACCAGCTCGCCAAGGAAGCCGGTCTCGAAGTCGCCAACGGGATCATCGTCGACGAATTCGCCCGTACCTCCGATCCCTCCATATATGCTGCAGGCGATTGCGCCGTGCTTCCCTGGCAAGGCGGCCGCATCCGCCTCGAATCGGTGCAGAACGCCGTCGACCAGGCCGATGCCGCAGCCGCCGTCATCGCCGGCGGCAATGCTGCCTATGATCCGAAGCCCTGGTTCTGGTCGGATCAGTATGATGTGAAGCTGCAGATCGCCGGTTTCAATCTCGGCTACGACCAGACGCTGCTGCGCCCCGGCGCCCGCGAAGGCGCTCATTCGATCTGGTATTTCAGGAACGGCCAGTTCATCGCCGTCGACGCGATCAACGACGCCAAGGCCTATGTGACGGGCAAGAAGATGCTGGAAACCGGAATCAACCCGGACAAGGCCGTTCTGGCCGACGCTTCGGCCGATCTGAAGCAGCTGTTGGCATAAAGACCGCGAGACTGTTGATCTCGACTGTGAAAAGCCGAAAAACCGCTTGCTTCACCAGTCGAATGACTCTATCAGGCTCGCACCGGAGAGGTGGCCGAGTGGTCGAAGGCGCTCCCCTGCTAAGGGAGTATACCCGAGAGGGTATCGTGGGTTCGAATCCCATCTTCTCCGCCATCCTTCTTAGAAATCTCCCAGCATCGAATTCTGAATGATCCGCCGCGAATCCTTCCGGCGGATTTTGTCATTGGTGGAATCGAATTCAGCGCGGCGCAGAATCAAAATCGGGAATCATCGACGCCGGTCAGTGATTCACGGTGGCTCGACAAGCCGTGAACCGCTTCGCCGAAGCATCGCGGTCTTCATAAGCAAGTCAGCAAAAGCCCCGAATCTGGCGGAAAACCGGTATCATTGCGGCACATATTGACTGTTTCTTCACATGCCCAATGGCGCTAACCCCCTGCAAAACCGGGGGTTTCTTAACGAAGTATAAAGAACCGCGCAGGGCGTATGTCGATTTTGTGTCCTTTGAGCAACAGGGGTCCGTGAAGGAAGATGCAAACAACACAAAGGTGGCAGTTGGTGATTGCGTGACGGACGCCGTCTTGTATTTTCAACCTCGGAAGCGAGGGCGGTTGATCGTCCGACTTCTTGAAACATGGGGATGGGGCAGGGAACGCTGCTCTAACGGCGAAAAATCCCAGACCCGATCGAAACTTTGAATTGGAGGTCACCAATGACAATCAAGAGCCTTCTTCTCGGCTCCGCTGCTGCTCTGGCAGTAGTATCTGGTGCTCACGCTGCCGACGCAATCGTCGCAGCTGAGCCGGAAGCAGTAGAATACGTTCGCGTTTGCGACGCATACGGCACTGGCTACTTCTACATCCCGGGCACCGAAACCTGCCTCAAGATCGAAGGCTACGTTCGTTTTGACGTAAACTTCGGCTTCGGCGATGCTTTCGAAACCAGCGGCGACGTACTGGATGACGGCACTGTGCTTGGCGGCACCGAAGACTGGAACGTCCGTACGCGCGGTCAGGTTCAGTTCACGGCTAAGAGCGACACCGAATACGGCCCGCTCACCGGCGTTATCGTTTACCAGGCTAACTACCGCCCGGCAGGCGACGCTCTGAACCAGTCCTCGCAGAACGAAACCGTTCTCGATACCGCCTACATCGACATCGCTGGTCTCCGCGTCGGTAAGTTCGTCAACTGGTGGGATGATGACTTCTCGGGCGAATTCGACACGTTGAACTCCGGCGAAACCAACTTCAACACCATTCGCTACCAGTACGAGTCTGGCGACTTCTACGCAGGTATCGCTGTTGAAGAACTCGGCGGTCACGGCTTCGATTGGGAAACCGGTGGTAACGACGTCGGTATCGACGTTGGCGTTGGCGGCACTGTTGGCGCCTTCACCTACCAAATCATCGGTGGTTACGACTTCGACGCAGAAGATGGCGCTATCCGCGTAAAGCTCGGTGCTGACGTTGGTCCGGGTACCTTCGGTATCGCTGGTATCTACTCCAGCGGCGAAAGCGCCTACTTCACGGCTGGCGAATGGTCGATCGCTGCTCAGTACGCTGTCAAGGCTACTGACAAGTTCACGATCACCCCTGGCGTTCAGTACATCGCCAACGTCACGACCGATGCCGATGGCAACTACGACGATGGCCATGCATGGCTCGCTGGCGTAACCTTCGACTACCAGATCGTTGAGAACCTCTCCACGAAGCTGGCTATCAATTACGGCAACGTAGATGACGGCGACGACAACGTCGATGGCGTTTCGGGCTTCTTCCGTCTGCAGCGTGCATTCTAATCTGATCTGACTTTGGTCTAATCAGGAAAGCCCGGCTCTCTGAGCCGGGCTTTTTGCATTGCGGGATATTGCCGCGTTCTTCGTTCGCTGCGGCAAGCCCGTTTGCTAGCCACATGAGTCGATGAACTGCACGAAGCGCTCGCCAACCCCATCAACATGCAGCAACGGCGCATGCCCTTGCCCGGTCGCAATGATTCTCTCGCTCTTCGGATGCCGCTTCGCCATCTCCCCGACCGTCTCCTCCGAGAGCAGCGTCGAATTCTCGCCCCTCACGACCAGCAGCGGCACCAGTCTCATCGCCTCGAACTGCGCCCACATATCCGGCAACGGCTTGCCGAGATCGGCCGCAATCATCGCCTCCGCAATCGCGGGGTCGAAATCGCTGACGATCCGGTCGCCGTCGCGCCGGTGAAGTGCCTCCGCCATCTCCCGCCAGTCCTCCGAGCCGAGCGCCGGAAACGCCTTGCCGTGTAGATCCTGCAGGATGGCCGCCGCATCGTCCCAATCACGGGGCGCTCTGGCATGGCCGAGATAGTTCTGGATATGCCGTAGCCCTTCGACCTCAAGCACCGGCCCGACATCGTTCAGCACCACGCCCGCCAGCAGCTCCGGCTTCATCATGGCGATCAGATGCAGAATCAGTCCGCCGCGGGAGGTGCCGATGAAGATGGCGCGGTGGATACCGAGGGTTTCGCAGAGGGTGAGCACATCCTGCGCCTCGACGGCGATGTTGTAATTGGCCTTGTTGTGATCCCAATCCGATTGTCCGCGGCCGCGATAATCCAAGGCGATGACGCGGCGGGGGGATTGGGGATGGCTCGAAAGCATCATCGCCAACTGGTGGAAGTCGCGGGAGTTGCGCGTCAGGCCGGGCAGGCAGATGACGGGGAGCGCGTCTCCATGCGCGCTGCCATAGTCCCGGGCATGCAGCTTGAGGCCGTCGGCCGTGGCGATCGTCTGCGCTACGAAGCCGGTATTGAAATTCGTCGTCATCGCCATCTCCCTGTTGCCAGGGAGGTTAGCGCCGGCGCGTCAATCTGCAAGCGCTCTCAGGAGGAGCGGCCGCCGATCAGGTCGCGTTCGATATCGGGCGTCTGGCCCAGCCTTGCCTTGTAGACCTCGTAATTCTCCATCACCCGCTGCACATAGTTACGCGTTTCGGGGAAGGGGATGCGCTCGATCCAGTCGACGATCTCGTCGATATTCTTGCCGCGCGGGTCGCCGTAGCGGGCGATCCATTCGGGTACGCGCTTCGGTCCGGCGTTATAGGCGATGAAGGTCAGGATATAGGAGCCGCCGAAGGCATCGATCTGTTCGCCGAGATAGTGGGCGCCGAGCGTGGCGTTATAGCCGGCGTCGGCCGTCAGCTTGTCGGCGGAGAAGGTGATGTTGTGGCGCTTGGCGACAGCTTTGGCCGTGCCCGGCAGCAGCTGCAGCAGGCCGCGCGCATTGGCGGCGGAGACGGCGGCAGGGTTGAAGGCGCTTTCCTGGCGGGCGATCGCATAGGCGAGCGCCTTGCCGGAGCCGGAAATATTGGCACTCGACGGGATGACACCGACAGGGAAAGCGAGTGCTGCGACATCGATGCCGCGCGAATAGGCAATCTTGCCGATCTGCAGCGAAAGGTGATGGTCGCCGGAGCGTTCGGCCTGCGCGGTCAGGATCGCAAGCTCGCCGGGGCTCTGGATCTGGTCGGCGAGCGCCAGATAAAGGGTCGCGGCGCGCCATCCATGGCCGGCGGCCTCAAGGCGGGAGATGGCCTGCACGGCTTCGCGGGATTGCAGGTTCTGCCGGTCGGCGGCGCTCGGCGAGGGATAGGCGACGTTCAGCGTCTTGCGGCCCAAGCGTTCGCTGGCGAGCTGACCGTAGAAGGTGCTCGGGAAGCTTGCGGCCTTGGTGTAGAATTCGGCGGACTTGCCGGGACCACCGGCTTCCGCGGCGCGGCCGAGCCAGTACCAGGCGCGCGAGACCGAAAGCGGGCCGCTGGAAACCTGCAGGATCTTGCGGAAATGCGTCTCGGCGGCTTCCGGCTCCTGAAGCCCGCGCAACGCATACCATCCGGCATGGAATTCGGCTTCGACGATATCGGCGGTGCTGGTCGCAGCGCTGTTGGCGACGATCTTGTAGGCGGCGGCGAACTGACCCTGATCGACCAGGCCGCGGCTGACGATACGCTGTTCGTTCCACCATTCGCCGGCGTTCACGAGCTCGTCGCGCTTCGAGGGCATTTGCGCCAGAAGCTTGGCCGCTTCGGCATATTTGTCCTGCTTGCGCAGATATTCGATGCGGGCGAAGAGATAGCCGGGATCGGTACCCCACTTCGCATCGACGCCATTGAGTAGGGCAGCCGCGTTCGGTGCCTTGGCCGCGACGGCCGACCATGCCTTGTAGAGCGATTGCGCCTGGCCCATGTCTCCGAAGCGCTTGGCCTGCGCCGTGCGCCCGCGATACATGAGGTAGTCCATGCGCGCCTTGTGATCGGCGGGGGAAAGCAGGCCGGAGAACTCGGCGAGGACCTTGTCCTCGGTGTCCTTGTCTAGCCCTTCGCCGCGCCAGACCTTGCGGATATATTTGGCGGCCTGCTGCTGCTTTCCGGCTGAAATCAACGCGCGGGAGAGAACGATCGCGCCCTGCGTCGTCTCCGGTGCCGTCTCGCCGAAGGCGGCGAGCACCGCTGCCGGATCGGGGTTTTCGTCATAGAGCGCGTGCTCGGAATTGGCGCGCAGCCTGGAAAGCGCCGGCCAGCCCTTCAGTTCCTGGGAGGCGCCGGCGATTTCGTAGGAGGGCACGCCCTTGAGGCCCGACATGGCGATGGCCCAGGTCAGGATATGCCGGTCGAGCGTTCCCTTGGCCATGCCGTCGCGGACGGAGATTGCCTGCTGCGGGTTCTTGGCCGAGAGCGCGTCGAGACCGCTCTTCAGGTCGCCATTGATCGGCGCGACGGTGCGCGGAATGGAACCGGTCATGATCGTTTCGGGGGCGGATGTCTGCGGCAGATAGCCGAGGGGCTTGGCGTCGGGTACCGGAATGCCCGTCTGCGGCAATGGAGACGCGGCGCTGCCCCACGCGGCGGCCGAAAGGCCGAGGGCGGTCAGGATCAGGACAGCTCTTTTCATTCGGGATACTCGCAACGAAAACGTGGCCCCAAGTCTCGCAAACGGCATCTTAATGAAAGCTTACCGGAACCGGTAAACTTCGTTCACATTTGATATCGGAATTTGCCCTAAACCGATCTCACCACGCTTGTCGCGGCGTTTTCACCGCTCTATGGTGCGCAACTCTTATCCAAAGAATGCGGCCGAAGCGTGGATTTCGGCCTTAGGGAGTTCTGCATGTTCAAGGGATCCATTCCCGCCCTCGTCACCCCTTTCACAGATGCCGGCAATATCGATGAGGCGGCTTTCGCTGCTCACGTCGACTGGCAGATCAAAGAGGGAAGCAGCGGCCTCGTTCCTGTCGGGACGACCGGCGAATCGCCGACGCTGTCGCATGCCGAGCACAAACGGGTCGTGGAACTCTGCATCGAAGCGGCTGCCAAGCGCGTGCCCGTCATGGCCGGTGCCGGTTCGAACAACACCCGCGAAGCGATCGAGCTTGCCCAGCATGCCGAAAAGGCAGGCGCGGATGCGATCCTCGTCGTCACGCCCTATTACAACAAGCCGACGCAGAAGGGCCTGATCGCGCATTTCTCGGCGATCGCCGAAGCCGTCAAGCTGCCGATCTACATCTACAACATCCCGGGCCGTTCGGTGATCGACATGTCGCCGGAAACGATGGGTGTGCTTGCCAAGGCGCATTCCAACATCGTCGGCGTCAAGGATGCGACCGGCAAGATCGAGCGCGTCTCCGAACAGCGCATCGCCTGCGGCAAGGATTTCCGTCAGCTTTCCGGCGAAGATGCAACGGCTCTGGGCTTCAATGCCCATGGCGGCGTCGGCTGTATCTCGGTTGTTGCCAATGTCGCGCCGCGCCTCTGTGCGGAGTTCCAGGCGGCAACGCTCGCCGGTGATTACGTCAAGGCGCTGGAATATCAGGATCGCCTGATGCCGCTGCACAAGGCCGTCTTCATGGAGCCGGGCGTCTGCGGCGCCAAGTACGGCCTCAACAAGCTCGGCCGTATGAGCCGCAATGTCCGCTCGCCGCTGGTCTCCTCGCTGGAAGCCGGCACCGAAGCGGCCATGGACGCGGCGCTCCGCCACGCCGGCCTCCTGAACTAAGCTGCCGGTGAGGGCAGGGCGCCTGTCTTCACAAGCACTTGCAGTTCCCCTACATAATGGGCAGCAAATGAGGGCGCGCCGTTGCGCGCCCCAAGAATTGGAATTTCGTCATGGCCCCCAAAGGCAGCCAGCGTGTCGTCAAGAAGATCGTCGCCGAAAATCGCAAGGCGCGCTTCAATTACGAGATCATCGATACCTACGAGGCGGGCCTCGTGCTGAAGGGCACCGAGGTCAAGTCGCTGCGCGAGGGCAAGGCCAATATCGCCGAATCCTATGCTTCCGATGAAGATGGTGAAATCTGGCTGATCAATTCCTATCTTCCGGAATATCTGCAGGCCAATCGCTTCAATCACGAGCCGCGCCGTCGCCGCAAGCTGCTGCTTTCGGCTCGCGAGATCAATCGCCTGCGCTCCGGTATCAACCGCGAAGGCATGACGCTCGTGCCGCTGAAGATCTATTTCAACGATCGCGGCCGCGCCAAGATGGAGCTGGCGCTCGCCAAGGGCAAGAAGCTGCACGACAAGCGCGAGACGGAGAAGGAACGCGATTGGAACCGGCAGAAGAGCCGGTTGATGAAGGATAACGGCTGATCCTTCAGCCGCCTTCGCGCCAGTTCTTCAGCGCCGGCGAGGCGCAACCGCTTGGTGCAGCCGATCGTGACCGGCTGCGAAACTCACAAATTTCCAGGGAATGATGCGGCCGGTTGCAACCGGCCGTCTTGGTCAGTCGTCGCTGTCGACGGCAGCCGTGGTCTCGGCGACCGGCTTCTGCGGACGTTCGGACGGATCGCGGCCGATTTCGGCCTTGAGCGACAGAAGGTCGATGAAATGGTCGGCCTGGCGGCGCAGATCGTCGGCGATCATCGGCGGTTGCGTTGCCATCGTCGAGATGATCGAAACCTTGCGGCCACGGCGCTGCAGCGCTTCCACCAGCGTCGTGAAATCGCCGTCACCGGAGAAGATCACCAGGTGATCGACGGTTTCGGACTGTTCCATCGCGTCTATCGCGAGTTCGATATCCATGTTGCCCTTGATCTTGCGGCGGCCCATGGAGTCGGTGAATTCCTTGGCAGGCTTGGTCACGACCTTGTAGCCGTTATAGTCAAGCCAGTCGATCAGCGGGCGGATCGAGGAATATTCCTGGTCTTCGATCAACGCGGTATAATAGTAGGCACGCAGCAGATAGCCGCGCTTCTGGAAGGCTTTCAGCAGCTTCCGGTAGTCAATATCGAAGCCGAGGCTCTTGGATGCCGCATAGAGGTTGGCGCCATCAATGAAGAGTGCAATTTTTTCCCGTGGGTCGAACATCGCTTGCCAATCCAATTAGAGTAATCCAAATGGGCTCTCGCCAAAATCACATAAAAACAATGACTTGCCTGCCGAGAGGAATAATCCGTAATTTATGAATTATTCATATACAGGAGATTTAGGGCACGATTCGGCATATTCCAAGCAACTATTGGTGGAAATGTCATATTCCCTGTGTGATTTTAACAGGATAGCCCGGAAACTACGGGTCAACGCACGAAAAACTTGAATTCGCCGGGTTTTAATTGTATCGGGCGTGTCAATCCCGAGATCACGACCGCAAAGGACAGGCAATGGCCCGTGTCACAGTAGAAGATTGCATCGACAAAGTTGAGAACCGCTTCGAGCTGGTTCTGCTTGCCAGCCACCGCGCCCGGCTGATTTCCCAGGGTGCCTCGATCACCATCGATCGCGACAACGACAAGAACCCGGTTGTAGCCCTTCGCGAAATCGCCGACGAGACCCTGTCTCCCGACGACCTGAAGGAAGACCTGATCCATTCGCTGCAGAAGCACGTCGAAGTCGACGAGCCCGAGCCCGATCCGGCAAGCCTGATTGCTGCCGGCGGTGTTGCCGCTGCCGATGGCGAAGAGCAGGACGACCTGCCGGAAACCATCACTTTCGACCAGATGTCGGAAGAAGAACTTCTTGCCGGTATCGAAGGCCTCGTGCCGCCGGAAAAGAGCGACGACTACTAAGTCTCGCGGCTTTATTGACGATTACCAATCGTCAATCTTGCGCCTTTATTGCTAGGGCATATTATTGCCAATCTGTGCGCCAATCGTTGATTGGCGCGCTTTTATTTTTATCGGAGTTGTTGCGGCATGATGCGTCAGTATGAGCTCGTGGAGCGGGTGCAGAAATACAAGCCCGATGCCAATGAAGCTCTGCTGAACAAAGCTTATGTCTACGCCATGCAGAAGCACGGCCAGCAGAAGCGGGCCAGCGGCGATCCCTACATCTCCCATCCTCTCGAAGTCGCCGCCATTCTGACCGACATGCATCTCGACGAGTCGACGATCGCAGTCGCCCTGCTGCACGACACGATCGAGGACACGACGGCGACCCGCGCCGAGATCGACGAACTGTTCGGCGAGGATATCGGCCGTCTCGTCGAGGGCCTCACCAAGATCAAGAAGCTCGACCTCGTCACCAAGAAGGCAAAGCAGGCCGAAAACCTGCGCAAGCTGCTGCTCGCCATTTCCGACGACGTGCGTGTGCTGCTCGTCAAGCTCGCCGACCGCCTGCACAACATGCGCACGCTGGACCATATGGCTGCCGACAAGCGCGCCCGTATCTCGGAAGAGACGATGGATATCTACGCGCCGCTCGCCGGCCGCATGGGTATGCAGGACATGCGCGACGAGCTTGAGGAGCTCTCCTTCCGCCATATCAATCCGGAAGCCTACGAGACCGTCACCAAGCGCCTGGAGGAGCTCTCCCAGCGCAATGAAGGCCTCGTCAAGAAGATCGAGACGGAACTGCGCGACCTGCTCGTGGCGAACGGCATGGAGAGCGTCTACGTCAAGGGCCGCCAGAAGAAGCCCTATTCGGTCTTCCGCAAGATGCAGTCGAAGTCGCTCTCCTTCGAGCAGCTCTCCGATGTCTATGGCTTTCGCATCCTCGTCGATGAGATCCCGGCCTGTTACCGGGCGCTCGGTATCGTCCACACCCGCTGGCGCGTCGTGCCCGGCCGCTTCAAGGACTATATCTCGACGCCGAAGCAGAACGACTACCGCTCGCTGCACACCACGATCGTCGGTCCGTCCTCGCAGCGTATCGAGCTGCAGATCCGCACCAAGCGCATGCATGAGATCGCCGAATACGGCATCGCCGCGCACACGCTCTACAAGGACGGTGCGACCAGCCCCGAGGGCGACATCCTCTCGCGCGAATCCAATGCCTATTCCTGGCTGCGCCACACCATCGAGGCGCTGGCCGAGGGCGACAGCCCGGAAGAATTCCTCGAACACACCAAGCTCGAACTCTTCCAGGACCAGGTCTTCTGCTTCACCCCGAAAGGCAAGCTGATCGCGCTGCCGCGTGGGGCGACACCGATCGACTTCGCCTATGCCGTCCACACCAATATCGGCGACACCACGGTCGGCGCCAAGATCAACGGCCGCATCATGCCGCTGGTGACGCGTCTGGCGAATGGCGATGAAGTCGAGATCATCCGCTCCGGCGTGCAGGTGCCGCCGGCCGCCTGGGAAGAGATCGTCGTCACCGGCAAGGCGCGCGCCGCCATCCGCCGCGCCACCCGCATGGCGATCCGCAAGCAATATGCCGGCCTCGGCCACCGCATCCTCGAGCGCACCTTCGACCGCGCCGGCAAGATCTTCTCGCGCGATGCCATGAAGCCCGCGCTTCACCGCCTCGGCCAGAAGGATGTCGAGGACGCCATTGCCGCCGTCGGCCGTGGCGAGATGTCCTCGCTCGACGTGCTGCGCGCCGTCTATCCGGATCACCAGGACGAGCGCGTCACGGTCAAGCCGAGCGGCGATGAAGGCTGGTTCAACGTCCGCAGCGCTTCCGGCATGATCTTCAAGGTGCCGGGCAAGACCAAGGAAGGCGCCGAAGCCGGGTTGCTGGTAGGCGAAGCGGGCGTCGATGCCGTGCCGATCCGCGGCATCTCCAGCAACATCGCCGTGCAGTTCGCACCCACCGGCGCCGTGCCCGGCGATCGCATCGTCGGCATCATGGAGAAGGGGAAGGGGATCACCATCTACCCGATCCAGTCTTCGGCGCTCCAGCACTTCGACGATCAGCCGGACCGCTGGATCGACGTACGCTGGGATCTCGACGAGGCCAACAAGTCTCGCTTCATGGCCCGCATCATGGTCAATGCGCTGAACGAGCCAGGCACCCTTGCAAAAGTGGCGCAGACGGTCGGCGGTCTCGACGTCAATATCCGTGTCCTGAACACGGTGCGCGTTGCCGCCGATTTCACCGAAATGACGCTGGATATCGAGGTCTGGGATCTCCGCCAGCTGAACCAGATGCTCGCCCAGCTCAAGGAACTGGACTGCATTGCGACGGTGCGGCGCCTCTACGACTGAGGCGTCTGCACATTTTATGATCGTTTTGTGACCGAATTTGCACGACGAAAAGGCGAGACATGCGTAATGCGCATGGCTGCACCTGTATTAGAGCGTTGGTAATTGTGCGCTGCAGCACTTATCTTCCGTGTCATCAGAGAATGAACGAAAGAAAGAGGCAACGCTATGTTTGGTCCTATCAAGAAAATCGCCCGCGCTCTTCGCGCTCCGAATGCTCAGGAACGTGAAATGGCCTACCTGAACGGCTCGTACGACCGTATCGATCTTGAGTATCGTCAGCGTCAGGTTGACCGCGGTCTGTTCCGTACCCGTTAATACCGCGTTAATACTTGCGAAGATGTGATGGGGCGCCATGCATTATGTGCGCCCTGTGAGTAGACGCTGAAAAGTGTGACGACAGCAAAGAGCGGCAGGCGGACCCCGTGATTTTTCGCCGCTCTTGTCATGGTGAGGTGCGCTGCACTAAATAGCCGCCATGTTGTTCCGCCGTAGAAAACCTGCAGGATTTCGCGAGAGAATGCGGGAGGCCTTATGGCCCCGCAAAGGCTTTCTGCGTCCCGCGCGCTATCTGAGAATGCGCGTCATGAGATTGACGGCCTCGCCGCATGCTGTTGCGGCGGGCGTGGCCGCCGGTGTGTTCGTGTCCTGGACGCCGTTCATCGGCGTGCATTTCATCATGGCCTTCGTGATCACCTATTTCCTCTCGGGAAACATGGTGGCCGCCGCACTCGGATGCGCCGCCTTCGGAAATCCGCTGACCTATCCCTTCATCTGGGGCATCACCTGGGAAATCGGCCATCTCGTGCTCGCCCGCAAGGATACGCTGGGCGGCCAGTCGATCGATCTCCACGAGATGTTCCACCAGCTGAATTTCACCGAGCTCTGGCGCCCCGTGCTGGAGCCGATGTTGATCGGCGCCATTCCGCCCGGTGCCGTCACCTCGGTTGTGCTTTACGCGCTGACGTTCTACACCGTCAGGGGCTTCCAGTCCCGCCGCCGCGCCCGCCTGATGGAGCGCGCCAAGCTGCGTCTCAGCCATCAGGTGCATGACGTGCCCACCGTCTGACGTTCCGCCCGCAGAAGGACCTTTCATGATCATCGGTATTGGCAGCGACCTCATCGACATCCGCCGCGTAGAAAAGTCGATCGAGCGTTTCGGCGAGCGTTTCACAAACCGCTGCTTCACCGATGTCGAGCGCGCCCGCTCCGACCGCCGCGCGAACCGCGCCGAATCCTACGCCAAGCGCTTTGCCGCCAAGGAAGCCTGCTCCAAGGCGCTCGGCACCGGCATCGCTCAGGGCGTCTTCTGGAAGGACATGGGCGTCGTAAACCTGCCGAGCGGTAAGCCGGCGATGAAGCTGACGGGTGGGGCTGCCGTCATCCTGGAAGCGATGATGCCGGCCGGGCACCGTCCGGTCATTCATTTGACAATAACCGATGATTATCCGCTTGCTCAGGCATTCGTGATCATCGAGGCGCTGCCGGAAGCCGGCTGAGCCGCGGCCTGTCGTCGCTTTTAATGTTCGCGCCATTGCCGCCACCGGCCGAAGCCGCTAGAGAGAAGCAACTATAGAATTGCGCCGCTTCGGCGCCTTTAAGGAATAAGACTGCGTGTCCGAAAAAGCCGATACCAAGCCGAACGCTCTGTGGGAAAACATCAAGGTCATCATCCAGGCATTGCTGCTGGCGATGGTGATCCGCACGGTCTTCTTCCAGCCTTTCACCATCCCGTCCGGCTCGATGATGCCGACGCTCCTGGTTGGTGACTACATCTTCGTCAACAAGTTCGCTTACGGCTATTCGAAATACTCGCTGCCTTTCTCGCCGAACCTGTTCAGCGGCCGTATCTTCGGTAGCGAACCGGCGCGGGGCGATATCGTCGTCTTCCGCTTCCCGCCGAACCCCGAGATCGACTACATCAAGCGCGTCGTCGGTCTCCCGGGCGACAAGATCCAGGTGACGAACGGCGTTCTGCTGATCAACGGCAAGCCGGTTCCGAAGGTCGCCGACGGCACCTTCAATTCCGACTATGCGCAGGATCCGGGCCAGGACGTTCCGGTTTTCCGCGAAACGCTGGATGACGGCAAGACCTACGACACGCTCGACCAGTCGCCGGTTTCCCGTGGTGACAACACCCAGGAATTCGTCGTTCCCGAAGGCCACTACTTCATGATGGGCGACAACCGCGACAATTCGCTGGACAGCCGCTTCGATGTCGGCTTCGTGCCCGCCGAGAACCTCGTTGGCCGCGCCAGCGTCATCTTCTTCTCGCTCGGCAACGACACCTCGTTCCGCGAAATCTGGAAATGGCCGTCCAACATGCGTTGGGACCGTCTCTTCAAGGTTGTTGAATGACGAAGGCTCAGACGCTCTCGGCGGCAGACCGGACCAAGCTTGAAGCCTTGATCGGTCACGAGTTCGCCGAGAAGGAGCGCCTGGACCGCGCCTTGACGCATGCCAGCGCCCGAACGCAGAAGGGCGGCAATTACGAACGTCTCGAATTCCTCGGCGACAGAGTGCTTGGCCTCTGCATCGCCGAGCTGCTTTTCAAGACCTTCGGCACTGCCGCGGAAGGTGAGCTCTCTGTCCGGCTGAACCAGCTGGTCAGCGCAGACACTTGCGCGGCTGTCGCCGACGAGCTCGACCTGCATCTTTTCATCCGCACCGGCGCCGACGTGAAGAAACTCACCGGCAAGCGGATGATGAACGTTCGCGCCGATGTGGTCGAAAGCCTGATCGCCGCGCTCTATCTCGACGGTGGTCTGGAGACCGCCCGCCGCTTCATCCTGAAGTTCTGGGAGAAGCGGGCGGTGCGCGCCGATGGCGCCCGCCGGGATGCCAAGACCGAATTGCAGGAATGGGCCCACGCGAAATTTGGCGTAACGCCCCTATATCGTGTTGAAGAACGCACCGGGCCGGATCATGATCCGCGCTTCACGGTGACGGTGGAAGTGGCCGGTGTCTCCCCGGAAACGGGTATCGACCGCTCCAAGCGCGCAGCCGAACAGGCCGCAGCGACAAGAATGCTCGAACGCGAAGCTATTTGGCAGAAGTCCTCTGCCGGGAATTGACGGAACGATGACCGAAGAAAACGACATGGCGCATGATGGCGCCCAAGAAACGCATGGCCCAACGCATTCCGGCTTCGTCGCCCTGATCGGGCCGACCAATGCCGGCAAGTCGACGCTGGTCAACCGGCTGGTCGGCGCCAAGGTGTCGATCGTCAGCCACAAGGTTCAGACGACGCGCGCCATCGTGCGCGGCATCGCGATCCACAACAACGCACAGATCGTCTTCATGGACACGCCAGGCATCTTCAAGCCGCGCCGCCGGCTCGACCGCGCCATGGTGACGTCGGCCTGGGGCGGCGCCAAGGATGCGGATGTCATCATGCTGCTGATCGACAGCGAGCGCGGTCTGCGTGGCGATGCCGAAGCCATTCTCGAAGGCCTGAAGGATGTGCCGCAGCGCAAGATCCTCGTCCTGAACAAGATCGACCGCGTCAACCGCGAACTGCTGCTGGCGCTGGCCGCCACCGCCAACCAGACCGTCCAGTTCGACCAGACCTTCATGATCTCGGCCGAAAACGGCTCGGGCTGCGACGATGTTATGGACTATCTCGCCAAGACGCTGCCTGAAGGCCCCTGGTACTATCCGGAAGACCAGATCTCCGATCTGCCGATGCGCCAGCTCGCCGCCGAAATCACCCGCGAAAAGCTCTTCCTGCGCTTGCACCAGGAACTTCCCTATTCGTCTCACGTCGAGACCGAGAAGTGGGAAGAGCGCAAGGACGGCTCGGTGCGCATCGAGCAGGTCATCTATGTCGAGCGCGACAGCCAGAAGAAGATTGCGCTTGGCAAGGGTGGCGAAACCATCAAGGCGATCTCGTCCGCATCGCGCCGCGAGCTCTCCGAAATCCTCGAGCAGAACGTTCATCTCTTCCTGTTCGTGAAGGTGCGTGAGAACTGGGGCGACGACCCGGAACGATTCCGCGAGATGGGTCTGGATTTCCCGCGCTGACGGGAGTGGGGCCGGGCAGGACATTTAGTCGGGGCGCTGGCGGCCCCCTCATCCGCCCTTCGGGCACCTTCTCCCCGAGGGGAGAAGGGGAGTGGCCGCAACGTCTCCTATCCCTTCTCCCCAGCGGGGAGAAGGTGGCCCGATAGGGCCGGATGAGGGGGCTCCGGGCGCCTCGGTGGCAAAAATTCTCTCGCCCACCCCTCACGCCATTGTTTTTCAATAAAAAAACCCGGCCGTTCGCGGAACAAAATCCCCGCCGTCGCATTTCCAGCATCGAACGGCGCTGCGGACCGGTGGCTGCCGATTTTTGCGGGCTCGGGCAGGGATGGCAACGGCAAAACCAGCGCATTCGTTCAAGACACCATGCGAGCAATGTCCCTTGCGGCCATTGCCGCATTTCAGGGAGTTCAGCGGTGACGAACTGGATTTCGTCAGCCGTTTCAAGAAGGGCGAGCTTGCCGCCGATGCGGGGGCGACGATCCTCGTCGAGGGTGCCAACAGCGCCCATCTCTTCACCGTGCTCTCCGGCTGGGGCTTTCGCTACAAGACGCTGGAAGACGGCCGCCGCCAGATCCTGAACTATGTGATGCCCGGAGACCTGATCGGCCTGCAGGGCACGATCATGGACGAGATGCAGCATTCGGTCGAGGCGCTGTCACCCGTCTCGCTCTGCGTCTTCGAGCGCGACAAGCTGATGACGCTCTATAACAAGCATGCGTCGCTCGCCTTCGACATCACCTGGATTGCCGCCCAGGAGGAGCGAATCCTCGACGAGCATCTGCTGAGCATCGGCCGCCGCACCGCGCTCGAGCGCGCCGCATATCTCGTCGCCTTCCTCTATGAACGCGGCAAGCGGCTCAACCTGTTCAACGGCAGAAAATTCATCCCGATCACCCAGCAGCACATTGCCGATACGCTCGGCCTGTCGATCGTCCACACCAACAAGACGCTGAAGAAACTGGCCGAGCGCGGACTGATCCGCTGGCAGGAGCGCGGCTGCGAGGTGCTGAACGGCGAGGGCCTCTTGGAGATCGCCGGCTGGGAAGGGCTTGCGGAGGGCCGGCGCCCTTTTATATGAGCGTTTCAACAACTATGTCTTTTTTAAATGCAAATCGGTGATATGGAAAATAAGGTGCGGACATGCCACTTTTCCTCCCGGTTTGCTTTCTATCGAGCAAGTGGGGAAGTTAGGGTGTGGACCGCGAGATTTTGCAATCGCGGCGGCCAAGAGGGGCATCAGAGGTAGAAATGCGGTTTGAGAAGACGGTGCGCGCCGTCAGCGGCGCACAGCGAGGGGCATAAATCATGAACGCAACCCGTGTTCTGGTTCTGGAAGACAGTCTCATCATTGCGATGGAAGCGGAAGATATCCTGCGCGCCGTCGGCCTTGAGACGATCGACATTGCCAACAGCCTGGATCAGGCGATGGAGGCCGTCAGCGCCGAGACCTATGATTTCGCGCTGCTCGACGTCAATCTCGGCGAGTCGATGAGCTTCGGCTTTGCCCGTCATCTCAAGGAACGTTTGATCCCCTTCGGCTTCGTCAGCGGCTATTCCGACACCACGGATTTTCCCGCCGACCTGCAGCAGGTGCCGCTTCTCGTGAAGCCTTTCGACGAAGGCGCCATGCGCGATTTCCTCGCCAAGCTATTCCCGGGCGAATAACGCCATTCAATGACTTTTGCAGGCGGTTGCTCTAAGATCGATTCCTGAAGTTTTTGGGATTTTGCCGATGCAGTGGCAAGGCAATGCAATCGTTCTGGGCGTGAAGCGTCACGGCGAGACAAGCGTCATCGCCGAAGTGATGACGCGTGACCGCGGCCGCCATCTCGGCCTCGTGCGCTCCGGCCGTTCGCGCAGCATGCAGCCGGTGCTGCAGCCGGGCAACGAGGTCGACGTCATCTGGCGCGCCCGCCTCGACGAGCATCTCGGCGAATTCCGCATCGAGCCGCTGCAACTGCGCGCCGCGAGATTGATGGAGAGCGCCACCGCCGTCTACGGCGTGCAGGCGATGGGCGCGCTGCTGCGGCTGCTGCCGGAGCGCGACCCGCATCCGCATCTCTACGATGCGCTCGAAGTCATCCTCGACAATCTCCACAATCCGACCGATGCCGGCGAGCTCTTCGTCCGCTTCGAGCTCGCGGTGCTGAACGACCTCGGCTACGGTATCGATCTGACCGAATGCGCCGCCACGGGGGTGCGTAACGATCTCGCCTATGTCTCGCCGAAATCCGGCCGCGCCGTCTGCCGCGCGGCGGGCAGGCCCTATGCCGACAAGATGCTGGTCCTGCCCACCTTCCTGTCGGAGGAGGGCAATCACGCCGCCGATTACGACAGCCTGCTCGCCGGTTTCCGGCTCACCAGCTTCTTCCTGCACCGCCATGTCTACGAGCCGCGCGGCATCGATGCCGTCTCGGCCCGCGATGGCTTTATCCAGGCGGCCCTGAAGGCGCTCGACCCCTCCCTCAGGGCGCTGCCACCCGGCGCGGCGCATCCCCTCGCGGCAGGCGGCAAGCTGCCGGCCTGAACGGCGGTTTTTCACCCGTGAAAGATATCCTGCAGCCCTGGCGGTTTACCCCGCGCTCGGCGCTGCCTATCTCTGCCTGCAACGGCAGATGATCGAGGAGGATGACATGCTGACGAAACCCGACAATGCGACGACGATCACGCTATGGAACGGCCGCGAGATCCCGCGCCTCGGCATGGGGTGCTGGGCGATCGGCGGTCCCTTCTATGCCGGCGATGTGCCGCTCGGTTGGGGCGAGGTCGATGACGCCGAATCGCTCCGTGCCATCGCGCGCGCCGTCGATCTCGGCATCCGCTTTTTCGATACCGCATCGAATTACGGGGCAGGGCATTCCGAGGAGATCGTCGGCCGTGCCATCGGCAATCGCGACGACATCGTCATCGCCACCAAGTTCGGCCACGCGACCGACGAGAAGACCAGGCAGGCGACCGGCGCCTTTGCCGATCCGGCCTTCATCCGTGCTTCTGCCGAGACTTCGCTCCGCCGCCTGCGCCGCGAGCGGCTAGATCTCCTGCAGTTCCATCTCAACGACTTCCCGCTGGAAGCATCCGATGAGGTCTTCGAGACGCTGGAGCGATTGAAGGCGGAGGGCAAGGTCGACGCTTTCGGCTGGAGCACCGACTACACGGACCGCGCCGCCCGCCATGTCCATCGCAGCGGCTTCGTCTCGATCCAGCATACGATGAATGTCTTCGAGCCGGTACCCGATATGATCGATGTCATCGAGAAGAACGGCTTGATCTCGATCAATCGCGGCCCGCTCGCCATGGGTCTGCTCAGCGGCAAGTTCACGCCGGGCAAGACGGTTGGCGAGAAGGACGTCCGCGGTGCCAGCCTCGACTGGATGGTCTATTTCGAGGATGGCAAGATCGCGCCGGAATTCGCGGCCCGCCTGGAGGCCGTCCGCAATCTGCTGACCGATGGCGGCCGTACGCTCACGCAGGGCGCGCTCGCCTGGCTCTGGGCACGCTCGCCGCGCACGCTGCCGATCCCCGGCTTCCGCACGGTGGCGCAGGTCGAGGAAAATGCCGGTGCGCTGGTGAAAGGGCCGCTGCCCGTAGATGTGATGAAAGAGATCGACCGGGCGCTTGCTGGCCTTTAGGCGCGGTTGCGCACCTTCAGCGGCCAGCCCTCGGTGCGTTCTTCTATCACCTTGACGGTGTCGCCGACGGCGATCTTGCCGCTGCCGCGCGGCGTCACGTTCCAGCCGAAGAGCGGGCCGGGCACGCGCCGGTCCGCCGACATGCGCAGGCGCCCCATGGCGGGCATCGGGTTTGGCACGTCGCGCGAGCCCGTCTGCTGGTCCTGCGTGGTCATGATGCAGCGGGCGCAGGGTTTGACGAGATCGAAGCGGATGCCGTTGATCTCGATCGCCGCCCAGCGATCCTCCGGCCAGGGCTCGTCGATGTCGACGACGATATTCGGACGGAACCGCTCCATGCCGACGGCGCCTTCGCCGTGGGCGGCAAGATCGGCATTCAGCGCCTTCAGCGAACCGGTCGTCGTCACCAGGATCTGATAGCCGTCGGCAAAGGTAACAGGCGTTTCGCCGCCCGCCCATTCGGTGCTGGCGATGCGCTTTGCCTCGCCATCGAAGAACACCAGCTTCACCTCGCGTCCCAGCCATTCGGAGAGGCGCCGATTGCTGTTGTCATCGGCAACGGCGGCGTTCACCGGCTCTTTCCAGACCGACACATCCATGCGCCGGCCAGGCTGCAGCGGCGGCACGGCGATCTCGCCCTTGCCATCCATCAACAGGCGGAAAGCGGACGCTTCCGGGCGCACCTCGATGCGGGCCAGATCCTGCAATTCGCGCTGGGTGATGAAATGCCCCTGAGCATCGGTGATCATCGCCCGGCGATCGCCCGGCAGGCCGAAAGCGTCGATATCGGAGAAGGGGATGGCAATGCCGCGTGCGCTCTTGAGCGGATAGATGAAAAGATCGCTGATGCGCATGCCCGTCTCCTAAATCTCGTCCATGAAATCCGCGAGGAAATCGCGAAGCCGCTTGTCGCGCTCGGCTGCAAGCGCACGGCCTGCTTCCGTCTGGAAGCCGTCAGCCAGTTTGAACAGCTTTGTCTGGAAGTGGTCAATGGCATAGCGCTTGTCGTCGAGCGGGCGCTCCTTGGCATCGGGATCGAAGGGATCGTAAAGTCCCGAGACCATGCGTCCGGCAATGTAGAAACAGCGCGCCGCGCCGACAGCGCCGATCGCGTCCAGCCGGTCGGCATCCTGCAGCATCTTCGCCTCGAGCGTCTCGGGCGTCACATTGGCCGAGAAGCTGTGCGCGGTGATCGCATGAGCGACGGCGGCGATATCCTCTGCCGTCCAGCCCATCTTCTGCAGGATCCCCGATGCCTTCTGGGCGGCGAGCGCCGATGCCTTGGAACGCAGCGGCGAGCTCTTCTCGACGGCGACGCAATCGTGCAGCAGCACGGCGGCTGCCAGGATCCGGGCGTCACCGCCTTCGTTCTTCTGGATACGCATGGCGTTCTTGAAGACGCGCAGCACATGCGCCAGATCATGCGAACCGTCGTCGCCTTCCGTGGCGAATGGAATAAGCTCTGCCGCAAGGCTTTCGAAGGGGGCAAAGGCTTCGGCCTGATGCATTCTCGTCACCGCAATTGTTGGTATCGACGCCCGAGATAAGGCCTCGCGCCGCCAGTTGCAATGAGGCTTTTGGCGAAGGCGAGAAGCCGTGGAAAACGGCGCCCGGGCCACAGGTGAAAACTCTTTGTCAACCTTCCTTAATGCGAAGTTAACAGCTTATTGACCCGACTCACTAAGCACGGTATTCACCGAGTCAGTTTTGATCGTCCAACATTTTGTATTGCGTACAGCCATCACCGGACAGAGACGGTGAACGGAGGTTTGCATGAGCAATGTTTCATCAGTTTCAGACACGGCCTATGCCTATTTGGCAACGCTTTCGCGGCTCGACACCAATGGCGACGGCGTATTGAGCCGTGGCGAGCGTGCTGCCGATGAAAAGCCTGGAATTCTCGCTCAGCTGAGCGAAGACGAACCGCAGTCCGAGCCGCGCTCGACGGCGACCGACAATGTTCTCGCCCTGATGATGGGCCTTCGCGGTGGCGTAAGCGACATGGCGATGAGCGCATCCAACGACGACGGCCTTCCGGATGTTTACCGCAACACCTACGGCCAGTACGATCTCGATATCGCCTCCTGAGGCGCCGGGAATGGCGATTGTACGAAGCCGGTCCTCGTGGCCGGCTTTTGTTTTGCAGGAACCCCTTCCGGCTTGAGACGTTGGACAACGAACAGCCAAGCGGAAGGAAACCCTCATGAAAAAGACAATCGCGCTCGCGGCCTTCGCCTTCGCCGCGGCGGCCTTTGCCGTCAATGCGCAGGACAAGCAGACGGCGACCGCCAATTTCGTCGATGCCAAGGGCAAGGAAACCGGCCGCGCGACGCTGACGGCAGCCGCCAATGGCGGCGTCTTCATCGAGGCCGAGATTGCAGGTCTCCCGGCCAACAAATGGGTCGCCTTCCACGTTCACGAAACCGGCAAGTGCGATCCGGCAACGCACCACGAATCGGCCGGCAAGCACTTCAACCCGACCAAGGCCGAGCACGGCTTCCTGGCGGCCAAGGGCCCGCATGCCGGTGACCTGCCGAACCAGTATGTCGGTCAGGACGGCATTCTGCGCGCCCAGGTCTTCGACAGCATGGTGACGCTTGACGGCAAGGAAGACGGCATCCGCGGCCGGGCGCTGATGATCCATGCCAATTCCGACGACTACCGCAGCCAGCCGGCGGGTGATGCGGGCGAGAGGTTGGCTTGTGGAGTGATTGAGTAGGATGTGCCGGCCGGTGACAGTATTTGACGGGCGGCGTGCGCGGCCCCCTCATCCGCCCTTTGGGCACCTTCTCCCCGCGGGGGAGAAGGGACGTTACCACGAGGGGGCGCCGGGTGCGGTGTTGTGTGTGAGGGCTCGGCCCAAAGCTCAGCTGTAATAATACCGCTCGGCATACCATTCCGTGGATGCCATCGGCTTTTCCTGCGCCACCCAGCGCGCGATGTCGCTTTCCTCCAGCAGGTCGGCGGTCATCTGGTCTTCCAGTCCGACGAAGATCAGATTGGTGTTTTCGCGAAGCCGGGGATCGCGAGCAAATCCCATCTTGCTGTCGCTTGCGGTGTGCAGCAGGTTCATGCGCACGTAGAAGAACTCGGGGTGATAATCCATCTTGCTCGCCTCGTTGAAGGCATGGGCCACCTCGATCACTGATTTCTGCGGGCCGCTATAGGCAGTAATCGCTTCGTTCAGCCCGAAGGTCGCGCCGTAGAGGCCGACGGAGCGGGCGGGGATGATGGTGACCTCGCCATTCGTCAGGTCGATCTGCTGGCCGGAGAAGCCGATGCTGGCGCCATCCAGCGCGCCGCGGAAGAAATAGGAGAACCGGCCGCGGGTGAGATAGATCGCCTGCCAGCGAAACCGGACATACTCCTCCGATTGCGCCGTGAGCCCTTTCACCGTCGTCAGGCATTGGAGGAATGTGTCCCGGTAGTTCGGCAGCGGCATGGTCAATCTCCTTGAGAGATTAACCGGCAGGGAGTCAAAACGTTCCGCCCTGCGTCACTGACGCGTCGTCTGATCCTTGGAGGAGGCGCGGCGGCGGGCCGGTTTCTGCGCTTCCTCCGGCTCGGGTTCCGGAACCGCATTGCCATTGGCGGCGGAGACCGGGATCAGGTGGCCGCCTTCGTCGAAGCTCAGCTTGACGCGTTTGACCATGTCGCGGCTCAGCGCCCACCAGTCACCGGTCTTGGCCCAGTAACGCAGCGTCAGCCCGAGCGTCGCGCCGCCGAGCGTATCGATGAACACGGCCGGCGCCGGCGATTTCAGCACGCGCGAATCCTGTTTGCTGATCGACAGCAGCCGGTCCATCGCCGCGTCGATGTCGTCGGCATAGGCGACCGTTACCTTCAGTTCGTTCTGCCGGGTCGGTTCGCGGCTGTAATTGGTGATCGGCGTGTTCCAGAGGATCGAGTTCGGCGCCAGCCGGTAGAGCCCGTCGCCGGTCTTGAACTCGGTGGCGAAGAGGCCGATCTCGCGCACCGTGCCCGAAATACTGCTGGTCTCGATATATTCGCCGACCCGGAAAGGCCGCAGGATCAACAGCATGATGCCGGCCGCGATATTCTGCAGCGTCCCCTGCAGCGCCAGGCCGATCGCCAGGCCGGCAGCGCCGAGAGCGGCGATGATCGAGGCCGTCTGCACCCCGAACTGGCCGAGCACGGTGATGAAGACGAGGATGAGGAGAGCGTAGCGCAGGACGTTGGTGAAGAAGCGCGCCAGCGTTTCGTCGATGCCCCGCACCCGCGAAATCCCCTCATAGGCCCAGCGGCTGACGAAGCTCGCCATCGCCCATCCGACGATGAGGAGAATGATCGCGCCAAGGATCGAGAAGGAATACTGGACGGCAAGCGCGCTTGCCTGGCTGAGTGCTGTCCGGGTTGCTACGATGACGTCTGTTGCCTGTTCCATGCCTGCTGCCACACCTCGAATTTCCATTGCACTTGGCTAGATGGGGCAGGGTGGGGGAGCGTCAACCGGCTTTTTCGGGCGCGATCGTAAACATGAAAGGCGCATTGCCGTCGGCTTCGGCGCCGCGCCCGATGGCGCGCACGGCATCGACAAGCCTGCCCTTGCGATCGAGCAGCGCATCGCCGATCTCAATGATCCGGGTGTTCGGCGTGGCATAGGGGGAGGCGGCGCGCAACCGCTCCGCAAGCGCCGTCTCATCCTGATCGGGCACCAGCGAAAGGGCTGCGACAAGGGCAGCCGCCGGTGATCGAGACACGCCCATCCAGCAATGAACGAGCAGCGGCGCGCTCTGGTCCCAGGCGGCGGCAAAGTCGATGATCTCGCGCACATGCGCTTCGCCGGGCGCTACCAGATTGCCGGTACCCTTGAAGGCGATGTCGTTCATATGCAGCAGCAGATGGCGGCTGGCGGAAATCACCCCCGGGCGGTGGAACGCCTGCTCCTTGGCCATCAGGCTCACCATCTCGCGGGCGCCGCGGCGCACGGCCATCTCGGCGATGCGGGCAAGCGGCGAGACGACGATCCGCGTCACGGCTTGGCGCTCCTGAGTGCCTCGATCGCCGCAAAGCGATCACAGAACAGCTGCTGCGCCTCGGTGGCCGGCAGCGGCTCGATCAGCAGCATTTCCTTGGTGATGCCGCGCGGCTGGCCGAAGAACTTCTGCGCTTCGACTGAAGTGAAGCCGGCAAGGCAGGTCGCCTCAAAATAGGCGGCAATGGTGTCGGCCTTCTTGATCTTGTCCTTGAGCTCGCGCGAGGCATGCGGCGGCAGGCCGAAGCGCAGGTGCACGGCCGCTTCCAGCCGCTTCTCGACGGTCTTGTAGCCGCCGCCGACGACAGATTTGAACGGCGAGATCATGTCGCCGATCACATATTCCGGGGCGTCATGCAGCAGCGCCATCAGGCAGTCGCTGGCACTCGCCTCGTTGAGGCGGCGGAAGATGTCCTCGACGACAAGGCTGTGCTGCGCAACGGAGAAGGCGTGGTTTCCCGAGGTCTGGCCGTTCCAGCGCGCAACACGGGCAAGACCGTGGGCGATATCGCTGAGCTCGACATCGAGCGGCGAGGGATCGAGAAGATCGAGCCGCCTGCCGGAGAGCATGCGCTGCCAGGCGCGGGGCGGCTTGGTCACGCGCTGGCCTCGTCGGATGTGGACGGGAAGGCAAGGCCGCTCCAGCCGGGCAGGGCGAGCGTGACAGGCACGTCACCGGCAAGCAGCGGCGTTTCCGCAGCCATCGCTTCGCCGGCGCGGTCGATGCGCACGATCGCCAGCCCGCTCTTGCCGCTGACCGTGCCGAGCGTGCCGACCGGCTTGCCGCCTGCGGTGATCTCCGTGCCCGATGCCGGCAGGTGTGTGCCAGCAGAAACCGTCACCACGCGCCGCCGCGCCGTACCGCGATGCTGCATGCGGGATACGACCTCCTGGCCGACATAGCAGCCCTTCTTGAAGGAGAGCCCGCCGTTCAGATCCATCAGCACGTCATGCGGGAATGCGTCCTGCAGCGCGAAGTCGGCGCCCGAGGTGACGACACCATGCGCCGCGCGCAGGCCGTCATAGAGCGAAGCGTCGTCAGTGCCGTGCTTTCCGGCCTGGCGGCGAAGTGTGATGCCCGCCCTGGCAAAGCGGCTGTCGGCAGCGCCATCGGCCGCATCGCTGTCCCAGGAAACGGTCACGCCCTCGGCGTCCACCGGCGCAAGCGTCACGGCGGCGCGCAGCTTGTACATGGTCAGCCGCTTCGTCAGCGCTTCGAACTGCTCGCGCTCGGTCTCGATGACGAAATCCGTGCCATCGCGCCAGATCATGAAATCGAAGAGAATCTTGCCCTGCGGCGTCAGTAGCGCGCCGGGGCGTGCCTCATCCGGCGCCATCGAGACGATATCGGTGGTGATGAGGTTCTGCAGGAAGGACTCGGCGTCAGCGCCACCGATCCTGAGAAGGGCGCGGTGCGGAAGAAAGACGGAGGGCATGGCGAAACCTGTCGCGTTCGTGATCGCTCAGAGTTAAGTCTTCCGCGCCGCCGCTGCAAGCGGCGGGCAGGGGCGATCAATCGCCGGCGGTGAAGAACTTCCACTTGCCGTCGGGCGCAATGCCAAGGCGATAGAAATTGTAGCCGCCGAATTCCTGCATGTCGGAAAGATCGCCTGCGGTGACGATGCGCAGCAGCTCGACGCGCTCCGGCGGCGTCAGCGCCTTCAGGTCCTTCTCGGCAAAATAGGGCCAGACATAGGCCTCATCGGCAGTCCCCGCGCCGACATGCACGAAACCGGTGGAGATGACGTCGAGGATGATCGCCAGGATTTCGTCGCCGTCAGGATCGCCCGAAAGGTCCTTCAGCGTGCCGATCGGATCGTCGGTCGGCTGGCCGACGCTGACCTGCGTCTGCTGTGCGCCGGTGCCCATCAGCGGGCGGAGACGCTCGAGGTCGCCGGAAGCCGCTGCTTCGACGATCTGTTCGCGCATCTTGCGCACGGGCTCGGGAACCTTGGTGATGTCGTAGATCACGTCGACGGGCTTGCCGCTGTCTGATGCGCCGGGCGTCTTGTCGGTGCTCTGCGCCGCATGATCCTTGTTCACCAGCGGATCGGGCATCGGCACGCCGGGCGTCGCCGCCGGCGGTGTCTGCGTCTGCTGGGTGTTCTTCTGGTCGGTCGCCTGCGGATCAGGCTGTCCGGGCGCCTTGTGCAGCTCCGAAAGCGCAAAGGCTGCGGGTGCCGCGAAAATGCCGGCGCCAGCGCATAGAGCAACGAGAAGCGGCGCGATCAGCCACCGCGGGGCCTTGTCCTTACCGGTGTGCATCCGACTCTCTAACTTTTACTGCAGTCTGCGGTTCGGAGAAAACTCGCCAGCAAGCATACGTTCACGCAGCGAATCGAGCAGGGCTTCCGCGCTGTTTTCGCCATGCAGGCGGATCGTTTCGCGAAGGGCGTGAATGATGGCGGTGTCGGCGATGATCTCAGGCTCGATGCCGTCGGCCATGCCGTCAGCCCAAGCTTCGTTGTGGTACTCCAAAGCCGCCTGCATCTTTTCATGGACGATCATGTCGTCGATGTCGTTGAGGCTCGGTTCCATTTTCTTTTCCTCGAACTGCATGCCTTACTGCCTGGTTAACAACTCTATCAGCCTTTTCCCAAAACGACACGCGCGGGAGTGAAAACAGGTTAATTAAACGTCAATTTCCAAACCGCGAAGTAATTTCTGTGGCAAGTGTTGCACCTTCGTTACGGTAGCGCTCTTCTGCCACGATCGCCGATGCGGTGCAATCGGTATAGACGGATGCGAAGGCACGGTATCCACGGTTGAAAGCAGCGGTCAGCTTCTCTTTGCGCTGAGGCTCGTCTTTCGCTTCGGAATCAAGCAGTTGCTGCATGCTGTTGCGCCACTCGTCGCCGCCTGGCGCCTTGCAGAGCGTGCGCAGGTAATGCACCGAACCGATCACTTCCGCAAACCGCAAAAGCTTGTCGTCGTAGGGTACGGCCGCCGGTGGAGGCGGGGGTGCCTCGGGTGCCGCAGGCGCCGCCGCATTCTTGCCCTGTGCCCAGACGGGCGCGCTCATCGCTGCACCGGCGCACAAGAACAGGGACAAAACAACGCGTCGTACGGGAATCATGTGAACAGTTGATACGCAAGCCGTGTCGGGAACAAGGCGCGTGGCGGAGTTTCCACGCCGTTATTGTCGAAGCGCCAGCCGCTCGGCGCATTCGAGAACGGATTGCGGCACCGGCATCCGGCGGATCTCGTCCACGCTGTACCAGCCGAGATCGGCGGCATCATCGGCGGCTTCCGCAACGGCATCGGCATCCGCCTCGACGGTGAAGACCGACAGGAAGAAATGGCTGGTGACGCTGCCATCGGGCGCATGCGTCTTCAGATCGTAGACCGAAAAGAGTTGAGGGTTGCGAGCCACAATACCGGTCTCTTCCTGGAATTCCCGCAGCGCCGTCTCATCGGGCGTCTCGCCCTCTTCGGCGCGGCCGCCCGGAAAGGCATACATGTCGGCGGATGGCGGATTGCGGCGCAGCACCAGCAGATATTTGCCGTCGCGTTCGAGGATGGCGGAGGATGCTGCCTTGGCCGTCGAAGTCATTTCTGCCGTTTCCGTGGCTCTGCCGGTTGCGAATTGCGGGGCGATCGCCGAGCGTATCGATGAACCTGACTAACGCAGCATCGATTCGAAGAGAAGCCCGCTGACCTATCTGATCTATGCCTTTGCCGCGCTCTTCGAGATCGCCGGCTGCTTCGCCTTCTGGGCCTGGCTGAAGATGGGCAAGTCCGTCTGGTGGCTGGCGCCGGGCATGGTGTCGTTGGCGCTCTTCGCCTGGCTGCTGACCTTCGTGCCGAGCGAGGCTGCGGGGCGCACATTCGCCGCTTACGGCGGCATCTATATCGTCGCCTCGCTCCTCTGGCTGTGGCTCGTCGAAAACCGCATTCCCGACCGGTGGGACATCGGCGGCGCCGCGATCTGCCTTGCCGGAACAGCGATCATCCTCTTTGCGCCACGCAGCTGAGCCCACCCTTGACCGTTGCCCGGCAGGGTGCAAAGACAGGGGCATGTGCGGACGCTACGCGCTGACGATATCTCCGGAAGAGCTGCAGGACCTGCTCGGGCTTTTTGAGCTCGAGGACTTTCCGGCGCGCTACAATATTGCGCCGACGCAGCCGATCCTCGTCGTCGTCTCCGGAGAAACGCCGGAGAAGGGCAGCAACCTTCCGGATCGCCGCGCCGTCCTGGTGCGCTGGGGCTTCACGCCTTCCTGGGTCAAGGATCCCAAGGAATTTCCGCTGCTGATCAATGCGCGGGCCGAAACGGCGATCGGCAAGGCGTCCTTCCGCGCCGCCATGCGCCACCGCCGCGTCCTGATCCCGGCAAGCGGCTTCTACGAATGGCACCGCCCGTCGAAGGAAAGCGGCGAGAAATCGCAAGCCTACTGGATCAAGCCGAAGCATGGCGGCATCGTTGCCTTTGCCGGGCTGATGGAGACATGGTCGTCGGCCGATGGCTCGGAAGTCGATACCGGCGCGATCCTGACGACGGCGGCCAATGCTGCGATCGCCCCGATCCACGACCGCATGCCCGTCGTCATCAAGCCCGAGGACTATACCCGCTGGCTCGACTGCAAGACGCAGGAGCCGCGTGAGGTTGCCGACCTGATGAAGCCGGTCGAGGAAGATTTCTTCGAAGCCATCCCTGTTTCCGACAAGGTCAACAAGGTGGCGAACATGGGCGAGGACCTGCAGACGCCCGTCGTTCTCGAAAAGCCCCCGAAGGCACCTGCCAAGAAGCCCGGCGACGGGCAGCTCAGCTTCTTCTGATTTCCAATCTTCTCATTCCCGGACCATCTTCATGATCTCGATTTCGGCTGCCCTTTCGGGCTTCTTCCTTGGCGCATCCCTGATTATCGCCATCGGCGCGCAGAATGCCTTCATTCTCCGCCAGGGCCTGCTGCGCTCGCATGTCTTCATTCTCTGCCTGATCTGCGCGCTGTCGGATGCGCTGCTGATCGCCGCCGGTGTCGGCGGTCTCGGCACGCTGGTATCGCAGTCGCCGGTGCTGATCTCGGTGGTAACGCTCGGCGGCGCCGTCTTCCTCGGCTCCTACGCCTTCATGGCCTTCCGCCGCGCGCTGCATCCAGGCGCCATGCAGGCCGGGGCGCCGCAGGCGCTGGGATTGAAGGCGGCGGTCGCCACATGCCTCGCCTTCACCTTCCTCAATCCGCATGTCTATCTGGATACGGTGGTGCTGCTCGGCAGCCTGTCGGCGGCCTATCAGGGCGCAGATCGCCTCGCTTACGGCATCGGTGCTGCCGTTGCGTCATTCGTCTGGTTTTTCGGGCTGGGATATGGAGCGCGGCTGCTTCAGCCGGTCTTCGCGAAACCCGCCGCCTGGCGGGTTCTCGACGTCATCATCGGTGTCGTCATGAGCCTGCTGGCGATCAGCCTGCTCATCCGCTTTTTCGCGGCCGCTTAGGCGGGCTTCTTGATGAGGGCAGGCTTCTTCAGCATCAGTGCTGCTGCCAGCACGGCCTTCAGGCCGAGCGGGCGATAGTGGGTGCTGAGGTCATGCTTGGCCGGCTGTTCCGCGGAGCCAGTCTTCTTCGAGGTCACGATACTCTCCTTACGTGTTCCCTGGACATGTTCTGATTTGCTCTTTTGTCGGTAATAGCGACAAAATAGAGGCATCGATTATCAGGAAGTGTGTAAGGCGAAAACTTTGCGCGAGGCTTGATGCGAAAAGCACGCATGAGTAGCGTGCTAATGAAATCAGATATGGCGGCCCATATCGTCTTCGCCGACGCCCGGTTCTTCTATCGTCAGCGTGCCGTATTTCTTCTTCCAGCGCCGAGCGCCGAAGGGCAGCGATATCAGATAGATGACCACGGTGAAGACCATGATCTCCCAGGTGTAGCTCATCAGCAGCGCGACATAGAGAACGACACCGAGCATCAGCGGCAGCACCAGATCGCGGCGCAGCTTGCTGCCCTCCTGCTTGCCCGACCAGACCGGCAGGCGGCTGATCAGCAGGAAGGCGATGAGAACGGTATAGGCGGACGACAGGAGCGCGAAGAGGCGGTCCGTTTCCAGGCCGAGGAAGCCGAGATAGACGGGCGCCAGCACCAGCATGGCGCCTGCAGGCGCGGGCACGCCGACGAAATATTCCGACTGCCAGGGCGCCCGGTTCTCGCGCTCCGACATGACGTTGAAGCGGGCGAGGCGCAGGCCGGCGGCGATCGCATAGATCAGCGCCGCGATCCAGCCGATCGAGCGGGCCTGGTCGAGCGCATAGACATAGCCGACGAGGGCAGGGGCCACGCCGAAATTGACGATGTCGGCGAGCGAATCCATCTGCGCGCCGAATTTCGACGTCGCCTTCATCAGCCGCGCGATACGGCCGTCGATGCCGTCGAGGAAGGCGGCGAGCAGCACCATCATCACGGCAAGCTCGTAACGGCCCTCGAAGGCGAGGCGGATGCCGGTCAGGCCCGCGCAGATGGCGAGAATGGTGATGAGATTGGGAACGACCAGCCGGAGCGGGATTTCACGCAGTCTCGGACCACGCGCCGAATCGTTCGGTCCGTTGGGCTCGAAAGGTGGGAAAGGCGTCTCCATCTGTCGCTCCTGATCGTCTTAGATGCGGCGGCTGATGACCGGACCCTTGGCGGAGGCGAATTCGGCAAGCACCGTCTCGCCGGCAATCGCCGTCTGGCCGAGCGCGACGCGGGGCGCAGCACCGGCAGGCAGGAAGACATCGAGGCGCGAACCGAAGCGGATCAGGCCGAAGCGTTCACCGGCATCGAGCGGCTCGTTGGTATTGGCCCAGCAGAGAATGCGCCGCGCAACCAGACCGGCGATCTGCACCACACCGATATTGCCATGCGCGGTTTCGATGACGAGGCCGTTGCGCTCGTTGTCTTCGCTGGCCTTGTCCAGCTCGGCATTCACGAAGCTGCCGGAGCGGTAGTTGATGCTGACGATGCGGCCGCGCACCGGCGAGCGGTTCACATGGCAGTTGAAGACGTTCATAAACACCGAGATGCGCAGCATCGGCTCGCTGCCGAGATTGAGCTCGGCGGGCGGCGTCACCATCTGGATCGACGAGACCTTGCCGTCAGCCGGCGAGATGACGAGATCGTCGTCCTGCGGCGTCATGCGCTCGGGGTCGCGGAAGAAGTAGGCGCACCACAGCGTCAGGATCAGGCCGGCCCAGAACAGCGGCTTGAACAGCCAGCCGAGCAGCAGCGACGCGACGAAGAAGGCGGCGACGAAAGGATAGCCTTCCTTATGGACCGGAACGATGGTGTTTCGAACGGTATCAAGCAGGCTCATATGCGCCGGTCTCCTCGGTTTTTTCGTTACCGCTGGTTATAGAAAAACTCCGGCCGGGGCAATGCCGTGACCGCTGCCGCGGCCTTTGTGTCAAGGTTCTAAACAGCAAAACGGCAAATCAGCCGTTTTGTTCAGATGGTCAGGTGGCGGGGGCAAGGCGCGTGACAACGCCCATTTCGTCGCTCTCGCGCACCTGCTTCAGGTGTTCTTCGGCCGCGGTTGCCTCGCGCTGGCGGTTCCACATCGAGGCGTAAAGGCCGTTCTTGGCAAGCAGTTCGCCATGCGTGCCGCGCTCGGCGATCTCGCCGCTTTTCAGCACGATGATCTCGTCGGCGCCGATGACGGTCGACAGGCGGTGGGCGATGACCAGCGTGGTGCGGTTCTTCGACACGGCATCGAGCGCGGCCTGGATTTCGCCTTCGGTCGTGGTGTCGAGCGCCGATGTCGCCTCGTCGAGGATCAGGATCGGCGGCGCCTTCAGGATGGTGCGGGCGATCGCCACGCGCTGCTTCTCGCCGCCCGAGAGCTTCAGGCCGCGCTCGCCGACCTTGGTGTCGAAACCTTCCGGCAGCAGCTCGATGAAATGGGCGATCTGGGCGATTTCGGCGGCCGTCTTCACGTCTGCCTCGCTGGCCGACGGGCGGCCGTAGCGGATGTTGTAGGCGACCGTGTCGTTGAAGAGTACGGTATCCTGCGGCACCATGCCGATCGCCGTTCGCAGGCTTTTCTGCGTCAGTCCGCGAATATCCTGGCCATCGACGGTGATCGCCCCGCTCTGGATATCGTAGAAGCGGTAGAGCAGGCGCGACAGCGTCGACTTGCCGGCCCCGGACGGGCCGACGACGGCGACGGTCTTGCCGGCGGGCACGTCGAAGGAGATGCCCTTCAGGATCGGGCGGGCCGGATCGTAGGAGAAATGCACGTCCCTGAAGCTGATGGCACCCTGGCCGATCGCCAGCGGCTTGGCGTCGGGCGCATCGGTGACCTCGGCCTTCACTTCCAGAAGATCGAACATCTGCTCGATATCGGTGAGGCCCTGGCGGATTTCGCGATAGACGAAGCCGATGAAGTTCAGCGGCACGGCAAGCTGCAGGAGCATTGAATTGACGAAGACGAAGTCGCCGACCGTCTGCTCGCCGCGCTGGACGGCTAGGCCGGAGAGAACCAGCATGATCGTCGTGCCGATGCCGAAGATGACGCCCTGGCCGAAGTTCAGCCATCCCAGAGAGGTCCAGACGTCGGTTGCCGCCTTCTCGTACTTCTCCATCGACTTGTCGAAGCGCTTGGCCTCCATCTCCTCGTTGCCGAAATATTTGACGGTTTCGAAGTTGAGGAGCGAATCGATCGCCTTGGTATTGGCGTCCGTGTCGCTGTCGTTCATCGAGCGGCGGATGGCGATGCGCCAGTCGCTGGCGCGGATCGTGAACCAGATATAGGCCCAGACGGTGAAGGCGGTGACGGCGAGATAGGAGAAGCCGTAGCCCCACCAGAAGATGAAGGCCGTCAGCAGGAATTCGATGACCGTCGGTACCGAGTTCAGGATCGTGAAGCGGACGATCGTTTCGATGCCCTTGGTGCCGCGCTCGATGATGCGCGACAGGCCGCCGGTCTTGCGCTCCAGATGGAAACGCAGCGACAGCTCGTGCATGTGCACGAAGGTCTTGTAGGCGAGCTTGCGCACCGCATACTGCCCGACGCTGGCAAACAGCGCGTCGCGCAGCTGGTTGAGCGCCAGCTGGATCAGGCGGGTCAGGTTATAGGCGATGATCAGCGCGATGGCGGCGGTCAGCAGCGGCGGAAGATTGGTGTGAAGATCGGTCTTGCCGTTCAGCGCATCGGTCGACCACTTGAAGAAGTAGGGGACGAGCAGCAGCACGAATTTCGAGACCAGCAGATAGACCGACGCCCAGACGACGCGCATCTTCAGGTCGGGCCGCTCGTTCGGCCACATATAGGGCCAGAGATTGAACAGCGTGCGCATCAGGTTGGAATCAGAGACCGTCTTGTTTGCCATGTCTATCTCCAAGCCCGGGGGCAGGGCTTTGATCGTTTTCGATAGCGGCAAATTGCAAAAGGCGGATCGGCTCTTTCGGAGCCTCCGCCAGACAGTCTCGCCGTTTCCCGGCACATAGGATTTGCAGCGCCCGAATGCAACGGCAAACCGCCAAAGCAAAAGGCCGGGCGAGAGGTTCGCCCGGCCTTTTCGTCATAATGACACAAAGCCTAGAGGTGTTCGCCGGCCTTCAGCTTGCGATGCAGCTCTTCCGAGTTCGGCAGCGCGTCCTTCGGAACGCCGAAGATCTGGCCCGGCAGGATGCGGTCCGGGTTTTTGATCTCGTCCTCGTTGGCCATGTAGATCGTCGTGTAACGGACACCGGCGCCATAGACGCGGCGCGAGATCTGCCAGAGCGTATCGCCACGGCGGATGATCACGGTGTTGTTGCTCGTCGTCAGCGGCGCCTGCTCGATCGTCTTCGGCTCGCTGCTGTTGCCCGATGCGACTTCGTTGGTCGCCGGTGCGGGTGCAGCCGGAGTGGCCGGTGCCTCGGGTGCAGCCGGAACGGTCGTCAGCTCGTCGATGATCGAGGCGAGCTTGTCGATCGCCGCACCAACGGACTTGGCATCACGCGGCAGCGCCTGCAGCGTCGTCAGCGCGCTTGCTGCCGACTGCGAGGACTTGGCAGCGGTTTCCTTGAACTCGGCGCGGGCATCCACCGACGGGCGGAATTCCGAGATCGAGCGCAGCGCAAACTCGGTCGCCGAACGGGCGGCGGCGAGCTGCTCGTTGCCGGGAAGCTGGCCATTGACGAACAGGCCCTTCAGCAGAGCGAAAGCCTTGCCGGCATCCGTCTTCAGCTTGGCGAGTTCGCCTTCTTCAAGCGGCACCATCGAGGGCGTTGCCGCGGCCGGCGCAGCACTCGGCGCAGAGGTCTGTGCAGCGACGGTAACCTGATCGCCTTCCGGACGGTTGAAGTTGACGGCGGCGCGCACGAGAACCTTGCCGGCGCCATCGACGACATCGACGCGGATCTTGTGGTCGCCGACGGCCAGATCCATGGCGCCGTCGATGACGAAATGGCCGTCGCCACCGGCGCGTGCCTTGCCGATCAGCTTGTCGTCGGCATAGGCGAGCACGTTGGCATTGGCCTTGGCCGTACCGGCAACGAAGATCTTGTTGCCTTCGATTTCGACGGCATTGACCATGACTTCAGCCGGAGCGGCGGGAACGGCCGGTGCGGTGTTGGCGATATCGGTGGAAGCTGCGGGCAGGGCGGGCGTCGCACCGTTCGCGGAAGGCGTAGCCGCAGCGGTCTGCTGCTCGGCCTTCGGAGCGGTGATGATGCGGCTTGCTTCACCCGGCTTGGAAACCATGGCGAGGAGCTCGGCACCGCTGCCGTCCTTCGGCACGGAAACGGTCGCGACTTCTTCCGACGTCTGAACCTTGCCGTCCTTGCCGGTCACTTTCAGCACCAGCTGGTGATCGCCGGGGCCGAGCGGATTGTCGAGCACGGCTGCAAAGTCGCCGGAGGGGCCGACATCGGTCGTGGTGACGACCTTGTCACCATCGACGACTTCGAGCTTGCCGTTCGGCTCGGCCGAGCCGGCAATGACGGTGGAGCCATCGGGTTCGACGCGCAGAACGTCAAAGGCCGGGATCTTCGGACCGGCATTCGCCTGATCGGCGGCGGGCGCCGTTGCGGCCGGTGCGTTGGCATCGGCTGCTGCCGGCGCCTGGGCCGTCGTGTCAGCCTGCGGCTGGGGAGCCGTGCCGGGCTGAGCTGCCGGTGCGCCGGTCAGTTCGGATTCTGCCTTGAGGAGCGCGGCCAGCGCATCGGCGGCATTTTCAGGAAGCGCCTGGATGGTGGCGAGCGCCTTCGAAGCGCCGTCCTTGGCCTTGGTGATGATCGCGGCGGTCGCCGGGTCGATGCCCTCAGGCGCTGCAAAATCGGCAATCGCCTGCAGCGCGCCGGTCGCCTTCGTCTTGGCAGCTGCAAGGGCATCTGCAGCCGGGGTCTTGCCGTCGGTGAAGAGCGCCTTAAGTTCGGTGAGAGACTGTCCGGCGTCAGCCGTCAGGCGGCCGACCTTCTCTGTGGTGGCGGCAGCATCGGCAACGGCGTTACGGGCGGTCTTGCCTGCTTCTTCGACCGTATTTTTGACTTCGTTGCTTGCCTGGTTGATCGCATCGCCGACCTTGGACGCGTCTCCGCCGATCCGGGGCATGACCACGAAGACCATAAGAAGGATTGCAATTGCAAGCACTGCGAGGGCCAGCAAGCCGGCGCGGTTTCTCATCATTCATTCTCCCCAGGCGGCAAATGTGCCGTAGTATCAGAAATTGCTAGCGATTCCCGTCGCTCTTCACAAGCATCCAAGGCGATCACCTACGCTTAAGACGTAGGTTTTGCCTCATTTTTCTTGACTGCCCAGCCCCGGAATAGTTGTTTGGCCCCATGACTGATCAATCGCACTCGATAAAATCCATCTGCGTCTACTGCGGCTCCAGGCCGGGACGCGACGCTGCATACATGACTGCCGGCCGCACGCTCGGCAAGGAAATTGCCGAATATGGGTTAAGGCTCATCTACGGTGGTGGCACGAAAGGCATCATGGGGGCGGTTGCCAGCGGTGTGCTTTCGGCGGGCGGCCAGGTCACCGGCATCATCCCGGAATTCCTGATCGACATGGAAGCGACGCGCCATTCGCTCGGCCAGCTCAACGAACTGATTGTAACGCCTGACATGCATGCGCGCAAACACATGATGTTCGAGCGCTCGGACGCTTTCGTGGCGCTGCCGGGCGGCATCGGCACGCTGGAAGAGATCGTCGAGATCATGACCTGGGCACAGCTCGCCCGTCACGAAAAGCCGATGGTCTTCGCCAATATCAACGGCTTCTGGGATCCGATGATGGAGCTGATGAAGCACATGACGGAAGAAGGCTTCATCCACACCGCCCATCGCGTCCAGCCGCTCGTCGTCGACGACGTCTCCGGCATCATTCCGGCGATCATGGCGCAGGCAGCCGAAATCGCCGCCGATCGCGGCGGCGAGGACGAAGTTCTCTCCAAGATGTAAACCGGCTTGAAGCGGGCGCCTAAAGCATGTCGCGCAAAAGTGCGCAGCGGTTTTGCGACAACGACATGCGAAAGGACAAAAAGCTAAAGCGCAGAAAGCGATCTGAAAGATCGCGATGCGCTTTAGCGCCCGCGCGTCGCCTTCAGCATCGACAGCGTATAGAGCACCAGACCTGCCCAGATGAGCGGGAAGGCGATCATGCGCGCCGTGCCGAGCGGCTCGTGGAAGGCGAAGATGGCGATCAGGAAGATCATCGTCGGCGCGATATACTGCATGATGCCGATGGTCGAGAGCTTCAGGAGCTTGGCGCCATTGGCATAGATCATCAGCGGCAGGGCGGTGACGAGGCCGCAGCCGAGGAGAAGGGCGGTATCGCTCCAGCCGGTCTCGATGAAATGGCCTTCGCCGGTCACGAGTTCCAGGTAGAGAATGTAGAGGATCGCGGGAATGCTGAGGATCAGCACTTCCAGCAGGAAGCCCTGGTTCGGCCCGAGAGGCAGCGTCTTGCGGAAGAAGGCGTAGAAGGCCCAGCTGAAGGCGAGCGTCAGCGCAATCCACGGCATGCCGCCGCCATCGACGATCAGCACGATGACCGCAATTGCCGCCAGCCCGATCGCCGCCATCTGCATCGGCCGCAGCTTTTCCTTGAGCAGTACGGAGCCCATGAAGATGCTGATCAGCGGATTGATGAAATAGCCGATCGCCGCATCGAGCGAATGCCCGGCGCCGATCGCCCAGACATAGGTGCCCCAGTTGACGGTGATCAGCGCTGCCGTCAGCGTCGCCATGGCGATCATCCGCGGCGAACGCAGCGCATCGCGGATTTCCTGCGTGCGGCCGAGCACCAGAAGCACGAGCCCCGCGATCGGAACCGACCAGAGAACACGGTGCGCGATAACTTCGGCCGGCGAGATATGCGCCAGCGCCTTCATGTAGATCGGCAGAAAGCCCCACAAGAGATAGGCAGTCAGCGCGAAGGCAAATCCTCGCGGACTATCCTCGTTCTTGATGATCGGCGCGGTCGCATCGACGGACATGGGGGCGTTTCCATATTTTATTGTTATGGAGCCCGCTCTAACCTAACCGACGTGAATAGGCCAATTCATTTCCGTGAATGGATGTGAAGGACTTTTGATTTGCCAGATGTGGAATTCCACATCCGCTCACTCCGCCGCGATCTTGCCTGCCAGCTGCCGGTTCTTCATCAGCTTGTAGATGACCGAATCCATCAGCGCCTGGAACGAGGCGTCGATGATGTTTTCGGAGACCCCGACCGTCCACCAACGCACGCCGCTGGAATCGATGGATTCGATCAGGACGCGGGTGATGGCCTCGGTGCCGCCGTTGAGGATACGCACCTTGAAGTCGGCAAGCACGAGGTCGTCGATCTCGTGCTGATACTTGCCGAAATCCTTGCGCAGCGCCAAGTCGAGCGCGTTGACCGGGCCTTCGGCTTCCGCGACCGACATCAGCGTCTGGCCGTCGATGGTGATCTTCACAACCGCTTCCGAAACGATCTTGACGCGGCCGAGACTGTCGAACCGGCGCTCGATCATCACGCGGAAACCGTCAATGCCGAAGAATTCCGGGATGGTGCCGAGCGTGCGGCGGGCGAGCAGCTCGAAGCTGGCATCGGCGCCCTCATAGGCATAGCCGGACGCCTCGCGCTCCTTGACGATGGAGATCAGCAGGTCGAGCTTCGGATCATCCTTGCCGACCTCGATGCCGCGGCGCTTCAGGGCATTGATGAAATTCGCCTTGCCGCCCTGGTCGGAGACCATGATCTTGCGGAAATTGCCGACACTTTCCGGTTTCACATGCTCGTAGGTGCGCGGGTCCTTGAGCAGCGCCGAGGCGTGGATGCCCGCCTTCGTCGCAAAGGCGGAAGCGCCGACATAGGGCATCTGGTGATCGGGCGAGCGATTGAGCAGCTCGTCGAAGGCATGCGACAGGCGGGTGAGATTGACGAGCCGATCCTCGTCGATCGCCGTCTCGAAGCGGGTCGAATAGGCATCCTTCAGCGCCAGCGTCGGGATCAGCGTCACCAGATTGGCGTTGCCGCAGCGCTCGCCGATGCCGTTGAGCGTGCCCTGGATCTGCCGCACGCCGGCCTCGACGGCGGCCAGCGAATTGGCAACCGCCTGGCCGGTATCGTTATGGGCGTGGATGCCGAGACAGTCGCCGGGAACGCCGGCCGAAATCAGCGCCTCGACGATCGCGCGGATCTCCGGCGGCTGCGTGCCGCCATTGGTGTCGCAGAGCACCACCCAGCGCGCGCCGGCATCATAGGCGGCCTTGGCGCAGGCGGTGGCATATTCCGGATTGGCCTTGTAGCCATCGAAGAAATGCTCGCAATCGACCATCGCCTCCTTGCCGGCAGCAACCGCCGCCTTGACGCTTTCGGAGATGGATTCGAGATTTTCCTCGTTGGTACAGCCGAGGGCCACCTTCACATGGTAGTCCCAGCTCTTGGCGACGAAACAGATCGCATCGCTCTTGGCCTGCAGCAGCGTGGCGAGGCCTGGATCGTTGGAAGTCGAGATCCCCGGCCGCTTGGTCATGCCGAAGGCGACGAAGCGGGCGGCCGTCGTGCGCTTCTCGCTGAAGAAGGCGGTATCGGTCGGGTTGGCGCCGGGATAGCCGCCCTCGACATAATCGAGACCGAAATCATCCAGCAGCGCCGCAATCGCAATCTTGTCCTCGACCGAAAAATCGATCCCGGGCGTCTGCTGCCCGTCCCGGAGCGTCGTGTCGAAGAGGTAGATGCGTTCTCTCATTGTCGTTCCTCCCGGCTGAGCGGGTGTTGTGTGTCGTTCACCCGCCCTCGTGGTTCGAGACGGCCCCTTGGGGCCTCCTCACCATGAGGGTTGGACATTCGCGCTTGCGGCCCCCTCATCCGCCCTTCGGGCACCTTCTCCCCGAGGGGAGAAGGGAAGGAGACCGGATCGGCTGCTTTTCCCCTCTCCCTCGGGGAGAGGGCTAGGGTGAGGGGGCTCCACCCTCCGAGTTATATTTTCCCCGCAAACTTATCTGTAGCCCGGATCAGCTGATCCAGTATCCCCGGCTCCGAAAACGCATGCCCCGCGCCCTCGATCAGATGAAACTCGGCCTTCGGCCAGGCCTTGTGCAGCTGCCAGGCGTATTTGGCGGGGCAGGGCATGTCGTAGCGGCCGTGGACGATGACGCCGGGGATGTCTTTCAGCCTGTGCGCGTCGCGCAGCAGCTGTCCCTCATCCATCCAGCCGGCATTGACGAAGAAGTGGTTCTCGATGCGGGCGAAGGCATAGGCGAACTCGGCTTCCTCGAACTTGCCGCTGGTGGATTTCTCCGGCAGCAGCGTGATCGTCTCGCCTTCCCAGATGCTCCAGGCGTGTGCGGCCTCGAGCGCCACGGCGCGGTCGGCGCCGGTCAGCCGGCGGTTATAAGCCTGCATCATCTCGTGGCGCTCTTCCGGCGGGATGGGGGCGATGAAACGCTCCCATTTTTCCGGGAACATCTCGGAGACGCCGAACTGATAGTACCAGTCGAGCTCGGCCCTGGTCAGCGTATAGATGCCGCGCACGATCAGTTCGGAAACCCGCTCCGGGTGCTTTTCGGCATAGGCGAGCGCCAGCGTCGAGCCCCAGGAGCCGCCGAAGACCTGCCATGTCTCGACGCCCGCCATCTCGCGCAGGCGCTCGATATCGGCAACCAGGTCCCAGGTCGTGTTGGCTTCGAGGTTGGCATGCGGCGTGGACTTGCCGCAGCCGCGCTGGTCGAACAGCATGACGTCATAGAGCTTGGGATCGAAGAGCCGGCGATGAACCGGCGAGAAGCCGCCGCCCGGGCCGCCATGGAGGAACACCGCCGGCCTGGCGCCCGGCGTGCCCGAGCGTTCCCAGTAGATCCGGTGGCCATCGCCGACATCGAGATGGCCGGAGGCATAGGCCTCGATTTCGGGATAGAGCGTGCGCAACACTTCGGTCATGCCTTGAAGCCTTTCGCGGGCCATGTTTCGGTATCGTGATCGGGATGCTGGAAGGAGATGATCGCTTCCTGGCGCGAATAGAAATCCGGGTCGGTATGAACGGGCGCGTCGAAGATCTTCTCGACCCAAGGCAGACGCGCCTCGTGGTTGACCTGGATCTGCGGCTGCAGGTCGATGCGCTCGTCGAAGGTGCCGATCGCCAGCTCCAGTCCGCCCGGATGGCGATAGGTCATCGGCGTGCCGCAATTGCTGCAGAAGCCGCGGTCGATATTGATCGACGACTGGAAATAGCTGAGCTCGCCGCGCGTCCATTCCATGCCGTCTTCAGGCGCCGTCACCAGCGCCGAGAAGAAGCCGCCGAACTGCTTCTGGCACATCCGGCAATGGCAGATCGACGGGCGGCCGATCTTTCCCGAGATGCGGAAGCGGATCGCACCGCACTGGCAGCCGCCTGTTCGAATGGGTTCACTCATCTTGCTGCTCCATGGGGCCACTGAATGGTATCGTGATCGGGATGCTGGTGATTGCTGGAGGCGATCGCATCCTGGCGCTCGCTGCTCTCGGGTTCCGGCTCGACCGGCAGGGCGTCGAGATCATGGAACCAGCGCATGCGGCTGCCCATGCTCGACTGCGCGACGGGCTTGACGGACTGCGGATCGTCGAGCGAACCCAGTGTGATATTGATGAAATCGGCTTCCGGACTATCGTAAAAGAGCGGCGTGCCGCATTCGGCGCAGAAGCCGCGTCGCACGAGATCTGAAGAGCTGAACCATTTCGGCTCGCCGCGCGTCAGCGTAAAATCAGCGCGCAAGACACCGGCAAGCGGCAGGAAGTAATTGCCGGCCGCCTTCTGGCACATGCGGCAATGGCAGAGATGCGGATAGCCGAGTTCGCCCGAGGCCCGGTAACGCACCGCGCCGCATTGGCAACCGCCGCTTCTATCCGCGCTTGCGCTCACGCCTTGTCCTCCGGCGGCCAGGCCGCGGTGTCGTGATCGGGGTGCTGGTAGGAGACGATGTCGTTGATGAACTCGGCCGCCTCAAGATCGTCCTCGGTGCGGATACCCGGCAGCGCGTGCAGCCGGTCGGTAAAGGGCAGCTTCGCCTCGATGCCATACTGGATCGTCGGCGGCAGCGCCGCGGGATCGTCGAAGGCGCCAGCCGCAATCGCCAGCCCATCCGGCGCCTCATAGGTCAGCGGCGTACCGCAATCGCCGCAGAAGCCGCGGAAGGCGAAGTTCGAGGACTTGAAACGCTTGCGCTCGCCGCGCGTCCACACAAGCTCCGCACCGCGGACGGACACCAGCGGCGCGTAATGTCCCCCGGACGCCTTCTGGCACATCCGGCAATGACAGATCGACGAATGCGTCAGCTCGCCCTCCACCCGGAAGCGAACGGCACCGCACTGGCATCCGCCGGTGTAAACAGTCATTGGACCTTCCTCCGTGATCCCAGGTCTTGCAGAAAGACCCCTCCCAACCCTCCCCACAAGGGGGAGGGCTTACCCGTGGCACCCCTTGCCGACACTGTCGACGCGTCGGCGCAAACTGCAAGGTCCAAAGCAGGCAAGGCGGCCGCTAAGCCCCTCCCCCTTGTGGGGAGGGGTTGGGGAGGGGACTTGGTCAAGACCCGTAGGCTCACCGCTTCAACTCCCAGGTCGTAACACGCTCGCCGGTCGCCGCATCCTTGCCGTCCTTCAGCTGCACGCCTTCGGAAAGCAGCTCATCACGCAGCTTGTCCGCCTCGGCAAAGTTCTTCGCCTTCAGCAATTCAAGCCGCGCCGCAACGCGACGGTCGATCTCAAGCGCCACGGCCTCGTCGACCTCCGTCTTCTCCGGCAGCACACCGAGCAGTGCAGCACTTGCCGCAAACACCGCGGCATCACCGGCCTGAGCCAGGGCATGCAGCGCCTGAACGGCAGCGACGGTGTTGAGATCGTCTGCCAGTGCCGCAAGCACCGCGGCATCCGGTGCCGCATCGCCGGCTTCGGCTGCCGGCCACTTGGCGAGCAGGCGTTCGGCCTCCTCGAGCCGCTTGATCGAGAAATCGATCGGCTCGCGGTAGTGCGTCATCAGCATCGCCACGCGCAACACTTCGCCCGGCCACTTCCGGCCGCCGAATTTCTCGGTGTGCAGCAACTCGTAGATGGTGACGAAATTGCCTTCGGACTTTGACATCTTGCGGCCTTCGACCTGCAGGAAGCCGTTATGCATCCAGACATTAGCCATCACCTCGGTGCCGTGGGCGCAGCGCGACTGGGCGATCTCGTTTTCATGGTGCGGGAAGATCAGGTCCAGCCCGCCGCCGTGAATGTCGAAGACCTCGCCGACATAGCGCTGGCTCATCGCCGAGCACTCGATATGCCAGCCCGGACGGCCGCGGCCCCAGGGGCTCTCCCAGCCGGGTTCGTTATGCGAGGACAGCTTCCACAGCACGAAATCGCCGGGGTTCTTCTTGTGCACATCGACGGCGATGCGCGCACCCGCCTGTTGTTCATCGAGGTTGCGCTTCGAGAGCTGGCCGTAATCGGCCATCGAGCGCGTGTCGAACAGCACTTCGCCTTCGGCCTGATAGGCATGGTCATTGGCAAGCAGCTTTTCGATGATCTCGATCATCCCGGCGATGTTCTCGGTCGCCCGCGGCTGGTGCGTCGGCTCCAGGCAGCCGAGCGACTTGGCGTCGTCGAGAAACTGCGTCTCGGTCTTCTCGGTGACGCGGCGGATCGCCTCGTTCAGCGGCAGGCCGGGGTAATCGCGCAGCGCCCGCGCATTGATCTTGTCGTCGACGTCGGTGATGTTGCGCGCATAGGTGACCTTGTCTGCGCCATAGATATGGCGAAGCAGCCGGAACAGCACGTCGAAGACGATGACCGGGCGGGCATTGCCGATATGGGCGAAATCGTAAACGGTCGGGCCGCAGACATACATGCGGACATTGTCGCGATCGATCGGTTCGAAGACCGTCTTTTCGCGTGTCAGCGTGTTGTATAGCTTGAGTTCAGCCGGGCCGGCCATGTCCTGTTCTCCCAATGCAATGATCCGAAAAATGCTGCCACCGGCGGGCCGGGGCGTTTCTCATCTTTGCGTATTTGGGAGACGAAAACGGCCAGGCCAGCGAGCGCGCTAGCGAATAATCTTCCGGCAGTTAATGCAGATAACCGTTTTCATGGCGCGTTTTATGGCGCGGGAACGGTCATCGGTCAAGTGGGGGAAGGCCCGATGCGGCAAAGCCGCAGCAATCGATCCTGTGAATCGATTGCAGAGCCGAACGCCCGAAGCGAAAGCGAAGGGCCGGGCGTCAAAGTTACGGCATTTCCATGCTATCACCACAGCCGCAACAGATGAGATAACCCCCGTGCGCCGCGTCTTCCTCCTGCTCATCACCGCGATCATCCTGACGGCTGTCGCCTGCGGCGCCTATCTGGCATACGATCGCGCCATGACGCCGTTCTCTCCGCCATCCCTCGCAGATTATCCGATCCAGGGCATAGACATCAGCCATCACCAGGGCGACATCGATTGGGGGGGCCTGAAGGATCAACCGAACATCCGCTTCGCCATCATGAAGGCGACCGAGGGCGGTGATCACCGCGACCGGAAATTCGCCGAGAACTGGCAGGCAGCAAAGCAGGCCGGGATCGTCCGCGGCGCCTATCACTTCTTCACCTTCTGCCGCCCCGGCGCCGAGCAGGCCGATAACGTCATCGCCACCATCCCCGCCGAAGCCGACGCCCTGCCTCTGGCGCTCGACCTCGAATTCACCGGCAATTGCGGCAAGGTGCCGACGCTGGACGAACTCAGCGCCGAAATCGCAGCCTTCTATGCCCGGCTGAACGGCCGCTATCCCGGCGAGCCGGTCTTCTACATGAACGAGAGCTTCTTCGAGCAGTATTTCAAGGGCAACGAAACCCGCTTCCCGCCCCACACCCTCTGGATCCGCAGCATCGCGCAGCGCCCGGACTGCCAGAACTGGTCGCTCTGGCAATTCGCGGACGACGGCAAGGTGGGGGGGATCAAGGGTGCGGTCGATCTCAACGCGCTCTGCCCGGGAAGCGCGCTCGAGCCGTATTTTATGCGACCGGTGAGCTAACCTTCCGGCGCCGGATCGATGGCGCTGACCACGCGCGCGACGATTTCGCTCATCGTCGCCTCGTCGAGCGTTTCGATATATTGGGCGGTCTTCTGCTGGATGCGCGCGGCAATGTCGAAGCTGCGGACCTGATTGCAGACGGCAACGCCCGTCGTGTCATGCCCGGAAATCGCAACGGCCAGGCCGACATCACGGGTGAAGGCGCCGCCGCTGGTGATCGGCACGGTCATGCTCACGCCGAGAGCATTGATTTCGCGCGGCGTGATGACGACGAAACGGTGCCGGTTCTTCATCTCGCGCCCGGCGACAGGGTGCGGATCGATCCAATAGACGTCGCCGCGCTTCGGAACGTTGCTGCGGACCATCATCAGATTTCGCGGCCCACCGGATCGCCATCCTGCGCATCGGCGACTTCAGCGTTGAGCGCGCGAATTTCGTCGGCTCCCTCCAGCAATTCGCTGAGCGAGTACCGCTTCTTTGCAGGGCGTGTCGCCCGGCCGATCAATTCGCCATTGGCGACATCGAGCGAAAGCTGATCGCCGACCTCGACCTGCATCATTTTCAGAACGGCAGGCGGCAGCGTGACGATCGCAGCTCCGCCCTGGCGTCTGATCTTGGTGGTGATGGACATTGTTGCGCTCCCGAGAGTGCTACATATGTAGCACAATTCGAGGAGCCATCAAGGGAAGCTAGTTCACGCCGGCAGGTGGTAATCCACCAGCTTGTTTTCGCGCACGATGAAGAGCTTGCCGGTTTCGGTGACGCCGGGGCCGAGGAGGGGGAGGATCGCCTTGGCGACTTCGGAGGGATGCGGTAGCGATGCCGGGTCTTCGCCGGGAACGGCCTGGGCGCGCATTGCGGTGCGGGTGGCGCCCGGATCGACGCTGGTGATGCGCAGCGGCGTCGACTGGCTTTCACCGGCCCAGGTGCGGGCGAGCGCTTCGACGGCGGCCTTGGAGGCGGAGTAGGGACCCCAGAACGGACGACACTTGTGCGCGGCAGCCGACGAGAGGATGACGGCGCGGCCGGCTTCGGCGCGGGTCAGGAGCGGATCGACCGAGCGGATCAACCGCCAGGTGGCGTTGACATTGATGTTCATCACCTTCTCGAAGGTCTTCGCCTCGACATGGCCGATCGGCGAGATGACGCCGAGCACGCCGGCATTGGCGACGAGAATGTCGAGCTTGCCCCAGCGTTCGAAGATCGAGCCGCCGAGACGGTCGATGGCTTCCATGTCGGCGAGATCGAAGGGAACCAGCGTGGCGCTGCCGCCGACCGCCTTGATCGCGTCGTCGAGGTCTTCGAGACCGCCGACGGTGCGGGCGCAGGCGATGACGTGCGCGCCGGCCTTTGCGAGTTCGAGCGCGGTGAAATAGCCGATGCCGCGGGAAGCGCCGGTCACGAGCGCGATCTTGCCTTCAAGATTGATGTTCATACTGCCGTCCTGATGCCGCGCGGGGCTGATTTCTTGGTCTGCAAAATTATCGGAAACGAAGGCATCCGGCCTCCACCTCCCTCATCCCTGTGCTTGTCACAGGGATCCAGCGCAAGCAAGTCTTTGCGCGCGGAAGAGTCTTTCGTGATGCAAGAGGGAGAGGTCTACGATTGTGGCCCCCTCATCCGCCCTTCGGGCACCCTTCTCCCCGCTGGGGAGAAGGGATAACCGCGGCACCCGCTTGCGCCAACATCCCCTCTCCCTTGGGGGGAGAGGGCAGGGTGAGGGGGCTCCGGGTGCCGGAAGGAATTACCCGTTGGTCGCCAGCAGTGAGACCTTGCGGCCCATTTTCTCGCCGTCCTTGTCGAGGAGGCGGGTCGGGTAGTCGCCGGTGAAATAGTGGTCGGTGAACTGCGGGCGGGCGTCGTTGCGGTCTTCGCCGCCGACGGCGCGGTAGAGGCCGTTGATCGACAAAAATTCCAGCGAATCCGCGCCGATATATTTGCACATCGCTTCCAGGCTTTCGTACTGGTTGGCGAGCAGCTTTTCACGATCAGGCGTGTCGATGCCGTAGAAGTCAGGGTAGTAGATCATCGGGCTGGCGACGCGCAGGTGCACTTCCTTGGCGCCGGCATCGCGGATCATCTGCACGATCTTCAGCGAAGTGGTGCCGCGAACGACGGAGTCGTCGACCAGCACGACACGCTTGCCTTCGATCATCGCCCGGTTGGCGGAATGCTTGAGCTTCACACCGAAGGCGCGGATCTGCTGCGTCGGCTCGATGAAGGTACGGCCGACATAGTGGTTGCGGATGATGCCGTATTCGAAGGGAATGCCGCTTTCCTGTGCGTAGCCGAGCGCAGCAGGCGTGCCGCCATCCGGAACGGGAACGACCACGTCGGCTTCGACAGGCGCTTCCTTGGCAAGGTTGATGCCCATGTTCTTACGGGCAACGTAAACGCTGCGGCCGCCGACGACGGAATCAGGACGGGCGAAATAGACATACTCGAACAGGCAGAGGCGCTCCGGCTGGCCATTGCCGGCCTTGCGCGCGTCGATGGTGATCGAGCCGTCGGACTGGATTTCGCAGATGATGACTTCGCCATTCTCGACGTCGCGGATGAACTTGGCGCCGATGATGTCGAGCGCGCAGGTTTCGGATGCGAAGATCGGCTTGCCGTCGAGTTCACCCATAACCAGCGGACGGATGCCGGTGGGGTCGCGGGCGGCGATCAGCTTGGTGCGGGTGATCGCGACCATCGAGTAGCCGCCTTCCATCTGGCGGATGGCGTCGATGAAGCGGTCGGCGGTCGAGGCGTAGCGCGAGCGGGCGATCAGGTGGAGGACGACTTCCGTGTCCGACGTCGACTGACAGATGGCGCCACCGGCGATCAGCTGGCGGCGAAGGGTCAGGCCGTTGGTGAAGTTGCCGTTGTGGGCGATGGCGATGCCGCCGACTTCGAGTTCGGCAAACAGCGGCTGAACGTTGCGCAGCGCCACTTCGCCCGTCGTCGAATAGCGGTTGTGACCGATCGAGATATTGCCGGGCAGGCGGGCCAGCGTCGTCGGGTTGGTGTAGTGGTCGCCGACCAGACCCATATGGCGCTCGGAATGGAACCGCGATCCGTCGAAGGAGACGATACCGGCGGCTTCCTGGCCGCGGTGCTGCAGGGCGTGAAGCCCGAGCGCCGTCAGCGTCGCCGCATCGTCATGGCCGAGAATACCGAAGACGCCGCACTCTTCGTGGAGCGTATCCCCATCGAGTTCGTCATTGAGCGTCAGGGAATAGGACTGGTTCATCGATGCGGGCCTTTGCTCTCACAAGAATGGATCGGCTTTCCATAGCATGACGCCGTCATCATGCGTTTTAAACGGCTGAGGCCCGGCAGAGCGGATGCCCGGCCGGACCTTTACTGTACGTCCCGCTCAAATGGCAATTGCCATCGTGCAGGTCAAGCTGTTGAACACTGTGTCAATTCGACTGCGGTTGCGCGCCGCCTGCAGGGGCGGCCGGTGCTGCATCGTCTGCCGGCGCCTGGTCTGCTGCCGGCGCATTGGCATTGCCCGTATTCTCGCCCTGCGGCTGAATTTTGTCCATCACGCTGGTGCGTATCATTTGGGCGAACTCTTCCGGCAGGACCGACTGCAACTTCACGACCATCGAGTCGAGGAACGGCTTGGATTTGGCGTTGTTGACCCATGCCGGACGGTGATCGGCATCGACCAGCCAGTTCCAGAAGGCGACGGCCACGACCAGCAGAAGAATGCCGCGCGCTGCGCCGAACAGGAAGCCGAGCGTACGGTCGAGCGCGCCGATGCGGCTGTCGATGATGAAATCGGCGATCTTCATGGTGATGAAGGAGATGACGATCAGCGCGATCAGGAACACCACGGCGGCCGAGCCGACGATCGCGATGCGGTCGTCGTCGGTGTACTTCTTCGCGTAGGGCACCAGGTAGTGGTAGAGGTAGTAGGCTGCGGCAGCCGAACCGCCCCAGCTTGCGATCGACAGGACCTCACGGGAAAAGCCGCGGACCATCGCCAATACGGCGGAGAAGAGCACGACGCCGATGACAATACCGTCGAAAATCGTAATGGGCATATAAATTCAACTCCAGGGCTGCTGCGTTTCCGCAAGCGGGCCGCGCCTCATTCGTGTGCATCCTATATCACTACCGTTTACGGCAATGAAAGGATCAACCGTCGTCTTCCACACGTCGTAACGCACCCTTCGATCCGGCGATGCGCGCCACCAGGTCCGGCAGGCTCTCTATCTCGTTCCAGCGTCCCCCGGTGCCCTTCGGCAGATCGGCGGTCGCTGTTGGAAGCAGCGCTGCAGAAAATCCCAGCTTCTCGGCTTCTTTGAGGCGCTGGGCAGTGTGCGCAACCGGTCGGACGGCCCCCGACAGGCTGACTTCGCCGAAATAGACGCAATCGGCCGGGAGAGCAATACCGGCAAGCGAGGAAACAAGAGCCGAAGCGACGGCCAGATCGGCTGCCGGCTCGGAGATCCGGTAGCCGCCGGCGATGTTGAGGTAGACGTCGTGTTGACCGAGCTTCACGCCGCAATGGGCTTCGAGCACGGCAAGGATCATCGAAAGCCGCGCCGAGTCCCAGCCGACGATGGCGCGCCGCGGCGTGCCGAGCGAGGTCGGCGCCACCAGCGCCTGCACTTCGACGAGGATCGGCCGCGTGCCCTCCATGCCGGCGAACACCGCCGCACCCGGGGATTTCTCGTTGCGCTCGCCGAGGAACAGCTCGGAAGGGTTGGCGACTTCGCGCAGCCCCTTGTCGGACATTTCGAAGACGCCGATCTCGTCGGTCGGACCGAAGCGGTTCTTGACGGTGCGCAGGATGCGATAGTGGTGGCCGCGGTCGCCTTCGAAATACAGGACGGCATCGACCATGTGCTCGACGACGCGCGGACCGGCGATCTGGCCGTCCTTTGTGACGTGGCCGACGAGCACCATGGCAGCACCCGTCTGCTTGGCAAAACGGATCATCGCCTGCACGCCGGTCCTGACCTGGGTGACGGTGCCCGGCGCCGATTCCGCCAGATCGCTCCACAGCGTCTGGATGGAATCGATGATGACGAGATCGGGGCGTTTTCCCTCGGCAAGCGTCGCGAGGATGTCCTCGACATTGGTTTCGGCGGCCAGCATCACGTCGGTATCGGCCGCACTCAGCCGTTGCGCGCGCAGGCGCACCTGAGCAACGGCCTCTTCACCCGAGACATAGATGATCTTGTGGCCGCGGCGCGAGAGCGCGGCGGCGGCCTGCATAAGCAGCGTCGACTTGCCGATGCCGGGATCGCCGCCGACGAGCACGGCCGACCCGCGCACGAAGCCGCCGCCGAGCGCCCGGTCGAGCTCGGAAATGCCGGTATGGATGCGCGGCGCTTCCTCGATCTCGCCCGAGAGCGCGGTCAGGGCAACGGGACGTCCCTTCTTCGGCGTCTTGGCCGGTCCGCCGCCGATGCCGCCCATCGGATCTTCCTCGACGATGGTGTTCCACTCGCCGCAGCCTTCGCACTTCCCGGCCCAGCGGTTATGGACCGTGCCGCAGTTCTGGCAGGTGAATTGAGTTCTGGCCTTCGCCATCAGGTTGGACTTTCGATGCTGGAGTTGGCGGCATCATCCGGTCGCGGATGATTCGCTCTTTCATCCATATGTCGGTCCGTTCTTGCTCCGACGCAACAGGGGATAGGCACGCGGCGCAAGCAGCACACGCGCATGCGACTTTAGTTTCATGATCTGCTGATCTATTGGCAAATTCTTAATGAGAGAGGGCCATTTATGACACGCGGAGACGGCATCGGCCGGCTCGCATCTACGGTGGAGATTGACTTGAGAAATACCTACCTTGCTGTTCGCGCGCTGGTGATTGCCGCGAACATCGCTTCGCCGCTCGCAATATATCCCGCAGCCGCTGCAACGCCCCCTGCAGACGGAATGCCGGCACCTGCCATTTCCAAGGCTCTGGATGCGCTTCTGCTGCCGGTCAACAAGGCCGTCGCCAAGAAGTTCAAGCTCGCCAAGGGAGAGCATGGTGTGCTGGTTCTTTCCGTCAAGCCGGGTGGTGTTGCCGACAAGCAAGGGATCAAGCCGGGCGACGTTCTCTCCGAGGTTCATGGCCATAAGGTTCATAAGCCTGTCGACGTCGATGTCGCGGTCAGACGCGACCTGAAGGCCGGTCATTCGGATATTGCGCTTTCCCTTCAGCGGGACGGCACGCCTGTGGCCGTTGCCGCCGTCATCACTATGGAATCCTACAGCGAAGCCGTCTCGGTGACCGAGGTGGCGACGTGGGAAAGCGACACGTCGGATGCCTCGTTCTCCTACTCGGAATATGTCTCCGAGGAAACGGAGACCATCGAGTCGTCCTACGAGAGCGAAGAGACCACCGTCGAGGAAGCGATGACGCAGGAGGAATCGGCGACGGACGAAGAGACCAGCGCCGATGAAGCCGACGACAGCGACGATAGCGCTGATGACGGCGACGGTGACGACGGAGACAGCGGAGACGGCGGCTCCGACGAAGAGTAGCCGAATTGGGGTGGCCGCTCGTCAAGAGTGGCCGCCCGTCCATTGCGCCTGGGCGCATCAATCAAAACTAGTGATTTTCCTATCATCAGCCGCAGTGGCAGGCTGCGTTGTATATTCATAGGAACATTGCCCATGCTCGATTATTCGCTTGCCCACTGGATCACCTTCCTGACCGCCGCCGTGCTTCTGAACCTGTCGCCGGGTCCGGATATGGCGTTCATTCTCGGCCATACGATCAAGAGCGGCACGCGGGCCGGGTTTTCGGCGGTCTTCGGCGTCTGGACCGGCGCCTTCATGCATGTGCTCTTTGCAGCCTTCGGGCTGTCGGCAGTGCTTGCCGCGTCGGCCTTCACCTTCTCGGCGGTGAAGTGGGCGGGTGCGGCCTATCTGGTCTGGCTCGGCATCCAGGCGCTGCGGTCGGGCGGTGGGGGCGGTTTCGTCAAGGCTGCGGCAGAGACGATGAGTTGGCAGAGGATCTACCGGCAGGGCGTGCTCGTGTCGCTGCTCAATCCGAAGGTGGCGATCTTCTTTTTGGCCTTCCTGCCGCAATTCGTCGTCGAGGGTGCAGGCCCGGTCTGGCTGCAGCTTGCCGTGCACGGCCTGCTGATCGTCGTCGTCGCCGTCTTCATCGAGCCGCCGCTGATCTTGGCGGGCGGCAGGCTCGCCGAACTCGTCAAGGGCAACCGCAAGATCGGCCTGTGGCTCGATCGCGGTCTCGGCGCGCTGCTCGTCGCTCTCGGGGTTCGGCTGGCGCTGACGACGCGCTGAGACCTATTCCTCGTCGACCACGTATTTCCGCTCGTGCCGCAGCCCGATGCTCGTCAGCATCTCGTAGCCGATCGTGCCGGCGGCGCGTGCCGCATCGTCGACGAGGATGTTCTTGCCGAAGAGCTCGATGTAATCGCCGGCGCGGATCAGGTTTTCGGGCAGTTCGGTGACGTCGAAGATCGTCAGGTCCATGGTGATGCGGCCGGCGACCGGAACGTGATATCCCTCGAAGAAGCCCTGACCGCCCTGCGGCAGCGCATTGCGCAACGGCACCCCGCCGCTCGACTGGCTGCGCATGTAGCCGTCGGCATAACCGGCGGCAACGATCGCCAGGCGGCTGTCGCGCGTCAGCTTCAGCGCCCGCCCATAGCTGACGGATTCGCCAGCGCGCACCGTCTTGACCTGGATCACCCGGGCTTCGGCGGTGGCGACAGGGCGCATCGGGTTCTTCATGCCGTGGACGGCCTCGGCGCCATAGATGGCAATGCCCGGGCGCGTCAGGTCGAAATGATAGGCGTCGCCGAGAAACACACCGGCGGAGGCCGCAAGGCTTGATTCGATACCTTCATAGGCGGCGGTAACCCTGCGGAATGATTCAAGCTGCTGCTTGTTCATCGGCGACAGCTGATCGTCGCCGCAGGCAAGATGGCTCATCACCAGCACCGGCGCAAAGCTCGCTGGGCGCGAGACGTCGTCGGCAAGCGCCAGCGCCTCGTCGATGTGAAGGCCGAGCCGGTTGAAGCCGGTATCGACATGCAGCGCGCAGGGGTAATCGCCATAGTCGGAAAGCACCGCCATCCAGAAGGCGAGCTGCTCCTCGGACGAGATGACGGGCACCAGATCGTTTTCGAAGAAACGCCGCTCGGTTCCGGGCCAGATACCCGACAGCACGAAGATCCGCGCGTCGGGCGCATAGAGCCGCAGTGTCACGCCCTCGTCGACGGTCGCGACGAAGAAGTCGCGCGCGCCCGCCATATAGAGCGCCTCGCCGGAATCCTCGATCCCCATGCCATAGGCATCCGCCTTGACGACGGCCGAGGTGCGCGCCTTTCCAGAACGCCGCGCCATGTCCTGCCAGTTCTGGGCGAGGGCGGAGAGATCCACCGTCAGCCGCAGTCCCGCGGATTCAAAATGATCGTCTTCGAAGGCGTCGGAAATATCGGTCATCGCACACATCAAAAATAAAGGCCGGAGAGGAGTCTCCGGCCAGTCTAAAGCTCATGACCTGCGAGGGGAAGCCCGTCGCTGCATTGCAGCAATGTCATTCTTGTCAGGCGACGCTACGCAGGTCGAAATCCGCGTGGATGACGTCGTAAGGCACATGAATTCGCCCTTCGTCATTGATTTCCACGAGACCCCATTCGATGAGCGATACGGTGTCCTCGTGCACCCGCTTCACATCGCGGGAGAGCGCGGAGGCCAATCCCCGATAGGTCGAAGGCCCGAGCTTCTGCAAAGTCTCGATCAGTGTCCACCGCTTGGGCGTCAATACGCTGAAAAGCTGCTCGGGCGAGGCGAAGCTGAAGAGGTGCTCCTGCTCGTCGCCGGACGTCCATGCAGCCGCAAATCCCTTGGCGGCCTCGCTCAGGGCGGCGTCGTCATCGCGTTGAATTCGGATCGTGGCGGTGGTCATCGGCGGCTTTGCCTCCTTACCTCGACGTCTCTCAGAAAATCTTCGATCAGCTTGTCGACGGTCGTGAACTGGTAGCGCTCTTCCCGCTCGCCGAAGTGCCTGTGATCGCCTTTGCCTCTTTCGTTGTCGTAACCGACGACCCGTTTTCCCGGATAGCCGTAGAATAGGCTGTACTTGTAGCCGTGCAGGCTTCCCGGCAGAGGCTGCGGGATCTGCCAAATGACCATCTCGACGATGGCCCCGTCCGACAGCATTCGTTTCGAACGGTAAAGCAATTGAGCCCTCATGTTGGCGATAATGCCAACATGAGGGCTCGGTGTCAAATTGCAGCAATGCTGATCAGTGTTCTTCGTACTGCGTAAACGACGGCTCGGCGAGGTCGGCGAAGCGGGTGAACTCCGACTGGAAGGCGAGCTTGACGGTGCCGGTCGGTCCGTGGCGCTGCTTGGCGATGATGACGTCGGCCGTGCCCTTGACCTTTTCGAACAGCGCTTCCCATTCCGCATATTTCGGATCGGCGGGATCGCGCGGCTCGAGGTTCTTGACGTAATATTCCTCGCGGAACACGAAGAGCACGACGTCCGCGTCCTGCTCGATCGAGCCCGATTCACGAAGGTCGGAGAGCTGCGGGCGCTTGTCGTCGCGGCTTTCGACCTGACGCGACAGCTGCGAAAGGGCGATGATGGGAACGTTGAGTTCCTTGCCGAGCGCCTTCAGGCCGGTGGTGATCTGGGTGATTTCCTGAACACGGTTGTCGCCCTTGCCGGCGCCGGTCATCAGCTGGATATAGTCCACCACGAGGCAGTCGAGGCCGCGCTGGCGCTTCAGGCGGCGGGCGCGCGCCGAAAGCTGGGCGATCGAGATACCACCGGTCTGGTCGATATAAAGCGGCACCTTCTGCATCATCATCGAGCAGGCGACCAGCTTTTCGAAATCGGCATCGTTGATGTCGCCGCGGCGGATCTTCGAGGAAGAGACTTCCGTCTGCTCGGAGATGATACGCGTGGCGAGTTGTTCGGACGACATTTCGAGCGAGTAGAAGCCGACGACGCCGCCTTGCTTCGCCTTGAAACTTCCGTCCGCCTGCACTTCGCCTTCATAGGCGGCGGCGATGTTATAGGCGATGTTGGTGGCGAGCGAGGTCTTGCCCATACCCGGACGTCCGGCGAGCACGATCAAGTCGGAGCGCTGCAGGCCGCCCATCTTGCCGTCGAGCGAATGGATGCCGGTGGAGATGCCGGAAAGACCGCCATCGCGCTCCTTGGCGACGGCAGCCATGTCGATCGCCAGCGCCACGGCGTCGTTGAACGACTGGAAGCCGCCGTCGTAGCGGCCGTTTTCGGCGAGCTCGAACAGCCGGCGTTCGGTGTCTTCGATCTGCGCCTGCGGCGGCATGTCGAGCGGCGCGTCATAGGCGATGTTAACGACGTCCTCGCCGATGGTGATCAGCGCGCGGCGCAGCGCCAGATCGTAGATCGCCCGGCCATAGTCCTCGGCGTTGATGATGGTGACGGCCTCGCGGGCGAGGCGGGCGAGATATTCCGACACCGTCATGTCGCCGACCTTCTCGTCGGCCTTCAGGAAGGTCTTGATCGTCACCGGATTGGCGATCTTGCCCATGCGGATGATATCGCCGGCGACCTCGAAGATCTTCCGGTGCAGCGGCTCATAGAGATGGATCGGCTTGAGGAAGTCGGACACCCGGTAATAGGCGTCGTTGTTCATCAGGATAGCACCCAGAAGCGCCTGCTCCGCTTCGATATTGTTGGGTGCTTCGCGGTAATGCTGCTCGGCAGGAGCAACGGCGGCAATCTTTCGCGCGGCGTCGTTCATCGTCATCCGTTCTGTCGTTTCTATCCCGGATTTGAAGACTGCCACCTGCAAATGCAAGTGCATGGCGGCAACAGCGCCTGCCGGTCTTCAAAATCCACTGCGCTTTGCACGTTGTTCGACTTGTCCACAGCGCTTCAAAGCCTGTGGACAAAAAATGCTATCGTGTCACCTTGGGGACACGGGCCTGGCTGCGACTCAGCCTGCATTTTTACTGATGGCTATTTTACCCGTAAGCCATCCGAGTTAGCACTTGAAAAAATGCCAAATCTGCTTTAGATAGTAATAATATAATTAGCACACTAACTAACTGGACTGGAATCTATGGCGAATAAGCTGCTCGGCCGCGAATTGATCGAAGACATTGCTGCCTTCACCCGCAAGCTGAGAGCGACTTTCGATGCCAGGGTCAGGGAACGCAACATGACGCTGCCGCGCGCCCGGGTGTTCTTCAATCTCAACAAGAAGGACGGCATCAACCAACGCGAGCTCGCAGACCGCCTCGAGCTCGAAACCCCGACGCTCGTGCGAATCCTCGATGCGATGGAAGGGCAGGGCTATGTCGAGCGCCGCGTTGCGGGTTCCGACCGCCGCGCCAAGGAGATTTACATGACCGACGCGGGCAGGGTGGTCGCCGCCGAAGTCGAGGGTCTTGCGGAGGAAGTACGCGGCCAGATCATCGCCGGTATTCCCGAAAGCGATCTCCGGACTACCTTGAATGTTATCCGCGCGATGCAGGCGAACCTGGCGGCCGTTCGCGGACAATGAGGACGCGTGAATGAGCCTCGCCGAGACAGCAAATGACAATGCTGTAGCCGCCCGCAAGGGCGAGGAAGAGGCCGTCACGCCGCCGCCCGCAGCGCCGCCCTTGCCGGTACCGCTGGCGCGCTGGAAGGTGCCGCTCTACATGGCCTCCTCGGTGCTGTTCTTCCTGACGCAGGGGTTGGGAATGAACCTGATCACCGCCAATATCTACCAGCTGCAGGGCTCGTTCTCGGCGACCACGATCGAAGTGTCCTGGCTGTCCGCCGCCTATATGGCGCCCTATGCCAGCCTTGCCATCGCGCTCTTCAAGATCCGCACGCAATATGGCCTGCGCCGCTTTGCCGAGTTCAGCATCATCTGCTTCCTCTTCGCCTCGATGATGAACCTGCTGATCACCGATCTGCATTCGGCAATCGTCGTGCGCGCCTTGAGCGGCATGGCCGCCGCCCCACTCTCGACGCTCGGCTTCCTTTACATGCTGGAAGCCTTCCCGCCGGAGAAGAAGCTCTCGGTGGGCCTCAGTCTGGCGCTGATGAACACGCTGTTTGCAGCGCCGATCGCCCGCATCATCTCGCCGTCGCTGCTCGATCTCGGCGGCTACAGCGCGCTTTACACCTTCGAGATGGGGCTGGCGCTGATTGCCCTGCCGGTCATCTACCTGCTGCCGCTCACGGCGCCGCCGCGCGCCAAGGTCATCCAGCGGCTCGATATCCTGAGCTACCTGCTGCTCGCCATCAGCTTCGGCTGCCTGGCCGTCGTCCTGACGCTCGGGCGGCTCTACTGGTGGTTCGAAGTATCCTGGCTTGGCATCGTGCTTGCCGTCTCGATCGGCGCGCTGACGCTGATGTTCCTGATCGAGCTGCCGCGCGCCAATCCGATGCTCGACCTGCGCTTCGTCTTCTCGGGCGCGAACATGCGCATGGCCGGTCTCCTGCTGTTGTTCCGCTTCGTCTCCTCGGAGCAATCGACGACGGCTGCGAATTTCTATCAGCAGCTCGGCCTGCTCAACGACCAGACGATCCATCTCTATGCGATCATCCTCTTGTCGTCGCTCGCGGGCGGCCTGTTCTGCGCCTATTTGATGATGACGCGCTATGTGGAGACCGCGCATGTGCTGGCGCTGATCCTCATCGCGGCGGGCGCCTATATCGACAGCCAGTCCACCAGCCTGACGCGGCCGCCGGAAATGTACCTGAGCCAGGCCATGGTCGCGGCCGGTGCAGCGATGTTCCTGCCGCCGGTCATGTCCAAGGGCTTTGCGGCCGTCCTCGCCAAGGGCATGCCCTATATCGTCAATTTCCTGGTGATCTTCCTGTTCACCCAGTCGATCGGCTCGCTCTTTGCCTCGTCGGTGCTCGGCACTTTCGTCGTCATCCGCGAGAAGTTTCATTCCAACGTTCTCGTCGAACATATCCTGCTGACGGACCCGATCGTCGCCCAGCGCGTCTCCCAGCTTTCGGCCGCCTACGGCAAGGTCATCACCGACAAGGCGCTGCTGAATGCCGAGGGCCTCTCGCTGCTCAGCCAGCAGGTGACACGGGAAGCCTATGTGCTCGCCTATAACGACGCCTTCTACGTGATCTTCCTGTCCTGCCTGGCAGGTCTCGTCGTCCTTCTTCTCCATCTCGCATGGAAGCGCCGGCCCTGGCAGAACGGGCCGGAGGCCGTCCTTGCGCAATCCTGAGCCAGAGGCCCCACTCGCATGTTCAAATCCCTCCGCTCGCCCACCTCTCTGATCGTGCTGATCGCCGGTGCCGCCGGCATCCTGCTGGTGCTCTATGCCTGGCGCCTGCCGCCCTTCGTCACCTCGGTGGAAACGACGGACAATGCCTATGTCCGCGGCTACGTCACGCTGATGAGCCCACAGGTCAGCGGCTATGTCGTCGACGTCCCGGTCAAGGACTACGAGCATGTGAAGCAGGGGCAGGTCCTCGCCAAGATCGACGACCGCATCTATACGCAGAAGCTGGCGCAGTCGCGCGCCGCGCTCGATGGTCAGAAGGCCTCGCTCGCCAATTCGCACCAGCAGGAGCTCTCGGCACAAGCCAACATCGCCTCCAGCCAGGCGCAGATCGATAGCGCCACCGCGGCGCTGAAGCGTGCCCAGCTTGCCTGGGATCGCGTCGATAATCTGAGCAACCGCGGCATCGCTTCGGCCAGTGAATCCGAAGCCGCCCAGGCGACGCTCGAGCAGGCGAAGGCGGCGCTCAATCAGGCGCAGGCCGCCCTCGAAGTCTCGAAGCAAAGCCTGGCGACGATCATCGTCAATCGTGCCTCTCTGGAAGCCAATGTCGCCGGTGCTGAGGCGGCGGTCCAGCTCGCCGAAATCGACCTGCAGAACACCTCGGTCGTGGCACCCCGCGACGGCCATCTCGGGGAGATCGGCGTGCGGATCGGTCAATACGTCACATTGGGCACGCAGATGATGGCGGTGGTTCCCGAGGACGTCTGGGTGATCGCCAATTTCAAGGAAACCCAGCTCGATGGGATGCAGGTCGGCCAGCCGGTTTCTGTCTCGGTCGATGCGCTCGGCCATCACCGGCTGACTGGCCGCGTCGAACGCTTCTCGCCGGCCGCCGGCTCGGAATTCGCCGTCATCAAGCCCGATAACGCCACCGGCAATTTCACCAAGGTCGCCCAGCGCGTCGGCGTGCGCATCAGCATCGATCCCGGGCAGGATCTGGCCAAGGACCTGTCGCCCGGCCTCTCGGTCGTGGTGCGGATCGACAAGAGCGCAGCACCTCTGAAGAGTGTTGCCGACAACCAATAGGCCCCTGAAACGAAAAAGCCCGGCACGAGGCCGGGCTTTCCGTATGCGGTATCGGAGAGAAGCTTATGCTTCGTCTTCGTCGAGGCCGTCAGCTTCCGGATCGAAGAAGTCTTCCGGACGCAGAGCGTCTTCGTCAACGCCGTAGATCGCGTCGACCGAGGTCAGGGTCTCGCCCTTGGCCTGGCGCTCAGCTTCTTCAGCCGAACGGGCAACGTTAAGCTCGACGTGGATTTCGACTTCAGAGTGCAGCTGGATTTCAACCTTGTGCAGGCCGATTGCCTTGATCGGCGTGTTCAGGTGAACCTGGTTGCGGCCGATGTTGAAGCCTTCTGCGCCGAGGATGTCGACGACGTCGCGAGCAGCGACCGAGCCGTACATCTGGCCGGTTTCGCCAGCCGAACGGACGACGATGAAGGACTTGCCGTCGAGAACGTCGGCAACCTTCTGGGCTTCCGACTTGCGCTCGAGGTTACGGGCTTCGAGCGTTGCACGCTCGGCTTCGAAGCGCTTCTTGTTGGCTTCGTTGGCGCGCAGAGCCTTGCCGAGCGGCAGGAGGTAGTTACGAGCAAAGCCGTCGCGAACCTTTACGGTTTCGCCCATCTGGCCGAGCTTGGAGATACGTTCGAGGAGAATGACGTCCATGTTAGAGTTCCTTTCTTAGATTTTCGAATCTGTTTGTTTGGGGGCATCCGCATCCTTGTTGGGGGTCAATGCGATCGCTTTGCGCGTATCGGACAGGCCGACGACCAGGATGAAAAAGGCTGGCAGCATCAGGATGAGCGATGCCAGGTAGAGAAGGATCAGCGCCGGCAGGCGCCAGTCCTTGCCGCGCGTGCGGAAATGCAGCGAGGCGAAGCCGGAAAGCAGGAAGCCGGCGCCGAACGTGCCGACGACGGTTGCTCCGATCATCGCCGGAACGCCGCCGAAGAAGGTGGCAGCCAGACCGGCGAGGAAGACGAAAATCGAGTTGCGATTCATCCGAAGCGCGGACGGAATGTCTTCGCGCGGACGCAGCGCCCGGCCCGAAGCATTCACGATGCGGGTCGCGATGTAATAGGCGGCAAACAAGAGCACCACCCACATGGCGCCCTGGATGGCTGGCAGCATCAGCAGCAGCAGCGACTTGGTCTGCGCCGTCGCCGCCGGATCGAGGCTCACTTCCGGCTGCTGCTGGGCAAAGGACGTGAACAGCGCATCGACCATCTGGCTGACGAGATCCGGGCCGTAGCCGATCATGAAGCCGGTGACGATGACGGCGAGCGTCACGAGTGCGCAGAGATGCAGCAGGATATCGGACAGCGGATACCAGGCCATCAGATGATCGGGACCGCCGAGCTCGGAAGCGGGGCGCGCCAGATTGGCGAGATGGCTGAGCCAGCCGGCCGGCAGCAGCGTCACCAGCGTCATCATCAGCGCGAAGGTCGGCGAGATGGCGATGGCGCCGAGCACGGCGGCAGTCACGACGGCGGAGATGGCCGCAGCATTGCCCCAGCCGAGGCCGACGAGAAGAATGGGAAGCGCGGAAGCCGCGTAAAGGACGGCGCTGAACGACAATTGAACGCTCGCGCCGAGCACCAGCAGTGCGGCGGTAATGCCGGCAAGGGCGCCGGTCAAAAGCGTTTTAAAGTCCAGTTTGTTCACGGTCGCTGTCCTGCTTCATCAAGCAGTTAGAGGGCGTTTTCTGAATCAGTTTCAGAAAGGCCTCAACATGGGTTTTAAGAGTTCCGATCCGCGCCCATCGCGAAAGGGAGAAGGGAAGGCATTGCTGCCTTCCCTCGATTTGGTCTCGTCAGCCGATTAGGCGACGACGTACGGCAGCAGGCCGAGGAAGCGGGCGCGCTTGATCGCCTGAGCGAGTTCGCGCTGCTTCTTCTGCGAAACAGCCGTGATACGGGAAGGAACGATCTTGCCGCGCTCGGAAATGTAGCGCTGCAGGAGACGAACGTCCTTGTAGTCGATGCGCGGAGCGTTTGCACCAGAGAAGGGGCAAGTCTTGCGACGACGATGGAACGGGCGGCGGACCGGAGCGGAGGAAGCTTCAGACATTCTTATATCTCCTTATGCACGGTCTTCGCGGGGAGCGCGATCAGGACGCGGGCCACGCTGGAAGTCGCCGTCACGGCGCGGCGGACGGTCACCGAACTCGCGGCGCGGGCCACGGTCGCCACCTTCGCGCGGGCCGCGGTCGTCGCGGTCGCGCTTCTGCATCATGGCAGACGGGCCTTCTTCGTGCTTTTCAACAGCGATCGTCATGTAGCGCAGGACGTCTTCGCTGATGCGCATCTGACGTTCCATTTCCTGGATCGCAGCTGCCGGTGCATCGATGTCCACGAGGACGTAATGTGCCTTGCGGTTCTTCTTGATGCGGTACGTGAGGGACTTGAGGCCCCAGTTTTCGACGCGCCCGACCTTACCGCCGTTAGCTTCGATCACACCCTTGTACTGTTCTACGAGGGCGTCGACCTGCTGAGCGGAAATATCCTGCCGGGCAAGGAATACATGTTCATAAAGAGCCATGACAGCTTTGCCTTTCTTGCGTTTGGTCAACCCGGTATTCGGCGGCTAAGCCTCAACGACTGCTCCTGATTGGGCGGACCCAGGCAAGAAAAGCGTTTCCGAGACGGTCGAGAGCGGAGACACGGGAGGCTGGAACGCTTCCGTTCCGAACGATTCCCCTAAAGGAAACCGGCCCTCCGTTCAGCCACCAGCCAGAAGACCGGGTTTCGAACAGGGGCGCTTATACGGATTTTTCGGCAGAAGGCAAGGGCTGGCCGCACGTTTCGGACGCGCGGCCTTTCTCTATGATCAAAGCGGCATCGGATACTGCCGGTGGACCTTCTCGATCTCGGCAAGCACGTCGCCCGACAGCTTCACATCGACCGAGCTGAGATCGGTCGTCAGCTGTTCCATCGTCGTCGCGCCGATGATCACCGAGGCCATGAAGCGGCGGGTGAGGCAGAAGGCGAGTGCCATGGCCGAGGGGTCGAGGCCGTGGTTGGCGGCAATCTCGAGATAGGCCTTGGTCGGTGCTTCCTGCAGCGGCTGCAGGCGGCCGCCGAGGTCTCCGTTGATCGAGGCGCGCGATCCCTCAGGCTTCACGCCACTCTGATACTTGCCGGAGAGAATGCCGGCGGCGAGCGGCGAATAAGCGAGCAGGCCGACATCTTCGTGATGCGAGAGTTCGGCGAGATCCAGATCGAAGTGACGGTAGAGAAGGTTATACTCGTTCTGGACGCTGGCGACGCGCGGCAGGCCTTTCTGCTCCGAGAGCGTCAGGTATTTCTGGATGCCCCAGGTCGTCTCGTTGGAGAGACCGAGCGCGCGCACCTTGCCTTCCTTCACCAGGATATCCGTCGCCTCGAGGATATCGAGGATGTTGGCGACTGCCTTGGCGCGGTCCTGCTTGAAGGGGTCGTAGTGCCAGTTCTGGCGGAAGTGGAAGTGGCCGCGGTTCGGCCAGTGGATCTGGTAGAGGTCGATATAGTCGGTCTTCAGGCGCTTGAGGCTGGCTTCGACGGCAAGCTTGATGTTCTTGGCATCGGCGCCTTCGCCGCCGCGGATGTAGGAGCGCCCGTGACCGGCGACCTTGGTCGCCAGCACGATGTCCTTGCGCTTGCCGGTCTTTGCGAACCAGCTGCCGATGAACTCTTCGGTGTGGCCATATGTTTCCGAGGAAAGCGGCGTCGTCGGATAGAGTTCGGCGGTGTCGAAGAAGTTCACGCCCTTTTCGACGGCGTAATCCATCTGCGCGTGGGCTTCTGCCTCGCTGTTCTGCGAGCCCCAGGTCATGGTGCCGAGGCAGATTTGCGAAACCGATATGTCTGTACGGCCTAATTTGTTGAACTTCATTGGAAAACCTTGAAAGCAAGTGTGCGGCGGAACCCGCGCTGGGGCGGCGCAAATTTAAGTGCGAATTCGGCGAGCGCAAGTGCAAAAAGCCCGGTTTTTCGCACCTGCAAAAGGCTCTGGAGACCGCGAACGGGCTATTGACTCCTCAGGAAAGAACGTCAATTGGAGGCGAAATCGCCCAAATGACATAATAGGGATATAGAAATGACGGTCGCTTTTACATTTCCGGGCCAAGGCAGTCAGGCTGTCGGCATGGGCAAGGAGCTTGCCGAAAACTTTGCTGAAGCCCGCGCGGTATTCGATGAAGTCGACGAGGCGCTCGGCGAAAAGCTGTCCTCCATCATGTTCGAAGGTCCCGAAGAGACGCTGACGCTGACGGCAAACGCCCAGCCGGCGCTGATGGCCGTCTCCATGGCCGTCATCCGCGTACTGCAGGCCAAGGGCCTCGATCTCAAGTCCAAGGTTTCCTATGTCGCCGGCCATTCGCTCGGCGAATATTCGGCACTCTGCGCCGCCGGCACATTCTCGCTTGCCGATACCGCCCGTCTCCTGCGCATCCGCGGCAATGCCATGCAGGCAGCCGTTCCGGTTGGCGTCGGCGCCATGGCCGCCATCATCGGCCTGGAACAGGCTGACGTCATCGCCGTCTGCGAAGAGGCATCCGCCCTCGGTTCTGTCCAGATCGCCAACGACAATGGCGGCGGCCAGCTGGTCATCTCGGGCGAAAAGGCAGCCGTCGAAAAGGCTGCAGCGCTCGCGACCGACAAGGGCGCCAAGCGCGCCATCCTGCTGCCGGTCTCCGCGCCCTTCCATTCGAAGCTGATGGCGCCTGCGGCAGACGCGATGCGCGAAGCGCTCGCCGGCGTTGCCAAGTCCAATCCGATCGTTCCCGTCATCGCCAATGTCCGCGCTGCACCGGTCAGCGATGCAGACGAGATTGCCAAGCTTCTCGTCGAGCAGGTCACCGGCCAGGTCCGTTGGCGCGAGACGGTCGAATGGTTCGCCGCAAATAACGTCACGACGCTCTACGAGCTCGGCTCCGGCAAGGTGCTGACGGGCCTCGCGCGCCGCATCGACAAGACGGTCAATGGCATTGCAGTCAATACGGCCGCCGATATCGACGCAGCCGTCGCCGCCCTCATGGCCTGATCGGCCCCACCAGACATAAGGAACGCATCCATGCTCGATCTTACCGGCCGCAAGGCTCTCGTCACAGGCGCATCCGGCGGCATCGGCGAGGAAATCGCCCGCATCCTCCACAATCAGGGCGCCATCGTCGGCCTGCACGGCACGCGCGTCGAAAAGCTCGAAGCGCTGGCCGCCGATCTCGGCGACCGCGTCAAGATCTTCCCGGCGAACCTGTCGAACCGTGACGAAGTCAAGGCGCTCGGCGCCAAGGCCGAAGAAGAGCTCGGCGGCGTCGACATTCTCGTCAACAATGCCGGCATCACCAAGGATGGCCTCTTCGTTCGCATGAGCGACGAGGACTGGGATGCCGTCATCGAAGTCAACCTGACCTCGATGTTCCTGCTGACCCGCGAGCTGACCCATCCGATGATGCGTCGCCGCTTCGGCCGCATCATCAACATCACGTCGATCGTCGGCGTCACCGGCAATCCGGGCCAGGCAAACTACTGTGCTTCCAAGGCCGGCATGATCGGCTTCACTAAGTCGCTGGCGCAGGAGATCGCCACCCGCAACGTGACTGTCAACTGCGTCGCCCCCGGCTTCATCGAGTCTGCCATGACCGGCAAGCTGAACGATAAGCAGAAGGACGCGATCATGGGCGCGATCCCGATGAAGCGCATGGGCACGGGCGCCGAAGTTGCCTCTGCCGTTGCCTATCTCGCTTCCAACGAAGCAGCCTACATGACGGGCCAGACGCTGCACGTAAACGGCGGCATGGCCATGATCTGAAACAGGAAACCGGCCCCGTCACCGTTTTTCACGTCAATAGCGTGTTGACCAATCTGGCGGGGTTGATTTTCTGGCTTTGCGGCAGACATAAACCGTGTTAAGCGGGCCAATGACTGTGAACAGTCGTCCCGAGAAACAAGGCGAACCGGCAGGCTTTGAGCCAGCATGGTACACCTGGAAGCCGGGCCAACGAGTTTGCTGAAGGCGTCGAGAGGGCGCCGTAGGCTGAAACAGGGTAGGGGTGCCAGAAGGCACTCTGATCAGGACATAAGGTCGAGGAAACCGACATGAGCGATATCGCAGAACGCGTAAAGAAAATTGTTATTGATCATCTTGGCGTCGATGCCGACAAGGTTGTCGAAGGCGCAAGCTTTATCGACGATCTGGGCGCAGACTCGCTCGACACCGTCGAACTGGTCATGGCGTTCGAAGAAGAATTCGGCGTTGAAATTCCTGACGACGCAGCTGACTCTATCCTGACCGTCGGCGACGCAGTCAAGTTCATCGAAAAGGCCCAGGCTTAATCCTGAGCGATTTTCAAAGGGCGGGCCACGAGTCCGCCCTTTTCATTTGGGGCTAAGCCCAATTTCAAGAAGACTATAGGCGGGGACACTCGATGAGACGGGTCGTTATCACCGGTACCGGTATGGTATCACCCTTGGGATGCGGAACTGAAATCACCTGGAAGCGTCTGCTCGAAGGCAAGAACGGTGCCCGCCTCGTAACCGAGTTCGAAGTCGAAGATCTTCCCGCCAAGATCGCCTGCCGCATCCCCGTCGGTGACGGCACCGAAGGCACCTTCAATCCCGATGACTGGATGGAGCCCAAGGAACAGCGCAAGGTCGATCCCTTCATCATCTACGGCATGGCTGCCGCCGACATGGCGCTGAAGGATGCAAACTGGCATCCGCAGACCGACGAGGACCAGATCGCCACCGGCGTGCTGATCGGTTCCGGCATCGGCGGCATCGAGGGCATCGTCGAGGCGGGCTATACGCTGCGCGACAAGGGCCCGCGCCGCATCTCTCCATTCTTCATTCCCGGCCGCCTGATCAACCTGGTCTCCGGCCAGGTATCGATCCGCCACAAGCTGCGCGGCCCGAACCACTCCGTCGTTACCGCCTGCTCGACCGGCGCGCACGCCATCGGCGATGCTGCCCGTCTGATCGCACTCGGCGATGCCGATGTCATGGTTGCCGGCGGTACCGAATCCCCGGTCAGCCGCATTTCGCTCGCGGGCTTTGCCGCCTGCAAGGCGCTGTCGACCCAGCACAACGACGACCCGACCAAGGCTTCGCGTCCCTACGACAAGGACCGTGACGGCTTCGTCATGGGCGAGGGCGCCGGCATCGTCGTTCTCGAAGAGCTGGAACATGCGCTGGCGCGCGGCGCCAAGATCTATGCCGAAGTCGTCGGCTATGGTCTGTCGGGCGACGCCTATCACATCACCGCACCGTCGGAAGACGGCGAAGGCGCACAGCGCTGCATGGCGATGGCGCTGAAGCGCGCCGGCCTGACGCCTGCCGATATCGACTACATCAACGCCCACGGCACCTCGACCATGGCCGACACGATCGAGCTCGGCGCCGTCGAGCGCCTCGTCGGCAATGCCGCTTCGAAGATCTCGATGTCGTCCACCAAGTCGGCAACGGGTCACCTTCTCGGTGCCGCAGGCGCTATCGAAGCGATCTTCACGACGCTGGCGATCCGCGACAACGTCGCCCCGCCGACGCTGAACCTCGACAACCCCGAGCGCGAAACGGCCATCGATCTCGTTCCGCACAAGGCTCGTCAGCGGGAAATCAATGTGGCACTGTCGAATTCCTTCGGATTCGGCGGTACCAACGCATCGCTGGTTCTGCGCCGCTACGCCGCCTAACAGGCGGGCGCCACGGCGCATTTTGGCAGAGCACGAAGGCAGGGCCGGCACCTCGTGGCGGCGGCCCACCTGTTTTTTGCCGTATTGCTTCTTAAAAAGCAGACGGGGCCAAATATAGAGGAATGCCGGGTGAGCGACACGAACCAGAGCAACGAAACGCCGGGTCAGGGCGAGCAGCAGGCACAGAACGGCCGGATCATTCCGAAATCGCCGACTGAAGCGCTGCGCCCGGAACGCGTTCCGGAGCCGCCGAAGCGCTCCAAGAAGGCGCGCAGCCAGGTCGTGATCTTCCTCAATTTCGTGATGACGCTGGTGGTGCTCGGCTGCGCCGCGGCGGTCTTTGCCTTCTATTACGCGATCTCGAGCTACCAGGATCCAGGCCCGCTTGAGACGAACACCAACTTCATCGTTCGCAGCGGCGCCGGTCTCTCCGAGATTTCGAGCAATCTCGAGCGCAACAACATCATCTCCGACGCCCGCATCTTCCGCTATCTGACGGCCACCCATCTGAACGAAGGCGAAAGCCTGAAGGCCGGTGAATACGAGATCAAGGCCAAGGCTTCCATGAACGACATCATGGAACTGCTGAAGTCGGGCAAGTCGATCCTCTATTCGATTTCCTTCCCTGAAGGCCTGACGGTCCGCCAGATGTTCAATCGCATGAACGAGGATCAGGTTCTGGAAGGCGAGCTGCCGACCGTGCTTCCTGCTGAAGGCAGCCTGCGGCCGGATACCTACAAGTTCTCGCGCGGGACCAAGCGCGGCGAGATCGTCGACCAGATGGCAGCCGCCCAGACCAAGCTCGTCGAGCAGATATGGGACAAGCGCGATCCGGCGCTTCAGCTGAAGTCGAAGGAAGAGCTGGTGGCGCTCGCCTCGATCGTCGAGAAGGAAACCGGCGTGCCGGACGAGCGCGCCCATGTCGCCTCCGTCTTCCTCAACCGTCTCGGCAAGGGCATGCGCCTGCAGTCGGATCCGACGATCATCTACGGCCTCTTCGGCGGCGACGGCAAGCCGGCTGACCGGCCGATCTATCAGTCGGACCTGAAGAAGGACACGCCCTTCAACACCTATATCATCAAGGGCCTGCCGCCGACGCCGATTGCCAATCCGGGCCGCGACGCGCTGGAAGCCGTGGCCAATCCCTGGAAGACCGAAGACCTCTATTTCGTAGCCGACGGCACCGGCGGTCACGTCTTCGCGGCAACGCTCGACGACCACAATGCCAATGTCCGGCGCTGGCGCAAGCTGGAAGCCGACAAGGGCGCCGACCCGAATATCGCGGTGGACGGCCAGCCCGAAGCACAGGCGGATGCGCCTGCCGCCCAGAAGAAAAAGAAGACCAACTGATTTCGGAGGCTCGCATGGCTTTGCAGTCCATGACCGGTTTTGCACGGCGTGAGGGAACGAGCGGCCGTTGGCGTTGGGCATGGGAACTGCGCTCGGTGAACGGCAAGGGTCTCGACCTGCGTCTGCGCCTGCCGCCCGGCCTGGAGCGGATGGAAGTGGACGTGCGCCGCATGGCGGGCGAAACCTTCAGCCGCGGCAATATGCAGGCGAACCTCTCGGTTTCTGCCGGCGAGAACCGCTTCGAAACAGTTCTCAATCAGGATGCGCTGGCGACCGTTCTTGCCCTGCGCGACCAGCTGGCAGGCATCATCGATCCGGAGCCGCTGAAGCTCGACACGCTGTTGTCGATCCGCGGCCTCGTGGAGTTCCGCGAGAGCGAAGACAGCGAAGACGCACTCGCTGCCCGTGATGCCGATGTCGTCAGCGGCCTCGTCGGCGCGCTTGCCGATCTGAAGCTGATGCGCGAGCAGGAGGGGGCGGCTCTGTCGCGCGTACTCCTCGACCATGTCTCGACCATCGAAACGCTGACGCAGACCATCGAGCGCGACCCTTCGCGTTCGCCGCAGGAGATCGCCGAGCGCCTGAAGACGCAGGTGGCGATGCTGCTCGATGGCACCGCAGCGCTCGATCGCGATCGCCTTCATGCCGAGGCGGCGCTGCTTGCCACCAAGGCGGATCTTCGCGAGGAAATCGACCGGCTGAAGGCGCATGTCGCCGCTGCCCGCGAATTGCTGGCAAAAGGCGGCCCTGTCGGCCGCAAGCTGGATTTCCTTGCACAGGAATTTAACCGGGAATCGAATACCATCTGTTCGAAATCGAATGCCTCGGCCGTCACCGCCGCCGGCATTGAACTGAAAGTCGTCATCGACCAGTTCCGCGAACAGGTCCAGAATCTGGAGTGATCCATGCAACCGACGAAAACGTCGCCCATTCAGATCGCGCGCCGCGGCCTGATGCTTGTCATCTCGTCGCCGTCGGGCGCCGGAAAATCGACGATTGCCCGCACGCTTCTGGCGCAGGATAGCCAGATCGGTCTGTCGGTCAGCGTCACAACGCGCCAGCGCCGCCCGAGCGAGGTCGAGGGCATCCACTATCGCTTCGTCAGCATCCGCGAATTCGAGGTGCTGCGCGATTCCGATTCGCTTCTTGAGTGGGCCGAGGTTCACGGCAATTTCTACGGAACGCCGCGCGCTCCCGTCGAACAGGCGATGAGCGAAGGCCGCGACATGCTGTTCGACATCGACTGGCAGGGCGCCCAGCAGCTGCAGGAAAAGATGTCGGCCGATGTCGTCTCGATCTTCGTACTGCCGCCGACCATGACCGAGCTGCAATCCCGCCTGCACCGCCGCGCCGAAGACTCCGAAGAAGTCATCGCCCAGCGGCTGGCCAATTCCCGCGCCGAAATCGGCCACTGGCGCGAATACGACTATGTCATCGTCAACGACGATCTCGAGAAAGCCTTCGACTCCGTTCAGTCGATCGTCAAGGCGGAGCGTCTCCGCCGAGACCGCGGCCACGGCGTCTTCGACTTCGTCACCAAGCTGCTGGAAGAGACGCCGGTTCTCTGAGGGAGCGGGTGGGGGCTCGGCGCGCGCCCCCCATTTCCGATTTGAAGAAGTGTCTCCCGCGCCCCACGACTGGGGCGCCGCCGGATTCCTGTGACATCTCGCGGGCGCAGCCCCAAGGACACAGGGACGAGGGCGGTGTAGGAAGTCCCCTAGAGACTATTCGCCAGCAAACAAAACTCATCCACCGAAAGCGTCTCGGCCCGCCGCTGTGGATCGATCCCCGCCTTCTGCAGCAGCGCCTCGCCGCCGATCGGCTTCAGGCTCTGGCGCAGCATCTTGCGGCGCTGGCCGAAGGCGGCATGCGTGACGCGCTCCAGGTTGGCAACGGAGCAGGGGATCGGATTTTCGCGCGGCGTCAGGTGCACGACGGTGGACGTTACCTTCGGCGGCGGCGTGAAGGCCTGCGGAGAAATGTCGAAGGCCATATGCGCTTGAGTCCGCCAGCCGGCGAGCACGCCGAGGCGGCCGTAGTGATCGTCGTCCTGTTCGGCGACGATCCGCTCGCCGACTTCCTTCTGGAACATCAGCGTCAGCGACTCCCAGAAGGGCGGCCATTGCTTCGGCAGCAGCCAGTTCACCAGAAGCTGGGTGCCGACATTATAGGGCAGGTTGGCGATGATCTTGACCGGACCCTCAGGCGCCATCGCCTCGAAATCGGTCTTCAGCGCATCACCCTCAATAACTTCGAGACGGCCCGGATAGTGATCGGCAATCTCGGCGAGCGCCGGCAAGCAGCGCGGATCGCGCTCGACGGCGATCACCTTCTTGGCGCCGAGCGCCAGGATCGCACGCGTCAGGCCGCCAGGACCCGGGCCAACCTCGAACACAGTCGTATTCTCAAGACTGCCGGCAGTGCGGGCAACCTTCTGCGTCAGGTTGAGGTCCAGGAGGAAGTTCTGTCCCAGCGCCTTGCGGGCGTCGAGCCCGTGACGCTGGATGACGTCGCGAAGCGGCGGCAGACCATCGAGTGCAGCCATCAGCGAAGGCTCTCGGCGTTGCGGCCCAGCTGGGCGCCCAGCTTCAGCGCGGCGACGAGGCTGTGCTCGCGGGCAATGCCCTTGCCGGCAATGCCGAAGGCCGTGCCGTGATCAGGCGAGGTTCGCACGAAGGGCAGGCCAAGCGTCACATTGACGGAATCGTCGAAGCCGAGCGCCTTGGCGGGGATCAGCGCCTGGTCGTGATACATGCAGACGGCGACGTCGTAGCGGGCGCGGGCCTCGTCATGGAACATCGTATCGGCGGGCAGGGGGCCGATGGCATCGATGCCCTCGGCGCGCAACTGCTGCACGGCCGGATGGATGATGTCCTCGTCCTCGCGGCCCATCGTGCCGCTCTCGCCCGCATGTGGGTTGAGACCGGCCACCGCAAGGCGCGGCTGTGCGATCCCGAAGCGCTCGATCAGGTCGGCATTGGCAATGCGGCAGGTCTCGACGATCAGGGCACCGGTCAGCGCCTGCGGCACGTCCCTGATCGGGATATGGATGGTGACGGGAATGGCCCGCAGTTTCGGCCCGGCAAGCATCATGACCGGCGTCATGGCCTTACCCGTCGCGCGTGCTGCGAGATCGGCAAGAAACTCGGTATGTCCAGGGAATTTGAAGCCCGCCTCGTAAAGCACCGATTTCGCGATCGGGTTCGTCACGACGGCAAGCGCTTCGCCCTGGTGGGTCAGCGCGACCGCGGTCTCGATCGCGGCGATCGTTCCGGCGGCCGTCGCCACATGCGGTTCACCGGCGGCGACTTCAACGCCGGCCGCTATCGGCAGGACCGGCAGAGCTTCGGCAAAGATGTCGCCAGCCGTGCTGGCATCCGCGTGGCGGATCGGCACGGTAACATCGAGCTGACGGGCACGCACGGCCAGCACGTCGGGGTCGCCGATGAAGAAGAACGGCGCAAGACCGAGCTCGCGGCGGCGCAGCCACGCCGTCAGCGTGATATCCGGGCCGACCCCTGCCGGGTCACCCTGCGTCAGCGCCAGTGGCCGCGAGAAGGGGACTGCCATGGCGATCAGCGATAGATGATCTGCGCCTTGGAGCGCAGTTCGTCGAGGTACTTCTTGGAATTCTCGTCGGTCGGCGCTTCCTTGTTGGCCTTCGCCTTGTCGAGGTCTTCCTGGCGGAACACCATCTCGGCGGCCGTGTCGTCGGAAACCTGACGCTGGCTGCAGATTGCCAGATACTCGACGCCTTTTTCTGTTACGCGCGTCGCCGTCGTGTTGCCCTTGGCCTGCTCGATCAACGGCTTCCAGTCGGCCGGTAGCTGCGGCGCCAGCATGCGGCCGAGATCGCGGACGGAAACGTCACGCATCGTCGCGGCGAAGACCTTCGCCTGATCACAGCCCGGATATTTCGAGCGCGATGCGTCCGCTTCGCTCTTGCGCTTGGCGGTAATGCCCTTCTTCGACTGCGGCACGACGAAGATGATCTGCTGCAGCATGTATTCCGTGGTTTCAGGCTTCTGCTTGTTGTTTTCCATCATGCGCGAGACAAGATCACTGCTCGACATGCGCGCCGCAGATCCATAGCGGGCGTTGACGACGCGTGGCCAGCTCATCTGCACGGCGATGAATTGCTTGAAATGATCAGGGCCAACACCGGCGCGATTGAGGATTTCGGTCAGCTGAGCAACCGTCAGCTTGTTGCCCTGCGCAAAACGCCCGAAGGAGGCATCGACCTCATCGGTCGAAACCGACATGCGAACACGGGCAACTTCCTGACGCTTCAGCGTTTCGTCGACCAGCGATTCCTCGGCGCTTTTCGCATCCGCTTTCTGATGCTGAAGCTTCAGGAAGGCCACACGCTTGGCAACGTCACCGGAGGTGATCGCCGTGCCGTTGACAACGGCCTTGACCTCGCTTGCGGCAAAGGCCGGCTGAAACGCGGCAGCTGCGATGCACATCGCAGCCCCTGCAAGGATTGCCGTAACCGTTCTTCTGGCGCCAATCATCTATAGACCCTTCCCTAGACGGCACAATGCAATGCGCGCCTATTTCCTTCCATCGAGACTACAGGACGTCATTTCCAGCGAAATGATGCTCTCCTATGCCTCAGATAATTGCTGACGGCAATGTCCTGCAAAAGTCTTGCGGCGAAAGAAAGGCTCTCTTTCTTTCGCCGCGGTTCTTCAAGCTTAGTTGTTGTATATCTTCTTGTCCGGATCGTCGAAATTGCCGACGTTGATATCGCCGAGCGTGCGGAACGTCAGCTTGGCGCCGATCGTCCAGTCGCTCGCCGACTCATCGCTCAGGTCGCGCTTGTCGGTATAGGCGATCGTGAAGATTGTGCACTCATCCTCGTAGGACAGGCCGATGCTCTTCCTGGCGATGACGTCGTTGTTCAAATCCCAAGCGATGCCGCCGAAGATCGACCAGTAATCCTTGAACTTGACGGACGCCTTCGTCTGCAGTTCGTCCGCATCAGACAGCAGACCGTAGTCCGGCTGCTTGGTGATATGGGTGTAGATCAACTGGCTCTGGAACGTGTCGTTCTGGAAGCCAGCGGTGAAATCGCCACGGCGGAATGACAGGTCCTTCTCGTCAAGACGATAAGATGCGGCAAGAGCCAGCCCTTGAGGCGTTTCGATGCCGCCGAGACCGACATAGTCTGAGCGCGACGTCTCAAGACCGGATTCGGCACCAACGTTTCTCAGGTCACTCGTATCAAACGAATTCTGGCCGGCAATCTGGAACGACTGACCAAAAATACCATGCAGCTTATAGCCGTTGTCAAAGGTGCCAGTGTACTGGAAGCCGATATTGGCGCGGGTACCACCCTCGATACGATCGTAACCCGAGAACTTGTCGCGATCGAACAGATTGGTCGCATCGAAAACAAAGCTCTGCGCGTCCTCGTTCGGCAGGGCGCCAGCGAGTGGCTCATCGGGTCGCGCATAGATCTGGGCGATCGGCTCGATCACATGTGTGCTGTTGGATGTAGTAATCAGGAACGGGTAACGGGCTTCCAAGCCGGCGGTCACCATACCGCGCGTCGCGGCATCACCGTTGTCGAAATCGCCACTATAGGTGCCGCCGACGGAGTTCGGTCCATCCATATTGAGCGAAAATGCATCGCCGCGAGCCGCAAGCAGAGGCGTAATCAAAACGCCCGCGGGGGTCACGAAGGTGCGCTTCCACTCCAGTTCACCGCTGAGGCGGGACATCTGTCCCTTCAGGGAGTATCGGTCTTCGCCATCAGGGTTGTCAAAGAAGCTGTCATGCGTGCGCGAAATATTGGTCAGGTTGACATCGAATGACAACTCACCGCCAGCAAGCGGTCGAGGTGCGACGTAGTGATAGTCCAATGTCGGATAAACGACAGCCTGCTGCTTCTCCGCTTCGCTGCCGGCGTCGGCATCCTGACGATCGAAGTAAAAGGCGCGCATGTCGAAGTAATTGCGCTTCCCAAGACCAGTCAGATAGACCTGATTGGTGTGGGTCGTCTGATCGTAGCCTTTCAGCTCATATGTACGAGAGAAGTTGTTGTCACTCTGGTACATAACGTCCCAGCCGAAGGTCCAGCGGGGATTGATCTTGAACTCGGCCTGTGAGGCGATCATGCCACGGCTATCGCGCTGGTCGCTGGTGCCATCGGTGAACCTGTCCGGGTTCATCTGGTTGATGCCAGCCATGCGAAGCGTATGGGTGCCGTTTTCGAAGCGCTGGCGGAACTCAGCATCGAGCAGGAAACCCTGTTCGGTATAACCGGTCCCCGTTACCGTCGCATCCATGCTCGGCGAGAAAACGTAATAGTACGGAACCGAAAGACCGAAGCCGAGATTCTGCGACGTGCTCATCGTTGGGAAGAGGAAGCCGGACTTCCGCTTCACCGTATTATCGGGAACTTCGATCCACGGAAGATAGGCGATCGGCATTCCAAGCAGTTCGAAGCGGGCCTTCTCAAGACGTATGGTATGCTTCTCGCCATTCTGGATGACACGCTCTGCCTTGACCTGCCAGAATGGCGGCTTTTCAGGCTTTTCCGCGCAGGGAAGGCAGGCCGTATAGACGCCCCTGTTCAGGATCATCTGCGTGCCGCCGACGCGCTCACCGCTTTCGGCGACGATGCGCGTATTGTCCGCTGTCTCGATACGGAGAGCGTTGATGAAGCCATTGGCAAAATCGTCAGTGACGTCGAGCTTGTCGGAATACATCCGGTTGCCATCGGGACTGATCATCTCGATGTTGCCGAGCGCCATCATCCGGCCGGTCTTCTGATTATATTCGACGCGCTGCGCCACCAGCTTGTAGCCGGCGTAATTGATCTGAACGCCACCCGTGACGGAAACGATCTGCTGGTCCTTGTTATAGACCAGTTCGTTTGCCGAAAGCACCAGCTTCTGGCCCTCTTGGACCTTCGGCTGCAGCTTCTGGATAGCTGGATTTTCCTGTGCAAAGACTTCTGGAATGCTGCCGGAATAGCTGAGCAGAGTCGCACCTGCGAGCAGGGCAACCAACTGTTTACTAAAAGTCTTGCGGTCGCCTGCCGCCACTAGCCATCCTCCTGATGAAGCAGAATCGTTGCGCCGAGTGCCAGCGCGACGACTACCGGAATCCAGGCCGCCACGAAAGGCGGCACAACTCCGCTGCTTCCAAATGCTTTTACAAGCACGGTCAGCACATAAAGCACGAAGCCTGAGAGGATGCCACCCAGAATCACGGACCTCGATTGGTTGAACCGGCTAAATTTCAGGGACACTGTTGCAGCAATGAGAGTCATCGCTACGAGAAGCAGCGGCTGCGACAGCAGTGAGTGGAATTGCGTCTCCAGCGCCTTGGTCGGAACACCGAAGGATTTCGCAATTTCAATTCGATTAGAAAGATCAAAAAAAGCAATGGTTTCAGGTGGAGTCAGGCGCTCCCTGACGAAATCCTGCTTCAAATTGGTACGCAGTTGTACCGTTGGCTTACGCTGGACGATTTCGCCGGGGCGGCGCTCCGTCACATCCTTAAGGAGCCAGTAACCATCTTCCAACTTTGCCGACTTCGCATCCTGGCGCAGGATCACCCGGCCATCCGAATCGAAGTGGATAAGCACGGCGTCGGTCAGCAGCGTGCCGTTCTCAAGGATCGTCTGCGCGCCGATGATAACGTCGTCCTGGCCGCTGATCTGACGAATCCACGGAATCTGCGATGCCTTGTTGGCAAGCTTGTCCTGCCCGCGCCAATCGGTCTCGACGAGCGCGGCCTGGCGCTGGCCCCAAGCGGCAATCGGGTTGATGACCGTGACCGTCAAGACGCCAAGCAGCAAGGCGCCGACAACGAAGGGCGTCATGAACTGCCAGACGGAAATGCCTGCCGCGCGAGTGACGACCAGTTCGTATTTCCGGTTGAGCCCGATCAGCACGGTCATGCCGACGAAGAGGGCGATGAATGGAATAGTCTGCTGCAAAAGCAGCGGTAGACGAACCGCCGTCATCAACAGGCCACTCGCAACCGTGTAGCCGGGAAGGCCGGACATTCGGGTCGCGGTCTCGCTGAAGTCGATCAGGAAGACGATGCTGATGATTCCCAGGAAGAACCAGACGGTCGTCACCATGTAGCGGCGGAAGAAATAACGCCCAAGCGTGCCGAAAATCATGCGGCACCTCCCGATTTTCCGTTCTTACGCGGGCCTAGATAGCCGCTCACAAGACGCGAAATCGCCGTAAGGCGATTGCCTATGGCCGTCGGAACGAGTCGCCTATGGAAATTGAGAAGGACGATCGCAATCAGCGAAGCGACAACAGGGATGCCGTAAAGGATCACGATGTAGGCTGGGCGCGTATCGATCTCGTTTGCAGCGTAGAAAGATGCCCAGCGAAGAGCAAAGGCGATCCCGAGCGCCGAGATCATCGGATGGAGGCGCGCTTCGCGATGCGAGCGTGCGTCGCCGGCAATCACCAGTGAAATCAGAGCAAAGACGAAAGGCAGCGTCCAGTCCGTCAGGCGCCGATGCAGCTCGGCAGTATAACTGCCTGGTTTCGCAATGTAATCTTTATCTGTCGGGTCGGGGTTCAAAAGGAACGACAGATCGCGGTCGCTGGCGCGCAGCGTCGCCTCGCCACGGTTTTCCGTCAGGTCCGACAGGTCGAACGAATAGGAATCGAAGCGGATGATCGAGACGTTGCCGTCGCGGGTCTTTCTCTGGACTTCGCCATCCTTCATGAGCAGCGATGTGCCACTTTGATCGACCGCGCCTTCCCGCGCATAATAGATCATGTCGAAAGCCGGATCGCGCTCGTCGACGACGAAGAGCCCGCGCAGCACGCGGCCTGCAAGACGTTCGGATATCTGAACGTAGAGGCCGTCGTCGATCTTGCGGAAGTTCTTTTCCTCGATGACGGTCGAGAGCAGGTCGGCATAGGTCGCGGCGACCATTGCGCGGACGCCGGTCTTGGCCTTCGGTTCGACGACGTTGTCGACGAAGAAGGAGAAGACGCTGATGACGGCCGCAAGCAGCAGGATCGGTCGCACCAGGATGCTGCGCTTGGCCCCTGCAGCGTCGATGACGGTCAGCTCGGAATCGTTGTTCATCGTCGTCAGCGTCTGAGTGATGCCGATGACGAGAGCGAAGGGCAGGACGATCGGAATGATCGACGGCAGGATCAGTGTCGCCAGCATCGCGAACGATCCGACGGATTGCCCGCTGTCGGTCACGAGATTGACGCGCTGCAGCACCTGAGTCGTCCAGATGATCGCAAGCACTGGCAGCAGCGCTACGAAAAACATCTGGCCGACGCGCCGCAATATGTAGATCTCGAGAAGTTTCATGCCTGCCCTTGAACGATCCGCCGGGCAAACGCCCCGCAGCGGATTCCATCTACGATGTTTGTTTCGCTTTTGCGACCGGTCCGGCTCAAAAATTCATTCAAATTTCAGAATTTTTTGGGCGGTGTGACGAATCTGTGAACGCGTAGAGACCGGCAAAGACGACGACCGCGAGCAGCCAGCCGAGGATGATGTCGGAAAGGAAATGGCCGCCGAAAGCGAGCCGCATCATGGGTGTCAGCAGCGACACCGCGACAACTGGCAGGAAAAGCCCGGTTCTCGCCGGCTGCGGAATGAATACCAGCAGACAGAGAAGCCAGCCGGCACTCGCCGCTTCGCCCGAGATGAACGAACAGTTGCTGACGCATTTGCCCGCGAAGGATCCGGCCTGGACGAAGTCCATCATGCCGCCGAATTCGGTGACGGAAACCGGGCGAGGGCGGCCCCAATGTTCCTTCAGGATCAGATTGACGATCAGGCCCGGGCCGATCAACAGCGAGCCGAGCGCGATCTTCAGATTGCGCGCCCGGACCGCGTTGAACGTCGCTCCATGCTGCGTGTAGCAGGCGATCAGGAAGCCGAGCTGAACGATCGCCACCACATAGGGCAGCCGGAAGAAGATAACGCGGAGATTTTTGAGGAACCAGTTGCCGGCCAGCGTGAAGGAGCCGCAGACATCGCCGGCAAGCGCGGTGGCGTCGCAGGTCGCGGGCGTGAAAAAGTAGCGGGAGGTCGCCAGATCGATCCCGGGAAAGGCGTAGAAGATGACGAGCAGCAGCCACCACAGGCAGAAGAGCCCGACGAAAATATCGGCAGCGGTCGGCGGAAAGCTGATTCTCCAGCCGGAAATATAGGTCTTGAGGGCTGCAATCACTGTCGATGTCTTCCGTTGGCCTGGCCTTCCCGCGGCGCGCTGGCTTTCTGCCCCGGCGGCGCGGATTTGTCCATGGCCCGGCGATCACGTCTTGTTTTCGGGCATGAAACCCGGAATGATCGCCGCCAGAGAGGATTCCGCTGCGAATCCCAAGGAGAAGACATGTCTGTTAAATTTGATATTTCATTCGCTAAATCCGCCAAGATTAGCGGCGGCCTTACCGTTCTCTTGAAGGCTGGCGACGGCGAGCTTGCGGCTGGCGCAGAAATTGCCGACCCCGCGGGCGTCATCGCCAAGGCATCCAAGATCGCCAAGTTTTCCGCCAAGGCGATGTCGGCGCTCGATCTCGTCGCCCCCGAAGGCTCCCCCGCGGACCGCCTCTTCGTCATCGGTCTCGGCAAGCCGCAGGATCTGGTTGCGCATGACTGGCTGAAGCTCGGCGGTATCGCTGCCGGCAAGATCAAGGGCGCCGACAAGGCGACGATCTTCATCGATGCGCCGGGTGCGGCGATCGACGCCAAAGCTGCCTCCGGCTTTGCGCTCGGCATGCTGATGCGCGCCTACGCTTTCGATAATTACAAGACCAAGAAGTCCGACGAGGACGACAAGGCGAATGGCAAGTCGGCCAAGGTGACGATCGTTACTGCGGATGCCTCCGGCGCCAAGAAGGCGCTGGCCGATGCTGAGGCCGTCGCCGAGGGCGTCAATCTCGCCCGCGATCTCGTCAACGAGCCGCCGAATGTGCTTGGCCCGGTCGAATTTGCCGCCAAGGCAAAGGAGCTTGAGAAGCTCGGCGTCGAAGTGGAAATTCTGACGGAACGCGAAATGAAGCGTCTCGGCATGGGGGCGCTGCTCGGTGTGGCCCAGGGTTCCGTCCGTCCGCCGCGTCTGGCGATCATGCATTGGAAGGGCGGCAAGGCGAAGGACCGGCCGATCGCCTTCATCGGCAAGGGCGTCGTCTTCGATACCGGCGGCATCTCGATCAAGCCGGCCGCCGGCATGGAAGACATGAAGGGTGACATGGGCGGCGCCGCAGCCGTGACCGGTCTCATGCATGTGCTCGCCGCCCGCAAGGCGGAGGTCAATGCCGTCGGCATCATCGGTCTTGTGGAAAATATGCCCGATGGTAACGCGCAGCGCCCCGGCGATATCGTCACCTCGATGTCCGGCCAGACGATCGAGATCATCAACACCGATGCCGAAGGCCGCCTCGTGCTCTGCGATGCGCTCTGGTATTGCAACGACCGCTTCAAGCCGCGCTTCATGATCAACCTGGCAACGCTGACGGGCGCCATCATGGTCGCGCTCGGCAATGTCCATGCCGGTCTGTTCTCGAACGACGACACGCTCTCGGCGCAGCTGACCTCGGCGGGGCTCGCGACCAACGAGAAGCTCTGGCGCATGCCGCTCGGCCGCGACTACGACAAGATGATCGATTCGAAGTTCGCCGACATGAAGAACACCGGCGGCCGCTATGCCGGTTCGATCACCGCCGCGCACTTCCTGAAGCGCTTCGTGCAGGAAACGCCCTGGGCGCATCTTGATATCGCCGGCACCGCGCTCGGATCGCCACAGGACGAAATCAATCAGTCCTGGGGCTCCGGTTTCGGCGTCAGGCTGCTTGATCAGCTGGTGCGCGACCACTACGAGGCCTGATCACAGGCTGGAATGCAGGCATGACCGAAGTCCTTTTCTACCATCTGACGGAATCCAAGCTGGAGGACGCGCTGCCGCCGCTCGTCGACAAGAGCGTCGAACGCGGCTGGCGCGTCGCCATCCAACTGAGGGAGACGGCGCGGCGCGATGCGCTCGACGCGCATCTCTGGACCTACAGGGACGACAGCTTCCTGCCGCATGGCACTGAAGAGACCGAGCTGGCCGAAAGTCAGCCGGTTCTCCTGACGGTCACTGGCGACAACGCCAACCAGGCCACCGTCCGCTTCATCGTCGACGGCGCCGAGCCGCCCCAGCTGGAAGCTTATGAGCGCGTCGTTTTCATGTTCGACGGTTACGATCAGGAACAGCTGGAAGGTGCTCGCGCCCAGTGGAAGAAGCTGAAAGGCGAGGGGCATAACCTCACCTACTGGCAGCAGACACCCGAGGGGCGCTGGGAAAAAAAGGCCTGAGGCCTTGCCGCGGACTGCTCAGCCGTCCCGCTTGAACGTCCATTTGACGACATAATCGCCATTGCGTTTGAGCTTTGTCTTGGTTTTCAGCCGTACCGGGCCGCCGAGCGCGGCTTCAGCCTTTTCGAAGGCCTGGCGGGCTTCGGCCATGGCGGCGTGGTAGGCGCTGTTGTCGCGCTTCGGGGTGTCGGCGACTTCTTTCAGGAGGGCGGTCAGTTCCGCTTTGTCTTCGGCCATGTCCGCCCTCGCTATCAGTATGGGCTAGAGCCTTCGTCAGGCGCAGCCTCTCTCGGTATCAATCGTGGAAGGCTTCCACGAATTTGCGCTTGCCGAGCATGAAGGCATCGGCGACGTGGCGCAGCGGCGCCAGGTCGACGTCGGACTTGCCGGCCTTGATGATTTCGGCGAAGCGGCGATAGAGCGACGGATATTCTTCTTCCGGTGCCGAGAATTTCAGCTCGCCGTTGACCGAAAGCTTCGAGCCGCCTTCGGCGAGTTCCATCGTGCCGGCCGCGGTCTCGGCGATGATGTCCCAGCTCTGCTTGCCGGTCTGGCGCCAGTCGAACTCGCCGTGGACGGTCATTGCGCCGGCATCGCGGAAATGCAGGTCGGCCGCGATCGGCGCGTCGCGGTTCTCCGGGAATTCCAGCGTCGCTCCGGTCAGGAAGATCGCCTTCGGCAGGATATGCGTGACGATCGACAGGGCGTTGATGCCGGGATCGAAGACGCCGAGGCCGCCGGCCTGCCAGATCCAGTCCTGGTTCGGGTGCCAGTGACGCACGTCTTCCTTCCAGATGACGTGGACGTTCTTGATTTCGGTCTTCGCAAGCAAATCCCTGGCCGCTTCGACAGCCGCGGCATAGCGCGAATGCCAGCTGGCAAACAGCGAAACGCCCTTCTTGGCGGCCAGCGTCTCGAGATCGGCCACTTCGCTCAGCGTTGCGCCGGGCGGCTTTTCGAGAAACACGTGCTTGCCGGCCGAAAGCGCCTTGTAGGCGGCGTCATAGCGGTATTGCGGCGGCATGCAGAGCGAAACGGCGTCGATCGCGGGAACCGCTTCGAGCATCGCCTCGATCGTCGTGAAGCTCTGGATGCCGTCGACGGTGCCGTGGCGGCTTGCTGTGGCAACGAGCTTGAAGTCGCCATTCTTGGCGATGGAGGGAAGATGCTGGTCGCGGACGATCTTGCCGACGCCGACGATGGCGAGGTTGATGGGGGACATGAAGGGTGCTCGCTCCGAAAAGTATGATTTATTGGGCGCCTGTTTTATCAGAATGCTACCGCCGGGCAAGCGCCCATGTCACGCTCAAAGCGATGCCATGACGACGGGGCGGTCGTCTTTCTTGAACTTCAGCGTCACCACCTTGTAGCCCTCGGCTTCGAGCCTTGTAAGCAGGGCAGGGAGCATGGCGACGGTCCGCTTGTGTATGTCGTGCATCAGGATGATACCGCGGCCGCGCTGGCGCAGCCGGTTCATGGCGCGATCGGCCACCTGGTCGGGCGTCGAGTTGAAATAGTCCTTGGTATCGACATCGACATCCATGACGATCATCTCGCGCATTGCCACCGCCGAGCGCAGCTTATGGCTGTCGGCGAGATAAGGGAAGCGGAAGAAGTTGACGTCGGTGCCGGTCGCCTTGGTAACGGCCGCCGTGCCATGGGCGATCTCGGCGATCGCCTGATCGAATGTCATCGTATTGAGGTTGGGATGCTTGAAGGTGTGACTGCCGATCGTATTGCCTTCCAAGGCGACGCGGCGTGCCAGTTCGGGATGCAGTTCAGCCATCTCGCCGACCATCATGAAGGCGCCCTTGACGCCGAAGCGGTCGAGCGTCGCCAGTACCCGGTCGGTGCGGCCGGGGATCGGGCCGTCGTCGAAGGAAAGGACGACTTCCTTTGGCTCCAGCTTGAGGTCCTTCAGCGAGGAGACCGTCAGCACGCGGCCGGCAAGATGGTGGGTTTCGCCGAAGGCGAGGTTGGCGGGCTTCGGGAAGCCGGCGGCGCTTTCTTCGGTTTGCAGCGAAGACGTCTTGATGGTCTTGTCGGGCGCGGGTTGCTTGGTCGTCTGGCAGCCGCACAGGGCAAGCGCGAGGACGACACTCGAAAGAAAGGCGAAACGGGACATGAAAGGGGCTCAACAAATCAGTAATGAATGTTGAGACAACCTTTCGAATTATGGTTAACGATCGGTTTAAATCGGGCGCCCGGTCGTTAACTTGTGCCGTTCTGCCGCAGCCTTTTCAGCGGGTGTGTGGCTATCCTGCCATGGCCTCTTCATATTCGGCCGAGAGTTCCAGCCACTGCTCTTCGGCTGCTGCCAGTTTTGCGGCTGCCTCTCCGCGCTGCTTGGCCTTTTCGGCGGCCTTGGCAGGCGTCTTCTCGTAGAGCACCGGATCTGCAAGTTCCGCATCAAGAGCCTGAATCTGTTTCTCCAGCTTGCCGGTCAAGGATTCGATTTCGTTGATCTTTTTCCTGAGCGGCGCAAACGAGGCGCGCTTGTCGGCATTCAGCTTGCGCTGCTCGGCCTTGCTTGCGGAATCGTCGGCGCTCTGGACCTTCTCGTCCTTCTTCCTGCCGGAGGAAACGATCAGGTCGCGATACTCGTCCATGTCGCCGTCGAAATTGGAGACGGTGCCGTTGTTGACCAGCCAGAGCCGGTCGACGGTCGCCTCGATCAGGTGACGGTCGTGCGAGATCAGGATGACGGCGCCGTTGTAATCGTTGAGCGCCTCGATCAGTGCCCGGCGGCTGTCGATATCGAGATGGTTGGTCGGTTCGTCAAGGATCAAAAGGTTTGGCGCATGGAAGGCGGCAAGGCCCATCAGCAGGCGCGCCTTTTCGCCGCCGGAGAGATCCTTGGCGGCCGTCGCCATCTTTTCGGTCGCCAAGCCCATCTGCGCGACGCGGGCGCGCACCTTGGCCTCCGGTTCGGTCGGCATCAGCCGGCGCACATGCTCCACCGGCGTCTCGTTCGGCACGAGATCATCGAGCTGATGCTGGGCGAAGAAGCCGATCTTCAGATTGGAGGCGACCCGCAAGTCGCCGCTCTCGGCGTTCAGGCGCCCGGCAATGAACTTCGCGAAGGTCGACTTGCCGTTGCCGTTGGAGCCGAGCAGGGCGATGCGGTCGTCATTGTCGATGCGCAGGGAAATGTTCTTCAGGATCGGCTTGCCCGGCTCGTAGCCGACAGCGCCGCCCTGGATCGCCACGATCGGCGAGGCCGGCTGCTTCTCCGGCTCGGGGAAGGTGATCGGCTGGACGTGATCCTCGATGACGGCGGCGACGGTCCCCATGCGCTCCAGCGCCTTGACGCGCGATTGCGCTTGGCGGGCCTTGGAGGCCTTGGCCTTGAAGCGGTCGATGAAGCTCTGCAGATGCTTGCGCGCCGCATCGTTCTTCGCCTTCGCCTTCATCTGCAATTCGTCGGCTTCGGCCTTCTGGCGCTCGAACTGGTCGTAACCGCCGCGATAGAAGGTCAGCTTCTTTTGGTCGAGATGGACGATCGAGTTGACCGCGTTGTTGAGCATGTCGCGGTCGTGGCTGATGACGATGACCGTATGCGGGTAGCGGCGCACGTAATCCTCGAGCCACATCGTGCCTTCGAGGTCGAGATAGTTGGTCGGCTCGTCGAGCAGCAGGAGATCAGGCTCGGCAAACAGCACCGAGGCGAGCGCCACGCGCATGCGCCAGCCACCCGAGAAGGAGGAGGCAGGCCGCAGCTGGGCTTCCTGGCTGAAGCCGAGGCCGGCGAGAATGCTGGCGGCGCGGGCTTCGGCCGAATGCGCATCGATATCGACGAGCCGCGTCTGGATCTCGGCGATGCGATGCGCATCGGTCGCGGTCTCGGCTTCCTTGAGGAGAGCGGCGCGCTCCTTGTCGGCCGAAAGCACGATCTCGATCAGCGACTGCTCCGTCGCCGGCGCTTCCTGCGCCACCTGGCCGATGCGCGCATTCTTGGGGATCGACACGCTGCCGGTCTCGGCGCCGAGATCGCCGGTGATGATGCGGAAAAGCGTCGACTTGCCCGCGCCATTGCGCCCGACAAGGCCTGCCTTGGTGCCCGCCGGAAGCGTCACGCTGGCATGGTCGAGGAGAAGGCGCCCGGCAATGCGGGCAGAGATTTCGGTAATCGTGATCATGCCCGGCGTTTTGGCCGAAACGGCGGATCAAGGCAAGAGCGTGGAAAGCCTCAGCGGCCGAAAGCCTGGATCGGCTGGCGGCGGTTGGATTGGGCGGCGAGCAATGCCACGCGGGCATTGGCCTGGAGCTGCGTGCCGGTCGCCGCATCGCCGCTGAGCGCGATGCCGATCGAGATCGTCAGCTTGCCGGGATCCGATTTGTCCGACGTCGCAAAGACCATGTTCTCTTCGACGGACTGGCGCAGGCGGTCGGCGATGGCGATTGCATCGCGCATGCCGACATTGGCAAACAGGAAGGCGAATTCGTCGCCTTCGACGCGCGAGACGAAGTCGTTCTTCTTGATCGATTTGCGGAACAGGTTGCCGAGCTTCTTCATCAGCTTGTTGCCGGCCTGCACGCCGTATTTGGCATTCAGCTGGCGGAAGTCGTCGATATCGACCATGAGCAGCGCGCTGCCGGCGGCATCCTCGCCCTCGTAGAGATCGCCGATCGTCTTGGCGAGCGCGATGCGGTTTGGCAGGCCTGTCAGCGGATCGGTGACGGAAGCGGCCTGGGCGGCGGCGACGCCGCGCTCCAGGGTCTCGATCCGCTCGACATCGGAAAGGAGCTTGGCTTCGAGTTCGGTCTCGGCGGCGAGCACCGATGCCAGCGACGAGGCGAGATATTCCATCTCGCTCATGAAGCCGTCGAGGCCTTGTTCGGAATTGCCGGAGAGCGACTGCAGCAGCGTTTCGGCCGCGCGGGCGAAGGCATATTTCTGCTTCAGCCCGTCCGAGAGACGATCGGCCGCCTCGCGCAGCAGCTTGCTGGCCTCGGTGCCGGCCGTTTCGGCGGCAAGGCCGCAATGGCTGACGAGCCGGTGTTTGAGGCCGAGCTCATCGAGCCGGGCCTGCGCCGGGTGGCTGCCAAGCGCGGAGATATCGGTGGCGAGCGCCGTGTTGCGGCCGCAGACGGCTTCGTGCAGCAGCTCGTAGTTCCGCGGCAGACCCGCAATGTTCAGCCGTGCCATATGCTCGGCGATCTTCTGGGCGTCGTTCTGCGGGGCAGGGCGGGCGCCCTCGCGCTGTGCTGCATTCCTGGTTGTGTTCTGCATCACCGTTCCTCGCACCTTCGGCACTGCTTTAGCCGTGGCTTATCTTCCCGCTATGCGCTGCAGATTTTAAAATAGCTTGAATTTTCAGTATCTCCGCCTTGGCGCGGCCTGAAAGGCGCAAATGCGGTTAATGCAACCTTGAAGCGGCGCTCACCAAAGGCGATGGCGCCCATCAGATTTCGTCATTTGATTGCGGCGCCGCTTTGCCGTGAAATGCGCCTGTCATTCATGAAAGGATCGCCATGACGCTTGCGCTCTATTCGCTCTGCGGCGCCAATCCGCAGCACTTCTTTTCTCCGCATTGCTGGAAGGCGGTGATGGCGCTGGCGCATAAGGGCCTGGCCTTCGAGGAAATCCCGACGACCTATGCCGGCATCGCCAAGATCGGCGGCGGCTTCTCGCCGACCCTGCCGGTGCTCGACGATAACGGCCACCTCGTCACCGACAGTTTCGCGATCGCGCTCTATCTGGAGGAAGCCTATCCCGATCGCCCCTTGCTGTTTGGCGGCGAGGGCGGCAAGGCGCTATCACGCATGGTCGAGGGCTATTCGCAGATGGTGATCCACACCGCGATCATGCGCATGGCGCTGATGGATATCCATGGCGCGCTCGACGAGGGCGACAAGGCCTATTTCCGTGAAAGCCGCGAGCAGCGGCTCGGCCGGAAGCTGGAGGATGTGGTGGCGAACCGCGCTGCCGAAGAGGTAGCCTTCGCCGCCAAGCTGGAGCCGATGCGCCACATGCTGAAGTTCCAACCGTTCATCGGCGGCGAGACCCCGCTCTTTGCCGACTATATCGTCTTCGGCGCGCTGCAGTGGCTCCGGGTCACCGCAGGGCTCTCGATGCTGGCGCCGGACGATCCGGTTGTCGCATGGCTCGATCGCTGCCTCGATCTTCACGAAAGCCGGGGGCGCACTGTGACAGCGGCGTGAAATTGCCTCATCCCCCTTGTTTTCGGGGCGGCGGGCGGGTAAAGACCGCCCACTTTTCCCGCTAAACCAGAGGATTTGACCCAATGGCGATTGAACGCACCTTTTCGATGATCAAGCCTGATGCAACGAAGCGCAACCTCACGGGCGCTATCACCAAGATGCTCGAAGACGCCGGCCTGCGCGTCGTCGCATCCAAGCGCGTCTGGATGAGCAAGCGCGAAGCAGAAGGCTTCTACGCCGTTCACAAGGAACGCCCCTTCTTCGGCGAACTCGTTGAAGGCATGACCTCGGGCCCGACCATCGTTCAGGTTCTGGAAGGCGAAGGCGCCATCCTGAAGAACCGCGAAATCATGGGCGCGACCAACCCGGCAAACGCTGACGAAGGCACGATCCGCAAGGTTCACGCTCTCTCGATCGGCGAAAACTCGGTTCACGGCTCGGACGCTCCTGAAACCGCTGCCCAGGAAATCAAGTACTGGTTCTCCGACACCGAAATCGTCGGCTGAATCGGAATGTCAGCCTGAGGGCTGAAGTGATTGAAATGACTCTTGAAGCCGGGGCTTTTGCTCCGGCTTTTTGTTTGGGCGCTGTTAGGCGTTGGCGTGTGCGGCCCCCTCATCCGCCCTACGGGCACCTTCTCCCCAAGGGGAGAAGGGAGGTGCCGCACCGTTTCGTTTCCCCTTCTCCCCAGCGGGGAGAAGGTGCCCGTAGGGCGGATGAGGGGGCTCCGAGCAGAGCGTTTGATATTTAACGTGGCTACTTACGCCGCCGGACACTTGTCCGTATTCGAATAATCCACCGTCCCGTCAGCCTTAAACACCTCGGGATTCTTATTGTAGAATGGCCCGACCACCAGCGGCTTGCTCGGCAGCATCGCCGCCTGGTCGACATCGGAGACGAATTGCGTTTGCAGTTCCTGCAGCGTCTTGCCGTCGGCGGAGACCAGCTTGATCTTGGCGCTGTACGGCTTGTCCTTGCGCACGCAGTGGATCGCCGGGCTCTGCAGTGTGATCTTGTCCCAGGCGGGGAAGATCTTCTCCTGCAGGGTGATCGGATCGCCGCCCGCGGGGTTTTCAAACTCGGCGATCGCCACGGCGCCATCGGGGATCGGCGAGGTCTTGCGCAGTGTCACCAGATAGGTGGCGGTCGCCACGCGGTAGTTGAAGACGAACATGTGGCCGGTCACTTCGACCATCTTTTCCATCTCGCGCTGGCAGCCCGCAATCAGCAGGGCCGAGAGGCCGAGCGCGGCAATCGCCTTGATTTTCATGGCATCTCCTCCTTCTTGCGCCGGTAATGGCGGTTGGCCTTGGCCCGGTTGCCGCAGACCGCCATGTCGCACCAGGCGCGGCTCCTGTTCTTGCTGCGGTCGATGAACAGCCAGCCGCAGTTCCGGCATATCTTCATCCTGTCAGGATCCGGCATGACGATCAGCCGTAGCGCCGAATGCGCCGTCGCCGCATCGAGACCATCCGGCCGCGCCCCGCGCAGCGACGATGCGATCCGCTCCAGAAGATCGGCCAGCATCGCATCATCGGCTTCGCCAAGCACCCGCTGGCGGAAATAGCGGTCGACAGCCTCGCGAAGACCGAGAAAGGCCGGCCGGTTCTCTTGATGGACCGGCAGGACATCGCCGAACAGCGCCCGCTCGGCGCAGAACTCCGTCGCCGCAGCCGGAAAGGCATCGAGTTGCGCTGTCGAGGCGAAACGGTCGATGCTGCGCTCGGCATCGTGACGCAGAATGACGCTGTTGGCGACATCGAGCGCCAGGGCGCCACCGGAAAAGCGATGCGGGGTCCAGGTAAAGCTCATGCTGAAAATATAACTGGTAAAACGTATTTTGCCAGTTATTATTTTAAGCGATGCGGAGCATGTGAATGGGATATCTGCTGCAGCAACTGGCCAATGCCGTGCCGCTCGCCGCGCTCTATGCGGCGCTCGCCTTCGGCTATTCGCTGGCCTTCGGCGTCACCAAGCGTGCCGATATCACTTATGGCGCGATGTTCGCCTTCGCCGGCCAGATCCTGCTGCTCTTCACCGATTTCGCCTATAACAAGCTGTGGCTGGTGCTGCCCGCTGCGTTGGCGATCGGCATCGGCCTGTCCTTCGTCTATTCGCTGCTCACAGGCTTCTGGATCGGCCGCAGCATCATGCGGCCGCTGGTGCGGCGCTCGGCAAATACCGTGATCGTCGCCGCACTTGGCGTCACCATCCTGCTGATGGAAACGGTAAGGCTCGCCTCGCAGACCCGCGAGCTCTGGCTGCCGCCCTTGCTGAACAGCACGGTCGTGCTCTGGAGCGACGCCTCCTTCAAGGTGACGCTGACGCTGATGCAGCTCGTCAATACCGGCATGATGATCGCGCTGATTGCAGCGGGAGCACTGATCCTGCGCTACACCCGCCTCGGCCGCATCTGGCGCGCCGTCACCGATGATCCGCTCGCCGCCGAACTTTGCGGCACGAGCTCCGGCCGCGTCTTCCTGATCGCCTATGTGGCAGCCATCTTCTTCGCCACCTGCTGCGGCATCCTCACGACCTTCTATTACGGCACGATGGATTTTGGCGCCGGCCTGCTCTTCGGCCTGAAAGTGCTGATGATCTCGGCCGCCGGCGGCTATTCCGATCCGTTGAAATCAGCGGGCGGGGCGGCAGGTGTCGGCTTCGCGGAAACGCTCTGGACGGCCTATGGCTCGTTCCTCTGGCGCGACTTCGCGGTCTTCTCGCTGCTGGTCTTCCTGCTGGTGATGAGCCGGCGGGAGCGGGCAATACCTTAAAAGGTTCTGCTCATTTCCACTTGTCGCGGGCGCTGTCGTCGCTGTCCTTGGCGGCGATCCAGTCGCCGCTCTTGCCGTCTCTGGCATGTTCCTTCTTCCAGAATGGCGCCGAGGTCTTCAGGTAATCCATCACGAAATTGGCGCCGTCGAAGGCTGCCTGCCGATGCGGGGCGGCGGCGATGACCAGCACGATATTCTCGCCTGCCGCGATCTTGCCGTAGCGGTGGATGGCGGTGAGGCCCTTGAGCTCGAAGCGCTCGATGGCGAGATTGGCGATCCTGAGCATCTCGGCTTCCGCCATGCCCGGGTAGTGCTCAAGCTCCAGCGCCGAAAGCGTCCCGCCTTCGTCGCGGCAGAGGCCGGTGAAGGTGACGATGGCGCCGATGCCGGGTTTGCCCTTGGTGAGGAGGGTGGTTTCGGCCTGTAGGTCGAAATCGTCGCGCTGGACGCGGATGGTGGGGGTCATGGGCACACCCTCGCGGAGGCGGAGAGGGTGTGCCGTGCCAGCCCCCCTCTGGCCTGCCGGCCATCTCCCCCACGGGTGGGGAGATTACGAGTGGCGTGCTCCTCGCGCCATTCCTGCGTTGGGTGGTTCTGCAACGTCAATTGTTTGGGGAAGCCGGTGCGTCCAGCCAATCTCCCCACCTGTGGGGGAGATGCCCGGCAGGGCAGAGGGGGGCGGACTGGCACGGCGCTCACCGTCTCACCCACCCGTCATCGGCGGAAAAATCCCGATCTCGCGGGCATTCCCGATCGGTTCGTCGTGCTCCACATGCTCCTGATCGAGCGCCACGCGGATGACGTTCTCATATTGAAGCGCGGTCTCATACTCTTCGCCCAAGCCCTTCAGATGACTCAGAAGATCGGAGACGGTGACGACGGAGGCGGGCAGCGAAATCTCTTCCTCGCTCTTGCCGATCCGCTCGCGCACCCAGGCGAAGTAGACGAGGCGTGTCATCACTCTTCGTCCACGATGTGCTTGAGGCCGGCGCGGAAATAGTCGTAGCCGGTATAGATCGTCAGCAGCGCGGCGATCCACAGAAGGCCGATGCCGATCTGCGTCGTGTAGGGCAGCACGGCGTCACCGGCGGGGCCTGCCAGCAGGAAGGCGATGGCGACCAGCTGTACCGTCGTCTTCCACTTGGCGATCCGCGTCACGGGAACGCTGACCTTCAGCGCCGCCAGATATTCGCGCAGGCCGGAGACCAGTATTTCACGGCAGAGAATGATGATCGCCGCCCAGATCGACCAGCCGGCAATCGTGCCGTCGGCAGCAACGAGCAGCAGGATCGAGGCGACCAGCAGCTTGTCGGCGATCGGATCGAGCATGCGGCCGATATTCGACGTCTGGTTCCAGATGCGGGCCAGATAGCCATCGAGGAAGTCGGTGACCGAGGCGATGACGAAGATCCAGAATGCGACCCAGCGGGCGAGATCCGAGCTCTGCAGCCGTCCCTCGACGAAGAAGCAGATGACGATCAGCGGCACCGCAAGAATGCGTCCGTAGGTCAGCAGGTTCGGGATATTGTATGCGCGCGATGCCATGAATCTGTTCTCTGAAATGATGTGCCCGTAGATGACGGCTTTGGCCCTCGACCGTCAACATTCTTTCTGGTTTTCGCTGTCCTTTGCGTGGAATTTGCGACCGTAACAGCCTATTTCGCGGCGTCGTCGTGAAAATGATTGTAGACCACCTTGGCCACCGTCTCCGAAATGCCCTCGACGGCCATCAGATCGGAGAGAGCGGCGCGCGAAACGGCCTTCGCCGTGCCGAAATGCTGCAGAAGCGCACGCTTGCGCGATGGCCCGATGCCGCCGATCTCGTCGAGCGGGTTCTTGACCATCTCCTTCTTGCGCCGCGCCCTGTGCGAGCCGATCGCGAAGCGGTGCGCCTCATCGCGCATGCGCTGGATGAAGTAGAGCACCGGATCGCGCGGCGGCAGCGTGAAGCTCTCCTTGCCGGGCGGGAAAAACCGCTCGCGGCCGGCATCGCGGTCGACGCCCTTGGCGACACCGATGGCGATGACGCTGTCGGTAATTCCGAGTTCGGCCAGAATGCTGCGCACCGCCGTCATCTGTCCCTGGCCGCCGTCGATGAGAATGACGTCGGGCCAGGCGGGGAAGGGCATGTCGGCCGCATCCGTGTCGGCTGCAACAGCGGGCTGCGAACGGTCGGGAATGCCTTCTTCCTTGATCAGCCGCTGGAACCGCCGCGTCATCACTTCCTTCATCATCCCGAAGTCGTCGCCGGGGGTGATGTCGGTCGATTTGATGTTGAACTTGCGGTACTGGCCCTTCACGAAGCCTTCCGGCCCTGCGACCACCATGCCGCCGACGGCATTGGTGCCCATGATATGCGAGTTGTCGTAAATCTCGATGCGCTGCGGCGTATAGGGCAGGGCGAACGTATCCTTGAAGCCGTCGAGCAGGCGCGATTGCGACGCTGTCTCGGCAAGCTTGCGGCCATGCGCCTCGCGAGCGTTGCCGACGACGTGATCGACGAGATCGCGCTTTTCGCCACGCTGCGGCACGAGGATCGACACTTTATGCCCGGCCTTTTCGCCAAGTGCGGCAGCCAGCAGTTCCATTTCCTCGACGGTTTCCGAGAGCATGATCTGCTTCGGCACCGGCTTGTCGTCATAGAACTGCGCCAGGAAGGCATTCAGCACTTCGGCGCCCGTCAGCTGCGGATCGGCCTTCGGAAAATAGGCGCGGTTGCCCCAGTTCTGCCCGGTGCGGAAGAAGAACACCTGGATACAGGAAACGCCGCCCTCGTGATGGATGGCGAAAACGTCTGCCTCTTCGACGCCTGCCGGATTGATGCCTTGGTGGCTGGAGACATGCGACAGCGAGGCGAGGCGGTCGCGATAGACGGCGGCCCGCTCGAAATCGAGATCCTCTGCGGCGGCATTCATGGCTTCCGCCATATGCGCCTTCACCTTCTGGCTTTTGCCGGACAGGAAGTCCTTGGCTTCCTGCACCAGTTCGCCATAGCCGGCATCGCTGACCTCGTGGGTGCAGGGGCCCGAACAGCGCTTGATCTGGTAAAGCAGGCAGGGGCGGGTACGGGTCTCGAAGACGCTGTCTGTGCAGGTGCGGATCAGGAAGGCGCGCTGCAGCGAATTGATCGTGCGCCCGACGGCCCCGGCAGAGGCGAAGGGGCCGAAATAATCGCCCTTGCGGGCGCGGGCGCCGCGATGCTTGAAGATTGCGGGTGCGCGGTGATCGCCGGTGATCAGGATATAGGGAAACGACTTGTCGTCGCGCAGCAGCACATTAAAGCGCGGCCGCAAGCGCTTGATCAGATTCGCTTCGAGCAGCAGCGCTTCCGTCTCGGTGCGCGTCGTCACGAATTCCATATTGGCCGTCAGCCGCACCATCTGGGCGATGCGGTTCGAATGCACCCGGCCCATGGCATAGTTGCCGACGCGCTTCTTCAGGCTGCGCGCCTTGCCGACATAGAGCACGTCGCCATCGGCATTGAACATGCGATAGACGCCGGGGCTGTTCGGCAGCCGCTTGACGAATTCGGCGATCAGATCCTGGCCAACCAGCCCTGTTTCGTTGACCCCGCCTTCGTTCCAGTCGATCCCGGCCGAAATCGGCGCGGCGGAAGCATCGCCTTCCACCTCGATATCGTCTTCATTCTCGTCGGCTTCATCATAAAGAACACCGCCATCCGGCAGCTTCTTGGCATTCATTCCTTGATCTCCAGCACGTCAGGCGTCTGCCACGCGAGATGCTGGCCGCCGTCGAGTGCAATCATCTGACCCGTGATCGAAGGCGTTTCGAACAGAAAACGAATCGTTCGCCCAAATTCCTCCAATTCGGGGCCTCTCTTCAAGATAAGAGCTGCGACCTGCGCTTGGAAGTCTTCTTGCAGCTGCCTTTCGCTCGGCATCGAGGGGCCAGGCCCGATCGCGTTGACGCGGATGCGCGGTGCAAGCGCCTGCGCCATCGTCTGCGTCGCCGTCCACAGTGCCGATTTCGACAGCGTATAGGAATAGAAGCTCGGCCGCAGCGCCCAGACCCGCTGGTCGATGATATTGACGATCAGCCCGTCGGCGCCATCCGGCAGCTGCTCGGCGAATTTGGCGGCGAGAATCGACGGCGCGCGGAGATGCACGGCGAAATGCTCGTCCCAGATTGCGGCGTCGAACTTGCGCAGCGAATCTTCGGCGAAGATCGAGGCGTTGTTGACGAGCAGATCGAGCGATCCGAGCTCCGCAGAAGCCTTTTCGATCAGGCTTGCCGTCTCATTTATTTTTGTAAGATCGCCTTGGACCGCAATCGCCCGCGCACCGCTCTGCCGCAATTCGGCCACAAAGCGATCGGCTTCCGCGAGCGAGCCATTCGCATGGACTGCGACCGAAAAGCCGTTATCCGCCAAATCCTTGGCAATCGCCCGGCCTATTCTTTTGGCGGCACCGGTTACCAATGCGGCCTTAAGTCTTTTCCCGCTCAAAAGCTTGCCTTCGTCATCAATGAATCTAAGTGCTTCCTATATAGGGGCGGGCGAAGAGTAGATAAATAGGTGAACGCAATTGCGTTTCAGGCCGATTTATTCTATGTATTATTTGAGAATAGATTTTCGTAAAATAAGTATTGTGAATTTAACCATTCATTATGGTTAACAAATAGTCTGTTGCGCTATAGCAACATCGAATTTCAGCCACCCCACCGCCACAATCATTTCACAATTTGGCTCTTTCAAATCCGCAATTGGGCTCCACTTTCACCCTCGATCCGAGAGGGACATCTAGTAATTGCTCGCGAATGCTTCGGTGTAAAACAGTTGACGAAGAGCGCGGGACTGAAAGGAGACAAGTATGCGTACACTCATTGCTAGCCTGATGGCTTCTGCCTTCGTCGTAGCCGGCTTCACCGCTGCAAACGCTGCCGATGCAGTTGATCAGGTCCCGGAAGCTCCGGTTGCACAGAACGAGCCGGTTACCCCGGCCGGTAACTGGGAAGGCTTCTACCTCGGCGGTGCAGGCACCTATAACGCCGGCGACTTCAACGGCGGCCGCGACGGCTACGCCCTCGGCGGTCAGCTCTACACGGGCTACAACTGGCAGGCCGGTCAGATCGTTTACGGTGTTGAAGGTGACCTCGGCTATTCCGGCCTTGACCACTCGGCTGGCGGCATCACCGAAAAGAACCGTTTCAACGGCTCCGTTCGCGGTCGCGTCGGCTACGACTTGAACCCGTTCCTTCTTTATGCGACCGCCGGTCTCGCTGCGACCAACAACAAGGTCAGCGGCTTTGGCGACTCCGACAGCAAGACCTCCTACGGCTACACCGTCGGCGTCGGCGCAGAAGCTTTCGTCACGAACAACATCACCGCTCGTGTCGAATATCGCTTCAGCGACTACCAGAACAAGAACTACGACGTCGGCCCTGCAAACGTATCGCGCGGCTATGACGAACAGAGCGTCAAGGTCGGTATCGGCGTGAAGTTCTGATCGGCTTCCGGTCAAAGAAAAAGCCCGGCTTCGAGCCGGGCTTTTTTATTGTTGCGGTTTGAGATCGGGATAGGCGGGGAACTTCTTCTCGAAATCCCGGATCCAACCGATCAGCTCGGAATGATCCGCTTCCCACTGGCCCTTGAAGCGCAGGTCGAGATAGCCGATTGCGGCGGCGAGGGCGAAATGGCCGCCGTGCAGCTTCTTGCCGAGTTTCGGCGGATGGGCGCTGATATGGTTGAGGCCGCTGACGGCCTTCTTCCACTGCCGGTCGATCCAGGGCTGATGCACCTTTTCCTCGTCCCGGAAACGCCGTTCATAGACGATCGCCAGCAGGCAGTCGCAGATGCCGTCGCAAAGCGCTTCCAAAATCTCGGCCTCGGTGCGCTTGCCGTTCTTGTCGGGATAGAGCTTCTTTTTCTTCAGCCGGTGGAAATAGTGCATGATGGCGATGCTGTCGAAAACCGAGGCGCCATCGTCGGTCAGCAGGGTAGGGATCTTGCCCAGCGGATTGTTGTCGACGAGGATCGCCGGGCCGGCATTGGTATCGACGCGGATTTCCGTGACATCGAGCTCGAGATAGCGCGCCGCCATGCGGACTTTGCTCGAATAGGGTGAGGTCGTTGCGCAGAGGAGCTTCATCATACACCTATGGAAATGCGTTGGCGCGGCGGACTATTCCGCACGCCGCCGTCATGGTCAATCGGGGCGATGGCCAGTCGTCGTTGGGCAGGCGTCAATCGTCCCGCGCGGCCTTCTCTTCGCCGCGCAGCCAGAAGGCGCGGTGCGATGCGTAGCGGTCCTGCGCCATGATATCCTTGAGGGCAGGGAGCATCCGGTGCAATTCGTCCTTCAGCGTGAAGGGCGGGTTGACGATGATCAGCCCGGAGCCGGTCAGGCCGGTGATGCCCCGGTCGCTGCGCACGCTGAGTTCGGCGCAGAGAATCTTCGGAATGCCGGTCGCCTGTAGCGCTTCGTGGAATTCCTTGATCGGCGCGCCCTTCTTCAGCGGATACCAGAGGCAATAGGTGCCGCCCGGAAAACGGCGGTAGCCCTTGACCAGTCCGTCCACGAGCCGCTCATATTCGCCATCCTCTTCGAACGGCGGGTCGACCAGCACCATGCCGCGCTTTTCCTTCGGCGGCAGATGCGCGCCGAGCGACAGCCAGCCGTCGAGCTCGGTGATACGCACATGGTGGTCGCCTTCGAACAGGCGATGCAGCCGCACGAAATCTTCCGGGTGCAGCTCCATGGCGGACAACCGGTCCTGCGGGCGGAACAGCATGCGCGAAAGCTTCGGCGAACCCGGATAGTAGCGGATGCCGCCTTCAGGATTCAGTTCGCGAACCGCCGAGAGATAGGGCTCGAGCAGATCGGCCACCTGCGGATCGAGGTCGGCCTCGATCAGCTTGCCGATGCCCGTCTGCCATTCGCCGGTCTTCTGCGCTTCCTCGGAAGAGAGGTCGTAGAGACCGATGCCGCCATGCGTATCGAGCACGCGGAAGGCGGCGTCCTTCTTCTGCAGATAGCGGATCAGCCGTGCCTGCACCGCATGCTTCAGCACATCGGCAAAATTGCCCGCATGATAGATATGGCGGTAGTTCATCGTTGCTGATGCCTGTCATGAATTCGCCTGATCGGCGCAATTTCCGGCTTTTGGCCGCTTTCCGCTTCGCATATAGAAATCATATGAACATTGCGACCCCCATTCACGCGAAATCCCGGGTCGGGCACACCGCCTGTCCGCATGACTGTCCCTCCACCTGCGCGCTGGAGGTCGATATCACCGATGACGGCCGGATCGGCCGCGTGCGCGGGGCAGGCGACCACAGCTATACGTCGGGCGTCATCTGCGCCAAGGTCGCCCGCTACGCCGAGCGCCTCTATCACCCTGACAGACTGATGCATCCGCTGCGCCGCAAGGGCGCCAAGGGTGCGGGCAACTGGCAGCAGATTTCCTGGGACGACGCGCTGGATGAAATCGCCGAAGCTTTCGTCAAGGCGGAAGCCAAGGACGGCAGTGAAGCGATCTGGCCGTATTTCTACGCCGGCACCATGGGCTGGGTGCAGCGCGACTCGATCGAGCGTCTGCGTCATGCCAAGCGCTATTCCGGCTTCTTCTCCTCGATCTGCACCAATCCGGCATGGACCGGCTTCACGATGGCAACCGGCACGCTACGCGGCCCCGACCCGCGCGAGATGGCGCGCACCGATTGCGTCGTCATCTGGGGCACCAATGCGGTCGCCACCCAGGTCAATGTCATGACCCACGCGATCAAGGCCCGCAAGGAACGTGGCGCAAAGATCGTCGTCATCGATATCTACGACAACCCGACGATGAAGCAGGCCGACATCGCGCTGATCGTCAAGCCCGGCACCGATGCGGCACTTGCCTGCGCCGTCATGCACATCGCCTTCCGCGACGGCTATGCCGACCGCGCCTATATGGCGAAATTCGCCGACGATCCCGCCGGTCTCGAAGCGCATCTGAAGACCAGGACGCCGGAATGGGCGGCCGGGATCACCGGGCTTTCCGTTACCGAGATCGAGGATTTCGCAAAGCTCGTCGGCACCACGAAGAAGAGCTATTTCCGCCTCGGCTACGGCTTCACCCGCCAGCGCAACGGCGCGGTCGCCATGCATGCGGCCGCCTCGATCGCCACGGTTCTCGGCTCCTGGCAATATGAGGGCGGCGGCGCCTTTCATTCGAACAGCGATATTTTCCGCATGAACAATGCGGAGCTGACCGGCAAGTCGATGAAGGACCCTGACATCAGGATGATCGACCAGTCGCAGATCGGCCGGGCGCTGACCGGTGATGCCGTGGCGCTTCGCCACCGCGGCCCTGTCACCGCCATGCTGATCCAGAACACCAATCCGGTGAACATCGCCCCCGAACAGCGGCTGGTGAAACAGGGCTTTGCCCGCGACGATCTCTTCGTCGCCGTCCACGAGCAGTTCATGACCGATACCGCCGAGATGGCCGATATCGTCATCCCGGCCACGATGTTCGTCGAGCACGACGATATCTACCGCGCCGGCGGCCAGAACCACATTCTGCTCGGCCCCAAGCTCGTCGAGCCGCCGGAAACCGTGCGCACCAATCTTTTCGTCATCGAGGAGCTCGCCAAGCGCCTCGGCGTTGCCGACCGCCCGGGCTTTGGCTTCACGGCGCGCGAAATGGTCGATCGCGTGCTGAAGGACAGCAACCTGCCGGATTACGACTATTTCCTCGAAAACAAGTGGTTCGACCGCCAGCCGGAATTCGACGACGCGCATTTCCTGAACGGCTTTGCCCATGCCGACCGCAAGTTCCACTTCCGCCCGGACTGGGTGAACGGCGCCGCGCCGAACAAGCCGCCTGAAGTCCTCGGCGCCTTCGGTCCGCATGAGCAGCTGCCTGCCTTCCCGGATCAGGTTGATGTCATCGAGCTTGCCGATGCCGACCATCCTTTCCGCCTCGCGACCTCTCCGGCCCGCAATTTCCTGAATTCGAGCTTCGCCGAGACGAAGACCTCGCGCCAGAAGGAAGGCCGCCCGGAACTGATGGTCAATCCGGCCGATGCCGAAGCGAACGGCATCGAGAGCGGCGATCTCGTCCACATCGGCAACACCAGAGGCGACCTGCGCATCCATGTGAAGATCACTGAAGAGGTGAAGCCCGGCGTCCTCATCGCCGAGGGTCTCTGGCCGAACAAGGCGCATGTCGACGGCGAGGGGATCAACGTGCTCACCGGCGCCGATCCCGTCGCGCCCTATGGCGGTGCCGCCGTCCACGACAACAAGGTCTGGCTACGCAAGGACGCCGCATGACGAAATTCGAGAAGGCTGGCGCCAAAATCGTCAGCGAAGCCGTGCTCTCCCGGGGCTGGACCAAGCTCAGCACCTACAAGATCGACTATACCGATTCCGAAGGCGTCACCCACCGGCTCGACCGCGAGGTCTACCACCGCACGCCGGCCGCAACGATCCTGCTCTACGATGCCAAGCGCGGCACCGTCGTGCTGGTGCGCCAATACCGTCTGCCGCCTGACCTGCACGGCGAAATGCCCTTCATGTTCGAGACGCCGGCCGGCCTGCTCGACGGTGACGAGCCGGAGGCCGCCATCCGCCGCGAGGCAATGGAAGAAACCGGCTTCCGCATCCGCGACGTCCGCTTCCTGTTCAAGGCCTACAGCTCGCCCGGCTCCAACGCCGAAATCGTCCACTTCTTCGCCGCCGAGGTCGATACCGCAGATCGCGTTTCAAACGGTGGCGGACTGGCCGAGGAGCATGAGGATATCGAGGTGCTGGAAGTGGCGTTCGACGACGCGCTGGCCATGATCGGCAACGGCGACATCCGCGACATGAAGACGATCATCCTGCTGCAATGGGCGGCGATGAACAAAGGGATCTGGCGCTAGCCCGAAAATATCCACGCGCCACGGTGTTTTCACGCGTTTGTCACGAATCCGGCCTATGCGCTGCGGTTTGTCTTCCCGCCTTGCCCCAACAGGAGAAAAATCATGTGGCTCAGTAATTTCACGCTCGTCCTTCCCGGTGAAATCGTGAGCCACGGCTCGGTGCGTATCGAGGATGGCGTCATCGCCGAGATCCGTGATGCGCCGGTCGCCGGTGCGGCGATCGATGGCGGCGGGCGCTTCCTGATGCCGGGCTTCGTCGATCTGCATGGCGATATGATCGAGCGCGAGATCGCGCCGCGCCCGAATGCGATGATGCCGATCGATTTCGGTATTCACGAGCTCGACAAGAAGCTCGCTGCGGCCGGCGTGACGACGGCCTATGCGGCGATCTCCTTTGCGACCGAGAGCGTCTATGGCCATGTGCGTTCGCTGGCGACCACCTCTGCCGTCATCGAGGGCATCAATCGTCTGCGCAACTCGCTGCTGATCGATCACAAGGTTCATGCGCGCTACGAGATCACCAATGTCGGCGCCGCGGCCACGCTGGAAAAGCTGCTCGTTGCCGATCAGGTCGACATGGTCTCGCTGACTGACCACACGCCGGGGCAGGGCCAGTACAACAATATCGAAGCCTATGTCGCGAGCATTTCCGAGCGCCGCGCGATCACCAAGGACATGGCGCTGGAAATCGTCCAGAAGCGCATCGCCATGCGCGAGGATCCGGCGATCGACGCCAAGCTTCGCGAGATCGTCGCGCTGTCGCTGCAGCACAAGCTGTCGCTCGCCTCGCATGATGACGACAGCGCCGAGAAGGTTGCCGAGATGCATGATCTCGGCGTGACGATCAGCGAATTCCCGGTGACGCTGCCGGCCGCCGAAGAAGCCCGCCGTCGCGGTCTCTGGACGCTGATGGGCGCACCGAACGCGCTGCGCGGCCAGTCGATGTCCGGCAATCTCAGCGCCCTCGATGCCGCCAAGGCCGGCCTTCTCTCCGTCATCGCCGCCGACTACCACCCAGCCGCCTTCGTCCCCGGCATCTTCAAGATCGCCGACGCGATGGATAACGACCTGCCGGCCGCCGTTGCCATGGCGACGTCGAATGCCGCCCGCTCGGCCGGATTGCTGGATCGCGGCGAGATCGCGCTCGGTCAGCGCGCCGATCTGGTGGCAGTCGAGAAGGGGGATGTGCACCGCATCCGCGCGACGTTCCGGGCTGGGCAGTTCGTCTATAGCGACGGCACGCTGCATCCGCTTCAGGCGATTGCGGCCTAAGACGGCTTTCCGATCACGAAAGCAGCGGTACGTTTTCGCGTGCGGCCGCTTCGATCAGTTGCTTGTCCAGGGTGGCAAGCGGCAGTTTCGATCCGATCGCGAGTGCCAGATAAGCAGCGTCGTAGGCGGTCAGCCGATGCCGCTCTGCCAGGTCGAGAATGAGTTCACCGTTCAATGAGGTCGCGGTGACGACATTGAGCTGTGTCAGGTGCAACATCGACCGCCGCACCTCGTCGCGCGACAACCGCTGACGGCGGCAAGACAAGGTGAGAACGTTTCGCATTTCATGCCAGAACAGATCTGGCACAAGGGCGCCATCGCTAGCGACACGCTGCAGCACCTTATCTGCAAACAGAGTAGCCTCATCAGGCAGAAACCAGACGGCGGCGATCGAGGCGTCGACTACTAGGGTCATCAACGCCGGCCGATTTGTTTCCACTCGGCAATTTCGGCCTGTGTCACCGGTTTACGAGTGCTGCGCTCGCGGATGATTGTATCGATGATGTCCTGGGTGTCGCGCTTTTGAGTTGCAACACCAGCCATGCGCGCCACGGGCACGTCGTCGCGGACGAGGATAATTTCCTCGCCTGCTTCAATCTTTGCGAGAAGCTCGGCAAGCGTTGTGTCTTCTATGCTGACGGTTATCGTCATGCGTGGGCTCCATCAATACCGGAGCCATGATGATCCGCATCGGCGGACCGGTCAACCGTCACGCGATCAGCGAAATAACCCGCTCAGTCCCCGCCGCAGCGCCGGCACCGGTCCCGACAGCCTTGCCGCCTTCCATCCGCACCTTGCCCTCGGCAAATAGCCTGAGCGCCTGCGGATAGAGCTGATGCTCGACCGTGAGCACGCGTCCGGCCAGCGTATCGGCCGTATCGCCGGAGAGTACCGGTACTGCCGCCTGGCCGATGACCGGGCCTTCGTCCATGCCTTCGGTGACGAAATGCACGGTGCAGCCTGCGATCCGCATGCCGGCGTCGATGGCGCGCTGGTGGGTGTGCAGGCCGGGGAAGAGGGGGAGCAGCGAAGGGTGGATATTGATCATCCGGCCCTCATAGCGCTGGATGAAGGTCGCGCTCAGCAGGCGCATGTAGCCGGCGAGGCAGAGGATGTCGGGCGAGAGCGTATCGAGCGCCTCGAAGATCGCCGCCTCATGGGCTTCCTTGCTGACATAGTCCTTGCGCACGAAGGCGAAGGCCGGGATGCCCTCGGCGGCCGCCTTGGCGAGGCCGCCGGCATCCGCCTTGTCCGAGATCACGCCGACGATCTCCGCCGGGAAGTCTGCGGCTTTCGCGGCGGCGACAAGCGCCAGCATGTTGGAGCCGCCGCCCGAGATGAAGACGACGACGCGTTTGCGCGGCGTGCTCATAGGGCGAGCGTACCCTGATACTGGGTGCCGGTCGCGCCTTCGGCACGGGCGATCATCCGGCCGAGCACGACGATCTTCTCGCCTTCGGCCTCGAGCGCCTTGGTCACGGCTTCGACATTCTCGGCCGAAACGACGGCGATCATGCCGATGCCGCAGTTGAAGGTGCGCAGCATTTCCTTGGCTTCGACGCCGCCGGTCTTTGCAAGCCAGGAGAATACGGCCGGAACCTTGACGGCCGACAGGTCGATCTCGGCGGCCAGATGCTTCGGCAGCACGCGCGGAATATTTTCAGGGAAACCACCGCCGGTGATGTGGGCCAGCGCCTTGATCGCCTTGGTCTCGCGGATCGCCTTCAGGAGCGGCTTCACATAGATGCGGGTCGGCGTCAGCAGCGCTTCGCCGAGCTTCTTGCCCTCTGCAAAGGGTGCCGGTGCATCCCAGCCGAGGCCGGAGAGCTCGACGATCTTGCGCACCAGCGAGAAGCCGTTCGAGTGAACGCCGGAAGAAGCGAGGCCGAGAATGACGTCGCCTTCGGCAATGTCGCCGGCCGGAAGCAGTTCGCCGCGCTCGGCAGCACCAACGGCAAAGCCCGCGAGGTCGTAGTCGCCGGAGGAATACATGCCGGGCATTTCAGCCGTCTCGCCGCCGATCAGCGCGCAACCAGCATCGCGGCAGCCTGCGGCAATGCCTTCGACGATCGCCGCACCCTGGTTCGGGTCGAGCTTGCCGGTGGCGAAATAGTCGAGGAAGAACAGCGGCTCGGCGCCCTGGACCACGAGGTCGTTGACGCACATGGCAACCAGGTCGATACCGACGGTGTCGTGATAATCCGCGTCGATGGCGATCTTCAGCTTCGTGCCGACGCCGTCATTGGCGGCAACCAGAACCGGATCCTTGAAGCCTGCGGCCTTGAGGTCGAAGAGGCCGCCGAAGCCGCCGATTTCGCCGTCTGCGCCGGGGCGGCGCGTCGAGCGCACGGCAGGCTTGATCTTCTCCACCATCAGGTTGCCGGCATCGATATCGACGCCTGCATCGCTATAGGTCAGGCCGTTTTTTCCAGACTGGCTCATGCTGCTCTCCGGTGGTTTTTGCACGTGCGGACAATATGGGGACAAGCAACCCCGTCACATGCCGGTCGCAATTGCATGAGAGTGCGCTTTATGCAAGGCGGTGCACAGAGAAAAGCCCCAATTTCCCGCTCTTTCAAGGTCTGCGAATGGGATTTCTCCAGGCAGGGTTGACCATCTTCCGGGCTGCATCCTATGTGCTTTGAAAGCGTTCGCGGCCAAAATCGCGTCGCGGGCGGGACAACACGGGGTAATCGATGCCAAATCAGGTCAGCGGGACAAGTCTGAAGCGCCAGGTCTTCTTCTGGCTCGGCGTGCTCGCATTCTTCATCCTGTTCCTGCTCGTCTTCAGCTCCATCCTGCTGCCGTTCCTGGCCGGAATGGCGATCGCCTATTTCCTTGATCCGGTCGCCGACAGGCTGCAGCGCATAGGCCTCAGCCGGATGATGGCGACGATCGTCATCCTCGTCTGCTTCGTGCTGGTCATCGTCATCGCGCTGATGACGCTGATCCCGATCCTCGCGAGCCAGTTCACAGATTTCGCAGGCAAGTTCCCCGGCTATATCGATCAGCTGCAGCAGTTCATCACCACCTCGCAGAATTCGCTGCTGCCGGAATGGATCAAGAGCCAGCTCGGCACGATCAAGAACAATTTCTCGGAAATCCTCTCGCAGGGCGTCGGCTTCCTGACCGGCCTGTTCGCGCAGATCTGGAGCTCCGGCCTTGCCGTCGTCAACTTGATCTCGCTGCTGATCGTCACACCCGTCGTCGCCTTCTACATGCTGCTCGACTGGGATCGCATGGTGGCGCAGATCGACCGTTACATTCCGCGCGACTACGTCGCCAATGTCCACCAGATCGCCCGCGAGATCGATCAGGCGATCGCCGGCTTCATCCGCGGACAGGGCTCGCTCTGCCTGATCCTCGGCATCTACTATGCCGCCGGTCTGTCGCTGGTCGGCCTCAATTTCGGCCTGCTGATCGGTCTCTTCGCCGGCATGATCAGCTTCATCCCCTATGTCGGCTCGATGCTCGGCCTTCTGATCGCCGTTGGCGTCGCCATCGTGCAGTTCTGGCCCGATTACATCTGGGTCGGCGCCGTGCTCGCCGTCTTCTTCAGCGGCCAGTTCCTCGAAGGCAATATCTTGCAGCCGAAGCTCGTCGGCCATAGCGTCGGTCTGCATCCTGTCTGGCTGATGTTCGCGCTCTTTGCGTTCGGCGCGCTCTTCGGCTTCGTCGGCCTGCTGATTGCGGTGCCTGCAGCCGCCGCCGTCGGCGTTCTTGTCCGCTTTGCCCTGTCGCGCTACCTTGAGAGCGATCTTTATGCGGGTCAGTCGAAATCCGTTGCCCGCAAGAGCAAAGCCGAATCCAAATGAGCGATGCAAAGCGCAAGGCCGGAGAGCAGCTTCCGCTGGTCTTTACCCATGATGCCGCGAGCGGCCGTGACGATCTTCTGATCTCCGACCGTCTGAGCGCTGCCGTCACCATCGTCGATGCCTGGCCGCAATGGCCGTCGCCTGTGGTGATCCTGGCGGGTCCAGTCGGCTCCGGAAAGTCGCATCTCGCCAGCATCTGGAAGGAGCACAGCGGCGCGCAGAGCATCCATCCGAAGGCCGGCTCCGATGCCGCAGTCGCTGCCGCTGCCGGTCCCGTCCTGTTCGAGGATGTCGACCGCGAAGGCTTCGATGATACGGCGCTTTTCCACGTCATCAACAGCGTGCGCGAGAACGGCCACAGCCTGATGATGACGAGCCGCCTCTGGCCGATGTCCTGGCCGGTCGAACTCCCGGACCTGCGCTCGCGCCTGAAGGCTGCGACCGTCGTCGAGATCGGCGAACCGGACGAGGAGCTGTTGTCGCAGGTGATCGTCAAGCTCTTCTCTGACCGGCAGCTTAATATAGATGACAAACTGGTGTTCTATATCGTCAACCGGATGGAACGCTCGCTGAATGCCGCCCAGACGATCGTCGACCGGCTCGACCGGCTCGCCTGGTCGCGCGGCACGAAGATCACCCGGGCAATGGCGGCCGAAGTATTGAATGAATTGGGAAATTCCGGCCCGGTCGATTGACTGTCACAGTTCTGTCGTGAAACTGATATAATTCGCGATGGCGAATAAAAGGGGACGGATCGGCCTATGGACAGTGCAGTTGCGGAGCATCAGGAACCGAAGCCGGAAGCGTCCTCCGCCGTCCCTCCACTTGCAGAATTGCTGCAGAGCCCCGAGCGCTTCATCAACCGGGAATTTTCCTGGCTGCAGTTCAATCGCCGCGTTCTCGAGGAGACGCTGAACACCGAGCATCCGCTGCTCGAACGTGTCCGCTTCCTGTCGATCTCGGCTGCCAACCTCGACGAATTCTTCATGGTGCGCGTCGCCGGCCTCGAGGCCCAGGTGCGCCAGAACATCGCCGTGCGCACGCCCGACGGCAAGACGCCGGCCGAGCAGCTCGATGCCATCCTGCAGGAGATCGACAATCTGCAGATGGAGCAGCAGGCATCGCTTGCCGTTCTCCAGCAGTATCTCGCCCGCGAGGACATCCTCATCGTCCGCCCGGGCGCATTGAGCGATACCGACCGCCAGTGGCTGGCTACCGAGTTCGAGCAGGCGATCTTTCCGGTCCTGACGCCGCTGTCGATCGACCCCGCCCATCCGTTCCCGTTCATCCCGAACCTCGGCTTCTCGATCGGCCTGCAGCTCGCCAGCAAGCATGGCCGCGAGCCGATGACGGCGCTGTTGCGCCTGCCGCCGGCGCTCGACCGCTTCGTGCGCCTGCCCGACGACGGCAACACGATCCGCTACATCACGCTCGAGGACGTCGCCAACATCTTCATCCACCGGCTCTATCCGGGCTATGAGGTGCAGGGTTCGGGTACGTTCCGCATCATCCGCGACAGCGATATCGAAGTCGAAGAAGAAGCCGAAGATCTCGTGCGCTTCTTCGAAACGGCGCTGAAGCGACGCCGCCGCGGCAAGGTGATCCGCATCGAGACCGATTCCGAAATGCCGGCTTCGCTGCGCCATTTCGTCGTCCAGGCGCTCAGCGTTCCCGAAAACCGTATCGCCGTTCTACCGGGTCTGCTGGCGCTGAACACGCTGTCGGAGATCACCAAGGCGCCGCGCGACGATCTCCGGTTTCCGCCCTACAATGCGCGATTTCCCGAACGTGTCCGCGAGCATGCAGGCGACTGCTTCGCCGCCATCCGCGAAAAGGACATGGTGGTTCACCACCCCTATGAATCCTTCGACGTGGTGGTCCAGTTCCTTCTCCAGGCTGCGCGCGATCCTGACGTTCTGGCGATAAAGCAGACGCTTTACCGCACCTCCAACGACAGCCCGATCGTTCGCGCGCTGATCGATGCGGCCGAATCCGGCAAGTCGGTGACGGCGCTGGTCGAGCTCAAGGCGCGTTTCGACGAAGAGGCGAACATCCGTTGGGCGCGCGACCTCGAGCGCGCCGGTGTGCAGGTTGTCTTCGGCTTCATCGAACTGAAGACCCATTCGAAGATGTCGCTGGTGGTGCGCCGCGAGGAGGGCAAGTTGCGCAGCTACTGCCATCTCGGCACCGGCAACTATCACCCGATCACCGCGAAGATCTACACCGACCTGTCCTTCTTCACCTGTAATCCGGTCATCGCCCATGACATGGCGAACATCTTCAATTTCATCACCGGCTACGGCGAGCCGGAAGAGAGCATGAAGCTGGCGGTCTCGCCCTATACGCTGCGCTCGCGCATCCTGCGTCATATCGACGAAGAGATCATGCATGCGAAGAACGGTGCCCCGGCGGCGATCTGGATGAAGATGAACGCGCTGGTCGATCCCGAGATCATCGACGCTCTCTATACGGCGAGCCATGCCGGCGTCGAGATCGATCTGGTCGTGCGCGGCATCTGCTGCCTGCGCCCGCAGGTGCCGGGCCTGTCGGAGAATATCCGCGTCAAGTCGATCGTCGGCCGCTTCCTGGAACACAGCCGCATCTTCTGCTTCGGCAACGGTTATGGCCTGCCGTCGGACAAGGCGCTCGTCTATATCGGCTCGGCCGACATGATGCCGCGCAACCTCGACCGCCGTGTCGAGACGCTGGTGCCGCTGACCAATCCGACGGTCAAGGAGCAGGTTTTGTCCCAGATCATGCTGGGCAATATCATTGACAATCAGCAAAGCTACGAGATATTGCCCGACGGAACGTCCAGGCGCATGGAGGTGCGCAAGGGCGAGGAGCCGTTCAACGCGCAGCAGTATTTCATGACCAACCCCAGCCTTTCCGGCCGCGGTGAAGCCCTGAAATCCAGTGCGCCCAAGCTGATTGCCGGTCTGCTTTCCGGCCGGACCAAGAGATAACTGGACCTGCATGGTTGAATCAGAAGCCCAGGGGCGCCTGCCAGGGATTGCCCCGGTCTCCGTCGTCGATATCGGGTCGAACTCGATCCGCGTGGTCATCTATGAAGGTATGTCGCGCTCGCCTGCGATCCTTTTCAACGAAAAGGTTCTGTGTGGCCTCGGCAAAGGCATCGCGCTGACCGGCAAGATGGACGAGGACAGCGTCAACCGGGCGCTGACAGCTCTCCACCGTTTCAAAGCCCTGTCCGATCAGGCCCGCGCCGCGACCATGTATGTGCTCGCGACCGCTGCCGCACGCGAAGCCTCCAACGGCCCGGATTTCATCCACAAGGCCGAGACCATCCTGAAGCGCAAGGTGCGCGTGCTCTCGGGCGAGGAAGAAGCAAAGTTCTCTGCCCTCGGCATCGTCAGCGGCTTTTTCCACCCTGACGGCATCGCCGGCGACCTCGGCGGCGGCTCGCTGGAGCTCATCGATATCAAGGAGCGCGAGATCGGCACCGGCATCACGCTGCCGCTCGGCGGTCTGCGCCTGTCGGAATATGCCGGCGGCTCGCTCGACAAGGCCCGCGGCTTCGCCCGCAAGCATGTGCGCAGCGCCACGAAGATCCTGGGGAAGGGCACCGGCCGCACCTTCTATGCCGTCGGCGGCACCTGGAGAAACATCGCCAAGCTGCACATGGAGTTGACCCAGTATCCGCTGCACATGATGCAGGGCTACGAAGTCACGCTCGACAGCATGATGCAGTTTCTCGATCAGGTCGAAGTCGCAAGAGACAGCAAGGACCCGGCCTTCCAGGCGGTCTCCAAGCATCGCCGCGCGCTGCTTCCCTTTGGCGCCGTCGCCATGAAGGAAGTGCTGAGCGCCATGAAGCCCTCGATCATTTCCTTCTCGGCGCAGGGCGTTCGCGAAGGCTACCTCTATTCGCTGCTGTCGGAAGGCGAGCGCCGCGCCGATCCGTTGCTAGCCGCTGCCGGTGAGCTCGCGATACTGCGTGCCCGCTCGCCCGAGCATGCGCGCGAACTGGCCGAATGGACCGGCCGGATGATGCCCTGTTTCGGCATCACCGAGACCGAGGAAGAATCCCGCTACCGCCAGGCTGCCTGCCTGCTCGCCGATATCAGCTGGCGCGCGCATCCTGATTATCGCGGCCTCCAGGCGCTGAACCTGATTGCCCACTCGTCCTTCGTCGGCATCAGCCACCCCGGCCGCGCCTTCATCGCGCTCACCAATTACTACCGCTTCGAAGGCCTGCACGACGACGGTTCCACGGCGCCGCTCGCGACCATCGCCGGCCCGCAATTCGTCGACCGCGCCAAGTTGCTGGGCGGCATGCTGCGCGTCGTCTACCTGTTCTCGGCATCGATGCCTGGCCTGGTGAAGAACCTGCATTTCCGCAAGTCGGCGCAGCCCGATATCGACATCGAGCTCGTCGTGCCGCACGAATATCACGACTTCACCGGCGAACGCCTCGACGGCCGCCTGCAGCAGCTTGCGAAGCTCACCAACAAGCGCCTCGCCTTCGTTTTCGAATAAGTCTCAGGGAATGCGGTCTTCCGGCCGCATTCCCGTTTGTCTCAGTTAGGCGGCGGCGTTCTGCGGGAACAGCGCCTTGCGCGTTTCCTCGTCGAGCGTGTGCTTGAACGTATGCTCCTGCTTCAGCAGCAGGGCGCGCTGGACGGCGGGCCGCTCCGCCATCGTCTGCATGAAGCGGGCAACGTTGGGATAGTCGTCCAAGCCTTTCTCGCCGAAGACATAGCCGGCAGACGCCGCCCAGCCCCACAGCGCCATGTCGGCAATGCTGTATTCGGCTCCCGCCAGCCAGGGTGATGCGCCGAGGCGCTGGTCGAGCACCCGGTAGTGACGCTCCAGCTCCTTCACGTAACGGTTCTTCGCATAGGGGATATCCTCCGGCGCATAGTGCAGGAAGTGGATCGCCTGTCCCGAGAACGGCGAGAGGCCGGTCGCCACCAGCTGCAGCCAGGACAGCATCGCCGCCTTCTCGACTGCTCCGGCGGGAATGAAGCGCCCATGCTTCCCGGCGAGATAGAGCAGGATGGCGTGGGAATCGAAGACCGTCACGCCGTCATCGCGGAGGGCAGGGACCTTGCCGTTGGGATTGATCTTCAGGAACTCGGGCGCGTGCTGCTCGCCCTTGAAGATATCGATCGGGTGAACCTTGAAGGCGAGGTCGAGTTCGTGCAGCAGCACCGCCACTTTCATCGAGTTCGGTGTCGCGTGAAAATAGAAATCAAGCATCGGCTATATCCTTTGTCGCGGCCTTCGCGAGGGGAAGGCGTGCCGCGACCATGCCGGTGCGTGAGTATGTTGACCAATCGATCCTGTGGATCGCACCTAGCGCGCCGGTCGATATCTCCGCCCGTTGCTGCGTTCAGCTCTTGGCTGGCCGTGAGGCGCCCATCACCATCTTCCTGAGCCAGCTATGTGCCGGATCGGCGCGCATGCGCGGGTGCCAGAACAGATTGATGCTGAACGGCGAGAGCGCCACCGGCGGCTCGAACAGATCGACCGTGTCGGTGAAGCGCTGCAGGAAGCGAAGCGGCAATGTGCAGATGCAGTCGGTGCTCGCCAGCACCAGCGGCGCCATCGCATAGCTCTGCACCGATACGGACACCCGCCGCTCGCGGCCGGTCTCGGCCAGCGCATTGTCGATCATGCCGGTGAAATGCCCGCCGCTGGTGGAGATCAACAGGTGGTCGAGGGCACAGAATTCGTCGAGCGTCAGCTCCCGCATTCCCCTGGGATGGCCGCGCCTCTGGGCGGTCATGAACTTCTCTTCGAAGAGCGTGCTCGATATCAGCTCATTCGATCCGTCTTCCGCCGCGCCGACGAAGAGATCGATTTCGCCCTGTTCCAGCAGACCGGCGATCTTCGATTTGTCCGGCAGGGTGAAGGCGATCCTGACCTCGGGCGCATGCGCCTTGATCAGCGGAATGAGATCGGGCGCCAGGATGGCGGCGGGATTATCGGTCGCGGCGATCCGGAAAACCCGCTTGCTCGTTGCCGGATCGAAGAGATGGGCGGTGTTGACGAAATCCTCGAAGCGCTCCAGCAGCCGGGTGAGTTCCGGCTGAAGGGCGACGGCGTGAGGCGTCGGCGTCATTCCGCGGCCGGAGACGGAGGGGATGAACAGCGGATCGTTGAGCAGATGCCGGAGCCGGTTCAGGCGGGCGGAGAGGGCGGACTGGCTGATGTTCAGCCGCGCCGCCGCCCGCGTGACATTCGGCTCCTTCAGAAGCATGTCGAATGTCATCAGCAGGCTGGCATCGAAATCGGAAATTCGCTGGCTCAACGGCGCTTTCCCCTATCTGGAGCTGAACTCATTACATGAGCTCGCCACTTGGTCATAGCGCTGTCTCGGCAACGGCGGCCTTGCGCAGCCGCTGCGACAGGAAGTCGATGCACAGCCGGACCTTCGCCGCCGCCAGACGGTTGTGAGGGAAGACGACGTGGATCGGCGCTGCCGCGAGCCTCGCCTCCGGCAGCACGATTTCGAGTTTGCCGCTATCGATATCGTCGCGCACGTCCCAGATCGATTTCAGCACCAGCCCGGCACCGGCCAGCGCCCAGCGATGCGCGAGCTCGCCATTGTTCGTCGTCAGCTTGGACCGGACATTGGCGCTGCGCCCGTCGGCGAAGACCCAGTGCGTGTTGGGCGGCTCGCCGAAGGCGATGACGTCATGGCCGGGCAGGTCGTCGATCGCGGTCGGTCGCCCGCGGCGGTCGAGATAGGTGGGGGAGGCGCAGATGACGCGGCGGTTCGGGGCGATCTGCCGGGCGATCAGGCTGGAGTCCGAAAGCGCCCCGAAGCGGACGGCAAGATCGTAGCCTTCCTCGACGATATTGACGACGCCGTCATCGGTATCGAGATGCACCAGAAGCTCCGGATGCGCCTCCTGGAATTCCTTGAGGATCGGCGCCAGCCAGCGGCAGCCGAAGGCAAAGGTCGACGTGACCTTGAGAAGCCCGCTTGCCGTATCGCGGCCGCTCGACGCTTCCGTCTCGGCATCGTCGATCTCGGCGAGGATCTGCACGCAGCGTTCGTAGAAGCGCGCCCCTTCCTCCGTCAGCGCCAGCGAGCGCGTCGTCCGGTTGACCAGCCGCACGCCGAGCCTCTCCTCAAGCCGAGACAGCTTGCGGCTGACGACGGTCAGCGAAAAGTTCAGCTCGCGTGCCGCCGCAGAGAGGCTTCGCGCCTGCACGACGCGCACGAAGACCAGCATGTCGAGAAAATTGTCGCTCATATTCTTGCTGATATCGCAAGAGACAGTCGACGACAATCTCCGTTCCGGCAAGAGAGGCGCCGGACTATTGTCGCCTCATCGAAACGGCGGCACGGTTGCCGCAAAGAGGAGAGCAGCAGATGACATCCCTTGCAAGTCAACGCGTTCTCGTGGTCGGCGGCAGTTCCGGTATCGGTCTGGCCGTTGCAGAGCAGGCCGCCGCCGCCGGTGCCGCAGTCACGATCGCATCCCGCTCGGCAGACAAGCTTGCCGAAGCCGCCAGCCGGATCGGGCAGGGCGTGCGCACCGCCGCCATCGACACCGCCGATGAGGCCGGGATCGACGCCTTCTTCGCGGCAAACGAAGCATGGGACCACATCGTCATCTCGGCGGCGCAAACGCCCTCCGGCCCGGTGCGCAAGCTTTCGCTCGACGACGCCAAGCGCGCCATGGAGAGCAAGTTCTGGGGCGCCTATCGCATCGCCCGGGCAGCAAAGCTTGCCGAACGCGGCTCGCTGACCTTCATTTCCGGCTTTCTGAGCGAGCGCCCCTCGGCATCCTCTGTGCTTCAGGGCGCCATCAATGCGGCGCTGGAATCGCTGGCCCGGGGCCTCGCGCTCGAACTCTCCCCGGCGCGTGTCAACACCGTCTCGCCAGGCCTGATAGATACGCCGCTCTGGTCGAAGATGGACGAGACGAACCGCAACGCGATGTTCGAGCGTGTCGCGGGCTCGCTGCCGGCAAAGACGGTGGGCAAGCCTTCCGATATCGCCAATGCCGTCTTGTTCCTGATGACGACGCCTTTCGCAACTGGCTCGACCGTCCGCGTCGATGGCGGCGGCGTGATCGGGTGATGCCATGCTCATCGATCACGTTACGCTACGCACTGCCGATCTGGAGGCGACCAGGCGTTTTCTCGAAGACCTGCTCGGCCTGACCACGGGAAGCCGACCCGATTTCGGCTTCCCCGGCTACTGGCTCTATAGCGGCGGCGAACCCGTCGTTCACCTGATCCCGGGTGGCGGCGCCGCCGTTGGCCGCAATGCGGAGACGATCGACCATGTCGGCTTCCGGCTCGAAGGCTATGACGCCCATCGCCGGAAGCTCGACACCGCAGCCATACCCTATTCCACCATGGATCTGCCGGATCTCGGCGAGCGCCGCCTTTTCGTCCGCACGCCGGGCGGCATCCTCCTCGAGCTCGTCTTCCGCGAAGGCGAAGCGGTCAACTGAATGGCGAAGGGCTTGCCGCGGCCCGCGGCCGGGTGTACATCATCCCGGTCGCGAAAAGCGGCTGCTTCCCTTGATCCGCCATCGGCGTGAGTAAACAGGTGGACGAATTGTCGTCCAGGCGGCCGAGTACAAGTCAGCCATGCCCGCTATGCGCATGGTTCGGCCAGCGTTTCCCAAACCTGTAATGCCTGACCTCGTCAGGCCTCCAATCGCAAGCTCCCGGCGTGCGCGCCGCGCGTTTGCGTCGATAGGATCGCGCCATGAACAGACCGCTTGTTGTCATTTTCACTGCCATTGTCCTCGATGCCGTCGGCATTGGCCTCATCTTCCCCATTCTCCCCTCGCTGCTGCAGGAGGTCACTCATGCCGATAAGGTGGCTCAGTATATCGGCATCATGACCGCGCTCTATGCGGCCATGCAGTTCATCTTCGCGCCGGTTTTCGGCGCGCTCAGCGACCGCCTCGGCCGCCGGCCGGTGCTGCTGATCTCGCTCGGCGGTGCGGCCATCAACTACCTGGTGCTCGCCTTCGCGCCCAATCTCTGGCTGCTGCTGATCGGCCGTGCCATTGCCGGGCTGACCAGCGCCAATGTTTCCGTCGCCACCGCCTATGTGACCGACATCTCGCCGCCGGAGATGCGCGCCAGACGCTTCGGTCTGCTGAACGCCATGTTCGGCATCGGTTTCATCATCGGCCCAGTCCTTGGCGGCGCGCTCGGGGACTATTGGCTGCGGCTGCCCTTCATCGCCGCGGCAGGGCTGAACGCTGCCAATCTCCTGCTGGCATTCGCCGTCCTGCCGGAAACGCGCAAGCCCAGCCGCGAGAGGATCGATCTTGCCGCGCTCAATCCGTTGCGGCCGCTGCGCTGGATCTTCTCGATGAAGAGCCTGTTGCCGGTGATCCTGATCTTCTTTGTCTTCAGCGGCACCGGCGAAGCCTACGGCACCTGCTGGGCGCTCTGGGGCAGCGATGCCTTCCACTGGAACGGCCTCTGGATCGGGCTTTCGCTCGGCACCTTCGGCATCTGCCAGACCTTGTCGCAGGCTTTCCTGCCGGGGCCTGCCGTCAAGCTGCTCGGCGAGCGCACGGCCATCCTCACCGGCGTCGGCGCCGTCTGTATCGCGCTTGCCGTCATGGCCTTTGCGACCGAGGGCTGGATGATCTTTGCGATCATGCCGCTCTTTGCCCTCGGCGGCATCGGCGTTCCCGCGCTGCAGTCACTGGCGACCCGCCAGGTCGGCGAAGACCAGCAGGGCCAGTTCCAGGGCGTGCTCGCCTCCGTCGTCAGCCTTGCCTCGATCATCGCGCCGCTCGGCTTTTCGAGCTTCTATTTCGTCGTGCGCGATGCCTGGCCGGGCGCCATCTGGCTCTCGGTCGTGGCGCTCTATGCGGTCGGCATTCCGCTGGTTCTCGGCCTGAAGCTCGCCAAGCGCGAGCCGATGCCCGCCTGACACGGCCGGCAGAAGGCGGACAGAGAGCCCGCCTTCTGCTAGGCTCCTTCACTGAAACGGAAGGAGGACACCGTTGGAAAAGCCGAAACTGCTGGCGGGCGGCAACCCGCAGATGCCGAAGGGGGAGGGCGACGCTCCGGTCCAGGCCTATATCGACGCCGTGCCCGGCTGGAAGCAGGAGGTCTGCCGCAATATTGATCGGCTGGTGCAGCAGGCCCTTCCTGGCGTGCGCAAGGCGGTCAAATGGAACTCGCCGCTTTATGGGGCAGGCGAGAAGACCTGGTTTCTGGGCCTCCACTGCTTCGAGAAATACGTGAAGGTCTCCTTCTTCCAGGGCGGCTTGCTCGACCCCATCCCGCCCGGACAATCGAAACAGGCCGAGGTCCGCTATCTCGATATCCGCGAGACAGACGCGATGGATGAGGCGCAGTTTGCCGCATGGATCAGGCAGGCGGCGGCATTGCCGGGCGTCAAGATGTGACGCCGCGCGATCACCGCCGCAGACCGCTTTTCCGCGTCCCGTCGTAGAAGCCCGGCGGCTTCTTGCGCACCCAGGCGACGAATTTCCGGATGGCCGGATGTTCCAGCAGCTGCGGGATCGTCGGATAGGATTTCTCCAGCTCCGCTTCCGAGAACAGCGCATGGATCTGGCGGTGGCAGATGCGGTGCAGCACCTGCGTCTCACGCCCGCCGCGGCTCTTCGGCACCAGATGATGCTCGTCACGCTGATCCTCCGGCACGACGCGCCCGCAGAGCGGACAGATCGCCGGCGCCGGGGCCTCGTACCAGGACTTCACCTCGCGATCGCGCTTCCTTGCCATGAGGATACCCTTGAGCTGGCGGGCAAGGTATCGCCCGGGAGGGGCTCTGTCATCACATGGATCGCGTGGAGATGCGGGTTCGATGCCGCTCGTTATCTGATCCTAAGCCACAGTGCGTCGCCATTCGGCAATCGCTGACGCGCCCTCCGTCGCGCTTCTGATGCGCCAGACGCGCAAAGCGCTCGCGGCGGCGAGCTGAGCGGTGATATCACTTTGAAATCTGGTGCGATTTCGCAGGCTTCGTATCGCAAATCCGTATTGCTGCCACGGCCAATCGACATTGCCATCGGGAAGCTCCGGTCGCGTCTTTCCGAGATTGCGGAGGGGCCGTGCAAACAGGCGCCAGGCTCTCAGCCATTCAGGAGGATCTAGCCACATGACGCCGTCGGCGTATTTGATGGCTTGAGGCAGCAGGCTTGGGCCGCCTTCCAGAATCCAGCTGCGGCCCTGAATGACATCTGAAAGCGCTGCCGCGATTTCGGATTGCGGGCGGCGTTTCCACTCGCTGGTAAGTTTGATGGCATCATAGGAAATGAGGGGAATGTCAGGACGTGCCGCCGCCAGCTCTCTGGCAAAGTGGCTCTTGCCGGTCCCATTTGCACCGGTGACGATCAGCCTCTGCAACTTCATTGTCTTGACCAAGCAAAGAGCAATTTTCGCGGGATGCCCGCGCATCACTACGCGATTCCGGCGGCAGCGCAATGATATCGCCCAATACAAAAAGAAGCGCCCGGCCATGGCCGGACGCTCCCCGTTTTGCAAGCCGGATCCGGCGCTTACTTGGCGTTCAGGAAGTCGCCGACTTCGAGCAGGCTGAACTCGTTGTTGTCGGCCTTGTCGACGGCGCGGCCGGCCGAGAAGGGCAGGTTGTTGTCGTTGCCGATGATGATATGCGTGGCATCGACGCGATCGACATTCTCGATCGTCACGAACGGCATGTCGTAGACGCCATCCTTGCTGCCGGCCTTCTTCTTGTTGTCGGGGTCCTTGATGTTGAGCAGGTCGATATAGCCGATCTTGCGGACGGCCTTGCCTGCGTTGGCATCGTTGAACTCGATCTTGTAGACGCGCTTCAGCTCGGCCGGAGCCTCGAAGCAATCCGGCTTCGGCTGCTTCGGATCGGCGCAGGCCTTGTCCTTGGTGCCGGCGCCGTTGTCGCGTTCGATGACGAGCGCGGTCGTTTCGTCCAGCATGTTGAAGTCGCCGATCGAGGCGCCCTTGTCTTCGAACGGGTAGAACCAGCTGCGGCCGGTCCACTTCTTCGAGGCGACGTCGAACTCGATGACGCGAATCGCGGTGTGGCCGTCAACCGTCTCCATCTTGCCGTCGTCCTGATAGAGCGCGCCTTCGAGCAAGCCGTAAAGCTTGCTGCCGTCCTTCGACATCGCCAGTCCTTCGAAACCGCCGGAACGCTTCAGGTTGAAGACCGGGTTCTTGCCGACCGGCGTGCCCGGCAGCTGGATCAGCGCGTTGTCGGGCGAGATGACCGGCTTGCCATCGACGGTCGTCGGGATGACGTCGGTGAGCGCGCCCTTGGTGTCGAACTTCAGGAGGTAGGGGCCGAACTCGTCGCCGAGCCAGAAGCCGTCGGCGACCGGCTGTACGGATTCGATGTCGAAATCGGCGCCGGTCAGGTAGCGCTTGTCCGAGCCTTCCATGACGATCGGGAAGGGGGCGATCTTGTTGGGATCGGAGAGGAACAGGTTCTCGACGACGTCAGCCTTGTTCGTCGCCCAGTCGAACTTCATCCGGTGCAGGAAGAGCATCGAGTCCGACGAGGTGAACTTCGAGCCGAAGCCGTTGTCCGAGAGGGTCCAGAAGGTGCCGTCGGGCATCGTCTTGATGCCGGAGAAGCCCTGGATCGGCTGGCCGTCGAACGGCAGCTTGATATCGGTCACGCGGGCGCCGTCCTTGCCGGGCACGGTGCCGAGCGCCTCGGTGCGCTTGCGATCCGGCGTGGTGAACTTGCCGGAATGCTTGAGAAATTCAGGGGCATCGGCAGGAGCCGGTGTCATCGTGTTGGCAGGCAGGATCGCCTGGCCAGCAAGAGTGGCGGTAAACTCCTGCTGGTCGGCCGAAGCGGACGTCGCAATCAAAAGAAACAATGAAACGGAAGCGAAAAGAGCTTTTTTCATGGGGACCCCCGAAAAATGAAGTGGCGGTCCCGATTAGCAGCCGATCTATGTCGCCGAATTGACGGTTGAGTGAAGCTTTGGTGACTGTGCGGAAGCTGGAATGGCCTGGGCGAGCGCCATGACGCCAAGACCCTGGCCGCGCCCCTTCAATGCGTGCATGCCGAGATCCTCGGCATTGACGAAGTCGGGCAGCGTCATGCGGTTGGCGAGTTCGCTGGAAATGAGGATCGGCCGATTCAACGTCTTGCAGAGCGATTCAAGCCGCGAGGTTGTATTCACCGTGTCGCCGAAATAGGTGATCTTGTGGTGATCGACGCCAATTTCCGCGGTTATGACGAAGCCGCCATGGAGGGCGGCGCGCAACCGCGGCACCTGTCCATATTGCTTCAGCCAGCTTGGCGCCTCTTTCTCGATCGCGTTCAGGATATCGAAGACGCAGCGCACGCAGCGGCCATTCTTCATGCCGCGAGCAAGCGGCCAGGTGATGATGGCGGAATCGCCGACGTAATCGTCGATCGTGCCCCTGTTGCGGCGCACCGGTTCGGCAAAGGCGGCAAACAGCGAATTCAACATCTGCTGGGCACGCAGGTCGCCATGCTTCTCGGCGAAGGGCGTGGAATCGACGAGATCGACGAACAGGAAGATGCGCTCCTCGCTGACCGGATTGCGGTAGCGGCTGGTCAGCATCGCCAGGAACACGTCTCGCCCAAGCAACTCGCGCACCCGCACGACGAAGATGATCGCCGCGCAGACGACGAGCGCATACATGAAGACGTTGAACGGCAGGATGGTGGCCTCGATCCACGAGGTCGGCTGGATGGCGCCGACGGCGCGCAGGAGAACGCCGGCAACTGCAAAGCCGGCGCTCATCAGCACTTCGTAGATGAAAAGCTGCGCCAGGAAATAGGTGAACGTCGGCAGCTTCTGGATGCGTCGCGACAGCCCGCGCAGGATCGCCTTGCGCTCGAAGGCGAGGATCGGCATGCCGATGAACAGGGCAAAGGTGGCGCCGATGAACGGCCGGCTGTCGCCGTAAAACAGGACGTCGTAGAGCACGCCGCTGCCAGCCATGACCAGCGTCAAAAGCAGCCAGTTCTGGACTGGAGAAATTTCTCGCATGCGCCATCGCCTTGATTTGCCTGATAGTGTCCGGCCATGTAGGCGCCGGTCAAGGCATTTCGAAGGCAGGTAAATTAGAGAAGGACGGTATCGACTTTCCGCCCGGCAAAACGCAGCGCGATTTCGCCCTTGATGAGCTGCAGGGCAGGCTCGCCAAAGAGCTCCCGGCGCCAGCCATGCAGCGCCGAAACCTCGGCCTTCTCGCCTTCGGCAGCGATCTTGTCGAGATCTTCGCTATTGGCGATGACCTTCGGCGCGACGCCATGCTTTTCGGAGATCAGCTTCAGCAGAACCTTGAGCAGCTCGACGGCGGCGGCGGCCCCCTCGGGCGCCTGGGTGTGTCGCGGCACATGCGGCATGTCGGCCTTCGGCAGCGCCAGCGCTTCGTTGACGGCTTCGAGGACGGCCGCGCCGGAGGAGGATCGCTCCCAACCCTTCGGGATGGTTCTCAGGCGGCCAAGCGCTTCCGTATCCTTTGGCTGCTGCTGGGCAATCTCATAGATCGCGTCGTCCTTCAATACGCGCGAGCGCGGCACGTTGCGGGCGCGCGCCTCGCGTTCGCGCCAGGCGGCGACATATTTCAGGATCGCCAGTTCCTGTGGCTTGCGCAGGCGCATCTTCAGGCGCTGCCAGGCATCGTCAGGGTGGAGATCGTAGGTTTCGCGCGCTTCGAGGATATCCATCTCTTCGGAAAGCCAGGAGGAGCGGCCTTCGCGGGCGAGCTCGTCCTTGAGATAGAGATAGACATCGCGCAGATGCGTGACGTCGGCCAGCGCATAATCGAGCTGCTTTTCGGAGAGCGGCCGGCGGCTCCAGTCGGTGAAGCGCGACGACTTGTCGATCTGCACGCCCTTGGTGCGGCTGACGAGCTGGTCGTAGGAGACGCTGTCGCCGAAGCCGCAGACCATGGCGGCGACCTGCGTGTCGAAGATCGGATGCGGGATCAGCCCGCCACGGTTGAAGATGATTTCGATATCCTGCCGCGCGGCGTGAAAAACCTTGAGGACGGCGGTGTTCGCCATCAACTCGAAGAATGGCGTCAGATCGATGCCCTTCGCCAACGGATCGACGATGACTTCTGTCGTCGGGCTCGCCATCTGGATCAGGCAAAGCTCCGGCCAGAAGGTCGTTTCACGCAGAAACTCGGTGTCGATCGTGATGAAGTCAGACTTGGCCAGCTCTTTGCACGCGGCCGCCAAATCGGCGGTGGTTTCGATCATATCAATTCATTCACAAGGAAAAAGGTCGGTTAACCTTCCTTCTCCTTTCGAAGAGATATGTCAATACGTTGAACCGGTGCGTGTTGCGCAGAAGCCGCTATTTGCCGGGACGCATTTCATCCTTGCCGCGCTTGTTGCGCGTGGCATAGAGCGCAATGAGGCCGAAGATCAGCCCGCCTACAGGCATGATCAGAAAATTGATGAACTGATCAGTTGTCATTTCTCAATCCTCTCAGTGTGCCTCTTGCCGTCAAATGTAATGCACCCGAGGCCAGAAGACAAATAACGGCGATCATGCGGATGGTTGTCGAGGTCGTCCCGGTTGCGCCGAGGCTTGCAATCGTCGGAGCAAAGGAGCCGACCGCGAAGACGGCAATGGCAATGCCATTGAGGAAGGTCGCGGTAAGTTTGGTTCGCTCGTTTTCTACAAGGCTCATACTGGATTGCTCGAAAGGTGTTTCTTATACCTTGATACAATCTATGCGCTCATCGTGCAATCGCCCTAAGCAACCCTGACGTAGCTCGTCATCCCCGTCTTCTGATGCTCGATGATATGGCAATGCAGCAGCCAGTCGCCGGGGTTGTCGGCGACAAAGGCGAGCTGGACCTTTTCGTCGGGCTGGATCAGGTAGGTGTCGGAGATAACCGGCATGACTTCGCGTGTCGAGGACGAGATCACCTTGAAACTCATGCCGTGCAGATGGATCGGGTGCAGGTGAGGGGTGACGTTCTCAAGCTGGAAGATGTAGCTCTTGCCCTGCTTGAGTTCGGCAAGCGGCGCCGTCGGATCGGCGGTATCGCCCGGCCACGGCACCTTGTTGATCGCCCAGAAGCTGTAGCCCAGCGTGCCGCAGATACTGTCGACGGGCGCGTTCTCGGCGGTAGCGCTCAGCACCAGCGGGATCTTTTCCGCCGAGGAAAGATCGGCCTCCGGCACCGGATTGGCGGCGAGAGCGCCGAGATCGGCGACGTCGCGCTTCAGCGACTGGCCGGTGGCGCGCAGCTTCGCGAGCGTCTTCGGCGTCGTGCCGCGGATGTCTTCGAGCGTTGCGACCGCGCCTTCGCTGTCGGGCATGCGTACGGCGAGGTCGAGGCGCTGGCCGGGGCCGAGCTGCAGGAGCTCGAGCGGAAAGCGCTTGGGCACTGGGTTGCCGTCGATGGCGATGACGGTGGCCTCGCCGCCTTCCATCTTCAAGGAATAGATGCGGGTGACATCGGTGATTGCGATGCGCAGCCGCACCAACCCGCCGGCCGGAGAATCATATTGCGGCTCCTGATGCCAGTTGGCGGTGCGTACCGTGCCGTAGGTGCCGGTTTTCGCCGCATCGCGCGGCCGGAAGGGGGCGATGAACTGCCCGTCGCCGCCAAGCCGCCAGTCGCGCAGGTTGAGCACCACTTCCGCATCGAAGAGAGGATCGGCTGCGTCCTCGACGACGATGACGCCAGTCATCCCGTGACCCATCTGCGTCAGCGTGTTGCAATGCGGGTGATACCAGAAGGTACCCGCATCCGGCGGCGTGAAATTATAGTCGAAGCTGTCGTTGGTATAGACGTAGGGCTGCGTCATGAACGGCACGCCGTCCATCCTGTTGTCGATGCGCAGCCCATGCCAGTGGATCGTCGTCGGTTCGTCGAGAGCGTTGGTCAGCCGCGCCGCATAGGGCCTGCCGCGCTGCATGCGCAATACCGGCGGCACGCCCTGGTCGCCCCACGTCATGATATCCTTGGTCGGGCCGAATTCCGTCAGTACGGCCTCAGTCTTGGCCGCCTTCAACAGCTGAGGTTCGGGGGCGGCCTCCGCAAAACCGAACTTCCCGGCAACGCCGATCCCGACACCGTAAGCACCGGCGACGGCTGAGGCTTTGAGCAGATTTCGGCGGGTGAGGAGGGGCATGCGAGGCTCCGGCAGCTGATATGCGCCATCTTTAAAGTTGACTGGCGGTTTCATCAATAAGCAAATACCGGCCAAACTGCCGCAGTGGCACAGGCATCGCTGGCCGTAATAAACCGCCGTGAAACCGGCCTGCTCTCGCGCCAAGTCTTGACAAATCAGACCGTCCATGCGCTTGTCCGCCCGATTTTCTTGTCGGCGCTTGAGGGTGGAAATTTGCCCTTGCAGCCGTCTCAGCAGACATCGGGAATAGAGATTATGCATCGCTACCGCAGCCACACCTGTGCCGCCCTCCGCAAGTCGGACGTCGGCTCGACCGTCCGGATTTCCGGTTGGGTTCACCGCGTTCGTGACCATGGCGGCGTTCTCTTCATCGATCTTCGCGACCATTACGGCATTACCCAGGTCGTCGCCGATCCGGATTCGCCGGCCTTCAAGACCGCCGAAGCCGTTCGCGGCGAGTGGGTCATCCGCATCGACGGCCTCGTCAAGGCCCGTACCGAAGACACCGTCAACAAGAACATGGCGACCGGCGAGATCGAACTCTACGCTCAGGAAATCGAAGTTCTGGCCGCTGCCAAGGAACTGCCGCTGCCGATCTTCGGCGAGCCCGATTATCCTGAAGACGTCCGCCTCAAGTACCGCTTCCTCGACCTGCGCCGCGAAACGCTGCACAAGAACATCGTCAAGCGCACGCAGATCATCTCCGATATCCGCAACCGCATGGCATCTGCCGGCTTCGGCGAATACACGACGCCGATCCTGACCGCATCCTCGCCGGAAGGCGCGCGCGACTTCCTCGTGCCCAGCCGTATCCATCCCGGCCAGTTCTTCGCGCTGCCGCAGGCGCCGCAGCAGTACAAGCAGCTGCTGATGGTTGCCGGTTTCGATCGCTACTTCCAGATCGCGCCTTGCTTCCGCGACGAAGATCCGCGTGCCGACCGCCTGCCGGGCGAATTCTACCAGCTCGACGTCGAAATGAGCTTCGTCACCCAGGAAGATGTCTGGGATACGATGGCCCCGATCATCACCAACGTGTTCGAGCAGTTTGCCGAAGGCAAGCCGGTCACCAAGGAATGGCCGCGCATCCCCTACGACGTCGCGATCCGCAAGTACGGCTCCGACAAGCCTGACCTGCGCAACCCGATCGAGATGCAGGCCGTCACCGAACATTTCGACGGCTCCGGCTTCAAGGTCTTCGCCGGCATGATCGCCGCAAACCCGAAGGTCGAAGTCTGGGCGATCCCGGCCAAGACCGGTGGTAGCCGCGCATTCTGCGACCGCATGAACGCCTGGGCGCAGTCGTTGGGACAGCCGGGTCTCGGCTACATCTTCTGGAAGGAAGAAGACGGCAAGGTCGCTGGTTCCGGCCCGCTCGCCAAGAACATCGGCGAAGAGCGCACCGAAGCCCTGCGCATTCAGCTCGGCCTTGAAGCAGGCGACGCCGCCTTCTTCGTCGCCGGCGAACCGGCGAAGTTCTACAAGTTCGCAGGCGAAGCCCGCACCAAGGCCGGTGAAGACCTGAACCTCGTCGATCGCGACCGGTTCGAGCTGTGCTGGATCATCGACTTCCCGTTCTACGAATGGAGCGAGGAAGACAAGAAGGTCGACTTCGCGCACAACCCCTTCTCGATGCCGCAGGGCGGCCTCGAGGCGCTGCAGACCCAGGAGCCGCTGTCGCTCAAGGCCTACCAGTACGACGCCGTCTGCAACGGCTTCGAAATCGCCTCGGGCTCGATCCGTAACCAGTCGCCGGAAGCCATGGTCAAGGCCTTCGAACTGGTCGGCCTCAGCCAGGCGGATGTCGAAGAACGCTTCGGCGGCATGTACCGCGCCTTCCAGTACGGCGCGCCTCCGCATGGCGGCTGCGCATTCGGCATCGACCGTATCGTCATGCTGCTGCTCGGCGCCAAGAACCTGCGCGAAATCACGCTGTTCCCGATGAACCAGCAGGCGCAGGACCTCCTGATGAACGCGCCGTCGCCGGCAACGCCGAAGCAGCTCATGGAACTGTCGCTGCGCGTCATGCCGCAGCCGAAGAAAGACTGAGCCTTCCTTCGCTAGAGTTCGAAAAGCCCGGCCATATGCCGGGCTTTTCATATTGCGCAGTGCCAAAGCTGCTTTTATAGTCCGGCCATTCGCCCCGGACCCGGTGAAACTCCGGGTGGCTCTTCTGGCCGCCGATCCGCCAGACAACGCACAACATCTTCCAATATGTTGAACCGGACTCGCGTCCGGTCGCGCTGAACCTTGTGAACAATCCGACATGAACAAACTCTCCGCTTACAAGCGCGAATGGTTTTCGAACATTCGTGGTGACATTCTTTCCGGCATCGTTGTGGCGCTCGCCTTGATCCCGGAGGCCATCGGCTTTTCTGTCATTGCCGGCGTTGACCCGAAGATCGGGCTTTTTGCCTCGGTTGCCATTGCCTGCGTCTCCGCCATCGCCGGCGGCCGGCCGGGCATGATCTCGGCGGCGACGGCTGCAACCGCGGTGCTGATGGGCTCGCTGGTGCGCGAGCATGGCCTGCAATATCTCTTCGCTGCCACGATCCTGATGGGCATCCTGCAGATGATTGCGGGCATGCTGAAACTCGGGCGGCTGATGCGCTTCGTGTCGCGCTCGGTGATGACCGGCTTCGTCAATTCGCTGGCGATCCTGATCTTCATGGCGCAGTTGCCGGAGCTGATCGGCATGCCGCAGACGACCTATGTGATGATCGCCGCGGCCCTGCTCATCATCTACCTCTTCCCCTACATCACCAAGGTCATCCCATCGCCGCTGGTGGCGATCGCGGTGCTGACGGCGGCAACGGTCATGCTGGGGCTCGATGTCCGCACGGTCAGCGATCTCGGCGAGCTGCCGACCAGCCTGCCTGTTTTCACCATCCCGCAGGTGCCGCTGACATTCGAGACGCTGCAGATCATCTTCCCGTACTCGATCGGCTTGGCCGCCGTCGGACTGCTGGAGTCGCTGCTGACGGCGCAGATCGTCGATGATCTCACCGATACCCAAAGCAACAAGAACACCGAATGCTACGGGCAGGGGGCTGCCAATATCGCCTCCGCGCTGATCGGCGGCATGGGCGGCTGCGCGATGATCGGTCAGTCCGGCATCAACATCGCCTCCGGCGGCCGCGGCCGTCTGTCGACCTTCGTGGCCGGTGCCTTCCTTCTGATCCTGCTTCTGGTGCTCGACGATATCCTGCGCGTCGTGCCGATGGCGGCGCTGGTCGCGATCATGATCATGGTGTCGATCGGCACCTTCTCCTGGCGTTCGATCCTCGATATTCGCCGCAATCCGCCGTCGTCGTCGCTGGTCATGCTGGCAACCGTTGTCACCGTCGTCGCGACCCATGATCTGTCGAAGGGCGTGCTGGTCGGTGTTCTCCTCTCGGGCGTGTTCTTCGCCGGCAAGGTCGCCAAGCTGTTCCATGTCCGCTCGTCGCTGGATGCGGACGCCGGTGTCCGGACATATCGGGTCGATGGCCAGGTGTTCTTCGCCTCGGCGGAAAGCTTCTCCGCTGCCTTCGACTTCGAGGAGCAGGTGACGTCCGTCGTCATCGACGTCACCGCCGCGCATTTCTGGGACATCACCGCCGTCGGCGCGCTCGACAAGGTCGTCCTGAAATATCGCCGCCGCGGCATTGTCGTCGATGTCCGCGGCCTGAACGAGGCGAGCGCCAACATGCTCGACCGCTTTGCTTTGCATGACAAGGGCGATGCTGCACTGGCCTCCACCGGCTCGCACTGACAAACAAAAAGCCCGGCATCGCTGCCGGGCTTTGCATTTCAGCGGGTCTGAACCTTACTGGTTCGCGTTGATCTTCACGCCGAGAACGTTCGGCAGCGTGTTCGGTGCGCCCATGGCGGCGCCCATGATCGTCGGGAACGGCACGGCCTGCGCCGGTGCAGCCGAGACAGCGAAGTTCTTCGGGTCGTCGAGATAGGTGTTGACGGCGGCCGAGATCGCGTTCTGCAGCTCGGGAACGTTGAGCTGTGCGACGGCGAGCGGCGCCATTGCCTTCAGCGCGTCGCCCATCTGCTTGCCGGTCATGTTCTGCTTCGAACCGGCATATTCAAGCGCGCGCTTGGTGATCGAGGCGTCGTCGAAGCGGACTTCGGCGCTGTTGAACGAAAGCTGCTGCAGCAGGCCGAGCATTGCGAGGCCGAGAGCCTGCTGGGCTTCTTCCTTGTTCGGGTTGGCTTCCGAAGCCTTGGCGGCTTCCTGCAGCGACTTCATGAAGGCAGGCGTGTAGCCGGAGATCTTGAAGGCGAGGTTCAGGCGGCCGACATTGGTGACGTCGAAGGCGAATTCGGAAATGTCGATCGTGCCGGGGCCGAGATCCCAGGCGCCCTTCATCGTGATGTCGCCGTTGACATGCTCGAGCGCCAGCTTTTCGATCCCTTCCTTGTACTGCGGATCGGGCGCATCGGTCAGGTCGGCCTTCATGTTCTTGAAGGCGCCGTCGAAATCGAAGCCGGATTCGTCTTCGCGCAGCGTCAGGTTCATGTCGGTCTGGCCGAGCGAGAAGATGTCCTTGCCGTCCTTAGAAACCTTGAACGGGCCGGTATGGGCCGTCTCGTAGAGCAGCATGGAATCGACGCCGTCGCCGGTCGCATCGGCCGGGATCGAGATGCCGCCGAGCTTCATGTCGCTGGCGGAGATCGTCGTGCCTTCTTCGCTGACATTGATGTCGGGGAAGGCTGCTTCCTCGATGTAGTAGCCGCCGTCTTCGTCTTCCTCGACGCCGGTCATGGTGATGTCGCCGATCTTCAGCGCATCGCCGGCCGCAGGCTTGAAGCTTGCGTTCTTCAGCGTCACGGTCGTGTCGTCGACATCGACGCCGTCAGCGACGAGCGTGCCGCCCTGGGCGATATAGGCGGCATTGAGCTTCTTCAGCAGATCCTGGCCATCAAGGGCGAATGCGCTGGTGGCGAGCGACAGGAATGCTGCGCCGGAAAGCATAAGCCGGGTGGTCCGGTAAAAGGTCATGACGAAATCCTCTAGTGGCGGTTAAGGCTAGTCTATTGCGAAGTCGACGCGCGTTATATTGATGCGAACTCTAAATTTTAGTTGATAGGCAAAGAAAACGAAGTCCAAATGACGTGCCGATGCTTGATGGCCACATGATGTCATTCTGGTACGTCATCCACAGGCGCAAGCCTCCCGATTCCTTGCCGTGGAGAGCCTTCTAGGCTAGTCAAGGCCTATGGGACAAGAGATTTTGCCGCCCTCTGGCGGAGACGACGACAGCATCCTTCCGGTCGACCTCAAGGCTGCGCTCGAAGAGCGTTACTTGGCATATGCACTGTCGACCATCATGCACCGCGCCCTTCCTGACGTGCGCGACGGCCTGAAGCCGGTCCACCGCCGCATCATCCACGCGATGAGCGAGATGGGCATCCGGCCGAATGCGGCCTTCAAGAAATGCGCCCGTATCGTCGGTGACGTCATCGGTAAATTCCACCCGCATGGCGACCAGTCGGTCTATGATGCGCTGGTGCGTCTGGCGCAGGATTTCTCGCAGCGTTATCCGCTGGTCGACGGGCAGGGGAACTTCGGCAATATCGACGGCGATAACGCCGCTGCCTATCGTTACACCGAAGCCCGCATGACCGAAGTCACGGCGCTGCTGCTCGATGGTATCGAGCAGGACGCCGTCGATTTCCGCCCGACCTATAACGAGGAAGACGAGGAGCCGGTGGTTCTGCCGGGCTCCTTCCCGAATCTTCTGGCAAACGGCTCCTCGGGTATCGCCGTCGGCATGGCGACCTCCATCCCGTCGCACAACGTCCACGAACTCTGCGATGCGGCCCTGCATCTCATCAAGCATCCGGACGCCACGGTCGAGACGCTGGTCGAATCCTTCATTCCCGGCCCGGATTTCCCGACCGGCGGTATCATCATCGACAGCCGCGCCAGCATTGTCGAGGCCTACAAGACCGGCCGCGGTGGCTTCCGCACCCGCGCCAAGTGGGAGACCGAAGATCTCGGCCGCGGCGGCTACCAGATCATCGTCACCGAAATTCCCTTCCAGGTGCAGAAATCGCGCCTGATCGAAAAGATTGCCGAGCTGCTGCTTGCCCGCAAGCTGCCGCTGCTCGAAGACGTGCGTGATGAATCCGCCGAGGACGTCCGCATCGTGCTGGTGCCGAAGAACCGCACCGTCGATCCGACGATCCTGATGGAATCGATGTTCAAGCTCACCGAGCTCGAAAGCCGCTTCCCGCTGAACATGAACGTTCTCTCCATGGGCCGCATTCCGCGCGTCATGGCGCTGAACGAGGTTCTCAAGGAATGGCTCGATCATCGCCGTGACGTGCTGCAGCGCCGCTCGCGCTTCCGTCTCGCCGCGATCGAGAGGCGTCTCGAAATTCTCGGCGGTCTGTTGATCGCCTATCTGAATATCGACGAAGTCATCCGCATCATCCGTGAGGAAGACGAGCCGAAGCCGGTGATGGTCGCCCGCTGGGATCTGACCGAAATCCAGGTCGAAGCCATCCTCAACATGCGCCTGCGCTCGCTGCGCAAGCTCGAGGAATTCGAAATCCGCAAGGAATTCGACGAACTGACTGCCGAGAAGGCCGGCATCGAGGCGCTGCTCGCTTCCGACGAGAAGCAGTGGCAGACCGTTGCCTGGGAAATCGGCGAAGTGAAGAAGAAGTTTGCCAAGGCGACCGAGCTCGGCCGCCGCCGCACCCAGTTTGCCGATGCGCCGGAAGCCGACGAAGAGGCGATCCAGCAGGCGATGATCGAAAAAGAACCGATCACCGTTGTCGTCTCCGAAAAGGGTTGGATCCGTGCTCTCAAGGGCCACATCTCCGACACGGCATCGCTGACCTTCAAGGAAGGCGATGCGCTGAAGGTGGCGTTCCCGGCTCAGACCACAGACAAGATCCTAATCGTCACCACCGGCGGCAAGGCCTTCACCCTCGGCGGCGACAAGCTGCCCGGCGGGCGCGGCCATGGCGAGCCGCTGCGCATCATGATCGACATGGACAATGATCAGGACGTGCTCACCGCCTTCGTCCACGATCCCCAGCGCAAGCAGCTGATCGTTTCGACGGCCGGCAACGGCTTCGTGGTGGCGGAAGGCGAGATGGCTGCCAATACCCGCAAGGGCAAGCAGATCATGAACGTCTCGATGCCCGACGAGACCAAGCTGATCGTTCCGGTCAGCGGCGATCACGTCGCCGTCGTCGGCGAGAACCGCAAGATGCTGGTCTTCCCGCTGGCGCAGGTGCCGGAAATGGCCCGCGGCAAGGGCGTTCGCCTGCAGCGCTACAAGGATGGCGGCATCTCCGACGTCCGCTGCTTTGCGATCGATGCCGGCCTCTCCTGGGAAGACAGCGCAGGCCGTATGTTCAACAAGAACAAGGACGAGCTGGCCGAATGGCTGGCCGACCGCGCAACGGCCGGACGCACCGTTCCGAAGGGCTTCCCGCGCAGTGGCAAGTTCGCCGGCTGACACCGGTAACAATTTGGCGATCCGCCCTTGGCGGGCGGCTCGCTTCCTCTATCTCAGTCCTGTCACCAAAAACTGGGAACGGCTCCATTCCGAAAGGCGGACGGAATGGCCCCGCAAGGCAATGCCTTGCGGTGTGCTCTGAGCCCAAAACACGGAGGAAAAAATCAATGTCTGCCGCCGAAAAGATCAAACTCACCGTTACGCATAGCTACAAGGCGCCGCCATCCGTCGTCTATGATGCCTGGCTGAATCCTGCGATCGCCAAGCGCTTCCTCTTCGCCACCGATGACGGCCATGTGATCCGCGCCGAGATCGACGCCCATGTCGGCGGCCGCTTCCTCGTCGTCGACCGCCGCCCGACCGGCGATGCCTGCCACAGCGGCATCTTCCTCGACCTCCACCGCCCGAAACGCATGGTCTTCAGCTTCTCAGTCGAAGATCACGATCACTGCACCGACCGCGTCCAGATCGACCTCGAACCGCTCGGCAGCGGCTGCCGTCTGACGCTGACGCATGAAATGTGCTCCGAATGGTCCGCTCACGAGGAAAAGACCCGCCAGGGCTGGGCGCATGTGATGGAAGGGTTGGAGCGGGAGGTCGACCAAGTCGATCGGCTGGCGAGCTAGCTTTTCGCCAAAGCTGGCGCGGCGTTGTCGTTATGCAGTGCCGCGCTGCTCACGCAGGGCAGGCCGCCTTACTCCCCGCCACTCTCTTCCAACACCGATGGATCGAAACGCTCCCAGCCGCGTGGCGTCAGATGCTCCTGTGGCTGGTAGCGGGTCTTGTAGTCCATCTTCCGCGATCCCTGCACCCAGTAGCCGAGATAGACATGGGGAAGGCCGAGGGCCTTGGTGCGCTTGACGTGGTCGAGGATCATGAAAGTGCCGAGCGAGCGTCGCTCATATTCCGGATTGAAATAGGAATAGACCATGGAGAGACCGTCGCTCATCGTATCGGTCAGCGCTGCTGCGACAAGCTCGCCGCGCGGCCGGGTTTCGAGGCCGGAGCCTTCCTCGCGCCGGCGGTATTCGATGATTCGGGTATTGACGTGGGTGTCCTCGACCATGATCGCATAGTCGAGCACGGTCATATCAGACATACCGCCCTGCTGGTGGCGGTAGTCGAGATAGCGGCGGAAGAGGGAATATTGCTCGCTCGAAGGCTGGGCCGGAAATTCCGTGGCAATCAGGTCGCTGTTATTGGCCATCACCCGCTTCATCGATTTCGTCGGCTGGAATTCCTGCGCCAGGATGCGCACGGAAACGCAGGCGCGGCAGGCCTCGCAGGCGGGACGGTAGGCGATGTTCTGCGAGCGGCGGAAACCGCCCTGCGTCAGGATATCGTTCATTTCGGCGGCGCGGGGGCCGACGAGATGGGTAAAAACCTTGCGCTCCATCTCCTGCGGCAGATACGGGCATGCAGCCGGTGCCGTCAGATAAAACTGAGGGGATGGCGTGGACTGCGTATTCATCTGACGCGGATGGTTCCTTCGGTGACCGTCAATCTTGACAGCATGACTTAAGAATAAAAAACGTCAACAGCGCGGCCGGGTTCTCCGCGCTATCATTTTGTCGTAGCTTTTTGATATGGCGCCCCGAACCGGCCCGCAAAGGCCAGCCGGGGACTTTATTTCCGCGGTCAGGCGGTGCGCACCGTGACGGTGCCGACCAGGAAGTCGTGGATCAGGCGGCTGCGCTCGGTAAACAGGCCGACCAGAAGAATCAGCGGCGTCAGCACCGAGTTCAGGATCCAGAACAACGCCAGGTGAACGATCGCCGTCAGGAAATCGAGCGGGCGTCCGTCGACGCGCATCATCTGGATGCCCATGGCGCGCATGCCGAGCGAGGCCTGCGCCGGACCGCCGACCGTGAGGCCGAAATAGATGCCCGCCACCAGCACGAAGAGCGCCGGATAGAGGAAGAAGCCGAGGCCGAGCGTCACGATCGACAGGAAGAACAGCACCACCGCTGCCGGAATGCACAGCAGCAGGACGATGATGTAATCCAGGATGAACGCAAATACCCGCCGGCTGAGCGTCCCGCTATAGGCGCGCCAGTCTTCCGGTGCGGCATAGACGGGGTTGGGGTTCAGGCTCATCTAGGGTCTCCTTTGTGAAACGATGCCACTGATATGGTGTCGGCGGCCGGAGATGCAATGATGCGCGCTTTTCAGCGTTTGGCGAGCGCCCGGGCGACCTCGATCGCGAAATAGGTCAGGATGCCGTCGCAGCCCGCGCGCTTGAAGGCGAGCAGCGTTTCCATCATCGCGCGCTCGCCATCGATCCAGCCGTTCATCGCCGCAGCCTTGATCTGCGAATATTCTCCGGAGACCTGATAGGCGAAGGTCGGAAGGCCGAAGGCTTCCTTCATGCGCCAGCAGATATCGAGGTAGGGAAGGCCCGGCTTGACCATCAGCATGTCGGCACCTTCCTCGACGTCGAGCGCCGCATCGCGGATCGCCTCGGTGCCGTTGGCCGGGTCGATATAATAGGTCTTCTTGTCGCCCTTCAGCAGGCCGCCGGTCGAGATCGCCTCGCGGTAGGGGCCGTAGAAGGCGGAGGCGAATTTCGTCGCATAGCTCATGATGCCGACATTCTGGTGGCCCGCGGCATCGAGTGCCCGGCGGATGGCGCCGATGCGGCCATCCATCATTTCCGAGGGCGAGATGATATCGGAACCGGCGTCGGCCTGCATGACGGCGGCGCGCGCCACCTGCTCGACGGTCTCGTCGTTGACGATCTCGCCGCCGCGCAGGATCCCGTCATGCCCGTGGCTGGTAAAGGGATCGAGCGCCACGTCGGTGATCACGCCGATAGTGGGCACATGCTTCTTCAGCGCCATCGTCGCCTGATTGATCAGGTTATTGGCCTCGAGGCTGTTCGAACCCGTCTCGTCGCGCAGCTCCATCTCGATATTCGGGAAGGTTGCGATCGCGGGCACGCCGAGATCGGCCGCTTCCTTGGCGGCTTCGACAAGCTTGTCGACGCTCATGCGGTTAACGCCGGGCATGGCCGGGATCGGATCGACGATGCCGCTGCCGGGAACGACGAAGACAGGCCAGATCAGGTCGTCCACCGTCACCCGGTTTTCCTGCACCAGGCGGCGCGTCCAGTCCGCCTTGCGGTTGCGGCGCATGCGGCGGTGTCCGGTGATGTCGTCGACGAGGTGGGTCTTGTCCTGCATTGTCTTGTCCCTGGCCATTCCATTTGCTGGCGCGCTCATTATCATGCCATCTTCGAAAACCAAACCGGACGATTGGCCGCGCCGGCGCGCAACGTCTGGCGAATGACCGAACGGAACCATAAAGTCCGCCCCATGGAAAATGATTCTCCGGCCCTGCCGAAGCGTACGCTGACCGACCTGATGTTCATCCTCTTCCTGAGGCTGGTGGCGATCACCTGTTTCTGGTTCGGCCTGCAATATTGGGGCATGCTCGTCGGCTACTCGCTGTTCGGCGCCGGCCGCTTCGATCTGCTCAGCCTTCCCTGGAAAGTGGCGGCCACGACGCTCGCCGTCGTCTTCCCCGTCGCCTCGCTGGGGCTATGGCTCACGGTCTCCTGGGGACCGGTCGTCTGGGTGCTTGCAGCCGGCCTGCAGGTGCTGATGCACGGCTTCCTGCCGGAGACCTTCGGCTCCAATCATCTGATCGTCATCACCCATGTTCTGGTGGCCGTGATGTACCTCGCATTCCGCGTTGCGCTCTGGTTCGAGCGCCGCCGCCAGCGGCGTCAGGTAAGCGTTGATTTACCCTGATACAACGGGAGGTTTTCGGTAAGGTGCTGTTAAGCCTGCAGTTTAAGTAGAATTTTATTTGTATTCGATAGGGTCTGTCTCAAGGCGGGAAGAAAACCAACACCGCCAAACAAACAGTGAGGCAGTCATCATGAACACGAAAATCAAGCCGCAGGCGGTATCGAACTTCCGTGACCAGCAGGATCAGGACATCCGTGATCTTTACATGGAATCCCTTCATCTTGTTGAACGTCTTCACCGCCGTCTGCTCGACGTCATCAAGGACGAATTCGACCGTCAGGGTCGCAGCGACGTCAACGCCATCCAGGCTCTCCTGCTCTTCAATATCGGCAACTCGGAACTGACCGCCGGCGAGCTCCGCTCCCGCGGCTACTACCTGGGCTCCAACGTCTCCTACAACGTCAAGAAGCTCGTCGACCTCGGCTTCATCAACCACCAGCGCTCGCGCATCGACCGCCGCTCCGTCCGCATCAGCCTGACGGAAACCGGCACCGAGATCGCCGAGACGGTCGCCAAGCTCTACGAACGCCACATCACCTCGATCGACAAGGTCGGCGGCATCGGCACCGACGAGTTCACCCAGATGAACAAGCTCCTGCAGCGCCTCGACCGCTTCTGGAACGACAGCATCATGTACCGCCTGTAAATCTCATACGCTGTTATTCCCGATAGCGTATAGGACCTCCTTACCGGCATGACAGAGCGCTGCAGTGTGTGAGAAGGCACACGGCGGCGCCTGTTGCCGTTCGGTCCCCTGCTAGTTCTTTGCAGCATCACGCTTCGGCGAAGGCCTGCCGAACTGTTCGAATGCAATATCCCTGCACATTCTCGTGGTGACGTCGAACACCTCGTTATTTAGTTCGCCACCTAGCTGGGCTCGGCTTTGTCGGCGCAGCACATCGTGCAGAGCGAATTGCTTTTACAAAGGCCCGGGCGGAAAGGGCTGTCAGTGGTAAAGGGCGAGGCTGGTTGAGTGTTGAGCGGTGGGTAAACAATGGCTAGCGAAATGATGGAGATAGGTTTTCAGAACTGCATGTATCGCACCTCGACCTTCATGTCGCGGTGGGAGAGCACTTCGCGAAAGCGTGGAGTTTTTGGTAGATCGCCATGTACCACAACCACCAAGACAAGACGGATCGGAAGCGCGCTTTTTATCGATGCTACCGTGACGGCATCAACGAACTTGTGAACACTATCAATGACAAACGGTCTACGAGGATATTTTGTCATTTTAATTTCGAAGATCGATAGGTTGGTCGGCCCATCAGCAATGCCGTCGAAAACCCTTCGCCCGGTGCCGGACCTCAAAGCGACATTGCGTCGGATCGCGGGGAACTCGTTCGCCAGCACAGCAAAAGCTTTGTCTTCAGCCTCGGAAACGAGATGCCGCACCTGCTGAACTTCGTAAACCGTAGTCGCTTCGGTTTCATCCGGGGGGAGGCGGTTCGTGATTGTCTCATCTGCTGCAGAGGGAGCCGACGGCGCATACTGAGCGGGTGCAGCCTCTCCGTGAACGAAATCTATAGCTTCTTTCTCGGCTTTCGCGGAGATCTCGACGTATGTCGCTGGCTCCATCATCTTCACGAAGTTTTCTTCGTTGGAGTAGTCCGACGGGGCATAGAGCGACTTCGGCTTGTACCAAAGCGTGATGAAGAAGATAGTGACCAACATTGCTGGGAACAGCATCAGAAACCAAACGTATTTGTTCTGATTGCTTTCGTGAATGAAGGGCAGGATTACCGTGCCGCTGATCTCCGCAATCCCAGCGAATATCGCGATGATCGTCAGCGGATTTTTGATGTGTCCAATTTTGCCGATCATCAACGTCGCTTTCCGCTCACGGACCCGTTTCTTCGTCCGAATTCCACCATCGGAGTCTCCGCAGACATGACTGCCCGACTCTGTGCCAAGATGGAAGCCGGTTGAGAATATTGGGCGTACTTTTCTTGTCATAGTAGTAGGGCGCGGTGAGAACGGCAGCGATGCCTTGCTGGGTGCCCGCGCCATGCCCGATACGTTCCATCCCACGTTCGGTTTTGCCCACTCACCGCCAGCGTGTCATCTTTGCAACGCATGCCTGCCAAGCGTAATCGCCTGTATTCAGGCCGTTTTTTAGCCGCTATTAACCAGCACCGTTTACGGATTGCTATGGTTTGATGCGTGCCGTCTCCTACCGCTGGTAGGTGCCCGGAAGGGCAGGCGACACGAATTGGCCATATTGGTATGGCAGCGGAAATGCACAGCAGACGGCGCCCTCGAACAGCAGTTCACGCATTCACGCTTCCGGCTCGCAATCTTGTGATGGCTGGACGCGGAAAATCGGTGATGCGCCGCAGAACGGAATGATAGTGGTCTGCGTTATCGCGCAGTGACTCGCAAAGCCCGCGGTTTTCCTCTCAGAGCTGCGGCATTCAGTGGTTGGGACTATGTCGAAGAAAAACGGAATTGAAGCTCTCTCGCGCCGCGCATTTCTTGCCTCCGCGGCAACGTTCGGTGTCAGCGCACTGGCCGCCCCGGCATTGGCGCAGACGGCCGTCGATGCGCTGATCAATGCGCCTCAACGCGGCGACTGGGACGATCAGTTCGATGCCAAGGCCGCATCGCGCACCGCAAACGCCATCGTTTCCAATACCCCGATCCTCGGACCGCAGTCCGTTTCCAGCATGCAGCAGGCGATCGCCCAGTACCAGCAGATCGCATCGGCCGGCGGCTGGCCGACCGTCAATCCGCCGGCCGATCAGCGCCTGCAGCTCGGCGTCACCGATCAGTCGGTCCAGGCGCTGCGCCAGCGTCTCTTCGCCACCGGCGATCTTCCGCAGGAAGCCGGCATGTCGTCCTCGTTCGACTCCTATGTCGACGGTGCTGTCAAGCGCTTCCAGGCCCGCCACGGCCTTCCGTCCGATGGCGTCATCGGCGAATTCACGCTGAAGGCGATGAACATCCCGGTCGATGTGCGCCTGCAGCAGCTGAACACCAACCTGATCCGCCTGCAGACCTTCCCCGAAGATCTCGGCCGCCGTCACGTCATGGTCAACATTCCGGCCGCTTACGTAGAAGCCGTTCAGGATGGCAGCGTCGCGACCCGCCATAACGCGATCGTCGGCCGTCTGAGCCGCCCGACGCACCTTGTCAATTCGAAGATCTACGAAGTCATCCTCAATCCATACTGGACGGCTCCGCGCTCGATCGTCGAAAAGGACATCGTGCCGCTGATGCGCAAGGACCCGACCTACCTGACGCGCAACAACATTCGCCTGATCGACGGCAAGGGCAGCGAAGTCGCGCCTGAAACCATCGACTGGAATGCCGAAAAGGCACCGAACCTGACCTTCCGCCAGGACCCGGGCAAGATCAACGCCATGGCGTCGACGAAGATCAACTTCTACAACAAGAACGGCGAGTACATGCACGACACGCCGCAGCAGGGCCTGTTCAACAAGCTCATGCGCTTCGAATCCTCGGGCTGCGTGCGCGTCCAGAACGTCCGCGACCTGACGACTTGGCTGCTCGGCGAGACCCCCGGCTGGCCGCGCCAGCAGATGGAACAGGTCATCGCCAGCCGCGTCAACACGCCGATCAAGCTCGCTGAAGAAGTGCCGGTCTATTTCGTCTACATCTCCGCGTGGGGCATGCCCGACGGCATCGTCCAGTTCCGCGACGACATCTACCAGATGGACGGCAATGCCGAACTGGCGCTGGATACGACGGCGACGACGGAACAGCCGGTTCAGTAGGGGCTGGTTCTCCTTGAGTTTGGCAAGGCCGCGCGGATTGCGCGGCCTTTTTTGTTTGGCAAGACCTTTCCTCCCTCATTCCTGTGCTCGTCACAGGAATGAGGGAGGGAGGTCACCCCGCGCGTAGATTGCCCAGCAAATGTCGTTCTTCGTATTGCTCTGGCGCAAACGGAAGGCTAAAGCTGCGGCCATTCCAGTTGAGGAGCCCGCCCATGACCAATGCTTCCACTCAGACCTTCTTCAATCGCAATCTTGCCGATACCGATCCGGAGATCTTCGGCGCGATCGAAAAGGAGCTCGGCCGTCAGCGGCACGAGATCGAACTCATCGCCTCGGAAAACATCGTTTCGCGCGCGGTGCTGGAAGCCCAGGGCTCCATCATGACCAACAAGTATGCCGAAGGTTATCCGGGCAAGCGCTATTACGGCGGCTGCCAGTATGTCGATATCGCCGAAGAACTGGCGATCGAGCGTGCCAAGAAGCTCTTCGGCGTCAACTTCGCCAACGTTCAGCCGAACTCCGGTTCGCAGATGAACCAGGCCGTGTTCCTGGCGCTGCTGCAGCCGGGCGATACCTTCATGGGTCTCGACCTGAACTCGGGCGGTCACTTGACGCACGGTTCGCCGGTGAACATGTCCGGCAAGTGGTTCAACGTCGTTTCCTACGGCGTTCGCGAAGGCGACAACCTGCTCGACATGGACGACGTTGCCGAGAAGGCGCGCACCCACAAGCCGAAGCTGATCATCGCCGGCGGCACCGCTTACTCCCGTATCTGGGACTGGAAGCGCTTCCGCGAGATCGCCGATGAAGTCGGCGCCTACCTGATGGTCGACATGGCCCATATCGCCGGTCTCGTTGCCGGTGGCCAGCATCCGTCGCCGTTCCCGCACTGCCATGTCGCCACGACCACGACCCACAAGTCGCTCCGCGGCCCGCGCGGCGGCGTCATCCTGACGAACGAGGAAGATCTGGCGAAGAAGTTCAATTCGGCCGTCTTCCCGGGTCTCCAGGGCGGTCCGCTGATGCACATCATCGCTGCCAAGGCCGTTGCCTTCAAGGAAGCGCTGCAGCCGGAATTCAAGGATTACGCAGCCCAGATCGTCAAGAACGCCAAGGCGCTTGCCGAAACCCTGATCGCAGGCGGCCTCGACGTCGTCTCCGGCGGCACCGACAACCACCTGATGCTCGTCGACCTTCGCAAGAAGAACGCCACCGGCAAGCGTGCGGAAGCCGCCCTCGGCCGCGCCTACATCACCTGCAACAAGAACGGCATCCCGTTCGACCCTGAAAAGCCGTTCGTCACCTCGGGCGTCCGCCTCGGCGCGCCTGCCGGCACGACCCGTGGCTTCAAGGAAGCCGAGTTCAAGGAAATCGGCAACCTGATCGTCGAGGTTCTCGACGGCCTGAAGGCTGCCAATTCCGACGAAGGCAATGCCGCTGTCGAAGGCGCCGTGCGGGATAAGGTGGTGAACCTCACCAACCGCTTCCCAATGTACGACTACATCGGCTAAGGATAGCGCATGCGCTGCCCATTCTGCGGATCGGAAGACACACAGGTCAAGGATTCACGCCCGGCGGAGGACAATACGTCCATCCGCCGCAGGCGTATCTGTCCCGATTGCGGCGGCCGCTTCACGACCTTCGAGCGTGTGCAGCTGCGCGAGCTGATGGTCGTCAAGAAGACCGGCCGCAAGGTGCCTTTCGACCGCGACAAGCTGGTGCGCTCCTTCGAGATCGCGCTGCGAAAACGCCCGGTCGATCGTGATCGCATCGAACGCGCCGTCTCCGGCATCGTCCGGCGTCTGGAAAGCTCCGGCGAGGTCGAGATCGGCTCTGAGGCCATCGGCCTTCAGGTTCTCGAAGCGCTGAAGAGCCTGGATGACGTCGGCTTCGTCCGCTATGCCTCGGTCTATCGCGATTTCTCGCATGCCGAGGATTTCGAGAAGGTCATTTCCGAGATCAACGCCAAGATCGGCCGCGATACTTTGGACAGTTGAGCGATGAAGTCAGCATCAGACGATGAACGTTACATGGCCGAGGCTATAAGCCTCGGCCTTTCGCATCTTGGGCAAACCTCCACAAATCCCTCCGTCGGCTGCGTCGTCGTCAAGGACGGCGAGATCGTTGGCCGCGGCACGACCGCTGTTGGCGGCCGCCCGCATGCCGAGCCTCAGGCGCTGGCCGAGGCCGGGGCGAGGGCGGAGGGTGCCACCGCCTATGTGACGCTCGAGCCTTGCTCGCATTTCGGGAAGACACCGCCCTGCGCCAACGCGCTGATCGCCTCTGGCGTCTCCCGCGTCGTCATCAGCGTCACCGATCCCGATGAGCGCGTCTCCGGCCGCGGCATCGGCATGCTCCGCGATGCCGGCATCGAGGTCGACACCGGCGTGCTGGAGGAGGAGGGCAGGCGCTCGCTCGCCGCCTATCTCACCCGGCAGACGAAGAAGCGGCCCTATGTGACTCTCAAACTTGCAGTTTCCTCCGACGGCATGATCGGCCGTGCGGGCGAGGGGCAGGTGGCGATCACCGGGCCTGCGGCGCGCGCCGAGGTGCAGAAGCTGCGCGCGCAGTCGGATGCCATTCTCGTCGGCATCGGCACGGCGATTGCCGATGATCCGGAACTGACGGTGCGGATTGCGGGGCAGGAGGATCGCTCGCCGGTGCGCATCGTCCTCGATCCGGCATTGTCGCTGCCGGTGACGGGGAAGCTGGCGCAAACGGCGCGGCAGGTGCCGGTGATCGTTGTGGCGCGTGAGGATGTTTCGGATCTGGGGGCTGTCGAGGGTTCACCCCCCTCTGCCCTGCCGGGCATCTCCCCCACAAGGGGGGAGATCGACGCGCGGACGGCACCTCCCCAGGCAATCGATGTTGAAGCGAGCGGCAGCCCCCAGCCAATCTCCCCCCCTGTGGGGGAGATGCCCGGCAGGGCAGAGGGGGGTACCCCACCCACTAACGCCGCAGATGATCTCGACTCCCGCCGCACCGCCCTCGAAGCCCTCGGCGTCGAAGTCCTCTACTGCAATCCCTATCACCCGGAAGTCCTGCTCCCGGCGCTCGCTTCCCGCGGCATTTCCTCGTTGATCGTCGAAGGCGGCGCCCGGACGGCGAAGCTCTTCCTCGATGCCGGTCTCGTCGATCGCATCCAGCTCTATCAGGGCGATGTGGTGATCGGCGCCGATGGTATTGAATCGCCGGTCACGAAGACCGATATGCCATCCGGTTTCGCCCACAGGGGCACATTTTCATTCGGCTCCGACCGGATGGACGAATACGAAAGAGAGCTTTGATGTTCACCGGCATTGTCACTGATATGGGCACGATCGAATCCGTTTCCCCGATGAACGAGGGCGTCAAGCTGCGCGTTGCGACGAGCTACGATCCGGCGACCATCGATATGGGCGCCTCGATCTCGCATGCCGGCGTCTGCCTGACCGTTACCGGCCTGCCGGACGAAGGCAGCAACGGCCGCTGGTTCGAGGTCGAAGCCTGGGAAGAGGCGCTGCGGCTGACGACGATCGCCGGCTGGAAGGCCGGAAGCCGCATCAATCTCGAGCGCTCGCTGAAGATCGGCGACGAGCTCGGCGGCCATATCGTCTCCGGCCATGTCGACGGCAAGGCGGAAATCCTCTCCGTGACGGCCGAAGGCGACGCAACGCGCTATCGCCTGCGCGCACCGGAACATCTGGCAAAATTCGTGGCGCCGAAGGGGTCGATTGCCCTCGACGGCACGTCGCTGACCGTCAACGCCGTTGACGGCACGGATTTCGACGTGCTGCTGATCCGCCACACGCTCGAGGTCACGACCTGGGGCGAGCGCAAGGCAGGCGACTTCGTCAATTTCGAAGTCGACACCATGGCCCGCTACGCCGCTAGGCTTGCCGAGTTCCCCGCCGCGAAAACAGAATGATCTCGCCGTTGTAATCGGTGCGGGTGACCTCGCGGAAACCGAGCTTTCCCGCAAGGCGGATCGACGGCGCGTTTTCCGGCGCGATGATGCAGGTCATCTCCATGTCGGGAAAGCGTTGCTCGGCCCAGCCGATCATCGCCTGCAGCGCCTCGCTCGCATAGCCGCGGCCATGGAAGTGCGGCGAGAGCGCCCAGCCGGTTTCCAGCGTCCCCTCGATCGACGGCGTCATTTCGCGGCGGGTTTCGAGAAAGCCGCATTCGCCGACGAAGCGGCCGGTTTCCTTTTCCTCGATGGCGAGAAAGCCGAAGCCCATATGGTGCCACATGCCGGTGGCGCGCAGCAGCCGCGCCCATGTCTGTTCGCGCGTGCTCGGAACGCCGGTGATATGGCGCACCACGTCTTCATCAGCCCAGAAGGTGACGTAGGCCTCGAAATCGGTTTTCCGGTGCGGGCGCAGGATCAGGCGCTCCGTCTCGATCGTCGGAATATTCAGCATTGAAAATCGCTTTCTGTCTTATGCGCCGGGTTCGTTGTGCCAGTAGTCGAGGCTCTCGTCCGAGCGGCCGATGACCCGGAAGCTCGGATAGCCGCCATCCTTGCGGGTCTTCGCCAGGAACTTACCGGAATCGGGATATTCGACGATCTCCGTCGGCGACATCGTCGAGACGCCGATATAGATCAGCGGCTCGCTCCCCGTGTTGAGGATCTGATGCGCGGTTTCGGGGCCTCCTGCCGGCGCGCCGAGGACCGATCCCTTGGAGATCGCATGCCGCTCGGCGCCGAAGCGGTATTCGCCGCTGCCCGAAAGCACGATGAACAGCTCGTCTTCGACATGGTGATTGTGGAACGGACAGCCCGACTTGCCCGGAGGCACTTCGTTATAGCTGACGCCGAGATTGGAAAGGCCGAGAAGCTTGCCGAAAGAAATGTCGGTGCCTTCGTAAAGCGTGCCCTGCGTCCAGTGCTCGAGTGCGAGCGTGGTGGGGTCAATCACCGGCTTGGTTGTTTCTGATGGCATGTCTCGTCTCCCTTTGAGGGCGCAACAGACCATCATTCGCATGCAATTTTCAAGAGTAGGGGCAGGATAAATGGACGGGCGGCGCGTGAGGAACGCGCCGCCCGTCTGCTGTTAATCGGTATAGATCGTGATGCTGCCATCCGCCGCCTGTTCGGCGTTGATGACATTGCTGACGCTGACGCCCTGATCCGCGAGCTTGCGGGTAAGGCTCTTGTTGGCGTCGATCGAGGCCTGGATTTGATGGACTTCCTGGGCGTCGCGTACCGGGGCAGAGCGCGGGCCGAACTGGTCCATGCTGTCGATATTGCGCCAGTCCTGATATTGCTGGACGGCGAAGTCGTTGCCCTGGAACGTACGCAAGGTGTGCTCGATCCCGGAGGCGGAGTTCATACTCAGGTTTTCCGCACGGCTGACGCCGACGAAGGCGAGAGAGGAGAAAGCGGAAACGATGGCAATCTTAGCAACGCGGTTCATGGTAGTGTCCTTTCATCTGCTCTGACGGTCGGCTGTCGTGCAGGGGATCGTCTGCGTTACGAGAAAGGAATTGGGGCGCAAAACCTCTCCCTTCAATGGGCTAAGTCACTGAAATCGCGTTAATTATTCTTCACGTTTGCTGCCTTCTTTTCGCCATGATCGAGGCGGCCGGAGGGCGTCCTTGATGCAGTGCAGCATAACCTGCCGCTATATGCTTGCAGCGATTTCAGGATTTGCATTTCAGCCATGATCGGAATTTGCTTGCCATTCGCGCGTAGGCGTGTTTTGACCGCGGCCTGCTGCACGGCTGAACTCTCTAAAACCGAAGGTGAACCATGGCCCGGGATGATGCTCCCCATATTTTGATCGTCGAAGCACGCTTCTACGATGACATGGCTGACGCCCTTCTCGATGGCGCGACCCACGCGCTGAAGGAAGCCGGTGCCACGTTCGACGTCGTCACCGTTCCCGGTGCGCTCGAAATTCCGCCGGCCATTGCCATGGCGCTCGACGGGGCAGACAATGGCGGCGTGCTGTATGACGGCTTTGTCGCCCTCGGCATGGTCATTCGCGGCGAGACCTATCATTTCGATATCGTCTCCAACGAATCCTCGCGTGCAATAATGGATCTGGCGGTCAGCGAGTCCCTTGCCATCGGCAACGGCATTCTGACGGTCGAAAATGACGAGCAGGCTTGGGCGCGCGCCCGCCGCTCGGACAAGGATAAGGGCGGCTTTGCTGCCCGCGCAGCTCTCACGATGATCGAGCTGAAGAAGAAACTGGGTGGGCTTGAATGACCAACGAAACTCCGGAGCGCCAGGTAAAGTCGGCAAATCAGCGGGGCGCTGCGCGTCTCGCTGCCGTCCAGGCGCTCTATCAGATGGATATCGGCGGCACCGGCGTGCTGGAAATCGTCGCCGAATATGAGGCTCATCGCCTCGGCCAGGAAATTGACGGCGAGACCTATCTGAAGGCCGATCCGTCCTGGTTCCGCTCGATCGTATCGGGCGTCGTGCGCGAACAGCGCCGCCTCGATCCGCTGATCGCCTCTGCCCTGCAGGACGACTGGGCGCTGTCGCGTCTCGACAGCACGGTCCGCGCCATCCTGCGCGCCGGCGTCTTCGAACTGACCGATCGCAAGGACGTTCCCGTCGCCGTCATCGTCACGGAATATATGGAAATCGCCCAGGCCTTCTTCGAAGACGACGAGCCGAAGCTGGTGAATGCCGTTCTCGACCGCATTGCCAAGCAGGTACGCGGCGACACCAGGAAGTAAGCTTCCTCCGTCCTCCATCGGACCAAATCGCTCAATCCATTGTGCTGCAAGGGTTTTAGGCCCTTGCGGTCTTGACGTCGTGTTTTCCACCAAGCAATCTCCGCACGCAAAGCTAGAGCGTTTCTGAGGAGAGAAGACGATTCGGCTGCTTGCGTGGCCGGGCGGAGGAGTGTTCCGGCACTTTTGGAGGAAAGAGCGAAATGACCATTCTTTTATGCGTAATCGCATGCGGTCTGCTCTCGGTGGTCTATGCCATCTGGGCAACCCGTTCGGTGCTGGCCGCCGATCAGGGCAATAGCCGCATGCAGGAGATCGCGGGCTATATCCGCGAGGGCGCGCAGGCCTACCTCACGCGTCAGTACAAGACCATTGCCATTGTCGGCATCGTTGTTTTCATTGCAGCATGGCTGCTTCTCTCCGGCACGGCCGCGATCGGTTTCCTGATCGGCGCCGTACTCTCCGGTGCCGCCGGTTTCATCGGCATGCACGTTTCGGTCCGCGCCAATGTGCGCACGGCCCAGGCTGCTTCCCACAGCCTCTCGGCAGGTCTCGACATCGCCTTCAAGTCGGGCGCCATCACCGGCATGCTCGTTGCCGGTCTGGCGCTGCTCGGCGTCTCTATCTACTATTACATCCTGACTGGCGTGCTCGGTCATGACACCGGCTCGCGCGAAGTCATCGATGCGCTGGTCGCACTCGGCTTCGGCGCCTCGCTGATCTCGATCTTCGCCCGTCTCGGCGGCGGTATCTTCACCAAGGGTGCAGACGTCGGCGGCGACCTCGTCGGCAAGGTGGAAGCCGGTATTCCGGAAGACGATCCGCGCAACCCGGCAACCATCGCCGATAACGTCGGCGACAATGTCGGCGACTGCGCAGGCATGGCGGCCGACCTTTTCGAAACCTATGCGGTCTCTGTTGTCGCCACCATGGTTCTCGCCGCGATCTTCTTTGCCGGTGCACCGATCCTGCAATCGGCGATGATCTATCCGCTGGCGATCTGCGGCGTCTGCATCATCACCTCGATCATCGGTACCTTCTTCGTCAAGCTCGGCTCGAACGGCTCGATCATGGGCGCTCTCTACAAGGGCCTCATCGTCACCGGTCTGCTGTCGATCATCGGCCTTGGTGCAGCAACCTCGCTGACCGTCGGCTGGGGTTCGCTGGGCATGGTCGCCGGGCATGACATTACCGGCACGAACCTCTTCATCTGCGGTCTCGTCGGCCTCGTCGTCACCGCGCTGATCGTCGTCATCACTGAATACTATACCGGCACAGGCAAGCGCCCGGTCGTCTCGATCGCCCAGGCATCGGTCACCGGTCACGGCACCAACGTCATCCAGGGCCTCGCGGTCTCGCTGGAATCGACGGCGTTGCCGGCGGTCGTCATCGTCGGCGGTATTCTGGCTACCTTCCAGCTCGGCGGCCTGTTCGGCACCGGCATTGCGGTGACCGCAATGCTCGGCCTTGCCGGCATGATCGTCGCGCTCGATGCCTTCGGGCCGGTTACGGACAATGCCGGCGGTATCGCCGAAATGTCCCACCTGCCGCCGGAAGTGCGCAAGTCGACCGACGCGCTCGATGCCGTCGGCAACACGACGAAGGCCGTCACCAAGGGCTACGCGATCGGTTCTGCCGGTCTCGGTGCTCTGGTGCTCTTCGCCGCCTATTCGAACGACCTGCAGTATTTCGCGGCTCACGGCGACCAGTATCCGTACTTTGCGGGCATCGGCACGATCTCCTTCGATCTGTCGAACCCCTATGTCGTCGCCGGCCTGCTGTTCGGCGGTCTGATCCCGTATCTGTTCGGCGGTATCGCCATGACCGCCGTCGGCCGTGCGGCCGGCGCGATCGTCGAGGAAGTGCGCAAGCAGTTCCGCGAGAAGCCGGGCATCATGCAGGGAACCGAAAAGCCGGATTACGGCCGCGCCGTCGATCTGCTGACCAAGGCGGCGATCCGCGAGATGATCATCCCGTCGCTGCTGCCGGTGCTGGCGCCGATCGTCGTCTATTTCGGCGTGCTGCTGATCTCGGGCTCAAAGGCCTCGGCCTTCGCCGCCCTCGGTGCCTCGCTGCTCGGCGTGATCATCAACGGCCTCTTCGTCGCCATCTCGATGACCTCGGGCGGCGGTGCATGGGACAATGCCAAGAAGTCCTTCGAAGACGGCTTCGTCGACAAGGACGGCAATCGTCACATGAAGGGTTCGGAAGCCCACAAGGCATCCGTCACCGGCGATACCGTCGGCGATCCCTACAAGGATACCGCCGGTCCGGCCGTCAACCCGGCGATCAAGATCACCAATATCGTTGCTCTCCTGCTGCTCGCGGTTCTCGCCGGCATGTAAGGGAAGGGCAGGGCTGAAACGAAGAAACCCGCCGGATCGCTCCGGCGGGTTTCTTTATTGTCTGATGCGTTCCAGTGCTTACTGGATGCTGGCCGGGTTCTGCGGGTTGCCCTGCGGCGTGCCGAACAGGCTCTTTGCCGCGCTGCCCGCGCCGCCCTGGAGAACCTGCTGAAGGAACGTCAGTTCGCGGCCGCCGGTCGGCGTTACGCGCGAGATCGTGTCGAACACCTTGCCGTCCTGCAGCGTGTAGTTGGCGCGGCGTGCCACGACGCCGTCCTTGTCGAAATAGATGGCGAGAACGCTCTGATCGACCACCCTGAGCTTTTGGTAGGCGATCGAGCGCGTGCGCTTCTGCGAGATGTAATAGAAGACTTCGTTGTCGAAGGTTGCCGTCGTCGAGGGCGTGCCGAGCGACAGGAGAACCTGTTCGCGGCTCGAACCTTCGGGTACGAGGTTCAACGATTCCTGATCGACGACATAGCCGCCGTTCAGCACGGTGCCGGTCTGGCAACCGGTAAGTCCTGCTGAGGCAATCATGATGGCAATGGCCGCGCTGCTGAAGAACTTTACGTCAGACTTGAAATACCGTTTCTTCAACGACATCTACTCCCCTTGAGTATCGGTAGGCGGCTTTTGACCATGCGAAGCACCGCTGATGCAAAACCTTTGTGGCCTTTCCGGGGTCGAATTCTCCCAATTCGCCGCGTCGCTGCCCTGAAAGGGCGCTGTCCCGAAAGTGGCCACCTTCGGCATTGCAATTCGCGCCTGCTTCGGTAAACCAGCTTTCGAATTCATGCAACACGGCCCACGCAACTCCGCGTGAAGAATGAGGCATTTCCGGAAAAAACAATGATCTTCGGGCTCTTTCGTAAGAAAAACAACAATCAGGCGATCGTCGAACGGCAGTATTCGACGCTGACGTCGGCCGCCCGCAGGCCCGAGTTCTACGAAAGCATGGATGTGCCCGACACCGTCATGGGCCGCTTCGAGATGCTTTCGCTGGTGATGATCCTATTCTTCCGCCGCACGCGGGCCTCCGGCACCAGCGGCCAGGAGATCGCCCAGGAGATCGTCGATGCCTTCTTTCAGGATATCGACTATTCGATCCGCGAGCTCGGCATCGGCGACAACAGCGTGCCGAAGCGCATGAAGAAGCTTGCGGGCATGTTCTACGGCCGCCTCGAAGCCTATTCCAAGGCGATGGATGCCGGTGACAGCGAAGCACTGTCCACGGCGCTGTCGCGCAACATTCACCCGAAGGCGGAAGCTCCGGCCGACATGAGCGCGCTCGCCGCCTGGATGTTCAAGGCCGAAGCGGCACTCTCGGAGCAGTCCGAAGATCAGATAGCGACCGGCTCGGCGACGCTGCCGGACGCGGCCTGAGGAGGAAGACATGAAACATCAGGACGACGCCATTCCCTTTTCCTATCTGGTAAAGGTGGGTCATATCTCGGCCAATCCCGTCGAGGTGCGCCTCGAAGCCGACGAGAAGGAGCGTAAGGCGCTCGCCGAGAGCTGGAACATTCTCTCCGTCGATGAACTGCGCGCCGAGCTGCAGGTCAACCGCTGGAAGAAGGACGGTATCCGCGTGAAGGGCAGGGTGCATGCCCGTATCGTGCAGGCCTGTGTCGTGACGCTCGAGCCGGTCATCTCGGATATCGACGAGCCCTTCGAGCAGATCTTCGTGCCCGAAAATTCCAAGCTTGCCCGCCGCCCGGCCAATGATGCCGGCGAAATGGTGCTCGATCCCGATGGTCCGGATCTGCCGGAGCCCTTCACCGGCGACAGCATCGATGCCGGCGCCGTGGTGACCGAATTCGCCGCGATGGCGATCGATCCCTATCCGCGCAAACCCGGCATCGAATTCAACGGGCATATCGAGGATGATGGTCAGAACGACAAGAAGCCGTCGCCATTCGCTGCGCTCAAGGACTGGAAGAAGGACTGAATACCCGTTGGGTATTTGACACAATTCAGTTGTAAGCGATGGGAAAACCGGTATTTTGGCCGAAATTTCGCCTCCCCCGGCGAAAAAGAAGGATCAGGGACGCGTGATCAGAATTTCTCTCGACCTCATGGGCGGCGACTTTGGTCCCCAGGTTGTCATCCCAGGTGCCGCCAAAGCGTTGGAGCGGCATCCGGATATTTCCTTCGTTTTCTACGGGTTGAAGGAAGAGTGCGAGCCCGTTCTCGCCAAGTTCCCGAAAGTCGCAGCCAAGTCGGTCTTCCATGACTGCGAGGTTGCCGTGCGCATGGACGAGAAGCCGAGCCAGGCACTTCGCCGCGGCCGCTACGTCTCCAGCATGTGGCGGACCATCGAAGCCGTGAAGTCGGGCGATGCCGATGTTGCGGTGTCGGCGGGCAATACCGGCGCGCTGATGGCGATGTCGAAATTCTGTCTGCGCACCATGGCCAATATCGAACGCCCGGCGATCGCCGGCATCTGGCCGACCCTGCGCGGCGAGAGCATCGTTCTCGATATCGGCGCGACGATCGGCGCGGATTCGCAGCAGCTGATGGATTTCGCCCTGATGGGCGGCGCCATGGCGCGCGCGCTTTTCGAAATCGAGCGCCCGACCATCGGCCTGCTCAATGTCGGCGTCGAAGAGATCAAGGGTCAGGAAGAGGTCAAGGAAGCGGGACGCCTGCTTCGCGAAGCCAATCTTGATTCGCTCGAATATTCCGGCTTCGTCGAAGGCGACGATATCGGCAAGGGTACGGTCGACGTCGTCGTCACCGAAGGTTTCTCCGGCAATATCGCGCTGAAGGCCGCCGAAGGCACGGCAAAGCAGATCGGCACCTATCTGCGCGCCGCGATGTCGCGCACGCTGATGGCCAAGATCGGCTATTTGCTGGCGAAAAGCGCTTTCGACATGCTGCGCGAGAAGATGGACCCGAGTAAGGTCAATGGCGGCGTGTTCCTCGGCCTGAACGGCATCGTCATCAAGAGCCATGGCGGCGCCAATGCCGAAGGTATCGCAGCCGCGATCGAAGTCGGTTACGACATGGCCAAGAATGGCCTCAATCAGAAAATAGAAAACGATCTCAAGAGATATCATGCCAAGCGGCAGCCGCCCATCGGGCCGGAAGCTGCGTGAGCGACGGGGTTTAGCAAGAATGATCCGTTCAGTGGTTCGCGGGTTCGGAGCCGCACTTCCGAAACGCGTAATGACCAACCGCGACATGGAAGATGTCGTTGACACGTCGGACGAGTGGATCGTCCAGCGTACCGGCATCCGCCAGCGCTATGTCGCAGGCGAGGGCGAGACGACGTCGTCGCTCGGCGAGCAGGCCGCACGCGCAGCACTCGATAATGCCGGCCTGACGCCCGCCGATATCGACCTGATCATCTGTGCGACCTCGACGCCTGACAACACCTTCCCGGCAACGGCGGTGAACATCCAGAACCGTCTCGGCATGAGCCATGGCTTCGCCTTCGACGTTCAGGCTGTCTGCACCGGTTTCGTCTATGCCGTCACCACGGCTGACGCCTATATCCGCGGTGGCCTCGCCAAGCGCGTTCTCGTCATCGGCGCGGAGACCTTCTCGCGCATTCTCGACTGGAATGACCGCACCACCTGCGTGCTCTTCGGCGATGGTGCCGGCGCGCTCGTTCTCGAAGCCTCCGAAGGCGAGGGCAAGACCTCGGATCGCGGCGTTCTGACCGCGCATCTGCGTTCGGATGGCTCGCACAAGGACAAGCTCTTCGTCGATGGCGGCCCGTCGAGCACCGGCACCGTCGGCAAGCTGCGCATGGAAGGCCGCGAAGTTTTCAAATATGCGGTCGGCATGATCACCGACGTCATCCAGGCGGCTTTCGACGCCACCGGCACGACGTCTGACGATCTCGATTGGCTGGTCCCCCACCAGGCAAATCGACGCATCATCGATGGTTCGGCCAAGAAGCTGAACATCGCCCCAGAAAAGGTCGTCATCACCGTCGATCTGCATGGCAACACCTCGGCGGCTTCCATTCCGCTGGCGCTTGCCGTTGCAGCCGGTGACGGACGCATCAGGAAGGGCGATCTCGTCATGCTCGAGGCCATGGGCGGCGGCTTCACCTGGGGCGCCGTGCTGCTGCGCTGGTAGTGCTGCAAATCGCAAAAAACTGACGACGAACAAGAGCTTGACCGTAAGGCGCAAGACAAATAGTCTTTGCTCGCTTTCATAAGATATTTTGCAGCTTGGGCGGGGAAACCATGACCGGAAAGACAGTGACGCGAGCAGACTTGGCGGAATCAGTTTTCCGGAAGGTTGGTCTCTCTCGAACAGAGTCCGCCGAACTCGTCGAAACCGTCATTGACGAAATCTGCAACGCCATCGTCCGTGGAGAGACGGTCAAGCTCTCCTCCTTCGCGACCTTCCAGGTGCGCGACAAGAACGAGCGTATCGGCCGCAACCCGAAGACCGGCGAAGAAGTGCCGATCTCGCCGCGCCGCGTCATGACCTTCAAGGCGTCGAACGTCCTGAAGACCAGGATTCTCAAGGCTCACACGCTGCGCAAGGTCAAGCAGAAGCCTGCAAATCCGGCCTCCTGAGCCCGTTCCATCGGCTCTGCCTAATCGATAAATCATTGATGTCATTGCCCGCGAACTGTGGGAACCCGAAGACGTGACTTGAATTCGGCGGTTCAAACCGTTGAAATATGATGAGTCGCGGATTGGACCGCCACCGAGGTCGCGTAGGGAGTAGGACGTTGGACAAGAGCCCTGATGCTTTTCGAACCATCAGCGAAGTTGCGGATGATCTTGATCTGCCGCAGCACGTCTTGCGCTTCTGGGAAACTCGTTTTCCGCAGATAAAGCCGATGAAGCGTGGCGGCGGACGCCGTTATTATCGCCCTGAAGATGTGGATCTGCTGAAGGGCATACGTCATCTGCTCTATGATCACGGCTACACGATCAAGGGCGTGCAGAAGCTCCTGAAGACCAACGGCAACAAGTTTGTCGTCTCCGTCGCCCATGGCGATCTCGCAAGCGTGGAGGCGCTGGCGGCGAGCTCCAAGGATGGTGGTGGCTCTTCGTCCTCCGAACCCCGCGTCAGCATGGCCGATGAAGACCAGCTCGTCGGCCGCGCCAAGGCGCCGATCACCCGCCGCTTCTTCAATTTCGTCGCTGGCGAGGATGAGCAGGGCGAGGTCTCGATCGGCAAGTCGAGCGTCGGCAAGGAAGACCGCGCGCTGCTCCAGGAAGCGCTCTACGACCTCCTGGAATGCAAGCGCCTGCTCGACCAGGTACGCTGACGGAAGTCGCTTTTGCCCTTGTTTCAATGGCCCTTGCTTCTAGCTAACTCCCCGTAAGCCATCCGGCACGGGGAATTCTGGATGATTATAGACGGCGCTGCCGGGGCATTACCTTCATCTGACATATGCATCGTCGGTGCCGGTCCGGTCGGCCTTTCGCTGGCTTTCCGCTGCGCCGAACGCGGTCTTTCCGTAGCGATTGTCGAGGCAGGTTCCGCTGACGGCAGTGGTGGCGATATCGCACCCGGTCCCGTCCATTTCACCAACGGTCATCACGTCGAAAGCGCGGCCTCGGTCGCAAGTGGCATCGGCGGCACGTCGCGGCTTTGGGGCGGCCGCTGCGTGGCACTCGATCCGCTGGATTTCGGAAGGCGCAGCCACGTCCCGATGTCGGGCTGGCCGATCCCGGCTGACGCGCTGCAACCCTACTATCCCGATGCCCTGAATTTTCTCGGCTGCGATCCCAGGGCTTCGGTGATGAAGTCGCGAGTCGAAGGCGACGTGCGAATGGATTCGCTGGAGCATTGGGCGCCGGAGCCTGATCTCGGCGGCAGATATCGCGAGCGCCTGGTCGCCGCCGCCGGTATCACGGTGATCACCAATGCGCGCGTCAGCGCCATGATGGTCTCCGGCGATGGAGATATCGAGGGGCTGGAACTGCTGACATCGGAGGGCCGGAGGGACCTGCGGGCCGGCCGCTACGCACTCGCGGCAGGCGGTCTCGAAAACACCCGGCTTTTGCTGGCCGCGCAGGAGAGGCATCCGGAGAAATTCGGTGGACGGGAAGGACCGCTCGGACGCTTCTATGCAGGACATTTGACCGGCTATCTCGGCGTCATCGAATTCAACAATGTCGAGACCGAGGACCTGCTCTGGTTTCGCAAGGCGAGCGGCGGCGATATCGTTCGCCAGCGCCTGATGATCGATCCCCCGGTGCAGGCGGCGAACGGATTGCTCAATGCCGCCTATTGGCTGGAGAGCCTTTCGATCGCGGATCCCAGCCATGGCAGCGGCGCGCTGTCGCTGGTCTATCTGATCTTCGCGCTGACCGGCCTCTACCCGCGCATTGCCCGTGGCCTGGCGCCTGCTACGTCGATCACGCCGCAGCGCCTCTACCGCGCCCACTGGCGCAACATCCGCAACGATGTCGCCGTTATCCCGGGTGCGGCGCGGACGCTATTCGACATGCTGCTGCGGCGCTTCCGGCGGGCGGCGGGCGCGGTGCGCAATCCGCGCCGCCGCTATCTGCTGCGCTATCACGCCGAGCAGGCGCCGAATGCCGAAAGCATCGTCCGGCTACGGACGCAAGTCGAGGGGAAAGCGGCCGGTCTCGAAATAGACCTGCGGTTCGGCATGCAGGATTTCGATTCCATCGTCCGCTCCCACGAGATCATTGATCGGTGGCTGCGGCGCGAGAAGCTCGGTCATCTCGATTACATCCACCGCTGTGACGAGCGGCACGATGCCGTCAGGGATCAGGCACTCGACGGCTACCACCAGATCGGCTCGACCCGCATGTCGGATGATCCCGGCAGCGGCGTGGTGAACGCCGATTGTCGGGTGCACGATGTCGGCAATCTCTATGTCGCCGGCAGCAGTGTCTTTCCGACGGGTGGACAGGCCAATCCGACGCTGCCGGCCATCGCTCTGGCGCTGAGGCTTGCCGATCACTTGGCCAGTTTGGCGAGTGATGAAACGCCGTCGAGCGAGCGGAAGGTCGTGGAAACAGTGTCCTCATGAACGAGGAAAGGGGCGGGACCTCCAGGTCTCGCCCCTTTCTCTCCGCGGTCTTGTGACACACGCCGGTCTACTCGAGAACCTGGATGACGCGGTGCGTCTGCGGTTCCACGATCACACGGCGGTCATTGACCACGGTATAGGCATAGCCATCCATATTGGGGACGGTATGGACTTCGACGGTATCGGGCAGTGTCGTGCCGACGACCACATCGCCATCATAGACGACCGAAGGCGTCTGCTGCTCCATCACATAGGTGCGGACTTCGCCCGGAAGGACGATCGCACCGGTGGGAGCCGGATCGGTGACGATTACGGTGCTCTGCGCGAAGGCAGCAGAGCTAACCGTCAGCAGTGCGGCGGCCGTGGCCAGCATGATCTTGCGCATGGGATAAACTCCTTTTCCTACCCAGCCGTCATGGAAACGTGGCGGAAAGTTCGTTGTTCCCAAATCAGCCGCCCGATCTCAGCGGGCGGCAAGCTCTACGCGCATCATCGCGAGCAGCGTATCGTAGTCCTGGATGCCGTCGAAATAGAAGTGAATGACACTGCGGGCGACATCCAGCGCCTCCACACTCTGCTTGTGAAGCTGGCGCTCGGCCGCCACCGTATCGAAGACGGCCTGAAGCACATCGACCTCTTCGGGCGCGACCGGATCGTGTATCCCGCGTTCTGTCACCGCGTTCATTCACTCCTCCACTCTTCCTCCTGCCATATGTCAATGTGCGAGCGGCAGGGGCGCATTTCAACCGGCAAGCGCAATGATAGTAATTGAGTCCTTACTAAAACGGATGGCGCATCCGCGGCTTAGCCTTTCCCGATGGTCGCTGCTGAGACCTTTTGCCCGCGATCTCTGCGTACCCCGTTAATAAGTGATTAACCATAAGCGGCGTTTATTCCATCCTGAATGCTGGCGGCTTGTTGATTCGAGAAACCGCTGGGCGAATTTTCCCGTTTTGGGGAACAGGAAAGACGATAACGGCGGCTCCCTGAATGCGTTTGCTGAATCTGATATCGATCGTTGCGGTGGCGGGCGTAATGGCCGGCTGCAGTACAACGAGCGGCAGCGTCAAGCAGCCGTCCGGCCCGGAAGCCATTGCCAGCGAAAAGGCGCTGGTCATGCCGCCGCCCGGCGGGCCGTCGATCGTCAGCGTCGTCGAGACCAAGCGCGGCAATGGCGTCGAGCAGACGCTGTCGCTCTTCACGTCGTCCTCGGTTCCCGGCCAGAATTTCATGAAGGTGCAGTTCCTGGGCGCCAGCGGCTCCAATCCGGATACCGGAAGCGCCGGCTACAGGATGTTCAGCGAAACCGGCATGTCGCGCGAAGCCTTCGCTTCCGTGCCCGGCGTTGCCATGGCGCGCAACACGACCTTCCTGCAGAACAGCTACGGCCCGTTCTCCTACGCTTCCGGCCGCAGCCGCGGTGGCGATACCTGCATCTATGGCTGGCAGCAAATCCGCTCCAGCCGCGCCGCGCATACGCAGACCCGCAATTTCGGCATGATCCAGGTGAAGCTCCGGCTTTGCGATGCCCGCGCCAGCGAGCGCCAGCTGCTCGCCGTCATGTATGGCTACACGATCACCGGCACGCTGAACGGCGAAATCTGGAACCCCTACGGCGACGTTCGCGGCGCCGACCCGACGCTCGGTCAGGCCGGCACGCCGATCTATCCGGATGAGGGCGGCTATCGCCAGATGTCGATGCCGCTCGGTTATGAACCGGCGCCGCAGGCTGTCAACCGCGCCACCGTGCGCCGTGCCGTCGTCACGCGGCCACAGCCCGCCGTGGCACCGCAGCCGGTCGTGCAGCAGGCGCCGCCCGTCGGGCCGCGTGTGCCGCTGCCGGATGCGCCGCAACAGAGCTCGCAGATGGTTGCTCCGGGCAGTCCCGCGCAGCCGGCGGCTCCGGCACAACAATCCGCGCGGGCAGGCGGTGTCGCCGTGCCCTCGCCAGACTGCATAGGCGATGCGGCCATGACGGCCGCCTGCCGGAGATAGACTTGCATGCCCGGGCCTTATGGCCCGGTTCTGTCATTTCGAAGGAACGTCGATGCATAAGGCCCGAAGCATCCTGATATGGGCGGTTGTCTCGCTCTGCACGATTGCGCTGATCACGCTGCCGGTGAACCTGCAGACCCAGCTCATCGCCAGCATCACCGTCGTCACCATCATGGCGATCATCAAGGTGATGAAGGGCGAGGGGACCTGGCGCCTGATCGCGCTCGCCTTCGGCACGGCGATCGTTCTGCGCTACGTCTACTGGCGCACGACCAATACGCTCCCGCCGGTCAACCAGCTGGAAAACTTCATCCCCGGCCTGCTGCTTTATCTCGCCGAAATGTATTCGGTGGCGATGCTGGCGCTCAGCCTTTTCATCGTCGCCACCCCGCTGCCGCCGCGCCCGTCGCGTGCTGCGCGCGAGGAGCGCTTCCCGCATGTCGACGTCTTCGTTCCCTCCTACAACGAAGACGCCCACCTGCTCGCCAACACGCTGGCCGCTGCGAAGGCGATGGACTATCCGAAAGAGAAGCTGCATGTCTGGCTGCTCGATGACGGCGGTACGCTGCAGAAGCGCAATTCCAACAAGCTCGTCGAGGCACAGGCCGCAGTCGCGCGCCACGCCGAACTGAAGCAGCTCTGCGAAGATCTCGACGTCAAATACCTGACCCGCGACCGCAACGAGCATGCCAAGGCCGGTAACCTCAACAACGGCATGAAGCACTCGACCGGCGAACTGATCGCCGTCTTCGACGCCGACCACGCGCCGGCCCGCGACTTCCTGCTGGAGACCGTCGGCTATTTCGACGACGACCCGAAGCTCTTCCTGGTGCAGACGCCGCACTTCTTCATCAATCCCGATCCGCTGGAGCGCAACCTGCGCACTTTCGACAACATGCCGAGCGAGAACGAGATGTTCTACGGCATCATCCAGCGCGGTCTCGACAAGTGGAATGCCGCCTTCTTCTGCGGCTCCGCAGCCGTTCTCAGCCGCAAGGCGCTGGAAAGCCAGGGCGGCTTCTCCGGTATCAGCATCACCGAAGACTGCGAAACGGCGCTGGCGCTGCACGGCACCGGCTGGAACTCGATCTATGTCGACAAGCCGCTGATCGCCGGCCTGCAGCCCGCCACCTTCGCCAGCTTCATCGGCCAGCGCAGCCGCTGGGCGCAGGGCATGATGCAGATCCTGCGCTTCCGCTTCCCGCTCCTGAAGCGCGGCCTGACGATCCCGCAGCGTCTGTGCTACATGTCGTCGACGCTGTTCTGGCTGTTCCCGTTCCCGCGCACGATCTTCCTGTTCGCGCCGCTCTTCTACCTGTTCTTCGATCTCGAAATCTTCACCGCATCCGGTGGCGAGTTCCTGGCCTATACGCTGGCCTACATGCTCGTGAACCTGATGATGCAGAATTACCTCTACGGTTCGTTCCGCTGGCCCTGGATCTCCGAGCTCTACGAATATGTGCAGACGGTCCACCTTCTGCCCGCCGTCGTCTCGGTCATGCTCAATCCGCGTAAGCCGACCTTCAAGGTGACGGCGAAGGACGAGTCGATCGCCGTCAGCCGGCTGTCGGAAATCAGCCGTCCGTTCTTCGTCATCTTCGCCGTGCAGATCATCGCCTTGATCATCACCATCTACCGCATCTATGCCGAGCCCTATAAGGCCGACGTGACGCTCGTCGTCGGCGGCTGGAACATCATCAACCTGATCATGGCCGGCTGTGCGTTGGGCGTCGTCTCCGAGCGCGGCGAGCGCTCCTCGTCGCGGCGCGTGCGCGTCAACCGCCGCTGCGAGCTCGGGGTCAACGGCAAATGGTACACGGCCTCGATCGAGGACGTCTCCGTCCACGGCGCCCGCCTGCATGTCTTCAACAAGCAGCTCGATCAGATGACCGTCGGGGCCGAGGGCGAAATCCGCTTCCGCCCCTATAGCGGCGCCGATCTCGAAACCCTGCCGCTCATCGTCCGCAACATGGAGCCTTCGGGCGACATCACCATGGTCGGCTGCCAGTATGTTCCGAAGAACGCTCTCGACCACCGTCTGATCGCCGACCTGATGTTTGCGAACTCGGACCAGTGGACGCAATTCCAGCAGAGCCGCCGCCGCAACCCGGGCCTCATCCGCGGCACCATCTGGTTCCTCGGCCTGTCCTTCTACCAGACCAGCCGCGGCCTGGTGTATTTCTTCCGCAGCATGCGGCCGGAGCGCGAGGCGCAACAGCAGCAACAGCAACAGACGGCAAAGGCGAACGGCTGATGAAGAAGCTTGCCGCTGCCTCCGCTCTGCTTCTCAGTGCCTCGGCGATCGCCTATGCGCAGACCGCGCAGGCGCCCGCACCCTTCGACATGTCCGGCGAGCGTCCGGCCGGCCTGCAGCCGATGGTGCCGCGAATGACGGTTCCGGCCCAGCAGCCTGCTGCGGCCCCGGCTCAGCCGGCGCCGGCTCCCGCCGCACCTGTCCCGGCCGCACCCGTCGCTGCGCAGCCTGCACCCGTTCCCGCGGTTCCGGCAACACCGCCGGTCCTGTCGCAGCCCGCGGCCGCTCCGGCACCTGTCCCGGCATCCCCGGTTCCCGCGTCGCCCGTCGCCGCACAGCAGCCCGCAGCGCAGCCGCAACAGACGCCTGCGACGCCGGATGCGGCAGCCACCGCCCGTGCAGCCGGCAATGTCGTGCGCTATGTCGTGCCTGCCGCCAAGTTCGGCCTGGAAGGCGAATATGACCGCAAGTCCTGGTCCGTCTATCTGACGCCCGAGCAGGCGGCTGCCCCGGCAAAGTTCAACTTCGCCTACCAGAACTCGATCGTCGTCGCCCCCGAGGCCTCGCAGATCACCGTGCTGATCAACAACCGGCCGGTCGGCCAGCAGCAGGTGGGCTCGCCCGACAGTCAGTCCTCCGTCAGCTTCGATGTGCCGCGCGGGCTGCTGCAGCCGGGCGCCAATCTGCTGACCTTCGAGACCAACCAGCGTCACCGCACCGACTGCAGCATCCAGTCCACCTATGAGCTGTGGTCTAATATCGATCCGTCGCAGACCTATTTCAGCTTTGCCGGGCAGGATGCCGCGCGCCTGTCGAGCACCGATGCGATCCGCGCGATCGGCGTCGATGGCGCAGGCAAAACCGAATTCGATCTACTGGTCCCGGCGCTCGAGCAGCCGGGTACGACGAAGCCGCTGCTGCGCCTGACGCAGGGCCTGTCCGTTCTCAGCGGCATGCCGAACCAGACCTTCTCCTTCAGCGCCGATCGCTTGCCGACCGGTGGCGCCGGCAAGCTCACCGTCCTGGTCGGCACGCCTGCCGAGCTCGCGCCTTACTTCCCGGCGCTGCCCCCGGCCGTCCAGTCGGCGCCGCTCGCCACCTTCGCGACCGATCCGCGGACGGGCTCGACAGTGCTCTTGATCAGCGGCCCGTCCTGGCCGGCGATCTCGCAGGCGATCGATACGATCGTTCAGCCGACCGACCGTTCGCCCGATGTACGCCGTGACGTGCTGACGACGCAGCGTTGGACGGCGCCGGATGCCCCGTTGCTCTTCGAGGACACGCGCCTCAGCTTCCAGAAGCTCGGCGTCAAGACCACTGAATTCTCCGGCCGCCGCTTCCGCACCGATTTCAACGTCGCCGTTCCCGCCGATTTCTATGCCAATGCCTATGGCGAAGCGACCGTGCTGCTCGATGCCGCCTATACGGAGAACGTTCTCCCCGGCAGCCATATCGACATCTATGTCAACGGCAACATCGCCTCGACCGTGCCGATCACTTCGACCGGCGGCGGTATCCTGCGCCATCTGCCGATCCGCGTCACGATGCGGCATTTCAAGCCGGGCCTGAACGAGCTGGCGCTCGAAGCGATCCTGCAGACAAAGGAAGACGCAGCCTGCGCGCCCGGCTCGACGGCCGGTGGCACGCCGCGTTTCGCGCTCTTCGATACGACCGAATTCCACATGCCGGATTTCGCCCGCGTCGGACAACGGCCGAACCTCGCGGCAATGGCCGGCACTGCCTATCCCTATGGCCGCCTGACCGCGCCGATGCCGCTGTTCCTGGACCGCGCCGATGCCGACACGCTCTCCGCTGCGGCAACGCTGCTCGGCCAGATGGCGAGCATGGCCGGTCACCCGATCGATATCGAAACCTCGGCATCGCCGAGCACGATCGGCGACCGCGACGCGATGTTCATCGGCTCGATCTCGCAGCTTCCGGCGACTGCGCTGTCGCAGGTCAATGTCGCGACCGCCAGCCAGGCCTCCTGGCGTCCCGTGCCCGATACCGGCGCAGCAGCACCCGACACCAACGCCGCCTTCGACGAATGGCGTTCGAAGGTCAGCGGCGGCGCCTGGAAGGGGCAGGTCACCGCTTTCCAGGAATGGATGCGCCGCAACTTCGACATTTCGCTGAGCTCGCTGCAATTCGTGCCGGGCGCCGAAGAAGTCTTCGCCCCGTCGAATGTCGCAACGATGATGGTGGCGCAGGGCACGAGCCCTGAAGGCAGCGGCACCTGGACGCTGGTCACCGCGCCCTCGGCAAAGGATCTGCGCGAAGGCGCCGAAGCGCTGACCTCTCAGGCCAACTGGCCGCAGATATCAGGCCACATCACCACCTATTCGTCGAAGACGGGCAAGGTCGAAAGCGTCCCGGTGACGCGCTTCGATTTCGTGCCGTCGCAGACCTGGACGATCGCCAATTATCGCCTGATCGCCGCCAACTGGCTGTCGACCAACATTCTCTCCTACGCCTTCCTGCTGGTCGTCCTGTCGATGCTGATCGGCGTCGCGACATCGAGCATGCTCGGCAGATTGGGACGAGGAAAATGAGGGGGATCGCGACGCGGCTGATGGCGGGCGTCGTTGCCCTCAACCTGTTGTGGCAGCCAGCCGCGGCACAACAGGTTCTGGTCGCTCCGCAGGCCTGGGCGGCCTACAAGACGCAATTCCTCGATCAGACCGGCCGCGTCATCGATAACGGCAACGGCAATATCAGCCACAGCGAAGGGCAGGGCTATGGCCTGCTGCTTTCCTACCTCGCCAACAGCCCCTCCGATTTCGAGCAGATCTGGTACTTCACCCGCACCGAGCTCTTGTTGCGTAACGACGGGCTGGCCGTCTGGAAATGGGATCCGAATTCCAAACCGCACGTCACAGACATCAACAACGCCTCCGACGGCGACCTCTTGATCGCCTATGCGCTGGCGCTTGCCGGTGCTGCCTGGAAGAAGCCCGAATATATCGAGGCGGCGGCCAAGATGGCGCATTCGCTGCTGACCGAAGCCGTCGTTCAATCCGGCGGCCGCACGCTGCTGATGCCCGGCGTTGAAGGTTTCATGCCGCCCGGCCGCAAGGATGGTCCGGTCATCAACCCATCCTACTGGATCTACGAGGCGCTGCCGGTCATGGCGCTGCTGGCGCCCTCCGACCAATGGCAGAAGCTCAGCGACGATGGTCTGGCGCTGTTGCGCAGCATGCAGTTCGGCCCGCGCAAGCTGCCGGCCGAATGGGTGAGCCTGGCGCGCATGCCGGCACCGGCAGAGGGCTTCGATGCCGAGTTTGCCTATAACGCGATCCGCATCCCACTCTACCTTGCACGGGCCGGTGTAACCGATGCCGAGCTCTTCGGACGGCTGCAGCAGGGCATGACGGTGGACGGGGCTCCGGCCACCATTGATCTCACCACTGGTAAACCGAAGGCGGCGCTTTCGGATGCTGGTTATCGAATTGTTAACGATGTTGTGGCCTGTGTGGTGCATGGTACGAAACTGCCAGAATCAGCTCTGCAGTTCTCGCCAGCGCTCTACTATCCGTCCACCCTCCAGCTGCTCGGGCTGGCATTCGTTGGGGAGAAACATCCGGAGTGTCTGTGAAGTCCTCTCTCGTTGCAATTTCCGCGGCAGTCGTCGTGGCTGGTGTCATTACCGGCCTGAAGGATCGCGCGGCGCTACAGCAGCGCTTCGGGATTGGTGAAGAAGACAACGCTCCGAACCTGATGCTGATGGAGCGCATCAAGGGTCCGGATGCGCCGGCTGACCCGAAGGTCGACGTTCAGGCGATCACCGACCGGCTGCAGGCTGCAGCGCCCGTTCTGACTGCCCAGACGCAGGCGCAAGGGCAGGGACAGGCGCCGGTTTCGGCCGTTCCGCCGGTCACCGTGACGCCGGCCGCACCGGTCAATGCCGATGCTACTCCGGTCGAGACAGCACAGCAGACGCAGCCCGCACCGGCAACACCTGCTGCGCAGCCGCAGAGCCAGGGACAGCCGAAGGTCGATGAAAGCGCGTTGCGCTATTTCGCCAGCCGCGGCGACAAGGTGCGTCTGCAGGCCGAAATCTCCCGTCTTCAGGCGCTCTATCCGAACTGGGTTCCCCCGGCCGATCCGCTGGCCGTACCGCAGAGCGGCGACAAGCAGCTCGAGACCATGTGGCAACTCTATTCCGAGGGCCGTTATGCCGAGCTGCGTTCGGCGATCGCCAACCGGCAGACCGCCGAGCCCGCCTGGCAGCCGCCGGCCGACCTGCTCGATCGCCTCGATGTCGCCGAAGCCCGCGCCCGGCTGATCAACGCATCCGATCTCAAGCAATATGCGACCGTCGTCGATATCGGCGCCGCAACGCCGAGCCTGCTGACCTGCAGCGATATCGATGTGCTCTGGCGCGTCGCCGAAGCCTTCGTCGATACCGAACGCCAGCAGCGCGGCATTGACGCTTATACCTATATCCTGAAGAACTGCACCAATCCGCAGGAGCGCCTGGCGACCATCCAGAAGGCCGCAGCCGTGCTCCCGTACCAGCCGATGCAGTCGCTGCTGGCGCTCGAACAGCCGGCCGTCAGCGGTGCGCGCGAGTTCGACAGCATTCGTGACGACCTTGCCCGCCGCTTCCTCGCCGAAGGCAATGCCGACGACAAGCTGACGATCGCTGCCGATTACATCTCGCGCGTCGAGAGACTTGCCGAAGCCCAGGGCGAACCGGCCGATGCGCTGCTGCTCGGCTGGTACCAGCTGCGCCGCCAGAATGCGACCGATGCCGAAAAGTGGTTCCGTGCCGCCCGCACCAAGGAAGACAGCGCCTCGGCCTCCGAAGGCCTCGCTCTGGCGCTGGTCGACCGCAAGGCGCCGCAGGAAGCCGAAGACGTCATGTTCAAGTGGCGCAACGATTCCAAGGACGCGATGGACACCTATCTGGCTGCCACCGCCAACCTGATGGCGCTGCAGCCGCCGGCCAACATCACCGAGGACGTGCTCGGCCGCATGGCGACCGAGATCATCGCCCAGAAATACGTGCCGACCGCCCAGCAATATGGCTGGTATGCCCGTTCGCTCAATCAGCCGCAGACGGCCGCGCGCTGGTTCGAAACGGCGCTGCGCTGGAAGCCCGATGACGAGCCTTCCGCTTATGGTCTGGCGATCACCCGCGAGCAGCTGAACGACCGCAAGGGCGTTGCCGAAGTCCAGAGGCTCTGGGCCGGCCGCTCGCAGCGTATCGCCACGCTCGACGACACCTCGTCGCTGACGCCGAACGTCTCCGCGCCGCTGCCGGGCCCGACCCAGGCGCCGCAGACCGATGCACCCGTCGCCGTGGCGCCCACGCCGCAGCCGGTGCAGCAGCAACAGTACCAGCAGGCGCCGCAGCAATATCAGCCGGTGCAACAGCAGTATCAGCCCGTGCAACAGCAGTATCAGCCCGTGCAACAGCAGCAGGCCTACCAGCAGCCGGTTCAGCGCCAGCGCACGCAGGTTGCGAGCTACGATGCCGAGCCGTCCCGGCCCGCCGCCGTTCAGCAGGCGGCACGCGCCCCCCGCGGCTGCGCCACGACGATCGATGCCAGCATGCTGAGCCCCGGCGATGCGCTGACCCGCGGCTGGTGCCTGATGGATCTCAACCGTCCGATGGAGGCGATTGCCGCCTTCGAGACGGCGCTGAAGAGCCCGGCGCGCCAGAACCGTGAAGATGCCGCTTACGGCCAGAGCCTCGCCTATCTGCGCGCCGGCCTGTCGAACAACGCCGCCGTCTCCGCAACCCGCGCGCCGCAGAACCGCCAGCGCGCCGCCGAGCTGCAGGTCGCGATCCTCGCCGACCGCGCGCTCTCGGCCTACGGCGCCAAGCGCTATCGTGAAACGCTGATCTATCTCGACCAGCGCGCCCAGCTGAAGCAGGAAACCATCGACCTGATGGTGCTGCGCGGCTACTGCTACCTGAACCTCAAGATGTATGGCGATGCCACCCGCGTCTTCGAGGCGGCGGCCGCGACCGGCAGCAAGGATGCCAATCGCGGCCTCGCCAATGTTCGCGAGGCGACACACCCGGATGGCCGCTACTGACCTTGGCAAGCGCCGCTGCCACGGTTAGACAGAAGGCTTGAAGAGGAGCTGGGGGCGATGAGAACATCCAAGGTCATCCATGTCGTTACCTGCCACGCCGAAGGCGAGGTGGGCGATGTGATCGTCGGCGGTGTCGCGCCACCGCCCGGTGACACGGTCTGGGATCAGTCCCGCTTCATCGCCACGGATGAGACGCTGCGCAATTTCGTGCTCAACGAACCGCGCGGCGGCGTCTTCCGCCATGTAAACCTGCTGGTGCCGCCGAAGAACCCGAAGGCGCAGATGGGCTGGATCATCATGGAGCCCGCCGACACGCCGCCGATGTCCGGCTCCAACTCGATCTGCGTTTCGACCGTGCTCCTCGATACCGGCATCATCCCGATGCAGGAACCGGAAACGAAGATGATCCTCGAGCCGCCGGCCGGTCTCATCGAGGTCACCGCCACCTGCCGCAACGGCAAGGCCGAGCGCATCAGCGTCAAGAACGTCGCCTCCTTTGCAGACAAGCTGGATGCGAAACTGGAGGTCGAGGGGCTCGGCACGCTGACCGTCGATACCGCCTATGGCGGCGACAGCTTCGTCATCGTCGATGCCCATGCGCTCGGCTTCTCGATCGCCCCGCACGAGGCCCGCGATCTCGCCGAACTCGGCATGAAGATCACCAAAGCCGCCAACGAACAGCTCGGCTTCGTCCACCCGGTCAACAGCGGCTGGGACCACATCTCCTTCTGCCAGTTCGCAGCCCCCGTCGCCGTCGAGAACGGCATCCTGACCGGCGCCAATGCCGTCGCCATCCGGCCGGGCAAGATCGACCGCTCGCCGACCGGCACCGGCTGCTCGGCGCGCATGGCCGTCCTGCATGCGAAGGGTCATATGAAGGTCGGCGACAAATTCACCGGCCGCTCGATCATCGGCTCCGAGTTCCATTGCTCGATCGATTCCGAAGCCGATATCGGCGGCAAGCCCGGTATCGTGCCGATCATCTCCGGCCGCGCCTGGGTGACGGGAACGCAGCAACTGATGCTCGATCCCTCCGACCCCTATCCCGCGGGCTACCGCCTCTCGGACACCTGGCCGATGGAAAAGCAGACCGGCTGAACCGGACCATCGCCCGCCAATCACCTAGCAGACAAGGAATACGCAGTGCCCAATTCGAACATCTTCGGCAAAGACTACGACGCTTTCCTCTTCGACATGGACGGCACGCTGGTGAACTCGATCGCCGTCGTGGAGCGCGTCTGGGGCGACTGGGCAAAGCGCCACGGCCTGGAGCCGGAGGTGTTCATGAAGACCGTGCACGGCGTTCGCGCCTCCGATACCGTCCGCAATCTCGGCCTGCCGGGCGTCGATCCCTTCCATGAGGCAAAGCTGCTGCTCGACGCCGAGATGGAGGATGTCGAGGGCATCATCGAAATCCCCGGCGCCATCGATTTCGTCAAGAGCCTGCCGGACGACCGTTGGGCGATCGTCACCTCGGCCCCCGCCGAACTCGCCTTCAAGCGCCTGAAGGCGGCCGGCATTCCGCTGCCGAAGGTCATGGTAACAGGCGAGGAAGTCTCGGCGGGCAAGCCGAGCCCGGAATGCTACATCCTCGGCGCCAAGCGCCTCGGCGTCGATCCGGCCCGTTGCCTCGTCTTCGAAGATGCCGTCGCCGGCATTCTCGCCGGTGAAGCCGCCGGCGCCGACGTCGTCGTCATCACCACGACCCACGCAACGCCCTTCGAAACACCTCACGCCGAAACCGACGGCTACACGGATTTCCGCGTCGAAACCAAGCCCGGCGCCGTCTCGATCGCCAGGGCGTAATCAACTGTCGGCTTTTTGAGCGGATAGATCCTTTTTCCGCTTGCATTCAAGCCGTCGAAAAACTAAACGATGCAAGCCGTTTAGGCAGGTCGGGGCGTAGCGCAGCCCGGTAGCGCACTTGACTGGGGGTCAAGGGGTCGCAGGTTCAAGTCCTGTCGCCCCGACCATTTAAACCCTTGAACACCAAGGGTTTTCGTTCTCTCCCCCAAGGGCCGAGATGGCCTAGAGGAGAACGAAAAGGATAAAAGATCCACAAAAGAGCACGGAAAGCTCACGATTTTTTCTTGCCACTCAATGAAGCCAATTCCTGCCCGGTCGCGGAATGGGCCCAAGAAACACGTAATCCCTTCCTTATCAGTCCACTGCAATCCCGATCTACATAACTGTCTTGGTGATCTTGCGAACGCCCTCGATCAACTCTGCAACTTCTGTAGCTGTCGGGTCCGTCGGCGCCTTGTGATCGCATTTGTTGCGAATATCCGCGAGGTGTTGGATGAAACGCCACTGCACGAGATCGATAACGCTAGCGTCTTTCAAAGCTTGGTAAAAGTCTGAAATAGTGGGATGCTTTTTCTTGATCGCCAAGCCGTGACGAGCACAAACCGCCCCAAGGTGGCCTTCCAAAACCACACCAGCAACCGCGCCTGCGCCGCGTACAAAGCCGCTTGTGTTCAGCACTTCGGCGGCGTGCAGTTCGTCATCTAGTACGTCGGCGTGGACAAGCGTCCTTATGTCATACAGTGACGATCTGAACCTATTCCGAAGACCGTTGATAATATTGAATTGTTGGAACATGGCTGGGATTGCGGCGGCAGGGGTAACCCCGGCATGGGTTTGAACACCGCGCAGGGCATCGCTAATCGTATAGTTCGCCCACATGATGGTGGAGCGCTGTCCTTTATGCTGGTAGTAGCTACGGAAGTCGTCTTCGCGCTCGGGGATGAGTTGCTTCACCAACGCTAAGGACTCCGAATACCAAGCTTGATAATTGGCACCAAAGTCCGGCAGGTTCTCAACCTCTTCAGGCGCGAAGTCATGTATGACGGGATCTTTTGGGCGCGTCAGCTTTTGGAGGCTCATGGTAAGCTTCGCGCCAAACTTCCCCAAGCGCTCAATATCTTTCTCGTATCTTTCGAAATTCGACGCCATGTCCGTTCCCTACACGTCGCAAAATATTACATGGAAAAGGTGATCTTAGTCGCCGAGTCTTGCAACTCTAGCTTCTAGTTCTTCAACACGTTTTCTAGCGCTGCTACGTTGCTACGGATTGGCGGGTTAAAGCCGCTCTATCCCTGGGGCCAGGGATGACCCAACGGAAAACAGAGCAAAGCAAGAATTTCCACCTAGGTCTCACTAGGTGACCCTCAGCCTGGACGCTTCACGTCTACGCGCGTCCGCTCGACCCCACCAAAATTGGCCGCTACCTTTTGTGAATAGTTCTCGTCTTTTCGCCGCTACCGCACGTATCCTGACGAAACGCCAGATGGCGCAGCGGAGGGACAGCAATGACCGGTCGCAGGATGATGGACGGTTCGCGGGAGCGGCTTGTCGAGGCGTTTCAGGCGCTGACGGACGAGGCTGTCAGGGCCGGATGGGCAGAAGGCGATGTCGCGATAGCGCTGACGGAGCTTGCCGGGGAGTATCTCATCGAACTCAGTGGCAGGGCGATTACCGAAGGTGCCCTGCATCCGCGGCTGGCCGAGGTCGTGCCGCTTCGAAAGCACTGACCCGGCAGATTCGACTTAGGCAAGCAGCCCGGCGATGCGGGCGGCGGTGATGAAGGAAAGCCGCGCCTTGCTGGCGCTGATCAGGCCGTCGAGCGCGTCGAGGCAATGCTGCATGGCGATGCGGTATTCGCGGCCGCGGTTGCCCGGCCAGCGCTTCAGGAACTCGACGGCATCCCAGGCGGTGGAGATGATGAGGTCTGCGGTTGCGGATTTGACGCGAACGGGGGAGGGGAAACTTCTCTGACTCATGACACGGTCTTTGTACTGATTTGAACCTGGCATCGAACGCCGGGCATGTCCCTTTGTTCCCGCTAAATTTCAGAGAGTTGCAAAGCGTGAAATCCGCGCGCATAGTGCAGGCGTTCCCGATCTCATCTGCCGCTGCAGGTATCCTGCCCCAGGCTTTCAGGAAGTGCCGCCTCGATGCTCGACACGACTATCCATCCGCGCGACCTTCCGCTGTTTTCGGACGATCTCGACGTGATTTCCAATGTCCTGGATGAAGTCTGCGAGGACCGCGGCGTCGGCCGCCGCACGCAGGAGGCCGAGCGCCTGGGCGCGGTGATGATCCAGCTTTACCGGCAGGGTGTCAGAGACGGCGCAAAGCTCGCCGCCCTGACCAAGGCCTATCTCTGAAGATTACTTCTGCTCGACGGAAATGCCGTTCTGGCCGATGCTGAGCTCGACGCCTTCAGGCTTGCTTTCTTCACGATAAATATAGGCGCCGAGGCCGATGACGACGACCACGAGCGCGCCGATGACGAAATAAAGACTGCTGTTACGATTCAAGATGATTTTCCCTCAACGCATTGATTGCGCGCGGAAAACGCATCAGAACCGGTTTGGTTCCGGATTAATCGTCATTGGTGGCGTTGAGCTCCTCGGGCCGCAGGCCGTCGTCGCCGTTGCCGCGTGCCTTGAGGCGCACGCCGGGGCCGCCTTCGTCATGATTGCCGCTGGCGATGAAGATGATGCCGGCCGCCTCCAGCGCGTGCTTGGCGGCGAGAAAGGCCTGCGGCTCGCCGCTGCCTTCGCCCTGTTCGAGCGCCGAAATGATTTTTGCGGAAAGGCCGGATGCAGCGGCCAGTTCCTCGATGCTCATGCCCGTCATGGCGCGGGCGCCGCGTATCTGTGTTCCCGTGATCATGAGGAGAAGTTTAGCGCGGACGGGCCGCTTCTCAAGTGGCGCTGACGTGGGTTTTGCGCATCTCGGCGAGCTGGTGGCGGTGCTCGAGTGCGGCGCAGCCCCAGACGATGCCGAACAGCAGATAGACGTGGCGCCAGTGGTCGATATCGATGACGTTGCCGATCGTCGCATGGCCGATGACGCAGATCCAGGCGATCATCAGGAAGGGCTGCCAGGGGCGGTCCTTGAGCAGGTTCTTGAAACCGAGATAGATGGTCCAGATCAGCATCGAGACATAGGTGACGAAGCCGAGCCAGCCGTAGGTCGTCAGGCATTTCAGCCAGATATTGTGCTCGTCCTCGGGGAAGATCGTGCCGAACACCATCGGGCCGATCCCGAGCGGCCGCTCCATCATCATCTGGAAGCCGATGCGGTGGCGGTCGAAACGGCCGAGATATTCGCCGTCATATTGCTGCACGAGCTGGGCGCGGGTGCTGAAGAGATCGGCAACCTGCGGGATCTGAAGTGCGATGACGAGCGCGGCGACCATCAGGATCACCGCCGCCATCGACATCATCAGGATCTTCAGCCGGAAGGCGCCGGTGCGCTCTTTCAGCAGCATGACGAAGATGAGGATGACGATGGTCAGCAGGAACAGGCCCCAGGCGGCACGCGAGAAGGACAAGAACACGCCGAGCGCCAGGATGAGCAGCGCAAGGGCGCGGACTGGCGAGCTCAGCAGGCTGCGCGTCAGCATGCCGTGCACGAGGTAGAGCGAGGGGGCGACGAGGAACGGACCGAAGACGTTCGGATCCTGGAAGGCGCCCTTGGCGCGGTCGTAGAGCGTGAAGACTTCCGAGCCGGGGAAGGCGTGGAAATAACCGAGGATGCCGAGCAGCGAGGTGATGACGGCGGCAAACACCCAGGCATTGAAGATCAGCACGAGGCGCTTGGCATTGTCCTCGATGATCGCGGCATAGAAGACCGATGTCAGCGCCAGGAAGGTCGAGACGGCGATATACATCGGCCCGCCCGTCATGTCCTTCATCTGCGTCAGCGACAGCATGCCGCCGACATTGAAGGTGATCAGCAGTGCCAGCAGGATGCCGCTATAGCGGGAGATGCGCAGCCCGAGGATGAACCAGATGCCGGTCAACCCGGCCATCCAGAGCTCGTAGGGCGCCGGCTCGTCGATGACGAAGCCGGAGAGGAAGACGCCGAAGGCGACCAGAGCCGAGCCGATGATGCGCAGCGTCACGCGCTGCGGGTCGGCAACGCGCGGATATGTCGCCTCGATCGCGCTCAATACGCGTTTTCCGTGTTGAGCAGCCGGATCGGCGTCAGGAACAGGATCTTCAGGTCGAACCAGAGCGACCAGTTCTCGATGTAATAAAGATCGTAGGCCGTGCGGAACTTGATCTTGTCGTCATTGTCGACTTCGCCGCGCCAGCCGTTGATCTGCGCCCAGCCGGTGACACCCGGCTTGACGCGGTGGCGGGCGAAATAGCCCTCGACGACATCGCCAAAGGCCCGGTTATGGGCCTGGGCTGCAACGGCATGCGGACGTGGGCCGACCAGCGACAGCTCGCCGCGCAGCACGTTGAAGAGCTGCGGCAGCTCGTCGATCGAGGATTTGCGGATGAAGCGGCCGAAGGGGGTGACGCGCGGGTCGCCCTTGGTCACCGCAGCCTTCGCGCTCGGGTCGCTCATGTTCGTGTACATCGAGCGGAACTTGAAGACGTTGATGATTTCGTTGTTGAAGCCGTGGCGCTTCTGCATGAAGAAGACCGGGCCTTTCGAGGTCAGCTTGATGGCAACAGCCGTTGCGATCATCACCGGCCAGAGCAGGAGCAGGGCGAGTGTCGCGAAGAAGATGTCGAAGCCGCGCTTGGCGACCGAATCCCAGTCCTGGATCGGCTTCTTGAAGATGTCGAGCATCGGCACGGTGCCGACATGCGAATAGGCGCGCGGGCGGAACCGCAGGCGGTTGGCATGGGCGGCAAGGCGGATATCGACCGGCAGCACCCAGAGCTTCTTCAGAAGTTGCAGAATGCGGGCTTCGGCGCTGAGCGGCAGGGCGATGATCAGCATGTCGATGCGTGTCAGGCGGACGAACTCGACGAGTTCGGCAACGGTGCCGAGCTTCGGATAGCCGGCGACCATGATCGGCGAGCGCTTCTCGCCGCGATCGTCGAAGATGCCGCAGATGCGGATGTCGTTGTCGGGCTGCAATTCGAGCAGGCGGATCAGATCCTTGGCCGGATCGCCGCCGCCGACGATGACGGCGCGCCGCTCCATGACGCCGTTGCGCGCCCAGTTGCGGATGCCGTAGGCGACGAGGAAGCGGATGCCGATGAGGAACAGGCCTGCGACCGAGAACCAGGCAAGATGCAGGTTGATCTTCGCCCAGGAGGTCTCGTTGAACAGCGCAAAGACCATTTCCGTCAGCAGGAAGGCGGCTGCCCAGGAGAGGAAGATCCGCGGCAAGAGCCGCACGCGCGAGCGCAACGCCGGGATCGAATAGGTATCGCTGATCTGCAGGCTGACGACGGCGAAGGCTGCGATGAAGAAGGCGAGCGCGACGCGCGAGGCGAAGGTCTCGGTGCTGCCGTCTCCCGGCCAGATCAGGAAGGCGAGGAGGCCGATGACGAATTGCGAGGCGAATTCGAAAAGCCGGAATTGGCCGATGATGATGGCGGGCGAATGCGTGCCTTCGCGAAACTGTTCGGCGATCTGCAGGGCGTAGGGGTTGATCGACCCTGCCTCATCCGCCTTCTCGGCCGTATCGCCACGCGCATGGATGTCCGAGACCTGCTTGCGCAGCGTTTCGACGTCGAACTGACCGCTCTTTTCTGCCTTGTTCATGAGGCTTCCGCCGCTCGTTGATACAAACGGCATAGCAGGAAGCCCCTAAGAAAGGTTTACAGGATCTTATATATTTGAAGATGTCGGCGTCTGGCCGATGAGCTCGTAGTATAGTTTCAGCACATCTTTCGCCATCACCGGTGCTGAAAACACCGCCTTGACGGCCTCGGTCGAGGGCATCGTCTGATGGCCCCATTCGGGCTTGGCAAGCGCCTCGGCCATGACCCGCGCAAGGTCGGTCGCGTCACCGGGCGTCACGAGTGCTGCGCTCTCCTTGCCGAGCGCTTCCGGAATGCCGCCGACGCGGCTGGCGATCACGGTCTTGCCGGCGCCCAGCGCCTCGAGGACAATATAGGGCATGGCCTCGGCACGCGAGGGCACGACAACATTCTGCGACATCGTGAACGCCTCCTGCACGCGCATTGCCGGCAACATGCTGATGCGCTTGCCGAGGCCGCGCTCGACCATCATGTCGCGGTACTTGTCGCGGTCCGGCCCGTCGCCGATCATCAGCGCGGAGAGGGGGCGCCCGGCCAGCCGCTCGGTCTTGGCGAAGGCATCCACAAAAAGATCGGGACCCTTAAGGTCCCGAAGCATGCCGATATAGATGAAATGGACCGCATCGGATCGGGTGGGAATGACCTGGAAGTCCCGTTCCCCGATGCCGTTATAGATCAGCCGCGTCTTGGTTTTCGGCTTGCCGACCTTCTTGGCATAGGTGTCGCGCTCGTATTCGCAGATGAAGACGAGGGCATCGGTCAGATATTCCTGCAGCCGTTCCATCTTGAGCACGAACTGCCCGAGGAACGAGGTGCGGGAATAATGCAGGCTTCCGCCATGCGCAGTATAGAGGCGGGCTACGCGATACCTGTTCACCCGCAGGGCTGAGCCAACGAGCCGCGCGAGCACACCGCCTTTGGCGCCGTGTCCGTGCAGCACATCAGGCCGCAAACTTTTGATTGTCTTGTATGTATCCCAGATCACCGGGATATCGGAGAGGCCAGGGGCGCGGCGGATTGGCACGCGCGTCAGCCCAAGCGACAGATAGGGACGGATATCGTCGAACAGCCGGTCCTCGTGCTCGCCACCTGTCGAGCTGTCGCAGAGAATGCCGATCTCGTGTCCAGCCTTGCTGTGCTCTTCGACCAGATCGCGGACATGGCGGAAGATTCCGCCGATCGGCGACCTGAAGCAGTGAATGATGCGGAGAGGCCGTTGTTCGTCTGTCATGTCAGATCAGAACAGCCGTTCGCGTACATAGATCGTGTCGCCAGCGATGATGGCGGAAGAAATGTTGACGCGGCCGGTGATGACCTGACCGTTGATCTTGCGCGTCACGTCGACGCTGGCCTGATTGGCGCGCGAGGTGTAACCGCCGGCAACAGCGATGGCATTCTGAACCGTCAGGCCGGGAACATAGGCGTATTGACCGGGCTGGCCGACTTCGCCCATGACGAAGATCGAGCGGTAGCGATCGACATCGATGGTGACATCGGGATCGCGAAGATAACCCTGGCGCAGCTTGCCAGCCAGCTGGCCGGAAAGCTGTTGCAGGGTGCGGCCACGGGCAGGGACCTGGCCGACAAGCGGGAATGCGATATAGCCGGCCTGATCGACAGTATAGCTGTTCGTCATGCTCGGCTGGTCGAAGACGGTGATGCGCAGGCGGTCGCCGCTATCCAGCGTATAGGGCTGGATCGTCGCCTGCTGGAAAGCCTTCGGCGCCGGCTTATAGGTGTTGCAGCCGCTCAGGACCGCAGTCATTGCGGCGAGGCCAAGGGCCAGAAACATCTTTGGCGTAGCGAGGGGCATCCGTGCAGGCTCACAGAAAACAAATTGGTCCCCGCCGTTATCGATCCGTTAGGGTTAATGGCTGGTAAAAATCCGCAGCTTTTTTTGTCCCCGGTGCATTCTCCCGCCTCTTACTTGAGGGCGGGGCAATTAACGCTTGGGTTACTATAGTCGTTTACGCTTCGCGGCACCTTTGTTCTTGGAGTACGAGTATGTCCGGCGTATCGGGAAATCAGGATGTCGACATCGATCTTGGCCAGCTTGTCCGTGCCGTATGGGAACGGCGGCTCAAGGTCGTTGCGATCACGCTGATCGGGGCAGGGGTTGCCTTCGCCGGCGCCAAGATGATCGCGCCGAAATATCGCGGCGAGACGCGCCTGCTGATCGAGCAGCGCGCGCCGGCCTTCGCCAATACCCAGACATCCGACGCCACGGCAGGCCCGTTGCTCGACGAGCTGAATATTGCGAGCCAGGTGCAGCTCCTGCAGTCCGCCGACCTGATCAAGAAGGTCATCAACAGCGAGAAGCTCTACGAGCTCCCGGAATTCGACGAGGCAGCCAACGGCTCGGCGCTGACGGATATCCTCGTTGCCCTGCATCTGAAGAAGAACCCGGCTGAAAACCCGCCTGAAGAGCGCGTCATCGATGCCTTCACCGAGCGCCTGCAGGTCTTCCAGGTGCCGGGCTCGCGCGTCATCGGCATCAACTTCACCTCCAAGGATCCGAAGCTCGCCGCCCGCATTCCGAATGCGATGGCATCGGTCTATCTCGCTACCCAGAGCGGCGCCAAGCTCGCCTCCAATTCCGAAGCCACCCGCTGGCTCGAGCCTGAAATCGAAAGCCTGCGCCAGAAGGTCAATGATGCCGAGCAGAAGGTCGCCGAATACCGCGCTCAGCACGGCCTGCTGCCGACCAATGGCGGCAGCAACTTCCCGACGCAGCAGCTGAACGATATCTCCGCCGAACTGACCCGGGTGCGCGGCGAGAAGGCCAATGCCGAAGCCCGCGCCCAGGCCGTGCGTAACGCGCTGTCCTCCGGCGAAGCCTCCGATACGCTGCCCGACATCATGAATTCGCAGTCGATGCAGCGCCTGAAGGGTACCGAGTCCGGACTGCAGTCGCAGATCTCCGATCTCAGCACCTCGCTGCTCAACAACCATCCGCGCCTGCGCAGTCTCCGCGCCCAGCTCGCCGACATCAAGACGCAGATCCGCGCCGAAACGCAGAAGATCCTGACCAGCATTGAGAACGAGTCCAAGGTCGCCGATCTGCGCGCCACCGAGCTCGAGCGCCAGTCCGGCGCTTTGCAGCAGAACAGCGCCAAGGCCGGGGAAGACGAAGTCGGCCTGAACGCGCTGCAGCGCGAAGCCAATGCCCAGCGCCAGCTGCTCGAAACCTATCTGGTGCGTTACCGCGAAGCCGCATCGCGCGCCGACAGCAATTCCAGCCCGGCCGATGCCCGCGTCGTCTCCAAGGCGATCCAGCCGGTCGATCCCTATTTCCCGAAGGTCGTCCCGATCGTCATCGTCGCCGCCTTCGCAACGCTGATCATCACCTCGATCGTCATCATGCTCGCCGAGCTCTTCAGCGGCCGCGCGTTGCGTCCTGTTGGTCCCGCCTTGCCGGTTGCCCGTATCGAGGAAGAGGAAACGGTTATCGTTGCCGCTCCCGCAAAGACGAAACGTGCCGTGGCCCCCAGCATGCTCTCTGCCCCGGCAGAAGAACCTGAAACCGAAGAGCTCGCCGTCGCCGTCGAAGCTGTCGAAGAGAACGAATTCTCGATCGGCTCCGTTGCCGATTATCTCACCGGCAGCCGTGCGCCGCTCGCAATCGCCATTTCACCGACTGGTGACGACGGCTCCGCAGCCACCGTTGCGCTTGCCCGCAGGCTCGCCGCCTCCGGCCAGCGCGCCATCCTCGTCGACATGACCGGCTCCGGCTATCCGACGGCAATGATGGCCGAAGACCTGGAAGCGCCAGGCGTTACCGACCTGCTCTGCGGCGAAGCTGCCTTCGGCGACACGATCCACGGCGACCGCTCGTCAGATGCGCATCTCATCCCGCAGGGCACCAGCGATGTCCGCAAGGCGATGCGTGGCGCCGACCGTCTGTCGCTGCTGCTCGATGCCCTGATGTCGGCTTACGATATCGTCGTCGTCGAATGCGGCGCGGCCGATGTCGCCGGCGTGTCGCGGCTGACGCGCAGCAAGGATGTCGAGATCATCCTCTCCATGCCGGAAGTGCTGGAAGACGAGTTCGTGACCGCTATGACCGAATTCGAAAAGGCCGGTTACCAGCGCGTCGTGCTGATGTCGGGCGGCGAAAGCGCCGAGCCCGATCTTACCCGCCACGCCGCCTGAGGCGGTCAGATGCCGATCTTGGCGCGCAGGCGCTGGGCTGTTCTGTAAAAGCCCGGCCGCGCCTTGATATAGGCCTTGCTGCGGGTGATGGCGCGATGCGCCGTCCCTGCAATCCGGCCCTTCAGCGACAGCGGCAGAACCACGTCATGATGGTCGGTCTCGACGGGCGCCCAGGAGCGCTTGTAGGTCTGGTCGCCAAGGCCGAAATCAAAGAGCGCGACGCCCTTGTTCTGCAGGCCGGAGATCATCTGCCAGTAGAGGAATTCGCCGGGGCTGGCATCCGGAACGAGGTTCTCGTCGATCGCACCGAACTGGCAGATGACGTGATCGCCCTTGCGCGAGATGCCCGAGACGGCCGCAATCTTGCCGTCGAATTCACCCTTCAACCGCAGCGCATGCATTTCCAGGCCATAGTCGCTACCGTCGCGGATATCGATGAGCCCATGCAGGAACGCCTTCGTCGCGGCATCGGCAAAGACGTCGGGCAGACCGAGCGAACGGAAGCGCTCGGACTTCTGCCTGAAGAACAGGTCGAGCAGCGCATGCTGTTCGACGGGTGAGCCGCCGTCGATATAGTCGAAGCCGCCGATTGCCTCCAGCCGCTTGGACTGCACGCGGAATTTCTTGCGGCGGCTCTTGGCATTCAGCTGTTTCAACGTCGCCTCGAAATTTTCGAGCAGCGGCAGCTGGTAGGCGTGGTTCTGGTTCTGCACCATCGGCAGCAGCTTCAGCGGGTTTTCCCGCCCGCGCCATTCCAGCGGCATGTTCTGCAGCAGCAACAGATCGGCCTTGCCATGCAGCGCCTCTCTCAGGATCGCCGTGAAACGATCGGCATCGAGACCGCCTGCGCCTTCGAGGAAGGCGGCCGAGAACAGGCCGGTATTGATATTGCTGTGATCGGCGCCGATGAACTTGGCGATCCGCACGCCCTGGCGGCTTTCGATCTCGATCGGCAGGATGAAGGCGGCCTTGCCCTGCGCGGTGCCTTTGAGCACGGCAAGCGGCCTGTCATAGGCGCGCACCCAGGAGCGGCACCACTCGTAGCCCTGATGCAGCGAGGCGAGGGGATCTTTCTCAAGCGCCCGCCAGTCGCTCTCCAGCGGCTCCAGTTTTGTATGAACGGTGATGCCGAGATCGGCGATCGCCAGCTGCGCGCCGACCGATCTCAGCCGGGAAATACCGGCATCGGCCTTGCCTGCATCGTCAAGCGGCTGGTGGTCGGCATCGAGCTTCTGCGTCCGCACGGGAGATCTCCGGTCAAGATTGCGTGCCGGAAGATATAGCGGCCAAGGCCTAGAGAGGGTTTAAACGCAAGCCAAACAGGCGGGTTTTCCGCAGATCAGGGTTATCTGCCTGTTAATGCCTATTGCTGCTTCGGGCCTGCCATCCACTTGATGATCAGCATCGCTGGCAGGATCCAGATGAGGCCGGTCAGCGCGAAATAGAGGAGATGGCCCCACCAGGGAGCTTCGCCGAGCGTCGCCACCGCGATCGTGTTCGCGATCAGCGCATAGCCGAGCACGAGGATGATGATCAGGATCGTGCCGATGAATTTGCGCAGGCGAACGGGCATCAGTCTTGGCTTCCGGATTGCAGGATGGAACCAGCGCGACGGCATGCCGCAAAGGTTCGGGGCTTGTTTTGCATGAGCCGCTAGGGCAAATCAACTGCCGATAACAAGGAGCAATCATGGCCGTCGCAGATATCACCACCGAGCATGCAATCCGGGGCGAAGTCCGCAAGCAGGACCGCAACCGCCGCGCCATTCGCATCTGGCTGGGTTTCGTGCTGCTCGCGCTCTTCTGTCTGGTGCTTGTCGGCGGCGCGACGCGTCTCACCAATTCGGGCCTGTCGATCACCGAATGGAAGCCGATCCACGGCGTCATTCCGCCGCTGAACGCTGCCGAGTGGGAGGAGGAATTCAAGCTCTATCAGCGCATTCCCGAGTTTCAGCAGTTAAACAGCGACATGACGGTCGAACAGTTCAAGGGCATCTTCTGGTGGGAATGGGCTCACCGCCTGATCGCCCGCGGCATCGGTGTCATCTTCGCGCTGCCGCTCCTCTATTTCTGGATCACGGGCAAGGTCGAGCGCCGTCTGCGCTGGCCGCTGGCGGGTATTCTGGCACTCGGCGGCCTCCAGGGCTTCATCGGCTGGTGGATGGTCTCGTCTGGCCTTGCCGTGCGCACGGATGTCAGTCAGTACCGCCTGGCGACCCACCTCGTCATGGCCTGCCTGATCTTTGCCTCCTGCATGTGGATCATGCGCGGTCTCTCGCCGCATTCCAATGAAGCGGCGCCGGCCTCGAGCTCGAAGACCTGGGCGGCCGTCATCGCCATCTTCGCGCTGTTCCAGATCTATCTCGGCGCGCTCGTGGCCGGTCTCGATGCAGGTTTCACCTACAATACCTGGCCGCTGATGGATGGCTCTGTCGTTCCCGGCGACCTGCTGATCCAGCAGCCGGCCTGGATCAATTTCTTCGAGAACCCGAAGACCGTGCAGTTCATCCACCGCATCGGCGCCTACACGCTCTTCGCGCTGACGCTGATCAACATGATCATGGCGCTGCGCGCCGCGCCGCAGACCACCCATGCCCGCCGCGCCGTCGTGCTCTTCGCGCTGGTAACCATCCAGGCGGCGATCGGCATCACCACGCTGCTGCTGCATGTGCCGCTGCACTGGGGCCTGCTGCATCAGGGCGGCGCACTCGTCGTCTTCGGCTTCGCCGTCGCCAACTGGCGGGGTTACTACGGCGAATTCACCCGCCAGACGGTGATTGCCGAGCGCAGCTGACGCGCCGACACATTCCCGAATTCTTCAAGCCGCGGTGCCATGCGCCGCGGCTTTTTGATGCCGTGAGAAAAATATCGCGCCCCTGTCGGCAATGCTGCCTGCCACCCGTCCTTGTGACATGGTTCCACAATGGCTGCGGCCACGAAAGAGGGTAGGACAATGGCAAAGACAATAGCAATTCTCGCCGCAAGACTGATCTTCGGTGCGATGTTCCTGATGGCGACGAGCTTCAAGTTCATGGATATGGGCGCAACCGCGGGCTACATCGCCGCCGCAGGATTTCCGTTCCCGCTGTTCCTCGCCTGGGTGGCGGCCTTCTTCGAAGTCGGTCTGGCGGTAGCCTTCCTCACCGGCGCCTTCTTCAGCGAAGCGGCGTTGCTTGCCGGCGTCTACGTGATTTTCCTCGCTTTCGCTTTCCACGGTCCGAACCGCTGGGAAGGTAATCAGGCCGAGTTCGGCTTCTTCGTCGATCACTTCACCTTCCTGGCCGGCCTGCTCTTTGCTTTTGCGCATGGCCCGGGCGAGAAGCTCAGCGTCAAGATGGGCCTGCTGCGCCAGCCCGCCTAACGAAGGATGCCGTCGAGGACGGGCAGACCGAATATCGCGGAGGCTCCGATCAGGAGATAGCAGATCAGGCGGAAGGTACTTTCCTTCGCCAGCCCGAACAGCTTCGAGCCTCCGTAGAGCCCGACCGCATAGGCTGGGAGAATGACGATCGTCAGCGCGAAGACGGCCTGAACGAAGAGGCCGCCGACATAATAGCTGATCGTGCTGAAGATCGTGGAGATCGAGAAGTAGAAGATCACGTTGGCGCGCACGCGCTGAAAGTCGCTCTTGCCGCCGAGCCAATAGGCAACCACCGGCGGTCCACCGAGCTGGGCGGCTCCACTGAACAACCCGGCCAGCAGACCGACGCCTGAGCTCAGCGGCGCAGACGGCTCGCCGTGGTAGCGCCAGCCGGAAACCAAGAGCGCCAGCAGGCAGATCGCCACGGCACAGATCATCCAGCGCAGCAGCAACGGGTCCATCAGCGTCAGCACTGCCGTTCCTGCGGGAACGCCGAGCGCCGCCCCCGCAATCATCACGAAGACCTCACGCCGGTTCGAATTGCGCCAGGCATCCGGGATCATCCCGAGCGTCGCCAATCCATCGATGACCAGCAGCACCGGCGAGATCAGCTTCGGGCCGACGATCGCGCCGCCAAGCGGAATGAAGATCAGCGCCGCCCCGAACCCGGAGAAGCCGCGGGCAAGCCCGGCGATCAGAGCGAAGGCGATCAGGGCAGGGACGCCGTGATCGGGAAGCGCTGACACGAGCCAGGACGAGAAACTGTCGAAGGAGAGGGAGGCGGACATGATTGCCTGCGGAAGTGGGCTGCCGGCGGCCGCATGGATGCAGCCACCGGAAATCAGGCGTGGCGCTTAGGCGCCGATCATCAGGTCCATGTTCTGGACGGCGGCACCCGAGGCACCCTTGCCGAGATTGTCGTAGACGGCGACCAGCAGGGCCTGCGCGTTCGCGTCGTTGGCGAAGACGTGCAGGCGCATGCGGTTGGTGTCGTTGTAGATCTCGGGGTTGAGATCGGGGGTGCGCTCGGTGCTCTCGAACGGCGCGACTTCGACGACGCCCTTGATGCCGGCGAAATAATCGGCGATCGCGGCATGGATTTCAGCACCGGTCGGCACCTTCGGCAGATGCGACAGCTGCAGCGGCACGGTGACGACCATGCCCTGCGCGAAATTCCCGACGACAGGCTGGAAGAACGGCACGCGGCCGAGCTTGGCATAGTGCTGCAGTTCCGGCAGGTGCTTGTGCTTGAAGCCAAGGCCGTAGGGCATGTACTCAGGCGCATCCTCGCCCTTGGCGACATAGTCCTCGATCATCGTCCGGCCGCCGCCGCTATAGCCCGAGATGCCGTTGACGGTCACCGGGAAATCGGCAGGCAGCAGGCCGCCTTCGATCAGCGGACGCAGCGTCGCAATGGGGCCCTGCGGCCAGCAGCCCGGATTGGCGACGCGCTTGGCCGAGGCGATGACACCCGCCTGGTCCTTGCTGAGTTCGGCAAAGCCATAGGCCCAGCCTTCGGCGACGCGATGCGCCGTCGAGGCGTCGATCACCTTCGTCGTGTCATTCTCGATCAGGCTGACGCTTTCCTTGGCCGCATCGTCAGGCAGGCAGAGGATCGCGACGTCGGCCTTGTTCAGAAGCTCGGCGCGAACGGCCTTGTCCTTGCGGCTTTCGGCCGGGATCGACAGCAGCTCGATATCGCGGCGGCCAGCCAGGCGCTCACGGATCTGCAGACCCGTCGTACCAGCTTCGCCATCGATGAATATCTTCGCTGCCATGATAATCCTGCGCTTTCAATAGGTTCCGGGTTCTTTCGGAATCAGTTTGCCATGAAGTTGAATCAGTTTGATAACAGCCGTCACTTGGCGGCCGCGCGCCTTTCGGCGTGAAGGCCCAGCATATACATCGCGACCGTCGCCCCCGCAATGGCGGTGACGTCGGCGTGATCATAGGGCGGCGAGACCTCGACGACGTCGGCGCCCCGGATATCGAGCTGATGCAGCCGCTGCAGAACCGACAGGATCTTGGCGCTCGACGGGCCGCCGGCGACCGGCGTGCCGGTACCCGGCGCAAAGGCCGGATCGAGGCAGTCGATGTCGAAGGTCAGGTAAGCCGGTGCGCCCTTCGTATGCGAGATGATCGTCGAGGCGATCTCGCCCGCACTCATCTCCTCGACCTGATGGCCGTAGAGGATCTGGATGCCGCAATCGTCAGGCGCATGGGTGCGGATGCCGATCTGGATCGAGCGGTCCGGGTCGATGATGCCGTCACGCACGGCGCGCGCCACGAAGGAGCCGTGGTCGATGCGCCCGGCGTCGTCGAGCCAGGTATCCTGATGCGCGTCGAACTGCACCAGCGCCAGCGGCCCGTGCTTGGCGGCATGCGCCTTGAGGATCGGCCAGGTGACGTAATGGTCGCCGCCGAGCGTCAGCATGAAGGCGCCGCTGTCGAGGATCGTGGTCGCCTGACGCTCGATCGCTGCGGGGGTCTCCTGGTGATTGCCGTAGTCGAGCAGGCAGTCGCCGTAATCGATGACCGCCATATCGGCGAAGAGATCGCGGTTGAATGGATATTGCGGATCGTTGTCGAAGATCGCCGATGCCCGGCGGATCGCCTGCGGCCCGAACCGCGTGCCCGGCCGATTGGAGACCGCGGCATCGAAGGGCACGCCCCATACGGCGACATCGACGCCCTTCAGATCCTTGGTGAAGCGGCGGCGCATGAAGGAGAGCGCGCCGGCAAATGTCGGGTCGCTGGCGGCGGAGGTCAGGCTCTTAGCCGTAAAGGCGTGGTCGATGGTCTTATTGGCCAAGTTAATCTCCCTTTGTCGCGGCGGTTTTGTCGAAGCCGTAGGCGCGCTGCACCAGCGCGACGCGAATTTCATAGCGTGAATACCAGTCGGACCGGCCGCGGCGCTGCGCCTCGACATGGTCGACGACCGCTTTCCAGGCGAGAATGCTCGCCTCGTCCTTCCAGTAGGAATTGATGATGCCGAAGCCGCTGGCGGTCCGAGCGCTTTCGAAACCGAGATAGCCCGGCTGCTGCTGCGCGAGTTCCACCATCGCGCCGCCCATTTCCAGATAGCCGCCTTCCTCGCCCGTGCGCTGCGACGAAAAGGTCACCACGTAATAAGGCGGTTCCGGAGTCTCTGCGAAGGGTGAGGGCTGGCTGGACATGGCAATTCCTCTTCGGAAGAAAGGCCTAG